>JBEKQC010000061.1:0-26914 GCA_049520095.1 Terriglobales bacterium
TTTTTTTACCCCCCCCCCCCCCCCCCCCCCCCGATTTCCGCTAAAATATTGAGGAATAAGGACTTAACTTCAAAATATTCACAAATAAGGACTTAGACTCTAAAAGAGCACTGAAAATGGCTTTGGGGCGGCTTCGAAGGCCGTCTGGTTGACGGATGCGCTTCGAAACTGCCCCAATCAGATCTCTATTTTAGCACACGCGGGTTGAAGGTCGATGATGGCCGTCACAATCGGAATGTGATGAAGAGATGAAGAAAGGTTTGAAGGCGCGCGTTGGGGTGGTCGGCAGCGGAAGTCCTCCGAGATACAGCTTCGCCGCTAGCTTCCCTCCCGGCTTCTCTCCAAAAGACCGACTAACTCGCCATCACGTCTAACATCTCTGCTAACTCGTTTACCGCCTTCGCCACGGCAGAGTATGATGAGCGCCAATGAAAGGCTGGCGCCATGGCGAACAGTGAACATCTCGCAAAAATCAAGGAAGGCGTGGAGGCTTGGAATGCCTGGAGAAAGGCACACCCCGAAATAGTCCCGGATCTCCGCGAGGCGAGCCTCACCGGGGCAAACCTCCGCGAGGCGTATCTGAGAAGGGCAGACCTCAGCCGGGCGAACCTCGGCGGGGCAAACCTCGCTAGGGCGAACCTTCACCGGGCGAACCTGAGTCGGGCAAACCTCAGTCGGGCGAACCTCACCGATACGGATCTCACCACGACGGACCTGCGCTGGGCGGACCTCAGCCGGGCGAACCTCAGCCGGACGAACCTCTATGAGGCGGATCTCAGCGGAGCAGACCTGCGTGCGGCGGAACTCCGCGAGGCGAGCCTCATCGGGGCGAACCTCAGCCGAGCAAACCTCACCGGGGCGTATCTCACCAAAGCGTCAATTGGCTATACGACCTCTGGAGACAACGACCTGAGCAACGTGAAGGACCTTGAGACCGTCTCGCATAAAGGTCCGTCGACCATCGGCATCGACACCATCTACCGCTCCCAAGGCAAAATCCCGCTGGCATTCTTGCGCGGAGCCGGCGTTCCCGAAAACTTTATTGCGCACATGGGATCTCTCAACGGGAAGGCCCTTGAGTTCTATTCCTGCTTCATCAGCTATTCCACCAACGATCAGGAGTTCGCCGACCGCCTGCATGCGGATTTGCAGAACAAAGGCGTCCGCTGCTGGTTCGCGCCGCACGACCTGAGGATCGGCGATCGATTCCAGGAAGTGATTGAGCGCAGCATCCGGGTCTATGAAAAGCTGCTGATCATCCTGTCCGAAAGCTCCGTCAACAGCGATTGGGTCGAGCGGGAAGTGCAGGCGGCGATTGAGAAGGAGCGCCGTTCGCCTGGAGACACCGTACTCCTCCCGATTCGCCTGGATGACGCGGTGATGCGATCTAGCCGCGCCTGGGCGGCAGGCATTCAAGAAACCAGGCACGTCGGAGACTTCCGCAAATGGAAAGACCGCGATTCGTTAAAGAGCGCATTTGAACGGCTGCTCCGCGATCTGGGGACAGAGGGCTCGAAGGCAGCGTAGGCGCCGCTAAACGATCAAAGACCGGTGTGATCGGGTGACTAAGAAGGTACCATCCGACCTTGGTAACAAACACACTCCCAGAGCCCGCAATACCATCTGTTCGTGGCCATTCTGGCCCCAACTCGGGCGACGGGTTCACACTTTTACAAATATTCGAGCCCTGACCATCTGGAGCGGCTCGAGAACATCGCTCTCAAGCATTCGCTCTACTTCCCGACGCTCGGTGAGCTGAACGATCCTGCGGATGCAAAGCCCAGACTTGCACCCTTGCCTCCCGAGAAATTGGCAGCCCACGTCTACGACAATCTCATTAAGAGCAACCCCGGTTTATCTCTCGCCGATCGAAGACACAAAGCCGTGGAAATAACATGTGACGCCCATCTTCGCCCCTACCGCCTCCTTCGAGAACTTGCCCGAAAACTATACGCACATATGAACCGGACTCATCGAGTCTATTGCCTGTCGAAACACTATGACAATTTGGTTATGTGGGCAAAGTATGCGGGAAATCATTCAGGCTACTGTCTGGAATTCGCCAATGAGGGGCCTTTTTTCACGTGTGCCTTTGACGTGGCCTACGTAGATGAACTGCCATTCATGGACATCACCGACCCCGAGGACAGAGGCCCGTACATATTCTTCAAGCACAGCCGCTGGAGCGGAGAGGAGGAAGTCAGGGTGGGGGGCCTAAATCTTGACGGCAACCCGATGGTTAGCTTCGACTCACACTGCCTTAGACGCATCATCCTCGGGCCGCGTATGTCGGCGGAGAACGAGAAGACAATCCGCGAATGGGCCGACCGGCGCGAACCGAAACTTGACGTGGTAAAGGCTTACTTCGATGACTTTGATCTAAAGATGAAGCTGCCCCTATCCAGCCCATACCGGAGAATAAAAATCATTACCCCACATTCGCCGACACCGTAACAGCCGAGCGCCTAAGTCTCGCCGTTTTTCGAGACGCGGTGAGCGGATTAGCGGGTGGCACGGGTTTCGGCGTCCATCCCAACTCTGGAGGGTTCGCCTATCCTACTCTCCCCGGCGCTGTGCCCCATGCCAGATCGTGCTGATCGTAACGCGCTGGCCCTGCACGCGATACAAGACGATGTACGGAGTGTTTCCGGGAGTCATTGCGACGATCAGCTCTCGGATTCCAGCCTCTGCCCCAACTCGCCCTAAGTGTGGATGATTCCTTAGACTTTCGACCATAGCGACAATCCGCAGGGCGAGCCGTTCCGCTGCCTCCGGTTTGTCGCGGGCGACATAAGCGCGAATTTCCCGCAGACGGGTTCGTGCCAGCGCAGACCAGACAATTTCTACCGGCACAGCGCCTCGTCATCGTCATTATGGGCTTTGCCGCAGGCGCATTTCGGCATGGGCAACTCGCGATCCGTTCCCCACGACAACAGCCACGCCTTCATGTCCTCGTTCTTGATGTAGTGTCCCGATTCGACCTGGCGATCCGCCTGCCGCACCTCGGCCAGCATTCTTTCCTGATCGGAGACATAAACCTCCACCGCGTCCGCAATCAGAAAATTGGAACTGCGCCCCGACGCTTTCGCCAACCGCGCCAGCCGTTTCTTGGTTTCCGGTTTCAGCCGGATGCTGAGGGTTGCGCTTCGTGTGTTTGCCATGAACACACTTTAGCACGCCCGGCGCAGGGCGCCCAACTCATCGCACTGACCTTGCATACGCTTCGGGAAGCTGTGGAGTGAGCGTTCTGACTCGGAGAGAATCCCAAGGGGGACGCGACCGTGGATTTTGGCTGAGAGCTGAAAGCTGAGAGCTATCTACTGCATGTCTCCGCCCATGGGCACGTAGCGGAACTTTCTGCCGTCGAAGAACAGGGCAGAGCTTTCGCCCGTCTCGCCCGCTTCTTCAATGTATACGGCTTCGATCTTTCTCTTTTTCAGACTCATTTTTCTAACGGAGATCGTCTTATACGGCAAATTTACAATCACAAACTTCGCTCGCGGAGTGGCCGAGCGCCAGCCGTCCTTGCCCGCGCCATGAACGATCAGCACCACCAGACCGCGGCGGGTGGGATCGCCCTCGCTGAACGTGGTCGTCATCCGGGGATCGCCATAGCCAAAAAATTCGTTGTAGGGATCGAGCACCGTGTAATTGTGCTCGGCTTGATCGAGCATCGGATTCTTGCAGCGCGCCGCAATCACCGCGTCTTCCACGCCGTCGCCGTCCAGATCGCCGAACGCTGGCGCAATGTCGGGCAGCAGCGTGAACTGGTCGCCGAACTGTTGTTGCACGAACTCGTTATCGATCTTGCGAACCGCCGCTGGTCCTTGCCCTTGCCCGAAAGCTGGAAGCAGCAGCGCGAGACCGAACGCCAGGAGTAAGGAAACCTTTTTCATAGGTCTACTCTAGTCCCGCGCTGTGACCACGGGCAGGTAACGAAAGTCACCTGGGAGTATGGAGATGGCTTCAAATTGTCGAGGTTTCAAGGCTTTAAAATTACCAATTCACGCAAAGTGCTCCCATCCCGCGGCCAGGAGCGGCTGTCTCTTTCCATCGGCCCCGATCAGCCGCATGCCCGCGGATCGCGTGGTCCGCCCGATCCGCGTTACTCGCACTCCCGCAACTTGCGCGGGAACCACGGCTGCGGACGTAAATAGGAGCTCGTAATCGTCACCACCATGCAAGGCAAAATCGAGCGCGACCCGCTTTTCCGCCAGCTCTTTTTCCCCTCGCTCTTTGTTCCCTCGCTCTTTTTTCCCTCGCACAATCTGCGCCCGCGGAATCGCCTCCGCTTCGATCTCCGCGCCCACGCGGCTTTCCTGGCAGATATGTTCGAGGTCGGTGGAAAGGCCGTCACTCACGTCAATCATGGCCGAAGCTAATCCACGCCGGCGCAGGCTCTGGCCCACGGCAATCCGCGCTTGCGGACGAAGGTATTTGGAATACTCCGCTCCCATCGGCTTCGATTCGGCCAGCCGCGCCAGCGCAGCAGCCGAGCCGCCCAAGTCGCCAGTCACGTAAATCTGCTCGCGCGGCTTCGCCCCCGACCGCAAAACCGCCTTCCCCTTGGGCACCGAGCCCACCACCACGATGTCCGCCTGGATGCCTGCTGGTGACTCCGCGGTGTCGCCGCCGGCCAGCGGAACCTTGAATTCTTTGGCAAGGTCCAGCAATCCCTTCAGGAAGCGGTCCACCCACTTCTGCGGGACGGCGACGGCGACGGCGAGCGATAGGAATACCGCCCGCGGCTCGCCTCCCATCGCCGCGATGTCGCTCAGCCCACGTGTCAGACAGCGCCGCCCCACCAGTTCTGGAGGGTGCCAATTTCGCCGGAAGTGTACGTTCTCGATGGTGAAGTCGGTCGTGACCAGCATGTCGTATCCTGGAGGAACACGGAGCACGGCGCAGTCATCGCCAATGCCCGTTAACACCGACCGGCCTCCGAGGGCCAAGCGGCGGATCTGCTCGATCAGCTTCTTTTCGCTCAGTCTTTTGCTGAGTGGCATGCCGAACACTATACCCCTGCTTTCAACACCTTGAGTGCTTGCGTTGGCAGCGGACGGGCGACGTGCTCGCTTACTTCGGTAATCTGGCCGGATGGGCACCGCAAATTACGCTGCCTTGGTAACCATCCAGAAGGGCGTAGCGAGGTTGACAGGGGGAATCAGGTTTGTTACCGTTTAACTCGCCGTTAACAGATACCTTTGCCGAACCAAGTACTGCAGCCTGAATTGGTTGCAGCCAAATTGGATTTCGGCTTGCCTGGTTCCGTAGTCTGGGATAGACCAGCCTGCATCTAAAGCGGCTGGTGGAATCAGGATTCCGAGCCCGAGCATGACTGTTCCGCTCCGGCAGGATTCCGAAGCGAAATTCACTTGCGAAAGTTGGGATATTGCGTAAACGCTTTTACATATTTTTCGTAGCTCGCGACGAAGCCGGACAGCTTCGTAAGATCTCTATTCCCGTCCAATACCTGTATGTTCTTCTGGCGGGCGCCGCAATCGGCGTGCTGTGCCTCACAGGCATCGCCAGCTCGTATACCCGGATGCTGGCGAAAGTTGAACACTATAACCAGCTCCGCACCGAGCAAGCCCAGCTCAAGGACCGTTATTCGCGTCTGGAACAGGTCGCCAAGGAACGAGACATTCAGGTAGCTTCTCTCGGATCGCTGGCGAGCGAGGTTTCCGCGCTTTACGGCCTCAAGTCCGATCCGGCGATGGTTGCCGCCTCGACCGAGCAGATTCAGGAAGCGCAGGTGCACTCGTCGCTCGACCAGCTTTATGCGTTGAAGCACACGGCGCTGAGCGGCGCGGCGAGCGTCGGAATCTCGCTGGGGCTGACTAAGAACTCGACCACGGCGGACTGGATTCGGGCCAACTCGGCTCCGAATCTGTGGCCGGTTGAAGGCCAGGTTACTGGCTCATTCGGCGAGCGCATCGATCCGTTTAACGGAGAAGGCGCCTTCCACTCGGGTGTCGATATCTCCGCTAATGTCGGCTCACCCGTGATCGCTCCGGCCGACGGCGTGGTTACCTTCGCCGACTTCCTGGGCGGCTACGGACGCGCCATCATGGTCGATCACGGGCACGGCATCTCCACTCGCTACGGCCACCTTTCCAGCTTCGCCGTCGCTGCCGGACAATACATCCACCGCGGTGACACCATCGGGTATGTCGGCTTAAGCGGCCGCTCTACTGGCCCGCATCTCCACTACGAAGTCCGTATCAACGACGTGCCGGTAAATCCCTACAAATACCTGCGGCTGACCGTGGCGAAAATTGGCGGGTTTGCCGCCGGCTCGTAATCTCGAAAAATTTCGAAGTAAAGTGTGGCGGGGATACTCTTGTCCGCGTGGGGTTTCCAAACTCCAAACCGTAGCCCAATTCAATATCGAACTTCCATAGCAATTTGAATTGATTCCACCTCAAGGCGAATCTACTGCAGTTGGCTTTCTACTGGGCCACTGCACCCGCACCGAGCCGCTGGGTCAATTGCGCCTGATAGAGGCTCGAGGGGAACACGTAGGTTCCCGGCGAGTCGATCGCGCCTTGTGGCAGCACGGTGGAACCGCCGGGCGGTGCCGTTGTCTCCTGCGTGCCGATGCAGCCTACGCACCAGTTCTCCGAACCCGGCGGCTGCTGAATGGTGAATTGATTCGCATTCGAGTTCCACACCACGCCCCAACCGATGGCCCAGCCCTGTCCGGTGCCGTCGTTGCCACGGTCCAGGAGGTTGATGTTTCCCTGCGTGGAGCCGGATATCGCTGCAACCGTGGTGTTCTCCACCAGTAACCCGGTTGCCCAGCGCTGATGCGGTTCAACGTAGGCACTGCCCTCGAAGGCGCCGTTGCGCAGGACATTTGGCCCCTGCGTCGCGCTGCTCGTTGAGAAGAAGATCGTGTCGTCGGCAACATCGCTCACCGTATCCATCAGCACCTGGGTTGCGCGCATGATGTAAAACTCTTCAAACTTGGCAGCGTCTGTCTGTGTAACGGTATGCGTGATGGCGACGTTGCTCACCGTCACCTGCTTGCTGTAGTCCTCGATATCGACGCTCTGCAGCGTATCCTGCGCAGTAAGGTTGCGGGCCCACGCGTTGAGCACGGAGTAGGTGACGACGAGTTGATAGGACGGCGTCGGCGGTACGAGGTTATTGGGTGGCACCGGCGCAATGGCACGCAGGTTCTCGATGCCGACCTGCGAGATGCGTCCGCTGAAGGTGTACGCCTGCAGCGTAGCCCCGTCGAGGCCGCAGTAGGTACTGTCGATAGAGTCGGACATGGGTGCATCGAGCTTGATCTGGTTCCCGTCGATCGCCGTGATGGTGCGATCCGTTCTCAGCTCGTCGCTGCCAACGTCGATCCAGTTGCAGGGGGAACCGCCGCAAGTGGTGCCTAAATCTGCCGCGGTCATCCCCATGAAGCTCACCCATGCGGCGGTCACCGGTCTCGTGATGATGACGTTCGTTCCCACCGAGAGTCCGGAGGTGCTGGCAACATCGACGGCGAGAGTTCCCGCAGGCACATAGGTGTCTGTGATGACCGTGGGGGAACCTATATAAACGGGATCGTTAGGCTCGCCGTCCAGGAGGTTGCTGCCCAGGATGACCAGTGGATAAGGCGTAGCCGCAGCTGTCATGGTAATTACAGTGTTGCTGCTGGCCGAAGTGCCGCTTCCACTGCCTCGGAGCACCACACCGCTCGCGGTGATGGTCAGCGAACTGCTGACTGTGTAGCTGCCGGGTTCCAGGAGGACAGCACCGCGCAGGCCCGTCGTTGGATTCAAGGTCATGGCGGAGACCGTGTTGATGGCGGCTTGAATGTTGGCGGTGTCGTCTCCGCCAGACGGAGATACGGTGGCTTGGACCGGCGCCGTGGGAATTTCCCCTGCACCCTGCTCGTAGCCGGCGGTGGAGAAGTCCATGATCTGGTCGCCCTGCGCGTCGAGGGTCTTATAGACCAGGTCACCGCTGGAGTTGTAATAGACCCACTGGCTTGCCGGAGCGGACGGAGGCGCCAGCGTAATGGTAGCCAAGCCCGACTTGCTGGGATCCTTGATACTGGTGGCCGTCAGCGTGACGGTGACCGGCGAGTTCCCGCCGATCCCTGCCGGTGCGAGATAGGTCAAGCCCGTCGTGCTCACACTGCTGAGCGTGCCCGCGCCGGTGCCGATGCTCCAGTTCACACCCGAGTTGGAAGCGTCATTCGCAACGGTAGCCGTGAAGGCCTGTGATCCGCCAACATTCAGGGAGACGGTCTCCGGGCTGACCGCGACGCTGATCGCAGCAGGAGCCGAGCCACTGCTGCCGCAACCGGCCAAAGCCAGAATTGTTAATGCCACCACAAAGAACGAAGGGATCGGCGATAGCGACTTCCCATCGATGAGCGATGACGATTTTCTGTCGATGAGCGATGACGATTTTCTGTCCGGGTAGTTCATGATCACAACTCGTCCGCAGCACTATGGAACGAGTGCGACCGCAAGTCAATGGGTGGGATCGATTACGGTCGAGCCTTGAGGTTCCAGGATTTGAAACTCGCCTTGAAACTCGCCTTACTACGCCTTGGCCTTCTTAATTTCCTCAATCAGCGGCGGCACGATGTCGAACAAGTTTCCGACCACGGCATAGTCCGCAATCTCAAAAATTGGCGCCTCGGAATCTTTGTTAATCGCCACGATGCTCTTCGATCCCTTCATGCCCACGATATGCTGGATCGCCCCAGAGATTCCGAGCGCCAGATACAGCTTCGGAGCGACTGTTTGTCCCGAAGATCCGATCTGGCGGTCCATGGGCAACCATCCGTTGTCGCAGATCGGACGCGATGCTGCGAGTTCGCCGCCGAGCGCATCCGCCAACTGCTTTGCCAAGTCGATATTTTTCTGCTCCTTGATTCCGCGCCCCACCGACACGATGATTTCAGCCTGCGTCAAATCGACCGCCTGCTTGGCTTCCTTGAAGACCTCCTGCGGCTTATTGCGTACGATGCCATCCGGAATATCGATGTTGACGGTCTCAACCGGCGCTGCCGCCGTACCGGTTTCGACTTTATCGGCGCGGAACGAGCCATTTTGAAAGGTGACAAAGCAAGGCCCTGAGCCGGCAAAACTCACGTCGGCCACAAACTTTCCCTGAAACATTTGTCGCGTGAACAAGAGCTTGCCGCCTTCATACCTGTATCCGATCGCGTCACTGATGGCCGAGGTCTGCAAGGCCGTCGCCAGCTTCGGCACAAAATCGCGCACCTGGTAGGTGTGCGGCATCAACACCAGCTTGGCCGGATGCTTCCCCAGAAACTCCTGCAACGCATAGGCGAACGCGTCGGGAGTGTAGGGCTCGAGCCTGGGCGACTCGACGTCATATACTTTCGCGAGTTTTTTTGCCGCTACCTCGCTGGCGATGGCAGCTACGCCAGAGCCAACTACCGCGGCTTCCAGCGTCCATCCAGTTTGAGCGGCAATCGCCTGTCCGGCGGCAATCGTCTCCCAGGAGACGCGGTTTAGTTTTCCTTCACGCTGTTCGACGACTACTAGGATAGTGTCCATAGAATCGGTTCTCGGTTCTCGGTTCTCAGTTCTCAGAAAAAACCCAGTTCCCAAGACTGAGAACTGAGAACCGAGAACTGGTTTCTTCAAATTACCCGCAGTTCATTCTTCAGTTTTTCCACCAGCTTCTTCGCTACTTCCGCTGGGGAACCTTCCAGAAATTCGGTATTTTTCGACTTCTGCGGCACGTAGAGCTTTTCGATCTTCTGCAAATTTCCGCCCATGGACGACTGCACTTCCGCCAGCGTTACCTTGCGCAGCGGCTTTGTCTTGGCCTGCTTGATCCCGATCAGCGTCGCATAGCGCAGCTTGTTGATGCCCGACTGGATCGTCAGCACTGCCGGCAAAGGCATATCGACAAACTGAAAGAACCCGGCTTCCAGTTCGCGCTTTACGCGGATACCGCCGTCATTTTGCTCAACTCGCTTTTCAATCTGCATAATGATGGTCGCGTGCGGCCAGCCAAGAATCTGCGCCAGAATCACCCCGGTCTGCGCATAGCCGTAATCGTCCGATTGCAGGCCAGTAAAGATCAGGTCGAACTTTTCATCCTTTATGGCCGCCGCGATGGCTCGCGCCGTGTTGTAGGCATCGAGTCCGACAAATGCGTCGTCCTCAAGGTGGATCGCCCGGTCCGCGCCTTTTGCCAGCGCCTCGCGCAACACCTGCAACGCCCGCGCTGGGCCGGCTGTGACGACCACCACCTCGCCGGTGTGCTTTTCCTTCTGCCGCAACGCTTCTTCCAGCGCGAATGCGTCCGGCTCATTCACTTCGTAGGAAACATCTTCGCGGATCCACGTCCCCGCCTCATTCAGCTTCAGCGGAGCGTCCTTCTGTGGCACCTGCTTCATGCAAACCAGGATCTTCACGGATTCGACTCCCTTGCAACGGTCAACTGGTAAAGGTGAAACCCATTAGTATAAACGAGGAGATGCGGCGGAGGGACACGGTGCGTGACGCACGGCATGTGTTTGGTGCCCCGGCGCAATGAGGCGTTTGCCCTCGAAGGGCACGGTATCCGCTACAGCGATACGTTGATATGAACTTCGGCGTGGCTGAGACGTGATACGAAAGGGGGGAGTTTTGCCCCGCCAGCCACTAACGGCGGTAATCTTGACCGCGCTGGCGCCGCTTGCGATGCTGAGTTATCGTGAAGAAGCCTCAGAAGCCGAGCAAGCGCCCCCGGGCTCCGCGTATCCGGATTCCCAATCGCGAGCGCGCGCTATTTTTTATCGACGGCTCTCCCTTCGTTGGCGTGTTGCAGCGCCTATCCATCACCGGAGGATCCGCCATCCTTTCCAGAGGTCCGATTCGCCGCGGAACCATGGGCGACATTGCTATCAGAACGGACTTCGGCAAAGTCAGCGCGCATATTCAATTCCTGCAGACGGGCGCCGATGGCGTGCCGCTGGCCCAGGCCTTCTGCTTCCTGGCCATGGAAGATACAAGTGCGAAGCGCTTGGCCGCCGCCGCAAGGAAAATGGAAAAGGAGGGCTATAGCGACGCTCCGCGAATAAAGCCATCGCCTCTTTCCGCTCCAGCTTCCCAAGCGCTGGGCCAGTTGCTTCACAGTGTCCGCCGTCTCGCTGTCACACTGGTTGCCAACCGCGCCTCAGTTAAAGGCTAACCGCCTTCTGGCAGGATCATTTCCCGGAATTGACTGACCAACGATACTGACCAACGATGTTGTTTGAATGGTTGGGAGGTCGAGATTCTGTCGGCTTCTCAACGGACGAAGATCAACGACCACCGGCCGGCAGGCCATCCTGCAGAAACGCGACGCTCTGCACGCCCGTAATCTCGAAACGCTTGCGGCAGCGCATGTTTTTGCACATCATCATGTCGTCTTGCCGCAGCGCTCTTTCTGTCTGCGCTCTGGGGAAATGCTTCGAGCCAACCGACGCCTCAGTCCGGCGGAGGATTGCCGGTCGGTCGATTACTCGCTTTATCGACCGGCGGGTTGGGAGCAGGAGACACTACCGGCTTATCCGGGGCCCGGTAGGCGCCACTCTCGACCTTAGCATCCGACGAATTTGCCGGCTGCATGGAAACCACTTGGTAAGGGCGCTCCTTTCTGACTTCCTTGTCTCCGTCGGCTATTTTCAGCAGGAGGCGGTCGTTCTTAATTTTGAATTCAGCTTCGTGGCCGACGGGAAGAACCACCGGGTGCTTCGTATCGAAAGGACGAATGTGGTAGTCCATGTCGTCGGTGCGGAGCAGATATTGGGCGCACAACTGCTCATGCGAGTTAACGTGCGCCACCCCAACGGACGCGGCCATGCTCCCCAGGCCCGTGAGGCCCCGTTCTTTGGCGCCGCAAGGAACGGATTGCATGCTTTCCAACATGCCTCTTTCACCCTTCTTTTCCTTGCCCACCGCGATCGAGCAAACGGCCAGGACCAGCGAGAGCGCAGCGATGAGCGATCTCTTGACCTTCATAGCACCTCCCTGAAAATATTGCTCCGTAATTCGCTTTTAGACACCCCGCGCACGGGAAGACTTTGCAGAGGTGAAGGACGGTCGTTCATGTGGGGATTCCCGTCCTCCACCTCTGCCTCTCATTCTGTGCGTCTCACCTGCGACTCCCTATTGTTCTGGGGTGGATTTTGGCTTCGGCGTAGGTCCAACAGGCTTTGCGCTGAAGCCGCCGCGTTGCTGCACCCAGTTCGAGCTCATAACCGCTTGCGGGTTCTCCGCCAGCTGTTGGCTCATTGCGGGATGCGCTTTCAGATATTCATCCAGTTCTGGATGGCTCGCCAGGTACTCCTTGTTGGTAGCCAACGAAGGATCGCTGGAGAGCTCGGCCGCAACGCTTGCGTGACCGCCCAGGAATTGGCCAAAGCTGGTCAGTTCGCCACGGTTGCGTTCGTCGACGTTCATTCGAGCGTCGCGATCGTGATCGCCATCGTGTCGGTCGTAGCGTTCCTCGTCACGCATGAAAGCGTCCGGGTGCGCGCGGAACTCCTCGGCAACTTCGGGATGCTTCTGCAAATACTCCTGCAGCGCCGGATGATCCGCGACCCACTTGCGGTTGTCGATCAGCGAAGGATCCTTGCGGAGTTGCTCGGCGATTTCTGGATGGCTGTCCAGGAACCGGTCCATGTCGGTCACTTCTTGCCGAGTGATGCCATGGTCGCGATCGTGATCCCGATCGCCCTCGTGCCATTCATGGCGATTCTCATCCCGCATGAAGAGGTTCGGGTTCGCGCGGAACGCATCGGCGACTCTTGGGTGCTCCTGCAGGTATTGCTGCAGCGCCGGATGATCCGCGACCCATCTGCGGTTGTCGATCAGCGAAGGATCCTTGCCCAGCTGTTCAGAGATCTCCGGATGGCTGTCCAGGAACCGGTCCATGTCGGCCACTTCTTGAGGGGTAATGTTGTCGCCCTGACGCGGCATCGGAGCCGGCGGTCCCGGCGGCATCTGTGTCGGCGGCATGGTCTGTCCGCTGACAACTGTGCCGACCGGGAACAGCATTGCCAGAGCAAGCAGCGGCACCCAAGAAACGCGAGTGTATAGTTTCGTCTTGATTGCCATATCCACAAAACCTCCTGTGGTGAGCATGTGGCTCACCTGGAGGAGTAGTGCAACCGCTCTGCCATCCGGGTTTTACTCGGCGCTATCTCGGGCAGGCTCATCGACTTGCGAAAAATGGTAGGAGATCCAGGACTTCCGCGGCCTGAAAATTCTACATTCTGGCGGAAAATTCTCCGTACAGGATGGCCCTTGGAGGAAACCCGAGAGTGATAAAGCAACTTAAAGTTCAGAAGGAAATTGTGAAGAGTGGGCCGAGAAAACGCTTGCCAGGACTTAAGCGCCCGATGTGAATGTCGTTGATATATTCAGTGCGACGCCGGTCCGATCGAGACGGGCGGAATTAAGCGATCAACAACCACCGGCGGGCAGGCCATCCTGCAAAAACGCTACGCTCTGCACGCCCGTAATCTCGAAGCGCTTGCGGCAGCGCATGTTTTTGCACATCATCATGTCGTCGCGCCGCAGCATGTAAGATTGCGCCTTGGCGAATTTCGCGCGGTCGCGATCGTCCGCCCGCGGCGGCAGACTCTTCTTCTTCATGCGCACCAGCCACTGGATTTCATACTCCGCCGCCTGATGGCAATGCGGACAGCTTAAGTTTGCCGGCTTTTTATCGGACCGTTCGTCAAAAAACTCGCGTTCATCCATAAACTAGGCCTCAGCTTTGAGTCTTAGAAACTCCAAGCCAACCTAGGATTATTGCACTTTTGCGGATCGAATGTGCGAAGATGCGGATGGCGGTAGGTCCTAAGTTTAGGACACTACCAGGATGGCCGGTGTGGTGCTATTTGATTTCCACACTTGCGGATAGTGCGGGAACCGTCGGACCCAAGTAGCGGGCAACGGCGGAGACTTTATCCGTTGAATCATCCTCACTTCGGGGAGCATGTATGAAAAATATCCTAGGTCTCATTTTGCTATGTAGTCTCGTTGGCTGTGGGAGTAGCAGCACCAACAGCAGTTCGCCTCTGAATCTCAGCGGTGATTGGCAGATCACTGGACATTCAACTCTATTTGATTTCGCGGACACGGGAAGCGCGACAATTCAACAAAGCGGCAGTTCTGTCACTGGGACGGTAACGTTGAGCGGGACACCGTGCGCTTCTACGGCAACACTCTCGGGAAGCATCTCCGGAACTGCCGTCACGGTTCAAATAGAAGAAGGCGATCAGCCCGTTAACTTCACAGGTACAGCCAACGCGGCTGGCACTTCTATGTCGGGGAACTACACAGCGCCGTCTGGCGGGTGCACGAACGGCGATTATGGAACGTGGTCAGCAACTAAAACGAGCTAGCGAGATGGGGCCGCAGTACCATGCCGCGCAAGCGCAAGAAAAAAATCTTCTCCGCCGCCAAGGTCGTGCGCGAAATGGCCCGCGAGCGCCTGGGGAGTCCGAAGCCGTCGCGGCTCGTCCCGGCGAAGAAGACGAAGCCAGAGCGGCACAAATCTACGCTGGGCAAGCTGTTAACGGATGAATAGCCGAGAAATGAGGGCCGGTGTGACCGCTTCGCCGTTACGGCCCAGCAATAAACGTCGCGAGCACATTGGCTCCACCGGTAGGGATCGTGACGGAGCAGTCGTTTCCCGACTCAGATGTACAGGCTGACGACCACATTACAGTGAAACCGGCCTGCGGCTCGGCGGTGAGCCCCACCGAAGCGCCTACCGCAACCGGAGTAATGCATTCCGGCGGGCAGTTGATAGTGCCGGTTGTGCTGATTACCGTCCCCGGCCCAGTGACCTGCACGCTTAACTCGACTTCAGTGCCGTAGCCCGGGCAGTCTGCTACGAGTGGATTGTCCACGGTTACGGTCGCATAAGCAATCAGAACGTTCGACGCACCGCCCGTACCCTCAGGAACAGTTGCTGAGATGTTCCCACCACCACAATAGTCCGGCGCCGCAGTGAACAAGCCAGGGGTCGACATCGTAACCACACCATCATCAATCTTCCAGGTCGCCTGACTGGTGACGTCCTTCGTTGCCGGAGGATGGATGTAGGTGCCGATCGCGCTGTACTGCTCCATGACGTTGGTGGCAGGCGGGGGGGAATACGGCTCCAGAAAAGTAAATGTCCCGGGTTGAATCTCAAGGCTCACCAGCTTTTGGTCGTGTCCGCAACTCGGGAGGCTAAGCACTGCTCCCACCGCCACCAGCGCGCCCAAGGCGAGCCCGATATAACTCCGCTTCATACTGACCACTCCTGAAGGGCAAGTTTGCGGCTTGCCCCGCTCATCAAACTGGGGGAAATATGAAATTTAGTGGAAGCACGCGCAAAAAGCAAGAAACGGTGCTTGGTGTTCGCTCTCCGGCTCTCAGCTCTCAGTTTTCAGCAATCGCCGAGGTTCACCGTTCTCTAGGCCTGCTTTCGGGTAACGATAACCCATACCGTGCCGCGGCCCGCGCAGTAGCGGCAGCGTTCCTCCCCCAACGATTTTCCGGTGCCGCGGCATTCCAGGCAGCTGGCGACAAGATTCAATTCCTGTAATGAACTCTCTGGGAGCTCGGCCGGATCCTTGAACAATTCGGCATGATGGTTGCCGCGCAGCCAGTAGACGAGTTTGCCTTCGAGGGCTTCGCGGTCCTTGGTGCCCAGTTGGGTGCAGCGGTGTGTCCACCAGTCGGGAATGCAGCCATAGCAAACCAGTTCGCCCGCATCGAAGAGGGCTCCGGGATCGGAGCGGCGAAAGAACTTCTTGCACCAGGAGCAGGCACTGACGCCCAGCAAGCCGAAGGCGTCCTTCAGCCGATTGAGGTCGAGTTCGTGGCGGGCCAGTAGCTGTTCTACGCGCGGGTTGGATTTTTCGGGCATGGGCGGCTCCCGCCAGCGAGAATATAGCTGCTTAGATTACACAATCGGGCGCCCAACATCAGTGATTCCGCGTCAGTGTGCACAAAGTGGTCCGGGCAGAACCGTGCCTAGTCAAGCAGGCCCTGTCCAAAAGGATACTTTGCCTACATTTAGAAAAGACATATAAGCGAATCCAGAGGGCTAGCTTGATGTTTTCGAGGCGATTGGCCGTTTTTTGGTTGGCCATTGGTGTCGCGGTGTTCATTCCAGCGTTCATTGCAAGGTGTTACGCAGTGCCACAGAGCGACCAGTTGAATTCCACTGAATCGAACCGGCAAGGGGGCAAAACCCAGAATCCAACCGGCGATGCGACTTCCCACGCACTGCCAGACCACATGCACAATCCCAGAGATTTGGGCTCGGCCTATGTTCCGCTCGACAGTTGGATATATCCGGCTTTGGACCGCCTCGCTGCATTGGGCTACGCGGAGAGGGGATTCCAGGGTATGCGTCCGTGGACTCGCATGGAATGCGTACGAATGATCGATAAAGCCAAGAATGTTTTGAGTGTGCTTCATCCTCTGAGTGAAGACGCACCGGAGCTGCTGAGCCGTCTCGAAGAGGAATTTTCCTTCGAGATAGGCCTGCAAGATGGCCGAGCCAACTTAAACGCAAGCCTTGAATCAGCTTATGGCAGAACTGTATCGATCAGCGGCCCAGCTTTGACGGACAGTTACCATTTCGGCCAAACAGTTTCTTATGACTTTGGCCGACCTTTCGAACGCGGGACTAACGGACAGGCCGGCGGCGCCTTTCGAGCTGAAGCCGGACCGTTCGCGGTCTACGTCCGCGCCGAATATCAGCACGCGCCTTCGGCTCCCGCGCCTTCGCAGGCCGTCCTCAATGTGATCGCGCTCAAAGATGAAGTGTCCCTACCTCCCGATGTCGGCATTGGGGGAATCAACAGGCCGCGAGTATTGGATGCCTATATCGTGATGAACTTGAGCCCGGTGAAGTTGAGCGACTGGCAGCTCTCGGTGGGCAGGCAAAGCCATTCTTGGGGCCCCGGTCCCGGCGGCTCTTTTTTGCTGAGTGACAATGCCGAGCCGATTGACATGGTCGAAGTCGTCAATCCGGAGCCGATCCGTCTGCCGCTCTTATTGAAGTTCCTGGGGCCGGCGCGAATCGATCAATTCATGGGAAGGCTCGCGAACCGCACGGATCATGCGAACCCCTGGGTTTATGGCCAAAAAATCACCTTCAAGCCCTTGCCCTGTCTGGAAATTGGATACGGGCGCATGACTACAATTGGAGGCCGGGGCGGACAGCCATTCACTTTGGGCAATTTCGCTCTCAGCATGTTTGGCCAAGAGAGTCATAACCCGTTGTATCCGGGGGTTCCGGGGGACAACGACAATGAGATGGACTGGACGTTTTACGTCCCGAAGGTGCGAAACTATATCGTTCTATACGGTGAAGTGTATGCCGAGGACGACTTCATTGCGTGGGTGAGGACCACGGCGTATCCGTATCGGCCGGGGATCTACATTACTCGTATTCCCGGAATCCCCAAACTCGATCTTCATATTGAAGCCGCCAACACGCAGACTCCCGGACAAAACCTCAGCGACAATGACGGGCAATTTACTTATTTTGACTACGGCTACCACGAAGCGAACACCAACAATGGCTTTCTAATGGGCAATACGGTTGGCCGAAAGGGCCAGACGATCCAAGGCTGGCTAACTTATTGGGCATCGCCCAGAAATACTCTCCAGCTCATGTACAAGAACAATTCTGTCGATCCCGCTTTCATTCCGAAAGGAGGCGCTTGGCAGGATTATTCTGTGCAGAATGAGTTTCACCGGCGATCGGGATGGTATGTGAAGAGTCAGCTGCAGTATGAGCACATCTCGCACTATCCACTGCTGTTTAACGGACGGCAACAAAACGTGACTGCAATGGTCGAATTGGGCTTTATGCCCAACAACAAGAAGCGACTGCCATAAGAGCATTCTCTCGGAAAACACAGACTCGCCTGTCGAAATGTTGGGATTCCAGGTGAACGAACACATCATCGATCAGACACGGCAAGCGACTAGTGTACCCGGCGTGGGCGTAAGCCATTACGGTCCCTGCATGACCTGCAGAGCCTGAGGTGTTTGGAGTCGCTGTCGAATGATAACTTTCCGTTTGGGGATTTCGGCAATGGCATCCGCGTGGATCACGTAGGCGCCGTTGGGCAGCGCGCTGCCAAAGGAAATGTCAACGTTGGTAGAGCCCGCCTTAAGTGGGAAATGCTCGTAGCCGATTGCAGTTGCTCGGCCGTTGTCGGCGACAGCCACGATGATTACCGTCAGATCGAAGGTGTCATGGGTGCCATTGGAGACCATGACAGAGCCGTCAATCCGGTTGTCGCGGACCTTTGGAGATTGGAGCCATTCGAGCGACAGAGAAGCCGTGACTACCAACCGGAAGTCTTTGTTAATGGTGTGTGCAGGATGGCCGGAGTCTTCGACTTTCAAAGTCACCGCGAAATCTCCCGCCGTGGTGGGGCGTCCGCCCAGGAGGCCTTCCGGGGTGAGGGTAATTCCATCGGGAAGATCGCCAGTGGCTACGCTCCAGACGTAGGGCGGAGCACCGCCGCTGGCATGGAGAAGAACGTGGAATTCCACCCCCGCTTCGATTGTGGGCATGGGCTCATCTACCACGGTCAGAAAGGGGGCCTGCGCGGCGAGCAGACTGCAGAAACAAATCAGGATCGCAACCAGCTTAACGATTTGGGTGAAATTCATTTTCGCTTCGTTTGATTTTACTCTGGGCACGGCGTAAAAGAACTGCAATATGTCTTATCGCGTGTTGCACGTGGCGATTGGCTTCCTTCTCGTCTGCTTGTTCGTTTGCTCGATGAGTTCGATTGCTTTCTCGCAGGCTCCGCCGTCATCCAAACAGAAAACGAATAACGCCGAAGAAGCCGCAGTCTTCGATCGAATCTTGAATCGCGTCCACTTTGAAAATGACGGAACCGAAGTGAGCGAGACCGAAGCGGTGGTTCGGATTCAGAGCCAGGCGGGCGTGGAGGAATTCGGCCAACTGGTTTTCGGATATTCGTCGGCCACCGAGAAGTTGGAGGTCGAGTACGTCCGCGTGCGTAAGCCGGATGGGCAGGTGGTGGTGACGCCGGAGTCGACCGCGCAAGATTTCGCTCCCGACGTGCTGAAAGAAGCTCCGATGTACAGCGATTACCGGCAACGGCATATTTCCGTGGCTGCTTTGCAGCCCGGGGACACGCTGGAATATCGCACCGTAACGCGGGTTCTCACGCCGCTGGCCGCAGGAAACTTCTGGTACGAATACACATTTCCAAAGGGTGTGGCAGTCAGCGAGGACCGGCTGGAGATCGATGTGCCAAAGGCGCGCGAAGTGAAGCTCAAGACGCCCACGCGCAAGCCGGAGATTCAAGAGACTGGAGACCGGCGCCTCTATACCTGGGTGGTGAAGGATATTCAGCCGGAACGCGATAAAGATAAAGATGAAGCGGACGAAGAGACCGGCCCCGATGTGCAGCTGACGACTTTCACCGACTGGAAGCAGGTCGCGCAATGGTACGCCAAGCTGCAGGGCGAGCGCATGACGGTGGACGACAGCGTGCGAAAAAAAGCCGGGGAACTCACCAAGGGAGCGGATACGGCCACGGAGAAGGCGCGACGCCTTTACGATTACGTGGCGCGGAATGTGCGTTACGTGAGCATCTCGCTCGGAGTCGGGCGCTATCAGCCGCATTCGGCCTCGGACGTTCTGCAGAATGGTTACGGCGACTGTAAGGACAAACACACGTTGTTTTCCGCGCTGCTGCGGGCGGAAGGAATTCAGAGTTATCCGGTGTTGATCGACAGCTCGCGCAAACTGGATGCGGACATTCCCTCGCCGGCACAGTTCGATCACGTGATCACGGCGGCTCGCCTGGGGACGGGAATGGAGCTAACCTGGCTCGATACGACTCCTGAAGTGACGCCCTTTGGGCTGATTCTTTATCAGCTACGAAACAAGCAAGCAGTCGTGGCGGCGGAGGACAGCGAGGGGGGCTTGCAGCGGACGCCGGCGGATTCGCCGATCAAGACCTTCATGCATTTCACGCTCGACGGCAAGTTCAGCGAGTTCGGCGCGCTTGATGCCACGCTTGAAGTTACGGCCCAGGGAGATCGCGATTGGCCAATGCGCGGCGCTTTTCGTCGATATTCGCAGGCACAGTGGAAGGACTTTGTGAAGGTGCTCTCGGCGAGTTGGGGCTTGCCCGGCGACGTCGATGACGTTCAACTCGATCCCATCGAAGACACGAGCAAGCCTTTTCATCTGAAGTATCGACTGCACCAGGACCAGTTTTTTGTAGTGCCATCGGCGAGCGTTAATTTTCGTCCGATCCCGCCGCTGGGGGTGCCTGCAATTCGAGCGTCGGACAAGAGCACGGAGCCATTGAACATTGGTCCTGCAGGCGAAATGGACTACCGGGTTCGCTTGCAGTTTCCGTCCAACTACACGGTGCACACGCCGACCGCGGTGAAAATGTCGCGAGACTACGGTGACTATTCATCGACGTACTCGCTGGTCGTTTCCGTGAACAAGGGAATTTTGGAAGGCGAGCGCAAACTTGCCGTGAAGGTGAACGAGTTGTCGGCGGCGCGGCGCGCGGATTACGAATCGTTCCGCAATGCCGCGCAAAGCGATCAAGACGAGCTCTTGTCGGCCACCATTCTGACGCCGTCGGCGCAAGGGGCAAGGACGGCTTCGAAGATGGAAGGCACTCCAGCGGAACTCCAAAAAGCTGGAGTGAAAGCGCTGCAGAGCAAGGATTATCGGACGGCAATTGACCTGTTAAAGCGGGCGGTGGACGGGGACGCGGGCCTGGCCGACACAGGGATGAAAGACGGCTGGTACGACCTGGGACTGGCCTACGCCGGAGCCAACAATCATGGGGAGGCGATCGGCGCATTCCGCAAGCAAATCGAACTGGATCCGAATCACAAGCATGCAAACGGCGACCTAGCGGCGGAGTTGCAGCAAACGGGGAAGAATGACGAGGCGATCGCGGCTTATCGCAAGCAACTGGAAACGACTCCGTACGAGAAGGCGGCGCATAAGAACCTCGGCCTGTTGCTGGCGCAGTTGGGACGCGATGCCGACGCGCGTACGGAACTGGAAGCGGCTGCGGCGATTCCTCCGGACGATCCAGAGACGAAGATGGCGCTGGCGCAAGTGTATGGGCGATTGGGAGAGACAACGCAGGCGCAAGCGCTGATGAAGGAACTCACTGGCAGTGCGGGCGGCGATTCTGGCCAGGATGTCTTCGCATCAGCCTTGAGGAATGATATTGATCCGACGCAAACCGAGAACGGCGCACAGCAGGTCCTGTACGACATTGGGGGACAATTCGATTCGGGTGAATTGGACCGGCTGGGGCCGTCGGCGTTTTCGTCGATGCGACTGGTGGCGCTGGCGTGGGCGCGGATGGGATGGGCCAAATTCCAACGTGGCGAGAACCTGCCGGCCATGCAATTTCTGCAATCGGCTTGGCTTTTGAGCCAGTCTGGGACGGTTGCGAACCGGCTGGGCCAGGTGCTCGAAAAACAAGGTCAGGCGGAGAAGGCGCGTCATATGTATGCGCTGGCCGTGGCGGCGGGCGGAAGCGCTAATGAAGTGCAGGATTCGCGGGCGCGGTTGGCAAAGCTGGCGGGCGATGCCGCGACATCGGAGAAAGAGCTCGCTCAGGCTCCCGCGGAACTGGTGCAAGCGCGCACGGTAAAGCTTGGAGCCATCACTGGCAAACCAGTTTCGGCGCGGTTTAACCTGGTGTTCGACAGCTCTCCTCGTCCCGAGCGCGCGGAATTTGTTGACGGTGACGAGAGCCTTCGTTCCGCGGGTGAGCAGCTGCGCCAGAAAGACTTCCCCGTTAGATTTCCGGATGTGTCGTCGGTGAAAATCGTCCGCCGCGGATTGCTGAGTTGCGGCGGCTCGGGGTGCGCCATTGAACTGCTGCCGATAGAGAAGGAACCTTCGTCGGGAAGCACGGCGGCGAAGCACTAAGCCGATTTCAGAGACGTTGGCCCAGGTTTTATGTCCAAAATGCTAGCTGTCCTGGTTTTGAGTCTCGCGCTTCGGGCGTGCAATTCGCAAGGGACGCAGCCGCAACAACAAACGCCTCCAACAACTCCATCCAAGGCGGCGCCCGGCGACAACGCCTCTGGGGAGCCGCAGGGAAAAAAGGGCGCAGTGGTGTTACACGACGACGATGCGGAAATCATGGTTTTTCCGGTCTGTGGGGGACCGGTTGATAAGCCAACGGGTCGAAGAGAGTACTGCCCGATTGAAGTTGTTTATGAGTTGCGAAGGAGCCTGTCCGAAGGGAAATTGCAGGTTTTCGACGAACTCACAGTGGAAGCGGAATACCCTCTGCCGGAGCTTTCGGCTGGAAGACACATCACCACACTTCCCCACAGCTTTTACTGGCCGGCAAGGGCAGACACATTGCCTGAAGAGAAATTGCCTGATGACATGATGTGGTTCAGCGTCGGTACTGTCCCAACTTCGTTGTGGGATCGGGATCTCTGGGAAAACGATTCGGGCCAGTCCGCCTATGACTACAAACCCGGGCCGCGAGGGGAAAAAGTGGGGGATCCTCCCCCTGATGAAGCCGCCCGGTTTCGCGGAGACGATGTAGGTTTCAGTTCCATGTATATTCCGGCCCAACACAATCAGGAACTGCTAGACGCGGGCGACTTGCCAGAAATCGAGATCCTCGGTGTCGGCTTCGATAACGGTACGAACGTGCAATTTTGGAAAGAGAACGACCGAAATCCTAACCGGGAGTATCCGACGCCGCTGCGCGATGTTCGCGTGGTCTCTACGGCATCGCATGATGAGTACGACGCGATTCCGGTGTTAAAGACCGGACGATTCACTGTGCCCAAGGCCATCTTCGAATATCCAAGTCACATTCGGATCCTTGGCAAAGTACAATAAGCGGCCATTCTTGTCCCCAGTCGGTTCGCCCCCTCGACGCATCCGCATCGACTCCGATAATCTAGTGGGTCTTGTAATGGAGGCCCTGCCTATGCGGGAGGCCGTCGAACGATTGTGGCCGGAAATTCAATGGATCAGCGATGCCAAGCTTCGGGAGCAGGTGACGCAAACTTGGATCAAGGCGCTAGAGCGCAGTCCGCTGAAGCCTGACGATCTGAATCGGATTCCTTTTACTCTGCTGGTTCCGAATTGTCCGATCACATTCATGGAGCACAAGCGCTGCGTGGTGCACATTGCGCGGGACAGTGCGAAAGCGATGACCGACTTCATGGGTCGAGCGTTGCCGATCGACGCCGACGTGGTGATCGCAGGCGCGATCCTGGCGGACGTGGGCAAGTTGCTGGAGTATGAGATTGGTCCGGACGGCAAGAACCGGCAAAGCGAGCGCGGAGAAGCGTTGCGGCATCCTTTTACCGGAGTCGCGCTGGCGATGGAGTGTGGCGTGCCCGACGCAGTCTGCCACATCATCGCCGCGCACGCCGCCGAGGGCGATCTGGTGAAGCGCACGACCGAAGCATTCATTGTGCATCACGCCGATTTCATGGCGTTCTTGCCGTTCAAGAATCCGAAGAATGTAAGAGTGAAGTAAAAGCCTAAGGTCTTGGGGTTTTACTGAGAGCTGACAGCTGCTCGCAGAGGAGATTTCCTTGCCGACACCAGAAACTACCACCAAAGAAACCATCACCGCGACCATGTCCCGCTGGGCTGCGGGACTTGAATACAGGCAACTCTCCGAGGATGCGGTGTACCAGGCCAAGCGTTTTCTACTTGATTCAGTTGGTTGTGCGCTCGGCGGATATCGGCAGCATGACGTGATGATTGCGCTGGATGTGCTGCAAGAGATTGCCGGGCGCGGGCCGGCGACGGTGATCGGCACGGGCCAGAAGATGGACGCGGTTTCGGCGTCGCTGGCGAATGCGCTGATGATCCGCTGCATGGATTACAACGACATTTACTGGAAGCAGGACCCGTCGCATCCTTCCGATATTTTTCCGGCCGCGATGGCGTGTTGCGAACGCTCCAGGAGCGATGGCAAGGAATTGATTGTCGGATTTGTGCTGGGCCACGAATTTGAAATGCGGATGTGCGAGGCGGCGTTTCCGGGCATCCGCGAGCGCGGTTGGCATCATGCGACGCTGACGGCGTTTGTTTCGCCGATTGTCGCGGGACGCGCGCTCCATTTGAACTCTGAGCAGATTCAACATGCGATTGGAATTTCGGCTTCGCGGCATTGCACCATGGGCGCGGTGACGGCGGGCAAGCTGACGATGATGAAGAACACCGTCGATCCGCTGGCTACCCAGAGCGGCGTGCTGGCGGCGCTGCTGGCTGAGAAGGGCTATAGCGGTCCCGAGCACGTGATCGACGGCAAGGAAGGATTGGTGCACTGCTTCGGTCCGGAGTGGAAACAGAATGTGCTCACGGACGGGCTCGGCGAGTCTTGGCGCATCACGCAATGCGGGATGAAATTCTTTCCAACGGAAGCACTGACCCATGCGCCGATCTCGGCGGTGCTTGACTTGGTCAAGAGTAACGACCTGCACCCGGATCAGGTGGAGAAGATTCAGATCCGGTCGCTGGCGCGGGCGGCCGATATTCTCTCCGACCCGAGCAAATACGATCCGCATACCAAGGAGACAGCGGATCATTCCCTACCCTACGTGATCGCCGCGGCGCTCGTCGACCGGCAAGTGACTCCGGCGCAGTTCGAGATGAAGAAGATCATGGACCCGACGATTCGCGCGCAGCTGAAAAAAGTGGAAGTCGTAGCGGACCCCGAAATCGAGAAGGTTTTCCCGGCGCTGCAGCGCGTGATTGTGAATGTTACGACGACCGACGGGCGGAAATTCTCGAAGCAATTGGACTATCCGAAGGGTGACCCACGAAATCCGCTGAGCGATGCGGAAATCGAAGAGAAGTTCAAGGCGCTGGCGGAGGGCGTGCTTTCGGCAAAGGCGCAGGCCAACCTACTTGACGCGATTTGGAATCTGGAGAAGTGCGGGGCAGTCGCGAAACTAATGGCGCTGATGAAGGCGGATGTAAAAAAGGGACGCACGCGAAGACCCATAAGGCGAAGGCGAAAGCAGTGAAAAAGGCAGGTAAGAAACGCCCCTAGCGCCTGAGCAGGATAAGTTATGACGGATCTGGAATCGACGATTGCATCAGACCTAACGGCCCGTTACAAGAGACTAGCTGGCGCAGTTAACGAGCTGGCGGCGCCGCTGAGTGACGAGCAGTTTTGGGCCAAGCCCTTCGCGTTTGGCAACAGCTTTGGCCACCTCGTATTGCATCTCACGGGTAACTTAAATTACTACATCGGAACGCAGATGGCGGGGACGGGCTATGTGCGGGATCGTCCGCTGGAGTTTTCGGACGCAACGCGGCCATCGAAGGCTGAGGTGTTGAGGAAATTTGATCAGGCGATTGAGATGGTGCTCGGCGCGATCAGCCGTCAGTCGGCTGAGGACTGGTCAAAGGAATACGCGGCAGTGGGCGTGGATGCCCAGGACCGATTTGGCATGGTCCTGACGTGTGCGACTCACCTGCATCATCACATAGGGCAGCTGATGTATCTGGCATTTGAGTTGAAGCGGAAAGGTTGAGTTACTGGGAGTTCGGAGTTCATCATGGGTCAGACCATCGTTGAAAAAATCGCTCAGAAACACATGACCGAAGGGCCGGTGCGGCCCCTCCGCACGGGGGATTTCCTGTCGATTCGTCCGCATCGCTGCATGACGCACGACAACACGTCAGCGGTGATGAGCAAGTTCAAGGGCATCGGCGCGAAGAAGGTGAAAGATTCGCAGCAGCTTACGTTTGCGCTCGATCATGACATTCAGAATCGGGATGAAGCGAACCTGAAGAAGTACCGCGCGATTGAGGCGTTCGCCAAAGAGCAGGACGTGGATTTCTATCCCGCGGGATCGGGCATTGGGCACCAGATCATGGTCGAGCGCGGATATGTGGTTCCCGGTTCGTTCGTGGTCGCGTCCGATTCGCATTCCAATATGTATGGCGGGTTGGGCGCGATCGGCACGCCAATTGTTCGCACGGATGCGGCTGCGGTTTGGGCCACGGGCGAATTCTGGTGGCAGATTCCACGGTCGATCCAGGTCGTACTGGAAGGCAAGCTGCCGGTCGGCGTCACAGGCAAGGATGTAATCATCACTTTGTGCGGCCTCTATAACCACGACGAATGCCTGAATGCGGCGGTCGAGTTCACGGGCCCAGGAGTGGCTTCGCTCTCAATGGACGCGCGGCTTTCGATTTCGAATATGACAACGGAGTGGGGCCCGCTGGTGGGCTGGTTTCCGGTGGACGCGGTCACGATCCAATACTTGCGCGGCGTTCACCAGCGGCTCAAAGCGATGGGAGCTGGTGTCGAGCGGTTTTCAGAAAGAGACATCGCCAACTGGGAGAAAAATCCTCCGGCGCCGGATGCGGATGCGATCTATGCGGCGCGGATCACGCTCGATCTCGCGCGAGTGACGCCCCATGTGTCGGGGCCGGACACGGTGCAGACGATGCAGTCGCTGGCGGAGATTGAGAAGAAGAAAGTTGCGATCCAGAAGGCATATCTGATTTCGTGCGTGAATTCGCGGCTCGAAGATCTGGCGGCGGCGGCGAAGGTACTCAAAGGTCAGAGAGTTGCGTTGGGCGTGAAGTTTTATTTGAGCGCAGCGAGTAAGTGGGTGCAGGAAGAAGCCGAGAAGCGCGGCATTTGGCAGACGTTGATGGATGCGGGCGCACAGCCGCTGCCGTCGGGCTGCGGGCCGTGCATCGGGCTGGGCGTGGGATTGCTTGAGCCGGGCGAGGTCGGAATCTCGGCGACAAATCGAAACTTCAAGGGCCGCATGGGATCGCGCGATGCGAAGTGCTACCTGGCGAGTCCGGAAGTAGTCGCGGCGTCGGCGATTGCCGGCTATATTCGCGGGCCGCATGAATTTGCGAATCGCGCGCCGCAGCG
>JBEKQC010000062.1:0-25760 GCA_049520095.1 Terriglobales bacterium
TTTGATCGTAGGTCTTCTGCTGTCTGTACTGTGGAAAGTGTTCGGTCAATTGCGATATGAGCGCACAGCTCAACAAAGCACCCCCATCACGAGGTGAACTCCCTTCCAGCGCAACCCTGGTCGGGACAGGCCCAGGGGGGCCGGGTAGCCAAAATTCGTAAAGTAGTACTCTGCGCTAGAACACGCAACCGCCACAATACCCGCGGCCCTCATCCGCCCCCGCAGCAGCTGTGACGGCGGAGATGGCAGCATTTCGGAAATGAATGTCGCCGGGTTCCCATCATGACATGAGGCGCAAAACCTCTGGGGAAAGATTCTCAATGAGTCAAATCGCCTGATTTCAGCAATTATCGGTAGACAGCTGTCCAGCAGTTCCAGACGATGCTGTTGTGGTCGAAAGAATCTTGCGAAACTCTGCGCGGCGGCGACACTGCCTGCCGCGAACAAGTGAGGCAGGCGTACAATGTTGCCGTTTTCGAAGTCAAAGAGGAAATCCCTGCTGAAAAAATAAGGAGGCGTTAATGTTGCCGAGAATCTTCGCTGCTCTGGCTGTATTTGTGTGTCTGGTTGCGCCCGTGGCGGTCCACGCTCAGGGCGATTACCTCGATGTGTACATCGCGAACGTGAAACCGGAAAAGATCGCAGACTTTGAGGCACTGGGAAAGAAGATAGTCGATGCAAATCGCCGCTTCAACGGCGACCGTTGGCTGGCGATGGAGAGCCTCTATGGCCAAGGTTACACTTATGTGTTCATCAGCAACCGTCAAGACTATGCCGACACCGACAAGGCAAGCGCTGCCTTTTTGGGAGCGTTAGCCAAAGCCTACGGTCAAGACGGTGCAGAAAAAATGTTGCATGCGTGGGATAGTTGCCTGCTCAGCTCGCGCAGCGAACTTCGCAAGCGGCGCCGGGACTTGTCTCGGAAAATGCCCGAGGGAGCGGATTACGTGAAGTTCGTAGGCGAATCTCGATTGCTGCGGACCACGGAGGTGCATATTCGCCCCGGGCGCGTGGCTGATTTTGAAGCTCTCATGAAGGATGTCAAAACCGCTGGTGAACAAGCTGCGAATACCCAACCGCTACTGGTTTCCCAGGTAATCGAGGGAGGTAACGGCACGATCTTCTATGTTACCTCGCTGCGCCCCTCGCTGGGTGGCTTCGACAAGAACCCTACTACTCGCGAAATCCTGGGCGATGAGGGTTACAAGAAATTTCTGCAGGTGAGTGCGGATTCGGTGGAGAGCACGGACTCGTCGCTCTACCGATTTTCTGCCGAACTCAGCCTTCCCACCCAGGAGGTGATGGCTGCGGCACCCGATTTCTGGCAGCCGAAGCCGGTTGTGGCGCATACTGCGAAACCGAAAGCATCACCCGTGCAACCGGCCGCACAGATAACCAAGCAGTAAGCGGGCGGCCAACGATCCGAGGGGAGGCCAACCGCCTCCCCTCATTCCCATTTAGGGCTCAGCGGCGCGTACCTGCGATTGTTGAGTTATCTAACAAATCCACTCTCAGAAGGGTTGTTGGCGAAACATCATAGGGACCAGTTGCTAGCCGTTGGACAAGCGTACCTCCGTTGGACGCGGCAGGCTAAAGCGTTAGGAGCGACTTAGCGGCGGCGCTTTGGAAGGTATGCTTACAGCCAGTTTCCCATCAAGAAAAATGGTGCCCAATAGTAAGGGTGCGCAAACGGACTCTTAGGATCAGACGCGAAGCGTGGAAATTCGTGTCGTGATTGGCTAACCACAGGCTCGTGCATCCCGCGACTTGCCATCGCTGCCTCTGTGTTTTTCATAGTGCCCCGCAGCAGAGCCAACTGCGCGTGCTGCAGCGCTTCAGCTTTCGTGGTAGTCGCGGACTCCCGGATCCGGTAGAACTCTTGCATTAAAAGGCTTGTACTGACATCGGCAACCGACCAGAGACTCGCAATCACCGCCTTCGCGCCTTTGCGCTGCGCCAACACCCCCAGTCCTTCCACCTCTTTCCCATCCCCACTTGTGCCCCCCACGCCCGTATTACACGCCGACAGCGTCAGCAGTTGCACACCCCCAAACAGGTTCGGCAAGTTCTTCAACTCCGCCAGGCTCAGATGATTTCCGTCCCCCAGCAAAAGAAAGGAGTTAGTTTCGTTTCCCGGCTGAAACCGGAAATGGCTTGCAATATGCACCACCGCGTAATGCTTGAGCAGTGTCTGTCGCATGGCGTCCTCGGTGAATTGATCATCCAGCCTTATTTCCCCGACCAGAATTCCACCTTGACCTGTCTGCTGTTCAATGATGCCCGACAATTCCGCTGCCACCGCCGGCAGTGCCGGGGCGCCTTCAAAGGCCTTGGTCACACCGAATCCCGCCGCATTCCATTCCTGATCCGGTCGGTCTTTCAGCCGCGCATTACTGGCGGGCGTGAACACACTCAAAGCATATTGCTCGATCAGGTATTCCTTGCCGTCATAAAGCGCCGCCACAGGCAGATAGCGCAGACTTCCATCCAGCGACCACATCACCGTCTTCGCCTCGGCCTGGCGCAAGTCCGCGACCAAGTTCGCCATTAGGATCTTGTACATCTCCTGCCCCAGCGGGCGAGGATCGAGCGTCGGGTTCTCGAGCACCTGACGGAACTCCAGCACTTTGTGGTTCAGCTCTGCCGCTCTGATGGGATACTCATATGCCTTCTGCACGTCGGGAGTGACCAAGATCGCCCGGTATTTGTCTTCGCCTACCAGCGTGTAGATAGCAACTGTGCCTTTTGGCAATTCGCGCAAGTCTCCCATGATGCCTTGCGTTTCCCGCAACTGTTCGATCTTCACGTTGGCCTCAGCCGCAGTACTGAAGTGCGTCGCCAATTCGTCCAGGAACTTCTCAAACGCCGCATTGCCGATTACCAGATTTGCTTCCAGTTGCGTCAGGTGCTGCGTCTCTTCCACTGTTAGCTTTGGTTTATTCAGGAGTTCACCTCTCTCCTTGCCGAGGGATACCAGTCTGTCCCCGATCTCCCGATACTGCTTCTCCCACTCGGCTTCCTCAGCCGTCAGTGCAGCAGTTGTTTTGAGTGAGCCCTCCGTCTCATCGCGCCGCACGAACTCGAAGTACTCTTCGTCTTTCAACAGGCCCAGTACTTGTTCGGCCTCGGCGATGCGACCTTCATCAATCAAGAGATTGGCCAGCGTACGGTAGGAGCCGGCCTTAAACTGTACAAAGGATGCCTGTAACTCCTTATCAAGTCCGCGCATGTTGCCCCGGATTTGCTGATACTCATTCACCGCTTCCTTGCCGAAGAAGATCGCCACTTCGGGTTGCTTGTGCTTGCTAAAGTGCTCCATTAATGAAGTATTGATAAATCCCTGCAGATTCGGGTCGCCGACCTCTGTGGCCAAGCGCAGCGCAGCCAGATAACCTTTGAGAGCGCCTGCTCCCTGGAGAGCGGCCAACCTCCAAAGCGTGAAAGCCTCGGTGAGCCGGTCGCCCACTTTCCGCTCGATTGGGATTGCCTGGTTGTAGAACTCCCGCGCCTTTTGCGGCTCGCCGATCTCGGCGAAGACCGCGCCGATGTCGTGCAACGTAATTGCCTCGGCCCCCTGGTCGCCCACTATCCGTTCAATGGGCAATGCTTGATTGAGATATCTCAGGGCCTTCTGCCGCTGTCCAAGGTCTCTGTAAACACCCCCGATGTTGCTGAGCGTGGTTGCTTCGGCTCTGCGGTCACCCACATGACGCTCTATGAGGAGTGCCCGGTTGTAGAAATCCAGAGCTTCCTGGGACTGACCCAGGTCTTGATATAACGCGCCAATGGCGTGCAGTGTGATGGCCTCGTTGCTGAGATTGCTGAAATTTTGCTCGATGGAGACCGCCTGATTGTATAAATCAAGCGCCTTTTGCGGCTGGCCGATGTCGGCATAGACGGAAGCGACGTTATTCAGCGTGACCGCCTCATCGCTTCGGTTGTCGACCGCTCGCTCTAACGGGAGCGCTTGATTGTAAAATTCGAGGGCTTTCTGGGGCTGGCCTACGGTCGCGTAGAACGCGCCAATGTCGCTTAGCGTAGTTGCCTCACCGCCAATATCTTGTACCTCATGCGCGACAGGAAGCGCCTGACTGTAGAATTGAAACGCCTTCTGCGTTTCGCCCATGCCGTCGTAAACTTCACCGATCGCGGTGAGGGTCTTTGCCTCGCCGCTGCGGTCGACCACCTTTCGTTGTATAACTAGCGCATGGTTTAGGAAGTCCAGTGCCTTTTTTGGTTGGCCGATGCCATTGTAAACTTCACCGATCGCGGTGAGCGTCTTCGCCTCGCCGCTGCGATCGACCACCTTTCGTTGTATTGGAAGCGCCTGGTTCAAAAGATCCAGTGCCTTTTTTGGTTGGCCGATGCCATTGTAGACTTCACCGATCGCGGTGAGCGTTTTTGCCTCGCCGCTGTGGTCGCCCATCTCGCGTTGTATGGCGCGCGCAGCGGTCAAGGACTCCAGTGACTTTTGTGGTTGACCCGCTGAATTGTAGTCGCCGCCGAGGGCGTGCAGCGCGTTGGCCTCGGCCTTTCGGTCGTGCGCCTCGCGCGCTTTTGTTAGATCAACTTCGTCTTGCGAAATCCTTGAGTTTGCGGTTTGCGCTCCACCAGCGGTGGGGTTAAGCCCACAGGCCACGGCTAAAACTAAGTACAAGACCAGATGCCAAAGCCGCACAATTTGTTCGATGTTCATAACATGACCCTACTCTGCTCTCATGACAGATTGTAGCCACATCGCCGGCAGACTGATGGAGAATGTGCAATCGAGTCAACCCGATGGGCGTGATGTCAATCACAGACTGTCAGGCACTGATCAACAATAATTACTGAGATCGTTGACGTTACCATCCAGCCGAGACGCTTTATGTTCAGGCGTATTGAGTCATGTCTGTATTTCGCATCGCCTTTTCTCTTTGTGCCGAGCTACGGCTGTCGGGCTTCATGGGCACGCTCGACGCCCACTGCTCATCGGCATCAATACCTACCAGTCCGAAGGAACCCATGCGCAACATCTCGTTCGCTACACCTACAACCGTTGTGAACTGAATCACCTGAGTGCCGACTGTCACTACCTCCGAGGTGGAACAAATGTGGATTATTGACAGACTTGCTAGCAAAGAGCCATCCATTACTTCAGCCCGCAGGTTGGTTGTTGCGCTGGCATTCGGCGCTCTCTCGGTCGGCTGCATGCGCGCGCAGACTGCACCGGCCAAGGGAAGCGCAGAAGCCTCCTCGGCCCCTCCGGCCTTTTCCATCGAAACGGAGATGCTGACCTATCGCGCCTTGGAGTCCAATAGTGAGGCCGTCGCTTGCGACATAGCAGCGTACCTCAATGGAGCCAATGCGAACTTCACCAATCCTCCCGTCGGTTCGGTCTGCGATGTCAAGGCAGGCACCAAGAAAGCCAGGGTTCTTCTTCTCCCCTTCGATTCGACCGAATTTGCAGACTTCCAGATCTGGCGCGCGGATATGGCTACCATGGCCAGGCTTCAGCGCAAGGCCGAAGTCGATTGCCCGCCAGAGTCGGGGAGCACAAGTAAAGGCGGTACCGCTGCTGCGAAGTCTGCTGCGAAATCTGCTGCGAAATCTGCAGTCGACATGTCGCCGGCCGGCCCGCCCCTCGCGGCCGCCCAGAGCATCCTTGCCATGATGGCCTCGGAAGAATCCGCTTCGTCGGTTGTGGGCACCATTCATGACCAGGCCTTCATGGATGGCATAGGTCGGGAACTGCAAGAGCTAAGCGTACCAGTGCTGATGCCTACCGCCTTCACCCCCTACTCCTTGGCCTCGCTTGACGAGTCAATTTCGCCGTTTCTTGCCAGCCTAGACAGGATCCTGGCCGCTCGTGGATGCCTGGAGGGCCTCGCAGCGAAGGACGACACGAGGACCGATAGAATCGAGCGGACGATCTCGGATATCGACGCCTTTCTAGGCACGTTGACCGAGGGGGCAGTTTCAGCACCGGAGAGCACAAAAGCACAGGCGGCCAAGCCTGCGGGCATAATCCCGCCTACACACAATCCCGATGGAACGCAGAGCTCAGCGGTCACAGCGGCAGGGCCTTCCTCATCTCACATCCGCGCTGTCCTCTTGGCGGACGGTTTGGCGGCGAAGCTTGGCGTGGATCCAGAAAAAGGCACCTTGTCGCCGGACGATGAAGCATCGTTGCATATCCTCCTAGTCAAGGCGCTGGAATCCGGAGGTTCTGTGACCAGAACCAGCAAGATTCTTGCCACGAGGATTCGTTACAGCGGAGGCTCTGTCGGCACGTACGCGTTATTTTCGATGGATGGCGACTTGGAGTGCTCTGGGAATGTTTATGAGTACGGAGGATCCCTCCAAGCCAACGATTTCCAGAAAGATCTGAGCATGTACCACCCCGACCCGGCCAAGCAGATGGTCTTTCTGCGTCACAGCTGCCGTCCGCAGCCACAAACCCGATAGTTACGAATGACTAGAGTACCCTGCGAATAATTACGTTTAAGGGCTTACTTCAAAGGTGTTCGCATGGAACGACATAAGTTTCTCCTAATCATTCAAGTGTTATGCGTCCTGCTTTGTTGCCAAACCTCCGGCCGAGCACAGTCGGGAGCCGGATCGTCAGCGGTGCCGACAAAAAGCGCACTTCTCATCGGAATCGACACATATGAGCATCCCCCAGCGGACGTCAAAGTGTCCGATGGCACTCCCCGCATCGGGCGGTATGAGCCCCAGTTAACGTATCGCAACCTTAAGGGTCCAATTCACGATGTCGACGCGATGCGCGACGTGCTCACCAGCGAGAAGTTCGGTTTCCCCAACGACGCCCAACACATTCACATTCTGCTGGACCAGGCTGCAACCCACGACGCCATGCTCAAGGCCATGCAACAGTACCTGGTCGAGGATCCGAAACCGGGCGACATGGTCGTACTGTTCATCTCTTCGCACGGTTCGCTCCGCGCAGACCCCAAGGGGCACGGCCAGCTCTACGACCTCGACGGCACGGGCCTCCATCCCTCGTATGTAGAGAACACAATTGTGCCTTACGACTGGTATCTCGGCCGGGATGATATCTTCAGCCGCGATCTCCGCCACATCTTCAATCAAGCCGCCGATCGCGGCATCCACTTGACGGCGATCTTCGACTCCTGCCATTCCGGATCGCTGGCACGGGGCGCGGAGAGCACGGCGTTGGTGGCCCGCGATTTCGACTTTGACCCCCGCCCAATGCCGGATGATCCTTATCCCACGGAAGCTGCCGGAACCCCTCCGGAGAGCCGTACAGACAATCCCGTGCTGGTCCTCTCCGCTGCGCAGAAAGATCAGTCGGCGATCGACGTCCAGAATGGCGTGCCACCTCATGGTCTGTTCACCAGTGCGCTGGTCGAGACGCTTCAGGCTCTGCCCGCCAACCGGCCCGCGAGCGACGTCTTCAAGAGGCTGCAGGTCGCCATGGAGATAGCCCCCGGCGCAACCAATCAGCAACCTGAACTGGATGCCACAACCACCCGCAAGGAGCAGCCGCTGTTCGGGTCAATGGCGAGCAGCGGCCCGCCCACGGCCGCCATCATCTCGGCCGATGCCAAGGGCGTCGTCCTCGATATCGGCACGATCGCTGACATCGGCGCGGGGAGCGAATTCACTGAACTCACCGAGACCAACGCAGTACGCGCTGTGCTTCGGGTAACCGATTCAATCGGTCTGGCGCGCTCGAAGGCCACGGTGATCTTTCCGGTAGGTGCCACGGTGCATGCCAAAGATATCGTTCAGTTGACCAAATGGGTGCCAGCGCAGCGGCCCACTTTGAGCTTCTATGCAGGCGCTTCCAACTCCTCGCTCGCGGACATCGAGGATGCTCTCACCGCGTTGCGCGCTGCGAATGTCAAGCTCGCCGGCGACCCGTCCTCCGATCCCTGGACCCACCACCTGGGCTGGGACGGCACGCACTGGACTCTCTACACTCATTCCCAAAAAACCTCCGCAGGTCAGGTCAAGAAGGAGAATCCCGTCACGCTTGGCGCTAGACTGTCGCCGGCGGCGCTCAAGAAGTTGCCCTCCACCAGCATCGTGTGGTTTGACGCTCCGCTCCCGAGGGAGTCGGCGCGAGGTTTGCTGCCCCCACCGGCCGACAAAGAGATCTCCGGCACAGCCCAGTTCACCTCCGATCGCACCCAGGCAGTGTATGTAATCGTAGGCACTCCCACCGGCTCCGGGCTCCGCTACGCATGGTTCAAACGCAGCGACGTGGACGCCGAGATTCAAACGCCAAAGGAAGTCGGCGCGGGTTGCTCGCCGAACTCGCCCTATCCTCTGCGCACGAATTGGGTGGATGCGGGCGGAGAGAAATCCCCGGCAGCCTATCTCACAGATTCAGCGGTACAGCTAGCGAGACTCAATAGTTGGTTGCATCTCGAGTCATCCTCGCTGAGCGGTCAGGCGGATTTCCCCTACCGGCTCGCTCTGCGGCGCGTGGCGGAGGAGAAATACATTAGCGATGGCGGCAATACCTATAAGGGGAACTACGAAATGTGGCTCGTGGCCAGCGCCAAGACCACCGTCTCGCCCCGCTGGATCTATGTTCTAGGGATCGACTGTCAGGGTAAGGGCTCGCTCCTGTGGCCCTATGAAGGTGTACCCGCCGGCAAATTTCCCGCCTCGGACAACGGAAGGCTTGGCCAAATTCTCCTGCCGGGAGATCCATTCCGCGTGGGCGATCCGCTTGGGACCGACACGTACTTGCTGTTGACGACGGCTACGCAGCTAGCGGACGCATCAGCTCTCGAGTTCAAGGGAGTGGTTATACGGGGTGCGAGATCTGCAGGCCCAGTGGATCCTCTTGAGGAACTCCTTGATGCAACCAGTGCCGGTACCCGCTCTGCCGCCAGGCCCACGCCGACTAATTGGAGCGTCCAGGCGCTGCAGACGCAAAGCCTGCCGGAGCCGCCTCCAACCCCCGCAAACGGCAAGCCATAATAAAAGCTTCCCTTAATCCCTCGTTCGAGCTCCATCCTACGAACTGGGCCCGCCGCGGGAAAGCATTTCAGCGGCGGCGCGCTGGCCGCTTGCGATAGCACCAGCGCGGAGGTTGTAACCGCCGCGAGCGGAGATGATCTTTCTCACGTAAGTCCGTGCTCTGTAATAGTCAGGACCGCCGTGCCACCGCTCAACGGTCCCGTTCCCAGTAGCGTCGCGACCTTACTTGAAGAAGCTGACCATTTCTCGATCAGGTGCAAGAAACCTTGGCCAGCTCAGTCTGTTGCTGCCGTAAGTACCACTGTTGTTCAATTCACAGAAAGCGTGGCGAATCCGGACTCCTGTCCTCCGCAGGTGAGCGCATAGGTGTATGTTCCGGGCGTCGTCGGTGTGAGCGTCGCGGAGCCAGAGTAGCCAACACTGGTAAGTGTACCGTTTTGGATGCCTGTCCAATTTCCGCCGCCCGTGGCACCGCCTTGAACGAAAGCGTAGCACTGCTGAAGTGTGGTGGAGAAGGCATTCGCCACGTTCCAGTAGAGCTTGACGGGGGTCCCGAGTTTTATCTCGGAAGAAGATAGGAACAGCTGCACGGGTGCAGACGGTGGGGAGCCCACGGGTGGAGATAGTCTAAATAGCGTCCCGCACCCGTTGCCGCCGCAGTCGGCTAGGTTCCCTCCGGCGGCGGTTGCACCGTAGAGACTGTCGTCGCTGCCCAGTAGCAGAGCGCTTGGACCGGCACCGTCGGTTCCGCCGGTGAAGTCGTAGAGATTGATGAAGTTGGCCGAAGGCGTCAACTGGAAAACAGCGCCGGCGCCGGCGCCACCTGTGCCGTAGAGATTGCCGGAGTTGTCCAGCACGAGAGAGTTAAGAGAGCCAAAGCCATTGAAGGTGTGGAGAGTGGTTAAGTTACCCGAAAGTGTGATGTCAAAAACTGTTCCGTTAATCTCGCCCACCTCATTGTTCAAACCCGGCGTAGCACCATAGAATGTGCCATCGCTACCCTCCACCAAAGCGTTGGTATATAAGCTTGTGGGGGTACGACTACAATGCGGATGTGAGGGGGGGCATTGATGGATTTGGTGTCCCGGTTGTTTAATAACGATCAGAGGGTTAGGTTTCGACCGAGATTCGCCACTATCGCTGCCACCGGTAAAGGTATAGATAGGAGTTAAGCTACCCGAAGACGTGATACTGAATACCACGCCACATCCATATTCGCAAATGTAATTCCCGAAATAGCCTCCAAACTGCGTGGCGCCATAGAAGATGCCGTCGCTCCCCTGGACAAGACCCAAGGGAAAACTGCCATCGCTTGACCCTGTGAAGTTGTGGAGAGTAGTCAGGGTGCCAGATGGCGTCATTTGAAAGACACTTCCAACAGTCGTGCCGTAGAAGTTGCCATCGCTACCCTGTATTAAAGAGTTTGGAAAGGCGTCGTCGGCTCCGTCAGTAAACGTGTAAAGGACCGTAAAATCTCCGGCGGGTGTGATCCGGAAGATCGTGCCGCAGCCTTCAGTGGCCTTCTTATGGCGCAGGTACACGCAGTAGCCGCCAAAGGTGGCCGTGCCGTAGAAGTTGCCATCGCCACCCTCTATGAGAGGGTTGGGATACGCACCGTCGCTCCCCCCGGTGAAGGTATAGAGCACCGTGAAGCTGCCAGAGGGAGTGATCCGGAAAACGGTGCCGCAGCCAGTACCTTGATCGCAGGCACCGGACGTGAGGCCGTTTCCGCCAAAAACTGCGGTGCCATAGTAATTGCCATCGCTTCCCTGTATTAGGGGGCCTGGGTCGGCACCGTCGGTCCCGCCGGTGAAGGTATAGAGGGTCGACTGCGTGATTGTCTGGGCCGACAGCGGGAATGGTGCCAAGATGAGAAGCGCGGCGAACCAGGCCATCGCGGCAAACAACGTTAAAGTTCTGGATTTCTGCGGTATCTTTGGATTGACTTGCATAGTGCCCTCCCTTTCGCGCGCAACCAATTTGGTTAGTAGGGGTATGAACCCTACTTGTGAGTGTCGGACGACTAATCGCAACCAATAGAATAAGGAGATTAGGTCCCTTCGCCTCAGGGGTTGCTGCGTCTCAACGGGCGGGAAGCGCTCTTCGAAGAGGCGACTCGTGCTGATTGCACATGAATGAGCGTGTCCTGTCAGTGAGAAGGATCACATCTTGATGTGCGTGATCGCCAAGAGCGGCGCAACCTGCGGGCATTGGGTCGTGATAACCGTCACTGACGAATCGTTCCCATTGACACACCATCCCCGCTGTAGGTCGGTCATGCCAGAGGGGCACACAGCCTCACCGACTCCTTCAGCTTGACACTTTCGTCGCCGCAGGAGCAGGAATACAGGCCCTTCCCCAATGGCTGATTCCTCGTAGCTTGCGGAGAAGGCATGTCCAAACGGATTACCGAGGTTGTGGTGATCGGAGCTGGAGTTGCTGGGCTCGCGTGCGCGCAGGCGCTCTGCGAGGCAGGTCTCCACGTAACGATTCTCGAAGCGCGGAGCCGGGTTGGTGGACGCATCTGGACCGTACATCCCACCCTGACAAACGCGCCGGTCGAACTGGGGGCAGAATTCATCCATGGTCTGCCTCGGGAGGTGTGGCAGATCGTGGAGCGTGCTGGCCTGCAGACTCACGAACTGACTGGAAACCGATGGCGCCTGGAACAAGCAAGGCTCGCACCCATGAGTGGCTCCTGGGATCTGATCGACAGTATCTTCCGCAGGATTGATGAGTCCGCACCGGATCAATCATTCCAGGATTTCCTGGCACACGCTTGCGGCGACCTCCCTCAGCATACGAGGATCGAAGCGGCCGCATATGTCGAGAGCTTCCACGCATGTGACGCAAGCCGCATCAGCGCTCATGCGCTCGCGCAATGGCATCGGAGCGACCGGGCGATCCAAGGACACCGCGGCTTCCGTTTCCCCAATGGACATGAGGGTCTGGTTCGAGCGCTTGTGGCCGCCAGCAAGCCAGACCTCCTCAGTGTGCAGCTGAACACCGTTGTTACCGAGATAGATTGGAATCCTGGTGCGGTGGAGGTGACGGCCCAATCGCCCGGGCAGTACGCCAGAATTCATGCACAAGCCGCTGTTATTACTTTGCCTCTCGGCGTTCTGCAGGCGCTGCCTGGAATTGCCGGCGCAGTCTGCTTTCGGCCCGAACTGACCGAAAAGGTTGATGCGCTCAAGCAGTTGGGGACAGGCGCCGCGATCCGACTCGTACTGTGTTTCCGCCATTGCTTCTGGAACGACCCCGAACTGGTGCCATCCCCGATGAGGGACCTGAGTTTCTTGTCATCTCCAGAAGAATTGTTCCCAACGTGGTGGTCGTCTGTGGAAAGCGCGATGCTGACTGGCTGGTCCGGCGGAGTCCGTGCTGAGCAGCTCTCCGGTCGCGGAGATGCAGCTATCGTGGAGCGTGGATTGGAGGTTTTGCACCACATCTTCAGAGTACCCATGGAAACCTTGTGGCACTTGTTGCAGGAGTCTTTTGTACACGACTGGCAGTCCGATCCCTATTGCCGAGGTGCCTACAGTTACCCTCTTGCCGGTAGTAAGGAAGCTGCGCGCAGACTAGCTGCACCGGTTGGGAATACCCTGTTCTTTGCCGGAGAAGCGACGGATTGCAACGGACACAACGGGACAGTGCACGGCGCCATCGCTAGCGGTGAGCGCGCCGCCACCGAACTTCTTTCCTGCGGCGCGGGCTCGGGTCGGAGGATGGAGCGAGAAGCCGTTTGATCCGGATCACTTGCGCAAAGGACTAAAGGGCCTGCTTGGTTGATCCAGAGCCACCGGTCGACGGGCAGGTCAATGAAACGCCGGAAGTTGGCAGTACATGTTCGTTTAAAGCCTGCCACCGCGCTGGGAGCCTGATCTTGCTGAAGTCGAGCACGACAGCGATCAGATTCACCAGGTGCTTCTAAATCTGCTCCTGAATGCGGTGCAAGCCATGGAAGGTGCCGGCACAGTGCGCGTCGAAATCGGTTCGCGGGATGATCACGCCATCGTGGTGGTCTGCGACACCGGGCGCGGTATTCCTCCGCAGACCCTACCAAACATTTTTCGGCCTTTCTACACCACCAAGGGCAACGGCACCGGTCTTGGTCTTTCGCTCGCGCGCCGTATCGTGGAAGAACATCATGGCCGCATCGATGTGAACAGCGTCGTGGGGAAGGGAAGCAAGTTCACAGTCGTCCTGCCATTTCACATGCCCGCTGCTCAGGTCGCTGGCTCCTAGAATGTGGCCCTTTCGGCAAAGGGGATTGGAAAACGACTATCGTTTGAGCGTCCCACTGTATTCGTTCGCACACTGACAACCGCGGCCGTCCGCTCACAGCATCCGGATAGCTCTTCAAACTCCCCGAGCCGAATCTACCATCATCGTGCGATTTGTTTTTTGTCAAAAGTCTTCTTCAGGCTTTTTTCACCAAGCGCGTAATCCCGACCAAAATTACTGCGCCAACAAATGCCACAACGATGGAACCTATCATGCCGCCGCCCGGCCAGATTCCCAAAAGTCCAAAGACCCAGCCGCCCACAACACCCCCGAGGATTCCGAGAATGATGTCCACGAGTACGCCGTAGCCGCCGCCTTTCATAACCTGGCCAGCCAGCCAACCTGCAATCAGTCCAACCACAATCCAAGTGATGAATCCCATGCCAATCCTCCTTGCCCGTTTTAGGCCGCATTCGATGACGCTAGAAAAGCACCTTAAGTCCCAACTGAATCTGCCGCGCCGGAAACGCCGTCGTGGACTGGCCAAATTGCGGACTTCCCATGTCGCTGATCGGGTTGTAGAGATTGACGCGATTGAAGAGGTTAAATGCCTCAGCCTGGAACTCGACAGTCGCATGGTCCCCCGCCTTAATATCCTTGAAGAGCGATAGGTCGACCTTCTTGAAGGCGGGACCGCGGAACGCGTTACGACTGAGATTTCCGTTGGTGCCGACGGGCAGACATGGAGTCAGCGTGGAGCTTATAAAAAGTGTGTCGAGGATCGAATTAAGGCCATTGGGACAGAAAACCTGACTTGCCAGAGAGGTCCTGCCATAGAAGCCGGTGTACTGTGGGTATAAAAGCGGCGTTGGGTTACCAAAAAGGCCGTTCTCAAACTCCTGGTTGCTGAACCCGATGGTCTTGATTCCCGCCGGGCGGTTGGGGCGATCATAAGGCAAGCCATCCATGTTGAAATCGCAGCCCTCATACCAAGGCAGCCCGCAGTACACATCAAAAGGACGCCCGGATTGCAGACTTACGATCGAATTCAACTTCCATCCACCCAGAACATTCATGGCGACGGCGTTGGACTTGGGAGACGGCAAAGTCCAAAGTGAAGAAAGCGCGAAGCGATGCTTGGCGTCGAACTCGGAGGGGCCGCGATCTCCGCGCTGGTTCTCGATGTCCTGCACGCCGCTGTATAACGCGCCATATCCATTGGTGTTGAAGTAATCTCCCAACCCTCCCTCAGTAACGTTGTCGAGTACTTTTCCCCAAGTGTAGTTCGCCGTGAACGTCAGCCCGTGGCTGTAGGTCTTGCGGAGCTGAGCATTCATGCCGTGATAAATCGACTGGCCTTCATTGTCGATGTAGGTAAGTTCGCCCCAGCCGGGGTTCAAGGTTTTATTGACGAGATCACAGTTGGGCCCGTAATAATCGGCAAGATTTGAACAGATATCTCCATCGTACCGGTTGTAGTCTTCCCTTGTGTACCCGCCCACTCCGCGCGTCCCGACGTAGTTGATGCTCAAGGCATAATCGTGCGCGAACTGGCGTTGAATGCCGAAAAACCACTGCATCGAATAGTTGGCGCGGAGGTTTGGATACACGCCGCTGGGGGTGATGTCGATCCCGCTGGAGGCGGGGCCGATCCCTCCATTGGGCAGGTTGGGACCTGCGAAGTCGGGACTGGCTTTAAAGGGGAACTGTCCGGGTCCGTACGGTATGGGGTAGATGCCTATGCCAAGACTGGGCTCAACAAAGGTGGTGATAGCATCGGGCGGGTCGAGCCGGGACGCATTGGTGTACAGATTAGAGTACGGCTCGTTGTAGGCGATGCTGAAGCCAGCGCGCACGACCATGTCGCCTTGTCCCCTCGGATCCCATGACATTCCGAGTCGGGGTGCGAAGTTTTTCTTGTCGGTATTCCAGAGCTTCGATACGCGGCCGACGCTGGCGCCTGCGATCTGCTGAAACAAATTGCTCCCCGGGCCCAGGATGACGTTGGAAAGAATGCCGTTGGTTTCGGTCGGCGATTCGAAAAGATCGTAGCGAACGCCAAGATTCAAGGTGAGCCGCGGACTGACTTTCCAGTCGTCCTGTACGAAGCCGGCGAATTGGTTCCAGCGGAAATGTCGCGGAGTGTCAGTGAATTGGCCGCAGGTCAGCGAAGGCGCCCCGCCGCAATTGTAGCGGTTGACGAGGCCTGCCTGCAGGTAAGGCAAGTCTCCCTTGGGATTCAGAGGAGTGGTGGGAGTCGCGCCCCCGAAGCTTTGTAAGCATTTATTACTGTCGATGCAAGAAAATTCAAAGTAGGGTTTCGAGGTGAGTTGATAATCACTATTCTCCTCGATGTGCCGCACCTGAAAACCGAACTTCAGGGCATGCCGCCCAATTATGTAAGTAAGGGTGTCGGTGAGCGCATAAGTGTCAAAAATGAATTTGCGAGGGATGAAAACTTCACCGCCCATAGGCACGACGCCGTCATCAAAAACCAGATCCCCGAAATCGTCTTGAGGAAGGCCAGCGCTCGTGAGCGCGGCCCCGGTCAAAGTGTTGGGAGGCAAGTTGAAATCGATGCGACTATTGTTCCGGGAATAAGCTACGCGAAGATCATTCAGTACACGGGTGGAAAACTCGTGGGTTTCTCCCAAACTCAGGTCGGCAAAGAAACCATCGAAAGGCGCTTTAAAGCCCCGCGTACCCGCCCCCTCCAGCTCCTGGCTAGCCACATCCCCTGACGCTAGCGTATTGACCCAACGTCCATAAAACTGGTCGTGCGTACCCAAATGTTGATCCACGCGGACGAGGTATTGGTCAGCCTGGTTGGGCTCAACTTGAGAGGCAACCGCTTGACAATATTCGTTATCAGCACCATAGGCAGCCCCGGTGCAGGCGGGGCCAGGAAAATCGTGGTAGAACATCGCCGCCAGGCTATTCGGATTGTTCGCCGTCACCAACTGCCGGAACGATGGCGTTTCACTGATGAACAACGCCGGTTGGCCCGCGCTGAGACGCGATCCTTCATAGTCCATGAAAAAGAAAGTGCTGTCCTTGACAATCGGCCCGCCCAGCGAACCGCCGAACTGATTCAGATGGTAGGGCGTCTTCGTCGCCTGATCAAAGAAGTCACGGGCATCCAAATCCGTGTTTCTTCCGTTATAGAACGTCGACCCGTGCAGATGATTAGTGCCGGACTTGGTCACGACATTTACCACCGTACCGTTGTTACGTCCGTATTCCGCTGAGAAGTTCAGCGTCTGGACCTGTACTTCCTGAATCGCATCCAGCGACGGATAGATCAGTGGAGTTCCACCGAGCCATTCATTGTTGTTCGAATTGCCGTCCAGGACGAAGTTGTTGCCACGCGGCGTGGAGCCGTTGGCGGTGTATCCGAAATCGAAGGTTACCGACGAAGTGGGGGAAGGCACGTTGGATATGACTGGCGCATTGGTTTGGGTTACCCCGGGTTCGAGCGAGATCAATTGATAGACTTGCCTCCCGTTTAGCGGCAAGTTGTCGATCTCCTGATGAGTGATTGTGCTCGATAGCCGCGCTTCCTCAGTTTGCACCAAGGCCGCACCCTCGGCGACTTCGACGGTCTCGTGTGCCGTGCCGACCTGCAATTTGGCATCGGCACGTGTCGTGGTGTCTACGTTGAGCGGAATGTTCTCGAGAACGGTAGCCTTGAAGCCCTGGGCTTCGACCCGAATTTGGTAGGCTCCAACCTGGAGATGCAGTGCGCGGTAGTAGCCGATGTTGTCTGTTTTTGTCTCGACGATCGAGCCGGTCTGAAGGTTGGTGATCTTGATGCTGGCGCCCGCGACGGCTGCGCCGCTGGCATCGGTCACAGCCCCAGCGATGCTACCCTCCGTCAGTTGCGCCTGCAGGGTGGTTGAAAGTGCAAACAGAAGCAGAACGAATGCCGACCACTTCGCCATCTTGTCTGAATGCCTCATAGTACCCTCCGGGATTGATCTCGAGCGACTGATGGGCACAAATTTTAGTGTGAGCCTACATTGCTTCTCCGTTGTCGCAAGTAATTTTGCGAATACTCTACCAAAATTCCTGCAAAGTCTGCAAAAAATTCCTGGGTATTCCTCTGGCGTGGGTTGACTGCCCAAGATCACTGATCCGGGGGGCCCTTATTTTTAGTAAGCTTGTAAGGTTTTCTGCAGCTTTTGCTTGACGATACGTTGCCCGTCGAGCAAAATACGCCCGCATCGGACAGGCGACTTTGAAAAAAGCTAAGGTTTATTTCCGGATCGGCGAAGCAGCGCGAATGCTGGGAGTGAGTGCCTCCTCACTGCGCAACTGGGAGCAAATGGGATTGCTTATCCCCACACGCACCCACGCACGTTACCGGCTGTATTCCCGCGAGGCTCTCGGAAAACTGCGCAAGATCAAGTACCTGCGGACTGTGAAAGGGGTGAACCCGGCGGGAATTGCTGCCATCCTGCAAAACAAGGTTGGGGCGGATGCGCCCCCGCCGTCGTCTGCACAAACGTCTGCACAAAGAGCCAAACGCTCGGGCATCGCGCCCCGGTTGGCGCGGCTACGGCACGAACTGGGCTTGACCCTGGCCGCAGTTGCGAGCCAGACAGGAGTATCGGTCAGCTTTCTCAGTTCTCTCGAGCGTGGTTATTCAAGTGCATCGATCGCCACGCTGCAGAAACTCGCCCGACTTTACCGGACGAATGTTCTGTCGTTCTTTGCGGATGAAGACAATTCGCGCCGCCTGGTGCGTTCCCGCGATCGCAAGGTGCTGAAACCGAATGCAGGTGTTGAAATGGACCTGCTGGCCTCGGGCAACAAGATGATGGAGCCTCACCTGTTTCGCATCGCTCCAGGCGCTGGCAGTGGGGGCTCGTACAGCCACGAAGGAGAAGAGTTCATTTTCGTGCTGCAGGGAAAGCTGGAGGTCTGGTTGGATGAGGTTGAACGTTATGTCCTGGAGCCGGGCGACAGCCTGTACTTTGAAAGCACACAGGCGCACCGTTGGCAGAATCCAGGCGAGAAGGAGACCTCCCTGTTGTGGGTGAACACCCCGCCAACTTTCTAAGACTCGCAGCCCGAATGGATCAAGGAGCCCAATGAAACGCCGACACATGGTTACAGGACTGGTGCTGCTCGCGACCACCTGGTTCACTCCCGCCGTCGCCCAGACCTGCGTGGATGCCGACCTTCTCCTTCGCAATGGCAACATCATCACGATGGACAGAGCGAAAAGGGTGGTGGACGCCATGGCAGTACGTGATGGCAGAATCCTCGCTCTCGGCAGCAACGACGCCCTCAAAGATTGCGCCAGTCCCCGTACCCAGTTGATTGACTTGTACGGGCAAACCGTTCTACCCGGACTAATTGACGTCCACACCCACGCCATGGAGTGGGTGAAGAGCAGTTTGAGTGGCGAGATTGACGCCGGATATACCGCCGTCCACTCCATTTCTGAGATCGCGCAAGCCGTGGCGCGCCGCGCCGCCACGCTTCCCCAAGGGCAGTGGATCGTGGGCACCGGCTGGGACGATTCCAAACTCACCGAGCGACGCTACATCACCCGGCACGACCTGGACGCAGCCTCACCCGACCATCCCGTTTATCTGAAGCATGTGAGCGGTCATCTGAGCGTGGCCAACAGCGCCGTGCTCAAGCTCGCGAACATCACCAAGGATACCCGCGACCCCGAAGGTGGAGTGATTGAACGCGACGCGTCTGGTGAACCCAGCGGAATCCTCAAGGACACAGCGATGGGATTGGTCGCTGGGATTCTTCCCGGTGATCCGCCGGATATTGACGTGCGCGCCGCCAAGCTCATTTCCGAGAAAGCAGCAGAGGTTGGCCTCACCACCATCCATGACATCTTCATCTCGTCCGACGAAATGCGCGGGTACCAAGAGGCACGGCGCCGCGGGTGGCTGAACATACGTGTGCAAATGTCACCCAGGATTGGCAGCATCACTGATGCAGAGAAACTCGCGCAGATGGGCGTGCATACTGGCTTTGGAGATGATCTGCTGAAGTTCGGGGCCGCGAAAATGTTTGCCGACGGAGGCATGGGTGCGCGCACCATCGCCATTTACCCGCCGGGAGTCATTGGTGAACCGAACAATCTCGGCGTGCTCCGCTGGACGCCCGCCGACATGCAGAAGGCACACTTAATTGCCGCCCGGGCCGGCTGGCAGTTGGAGACGCATGCCATCGGCGACCGCGCGATCGACGAGGTGCTGGATTCCTACGCCGCGGTGATCCAACAGCTCGGCCTGAAAGACCACCGCTTTCGTATCGTGCATGCTGGCATTTCTACTCCGGCAGTGCAGAAACGCCTACGCGAACTCAATGTGTTGGTCGACGGCAATCCCCCGTTTGTGTATTGGATTGGAAGCTGGTTCCTGAAGTACGGGCCAGAGCGTCTGCGGTGGTCGTACCCGGCGAAGTCCTATATCGAAAACGGAATTATCGAGGCCGCTGGCTCCGATGTTCCGGTAACACCGCTCAGTCCCTGGTGGGGAATCTGGGCGGCAGTGGTTCGCAGAGACCTGCAGAGTGGACAGATCTTAGCCCCCGAGGAACGCATTTCTATCGAACAGGCGCTCACACTCTACACGCGTAACGGAGCTTATGCGGGCTTTGAAGAAGATCGTAAAGGCTCACTCGAGCCCGGAAAACTCGCCGACTTCATTGTCGTTGACCGCGATGTGCTCACCGTGCCCGCGGATGAACTCAAAGATGTAAAAGTACTACAGACGTTTGTAGGCGGCCAGAGCGTGTACGATGGTCGTCCCGCCGGACACGTTCATTGACAGAGCGGTGCGATTTTGTTGATCTCGTTCACCGCTGCGTACCAGATGAATTCATTGCCGTCGCTGAAGATGTAGTAGGTTGCGCCATTCGGCAGCAACAACACCGCGTTTCCGCCATAGCCGCTCATGAAAGGCACCCAGAAATTACAGCGGTACTGTGGGAATTCGCTGGTCGTCATGTGCTTCGCCCAGAATAGATTGCGATAGCGGAAGGTGTTCGGTACAACGGGCGTTCCCGTATCCGCTACAAGCACACCTAGCGTGGACGGCGATGCGGTGCGAAACAGCGACTCCCGCAGCCGGGTTGGATCGAGGACCTGGATATTGTTAATCACCCCGCCGCTGTTGTTGAGGAAGCGGCCGATCTTGGCAATGTCATCCTGAATAAAAAACAGTCCGTGGCTCCCAAAGGGCCTGCCGGACGCACTATTGTCCGTTCGCAAGATGGACCAGCTCCCTTGGCTCATATTCAGCGGCTTGAAAACGGCGTCGCGGATCGCATTGAAGATGTCCGCCCCGCTTCCCTGTTTTTGTTGCAGGTAGCCATTCATGGCTTGAGTCAGGATGAAAGTGGCGTGACTTTGATATACCCACGTGGTGCCCGGAGCGGCCTTGTGCGGGAATGGCGTGAATGCGTCTGCGATCCTCACGCTGTAAGGCTCGGCTATAAGAAACGCGAGTTCCTGGGCGCTGTCCTCATCTGCTTGATTGCTTGTACTGATGTAATTGCCGGTAGCCATGTCCGAAGTGTTGTCGAACGTGACATTCGTCCAGTCGCCACCGTCCACGTACTGCGGAACGTAGCTCCGAATCAGTTGGCCATAAACACCGCCCCCATACTGCTGTCCGAGCCACATCATCGCCAGCCCGGCAAACGACGATTTGGCTAACGAGTAGGAGGGCAAGCGCATGTTGTCACAGAAAGCGTAGGTGCCGTAGCGCGTCTGGCAACTGCTAACGTAGTTAATGCCATTGATCAGCAGTCCATAAGTGGTAATGTCAGCGGGCGAATGAAAGCCACCAGTGAAGTTGCCGATATCGATCCCGGAATTGGGATAATCTGTCGCCAGCGCGCTGAAAGGCTTACTGGGCAAGCGGTTTTTCATTTCGGCCGCTTCCGCGTTCTCTAGCGCCTGATCGTTTGTAACGCTGCCTGGAGTATAGGTTGCCGGGATTTGTCCCCACATGTTGAGCTTGAAATACAAGCAAGTTTCCTGCGTGACCTGGTAACGAACTTTCGAAAGGTTGGGCTTCTTCGTGCGGTTGAACAGGAACGTCATTTCCCCGTTGTGTACGCAGTTCTGATTCCTTTCTACCAGGGCGAACGGAAACGAAGCGCGCATATAGCCGTGGTCGCTCTTTTCCTGCCAAACCCGTCCGGGCCCGACGATGTAATTCCATGCCGCGTCCCCCGTAATGACAAGACCTTGCTGAACGGGAATGAGGTAGCTCCCGTTTTGCACGAACTGGAAACTGAAGTTTGGCAGATGCTGCCACGGGGAATTGCCTGCGCTGTCGTCTGCGAAGTCGTCTCGCAGAATCTGAGCACCGCCGCTGGTCGCGGGGTCAGAAAGCGTTAGTGTGCCTTCGAGGGCCTGAGAAGGCGCAGCCGCATTGGCGGGCAAGGCAAAGCCGTCACTGTCATTGACTGGAGCGGTGGGGACAGTGTTCGAGAAAAGCTGGCTGTAAGTAAGAACGGATCGATTCACACGGCCATTCCCGCTCAGGGGATCGCCGGGTACAGGCATTGTGGCCACGCCCGGTGCACACCATCCAGCCACCGCCGGCCATAGAAACAGCAAACGGAGAAGAGCCCAACGCGTCATCGGCAGTCTCGCTCTCAGGAAAGAATCCTGCACTCGTGAGGGCACAGAATATTGAGCTGGCCTGCCCTGGTGCAAGGGAAAAACACACGTGACGTAGCCCTCAGCCTAAAGAGTACTGCTATACTCCGGGTCGCTGGTGGCCGCGAAAGGAGAGAATGACCGCCGAACTTTCCAACCGCTTGCCGAAGGTTTCTCCGAACAGCATGACGGCGCGCTTCTTGCTGGCATTTCTCGCCACCGCCGGATTTTTCTATGTCAACATCATGCCGGCGCTGGTGGACGGGCTGAAGGTTGGACTCGGCTTCAGCAACAAGCAGGCGGGGTTGGTCGGTTCCTGCAATGTCTACGGCGCAGCCGGCGGCGCATTCCTGATTGCGTTCTTGGTTCGACACCTCAACTGGAGAACTGCGGCCCACTTCCTTCTACTGGGGTTGATTGGCATGGACCTACTGTCCATGCTCGTCAAGAGTCCATTCGCGCTCATGGGTACTCGATTCTTGCACGGCTTTATCGGCGGAATGCTGGTGGGCCTGAGCTTTTCGATCTTCGCCCGCACCATCGCACCCGACCGTACCTTTGGGGTGTTGCTTCTGGTACAGGTTTTTGCCGGCGGTCTCGGCGTAATGAGCTTGCCATTGCTGGTACCGAGGTTTGGCACGAATATTCTGTTTGCGACGTTGATCCTCTTCAGCGTGACGACATTAGTGATGCTTCAGTTCTTGCCAGATTACCCAGTCAAGGCACCGGCGCCGCAAACTTCGGGTGGCGCGCCCGATCAATTGCAATTGAAACCGTTGTTGCTCGCGCTGTTATCGGTATTTTTCTTCCAAGCCGGCAACATGGGGCTATTCGCCTTCATCATCGGGCTCGGGAAGCACCACGGTCTAGAGGTCGCGTTTATCAGCGAGACGCTGGGCATCGCGAACTGGTTCGCGACGCTCGGCGCAGTATTGGTGATCGTGATTTCCACTCGCTTTGGAATATTCAACCCGATCGTCGGCGGCATGCTGTTGACGATGGCTGGCACCTATCTATTCAACTACAGCGGGGTAAAGTGGATATGGATTGCGGCGAACATTGGTACAGGTATTACGTGGAACTTTGTGATTTCTCACCTGCTTGGCATGTGTGCCAGATTTGATCGAACTGGCCAGACCGCGGTATGGGGCGGTTTTGCTTCCAAGATGGGCCTGGCGTCAGGCCCGATGCTATTTTCGTTCATGGTAGGAGCGGGCAATTACTCGGTATTGATCGCGGCGGCGCTGGGCTTGCTGACTCTTGCAACCCTTGCGTCCGCAATCCCGGCATGGGTGCTGGACCACGGTGCCGTCAAGGACTTACCTGATGCGCAGGGTGCTCAAGCTGATCCATAGTCCACACCACACATTCGAGCAGTCGTTATTCCTCTCGTCTTGGAGTTGAACATGTCGTTATTCTCGATTGCAGCGTTACAGGTTGAGTTGCCTTATGGAGATAATCGCGATCGTCTCGAAAAAGAAACCGCGCGAGTTCTGGCGAGGTTTCCGTGGGTGCGAATGGTGGTATTTCCCGAGCTTTGCTCATTTGGGCCGGGGTTGAGTTTTGCCGAAGCGATGCCCGGACCGACCGAAATCCGGTATCAGGCTTTGGCCAAGAAACACAATGTATGGCTTATCCCAGGATCAATTTATGAACGGGTTGGAGAAAACGTGTTCAACACCGCGCCGGTTATTAATCCCGAGGGTGACGTCGTCGCGCGATACCGGAAAATGTATCCCTTCCTGCCCTATGAAAAAGGAGTAGGTTCGGGAAACAAATTCGTAGTCTTCGATGTGCCGGAGGTCGGCCGCTTTGGAGTTTCAATCTGCTATGACGGGTGGGTTCCAGAGACGACGCGCGCGCTAGTGTGGGAGGGCGCTGAGGTCATTATCCATCCCACCATGACCGGAACCATTGATCGGGCGCAGGAACTGATCATAGCCCAGGCAAATGCCATAGTGAACCAGTGCTATTTCGTCGATGTAAACAATGCCGGTCAACTGGGCAATGGACGATCCATAATCGTCGGCCCGGAAGGTGAGATCATCCACGAGTCGGGTGAAGTGGGGGAACAGGTTCCTTTCACAATCGATCTCAATCGGGTTCGAGAGGTAAGAAAGTCCGGCACCCTCCGACTCGGTCAAATCCTCAAGTCATTTCGTGACACGGAGATTGACTTTCCCTGCTATCGAGGTAAATACCAAGACTCGCCAGCGATGGACGCACTGGGGCCTCTAACAATGCCCGAGAGCTAGCAGTGTAGATTCACATTGGCGGTATTCTGTCCGCTTCGCGGTGTAGTGTAGCCTTCAGAATTCGACATCTCGACGCGTGTCTGAAGCGGGCGGCTCCTAACCCAAAGGTCGGTTGTTCAACTTCACCGCACGGCCGCGGGCTTCCGACTGTGATGCATTTTACACAGGAAATCTCTCTCGCTCGCCCTGGAAGAACATCATGGCCGCATCGATGTGAGTAGCGTGGTGGGCAAAGGGAGCAAGTTCACAGTCGTCCTCCCATTTCACATGCCCGCTCCGGTTGCCGCAACCTAGAATTCCGGTCAGGCTAGATGCTGGTCAATCGTCGTTGGCCAAAGTCGCTCGCGACCTGTTGTCCGTCTTAGTTTCTGCCTCGAGGATGTGCGCAACTCTGCTATCAGGGCTTGTTCACCACCTGCGTCAGCAACGGTGACGTGCTCCCCTTGTGGCCACCCCAAGGCAGCGCCAAAAGCTAAAGTAGTACAAAAGCCAGCGCCAGCCCGCGCCACAAAACTCAACACCAACTAAGTACAGCAAGTAACCCAATGAAGTGGGTGAAAATCATTTTCCATTGACACGAACCGGGTTTGGGAGGGACAATAGCGACCCGTTTTTGAGGCAGAAGGGTAAGTCGGGAAAAGAATAGAAAGTTAGGACGGAGTTTAAAAGAGGTAGTCCCATGAACAGCCCCATTCAAGTGATTGCGAGGAGCCCAACGGCGAAGGTTTACGCCAAGCTCGTTTGCGTCCTGTGTTTATGGGCTCTTTGGAAAGCTACTGCGAATCTGGCGTTCTGCTATTTGTTTTGGATCACAACTCTAGCCTGGGCGGTACGCTACATCGTCCGTTCCAGAACAACGGTGTGATGCCGTCAGTGGGGGTTGCCTCTACCTTCCGCCAGCATCTCCGATCTGGAATGTGTCCGGCAAGGGGCAATGGTTGGCGCTTGGGGACCAGGCGGCATTGTACGGTTTCAGCGTTGGGGACATTTGTTTGATCGTAGGTCTTCTGCTGTCTGTACTGTGGAAAGTGTTCGGTCAATTGCGATATGAGCGCACAGCTCAACAAAGCACCCCCATCACGAGGTGAACTCCCTTCCAGCGCAACCCTGGTCAGCCAAAATTCGTAAAGTAGTACTCTGCGCTAGAACACGCAACCGCCACAATACCCGCGGCCCTCATGAATCCCATGCCAATCCTCCTTGCTGCCGTTTTAGGCCGGAATTTCCGATCTGATCTCCCAGCCCGACCGAAAATATAGCACCTGGCCCCTCTTTCGGTTCAGAGTCTTCGGAAAGTCGGTGTAACCTTGCATCCATGCTCACAATTCCCTCCAATGACCGTGTCTTCATTCTTGCCGGAGCAGGAGTGAGCGCGGAAAGCGGCATCCCAACGGGGTCTGGGTTTTGTGAGCTCTCTTGAGCTTATGGACGGCTTCTGATTCTGGGTCTATCGTCGGCAACCCTTCCCTTGGGATTACTTCACTTTTGCCCGTCAACCGGGCCACACGGCACCGTCATTCATGCTGCTAAGCGTTAGCAGCATGGCTGGCAAGGGGACAAAGCAAACTAGGGCAGCGGGTGCACTGTCGTGTTGAACAAGCGCGGATCCTGAAAGTCCGTTCGGTCGCCTGGCTTCTTGTTCGGAACAGGCTGCAAGCGTGCCGAGAGCGGTTTGT
>JBEKQC010000063.1:0-24586 GCA_049520095.1 Terriglobales bacterium
GGATGACGAGCGCCTGGCCGATGGAATACAGCGCTAGCGCCAAGTACATCGGATGGCGGATACGGCGATAAACGCCCTGCGTGATGAGTCGATGCTGCTCACGTACCTCCAGGGTGATCGACGAATTTGTACCCAGGTCAGCGTGCGACCGGTAGAAGAGCCAGAGACTGATCACCAAGCAGATCACACCGGGCGACGAGCGTATGTGGGAAAGACCTACTTCCCAGAGAAAGACTTGCGGAGCCGTGGAAAATCTTTCCAAAGCTGAGACGGACATCAATTCAGATGACAGTCGTCGATGAGTGGCCTCAAAACTCGATAGTGGCCCGGAGCACCGTCTGGGCGATGTTTTCACGTATTCCTTGGAGAGTGGTCGCCAACAGCCCTAAAACACGCGAACCGACCGTGACCGTCGGAACTGCAAGATCGCTGAAGTCTCGACCTCGGTTTCAGGCCAGTGCCTGCGCGCTCTTGGCTTTAACGGCTTGTAGCGGGAAGAATTCGAAATAGTCCTTCTCGTCAAACCAAGCGCACCTCAACGCTTTCACGGGAAGCCGGGTGCGGGAGGCGGAGGCCAAGGCATAGACGACCAATTGGTTTACCGGGTCGATGTGGCGTGCCTTCGGCTTGTAGTCCAGGCGGTGAATGAAGCCGTTTCTCGCTTGAACGACATCGATGTGCCCGGTGATCGGCTCGTGTCTTGGCCACGATCCTTCAACGCGTATCGGCTCCGTTAAAGAAGGCAGACTTGCTGTCGGTCGCCCACTACCTAATCGGCCATCTCTCCTACAGCCGGATCCCGGCTTTGGCGAAGCGGCAAGGTAGAGGCGAAGAAAGACTCTGCGTCCGGGCAGGAACTTCTGGCCAAGCAGGTAGGCACATTATGATGAGGCTGAACTCTGCAAGCTCCTCCTGGAAATCAGTCCTTTGGATTCGGCTTATCAACGATCCACCTCCAGCCGCGACGACGTTCTCATGGATGCCGCCAAACGCTATCGAGTGGACACTGAGAAGCTCCAAAAAGCCGCAGCCAAGGAATTTGCGGCGAAACGAGACAAGAAAACAAGAATCAAGCCGATGGGTCCGAACAAGACCGCAGCCTGAAAATTGAAGCATCGTATACCGGGCCCGACGGCAATCCTAGCTGATTAACAACCACAACTGTAACGTTGAACGTACGACTTTTTCTTATGCTTTTGAGTGGCTAAATTTGCTCGGTGGGCGGGCATACTTTTATATGCGTCCCCTACACTCGTGTGGGGAGGGTCTGGGCGGCCTGCTCGATGGCAGCTCTCCCATGAACGCGTTCCCGCCAGGATCGGAGAGCATGGTTGGCAAATGCGGTAGTGCGGCAAGGCAATCCATTGAGTTGTCACGGAGCCCGCATGACGACGAAGCGCCCGGCCTCGTGAGAGTCCGGTAGCGGAATCTACATGCTCGCGCGAACATCTTGCACTCTTGTATCCAACCCCAAGTTCCCCGAATTTCTGAGCTATATGCAGAATAGCGTTCTCCCGCACTATCAGAATTCCCTGGGATTGATATCAGTTTCGCTATTACAGAGGGTCGTGGTTGGCTACGTCGAGATTCTGATCCTCTCGGTCTGGCGATCGCAAGAGGCTCTGGAGGGATTCACTGCAAACGACTCGTCAGCACAAGATATCAGAGCCCGCTTTGGTGCCATTCCGATGGAGCCACATTCCTACGAGGTTGTTGCCTCCGAAGTGGGGAGGTTCTAGTTGAGTTTCTTTCGACTCCGGGCGCACTTTCCTTCATTGAAATAACTACCGGGTCCCACATTTGTGTCCGCGAATGTCAAGACTATCTCTAATTCTTCTTCTGCAGGTTGCGGAGTTCGCGCCAGCGCTGATATTGTTCGGCCTTGGCCGGGTCGGGATCTTCTTCGCCCTTCAGCCAAAAGCAGAACCAGTCGACATCGCCTTGTTGGGAGATTACGCGATCCCAGGGCTTTTCCAAAATGTGTGTTCCGTCCGGGGTATAAATCATTTCTACTGGTTTACGAAGACGCGAGAGCCCGGAATACCAATGCCAATCAAGCAACAATGACATCGGCCCTAACGTTTGAATGCGGAGCGGCGTTTCGATTTTGTCCATAAGAAACGCGGGCGATTGCTCCAGCCATTGAGACAGTCCTTTCCCGAACGGGGGACCACCAAATACCTGCTCAAAGTCAGGGGCAGACCACGGGAACGCCATGTACTGAAAATAGCTGCCGTCTACCCCATCGGCTAAGGCGGCCGCCGCGAAGTGGTGCTTGGAGTGTGTCAACGTATACGTAACGTACCAATACGTCCGGCTGAACCCTATGATCCCAACTCGACTGGTATCAATGAGCCCCCTGTGATACAAGCAGTCTATGGCGCTCTCGTACGTCGCCATGGCTGTCGGTGCTTCCTTGGATGTTTCCCATATACGCGAGTCTGGATCATCTTCCTGCAAGACGAAGAAACCCTTACCAGCCAATGCCTGGGCAGCGAAAGCAGTCGACCAAGGGCCGTCCATCCAAAACTTGGCGGGACTCCACGCGTGCGTCTGGATGACCAGCGGGTATTTCTTGCCCGCGACATAATCGGGTGGCCAATAAAGTCCCGCTCTCAGTTCAATTCCATGAGCATCCTTCCACGTGACTTCCTCCACCCGCGCTAAAGCAAGGTGCTGGAACTGAGGATTCAAATCCATTAGCAGAGACTTCCGGCCCGCGGGAGCATCGATGGCAAAAATCCGCGGTGGCAGGTTCATGCCCTCATCGAGAATGATGTCGGGTAGAGACGGCACCTCCGTCTGTTTCGGGGCACTGGATCGAGACCATCCCTCGCCCTTCTTTTGAAAGTACGCTCTTGGCGTTACCTTTCCGTTGACGCTGTCAATTCTGCCAATGTCGCATGCAACATAGCCGGTCTTGGGATCCCAACTAAGGAGTCTGAGGTCTTCATCGCTAATCTTGACGAACTCGCGGCTGGGAATCTTGAATTCCACCAAAAAGGTATGCGCCTTCCGGAGCGCTCGTTCCGCCTGATCGGCCACATTCAGCGGAAGAAATACATCGGAAACAACCACGGACTTGCTGTCAGGGGACCAGGCCATCTCAGATCCAACAATCGCTATGGGCGCATCGAGCAAGACTTGGCTTGCTCCTGTAACGGCGTCCACCAGTTGGTACTGCAGGATGCTGGTGTGGCCTTCATCCGGGGCGGGGTGTCGCGTAAACCAATTGAGGTATTGGTCCTCATACTCGTTCCACGTATTAGAAACGTGGGCCGCTTCTGTCTGAAGTAAGAGGTGTGCCCCATCTGGCGAAAGGGACATTGGAGGACGGTCCGCGACTTGCCCGTGGATGACTATTCTAGTTTCTGAGTCCTCCCCTAATCGCTTGATAAACAGGTAATGGTTGTCGTTCTCGTTCCCGCCATGGCTCTCTCGAATCAGATCGGTCACCAACTCGTTGGCGACAGCCAATCCTTTCCGTGCCACGCTCTCGGTCAGGAAGGTTGCCACCGGGCTTTCCGACGCATACACGATGACCTGCCCGTTGGCTGTGGCGACGAACGAAGTTATATTGGTGGCATGATTCGTCAGTCTTATCAGCGCCCTCGAACTGCACTTCAAGGAATAGAGGGCCGCTGTTTCGCCTGGGTTCTCGCCCAGGAACAAAATGGTGTCGTTATCATCCAACCACAGCACGTTGTCGATTCCTGGCCGGTTCGAAGAGGAGGCCATCGAAACCAGGACCTGGGGCTTGGGCGATTGGAAGACCTCGGCGGTCTGGAAGAGGACGAGAGAATACTCGTTCGTGTTCGCCTCAAGATTTCCTTTTTTGAGGACTACGACGAAGCGTTTCCCGTTCGGAGAGTACTTGGCCACTATTCCATTGGAGAGTGCGCCTTCTGTATAGATAGGGTCTCCCAGGCGGGTCATCTCAATCGAGTCAGCGACCGTGACGGGCCGCTTCGTCGGCGTCCCCGCAGTGTTTTGCGCTGTCACCGGACTCCCCGGTTGATTGTTACCGAACGCAGGGTTGCGGTACACCGCTAGATGAGAGCTGCCCATTAGCAGGATGCTTAGCAACAATCGATGCCTTATCAAACGCATCCGGATTGAGCCCCGGCCAGGTTCCTCCTTCGGCATCTGCTGAGGGCCAGAGATCGCATCCGGAGAATTATTTATGAAGGGCACACTCAGAACACCAGCTTCATGCCGAACTGTATGGACCGGGGACCGCCGAGTTGGTAGAGAGGGTCGAACCCGCCATTTCCAAGCTGGCCTCCGGCAAGACTCCGTCCCAACATCTGCATTGACAGGCCGAACTGGGAGTTAAGCGTCCCAGGAATACCGAGGTCTCCAACCGGTGGGCCAAAGTTGGGATGATTCAGCACGTTGAACATCTCAGCGCGGAACTGCAGCTTCAGTGACTCGTGAATGGGGAAGTCGCGATGGACTGCAAAATCCCATTGAGCCGCGCCAAATCCCCGCAGCGCATTGCGCGGCAGGTTTCCCTGGCTGATAGGCAACCCGGTTACCGGGTCAAGCGGAGGAGGCGTGAATGCCGCCGGATTGAATGCTTTCCCGCCTGGGTATTGCGATCCACAAAGGTAGAAAGGCTGACCGGCGACGATATCCGGCCTGGGGTCGGCCAAGAATCCATTCGACAGCTCGTTAAGGTCCACGTAAGAAACGTCAACCGGAGGAGCGGAGCGAGCCTGGATAATATTCTCCGTCGACCAGCCCCGAAGAATCGCCTTTGTCAACGCGTTGCCTTTTGGTGTCGGCAGGTCATAGGTCAGCCCAGCGGAAAACGCATTTCGAATGTCGAAGTCGGAGGGTCCCCGGTTGACGTTTGAATTGATTGCTGACAACGCATTGGATGAGTTCCCTGTGGAACCCGACGAAGCGGTATCAATGGAATGCGACCACGAATAGGAGGCCAAGGCTTGCAGGCCACGCGTTAAGCGACGTTGGAACTGAAGTTGCAGCGCATTATAGTCGGAAGTACCCGCATTCGTTACCAATAGAGCCGCACCCAAGTTCGGATTGGGAGAATAAATGCTCGCCGTCTCTATAAGACGTCTTCCGGCGGCGCCGACATAGGAGACACTCAGAGTTTGTTGCGTTCCCAAAGCCTGTTCGATTGCGACATTCCACTGCAGAGTGTAGGGTGATTCGAGATTAGGATCAAACGAGGTAAGCTCCCCACCGTTGGTGGCGTTAGGCGGCTCGATTAGCGGTGGGGCCGCGTTTGAAGAGCTTAAAGGAAACAAAGCGGTGCCGCCAATAGCCGGACCATAGACACTCGTCAATCCAGTAAAAGGGTACGCCGCCTGGGAGCCGGCTATGCTTCCGGCTTGTGAAGACGCCAGATCATAGAAGACGCCAAAGCCACCTCGAAGCACCATCTGCCAGTGCTGGTTGTCCGACACTTGATACGCCACTCCAATCCGCGGCGCAACATTGCCCCACTTGGTTTTATAGGGCGGCGTACCGGGGGGCAAGAGAGCCAGATTGGATAGATTGCTGAGATCGAATCCCGTAACCGCAGAAAAGTCGGGGCCGCTGATCGACGACGGCACAAAATCTACATCCCACCTCAGCCCGTAGGTCAGGGTCAGGCGTCGGCCAATGTGCCAAGTGTCTTGGGCAAAAATGCCGAGATTGCGAAACAGGAAGATCACGGGCGGAGTGGAAGTTATTTCGCTGGCATACAATCCAGATTCCGTTTCTGCGGAAGCTACGTCGGCGAAGTAGTTGAGCTGTGCGTACGCGGCGGGGGCGACTCGAGGTGACAGGCGGCGATAATCCACGCCGAACTTCAGTCCATGCGAACCTTTTTCCAGAGATACACTGTCCAGGATGTTCAGTTGCCGTTGCCGGTTGTGCCCAATTACCCCTGCCGAGAGGGTAGTGTAGTTTCCGAGTGTGAGTACGTCAAAATTGAAATACGCGTTTTGAGCTGTAAAGGGACTAGGGAACGGCACCGTTTGCAGCGGGACGGCTCCGCCGAAGGCATCCAGGAAAGACGAAGACGAAGCATCAGTGCTGCTGTAGTTGAAACGGAAGTCGTTTGCAGCAACCGGTGATATCGACCAATTCGCCCCCACGGTTGCAGTTTGGGTGGTGGTTGCCGTCGGCGAGACGGTGCTTAACGGCGAGTACCCAGTTCCGCGCTGGCTAATTTTGGAAGGGGAATAGTTGTAACGCCCGAAGATGTTGAACCGATCATTCAATTTGTGATCGACTCGAAGACTGTAGGCATCGAGCGTGCCGGGATCGGAATAAGTACCGTTGAACTGCGCGACGCCTTGATGATTGCCGTTCACATCCAAAACCTCGGGACCGTTCGGTAGTGGGAAGGCATTCACGTAAGGCAAGAGAGCTGCTGCCGCAAATTGCCGTGAATAAGGGTCTTGGGGATTGGTATCGGGGACGAGTGTGAGAGAAGTCTGCGGCAGTCGCAGTCGAAGGCCTTCGTAGGAAAAGAAAAAGAAGGTCTTATCCTTGATGAATGGGCCGCTGAGTGTCCCGCCAAAGTCATTTTGTTGTTCTTTCGGCTTGGTTAAGCCAGCTTGGTCAGCAAACCAATCGTTGGCGTCCAATACTGTATTTCGAAAATAATCGAACGCCGTGCCATGAAATTGATTCGCCCCGGACCGTGTCACAATGGAGATCTGTCCCCCAGGTGTGCGGCCAAATTCGGGCGCATAGGTGGACGTCTGGATGCGGAATTCCTGGAGAGCATCTACGGAAACCAAGCTGTTCGTGCCTCCGAATACGCTGGTCGAGCCCAGAGTACCTGCTGCCCCGCTTCCTGCATTAGAGCCTGCGTTGATCCCGATGTTTGCACTGACCCCATCCACCATCCAGTAGTTCGCGTTGGCCCGCTGGCCGTTGATGCTGAACTGGCCCGTGTCTACAGTGCCTGCGGCGGCAGTAAGCACGACTCCCGGAGTAAGTTCAATCAATGACTGGAAGCTTCTGCCATTCAGCGGTAGATTCTCTGCAAATTGTCGATCCACAACTGTGCTGACGGTTGCGTCGGTCGTATTCACGTTGTAAGCATCGGCCGTTACCGTGATCGACTCGGAAATCGAGCCAACTTGTAGGCGGAAGTTTTGCTCGATGTGATCCTGGACGTTGACGATCAGGCCCAGGAAATCGACCTGCTTAAAGCCGGGTTTGTGTACAGTCAGCTGATACGGACCTGGATGCACGCTCGCGAAGACATAGATACCTGCATTATTCGTCGCCGTGCTCTCGACAGTTCCGCGATCCACGCTCTGGAGCTGCACTTCCGCTCCGGGCACAACCGCACCAGTGTTGTCTGTAATCAGTCCCGAAATCGTAGCCGTCTCGGTTTGGGCCATAGCAACAGCGGCAAAGGACAACACTATGAGGGCTAACCGGCAAGCGGAATCCATAAAGCAGGTAACTGTCATGGTGGCGGGCCCTCTTCTCTGGTATGCCCGCGAAGTTGGAAAAATTCGCCAAACAAATTCTTAATCTGGCGAATTTTGACATTGAGTCGCCTTCTCCGCACCCCCACGCCCACCGCACGCACGCCGGGCGGTGGGCGCAACCGGGCATTTTCTCGCCCACCTCTCCGCAATTCAATCAAAAGGACGCTAGGGATGGTTCGGCGGGCTTCCGAAATAGGCGTACAGGACCTTCTTGCCGTGTGGTTCGTCGTAGTGCTTGCTGGCAGACTCTGCGGTCACAAAGACGGAGTTAATCTGGCCGAGAACATTTGGATCATCAAACGTCATCGCCCAACGATTCTGGCCGGCATCGTCTTTATGCAGAATACCCAGGCTGTGGGTGACTTGCTTCACTCCGGCCTTGCCTCCCCAGACGTGAAAGACGACGTTGGCTTTGAACCGGCCCGAATCGTCCAGGTCGTAGGCGTAGAACACCAGCGACTTCCCTTCGATGTAGAAAACCCGCCCAAAAGAACGCTGCCGCTTTCCGTTGGGGTCTGCGTCGTACACGTCCACGATGTGCAAGCTCCTGGCCGCCATGAGGTCGCCGATTTCACTCTTGGCGGACTTCAGGTCGCGCTCGCGTTGAAGTTCGCCTGCCGCTGCGTCCAGCCGAGCAGTGAGCGCTTCACTGGTTTGCTTCTGGATGGCAAGATTGACCTCAGATTCACTCAAACGTTGGTTTAGCCGAGCGACCTGGGCTTGCAAGGTCACAACCTCACTCGGTGGTGGATCGACGACTGGGAGTGCTTTTGGCGCATTTGCCGTTTGGGCCGTCAGGTTCGCGAGCTGCTCTCGGGCAGCAGCCAACTCCTTACTCAAGGATTCTCTTTCGCCGGCGGCGCTCGCCATCTCCTGGTTCAGCTTGACGAGCTTCGACTCCAGTTCTGATTTCTGCTGCTCCAGTGCCAGGACCCGGTTCGCGTCATGCGTGGGAAAGTATGCCGGAGGAACGGGTGCGAGGGGCGCGGGAACGTGCGCCAGCAGCTGCGGAGATTGGCTGACTCTCCACTCTCCGGCTCGATATGCAGCCATGCCAATTATGACGCACGCGCTGACCGTTGCAAGGGACCACCGCAGAGAGGGTCGCAAGAAAAACTTGGAAACTGATGACGGTCGTTCTTCCTCAATGCCTTCGGGCACGGCACGGCGTCCAGCCGACATTAACAAGGATTTTGTAAACGCTGCTGAAGCCGCGCCTTCCTTCGTCTGATCAAGCTCTTCGGAGATAAGACGCGAGAGGACGCGCTCCCGCATACCTGGAGGCGGAGTGGCCTGCATGGTCGGCGCGTGCCGATCCGCGAGCAATGGCATGGTCTGCACGCTCACTTGAGCAAGCGATTCAAGGACCTTGCGGCATGAAGCACACGTCGCGACGTGCTCATTCAATTCGCACATCTGCGCGCCGCCGAGCTGTGCGGTGACGGCAAGCGTACACATTTCTTCGAAGCGCCTGTGCCCAAGGGGCCACAATTTACTTGCCACGTCTGTTATCTCCTATTCGTTCTCATGGCTGGTTCCAAGTCTTGTGCGCAAAGCTGCGAGCCCGCGATGTAAGTCGTGCCGCACCACGTGTGGGGACTCACCGAGGCGTCGAGCAATTTCTTCCGCAGTCAATCCCTCGTAGTAGGTCATCTCGACAACGGCCCGCTGGCGCGGTTTAAGGTTCTCTAACATCTCTTCGGCGAGGCGGGTCGCTTCCGGTAGCTCACCCCACAACGCTCTACCCGAGCCGACTTCGATCGCAGTTTCCAGGTTCTCCCAGCGATAGAAGTGGTTCGAGACGAGATGCCGTTTCCGGTGTAGGGCGCGGTGGTACGCATACTGCAGGATCCACACTTTGAGTATGCCCTTGCGAGGGTCAAAATTTGCCATCGCGCGGAAAACATCGAGGAAGACGTTTTGCACAACGTCCTCGGCTTCGCCTGGATCGCGCACAATTCGCACAGCCACGTCAAAGACCAAGCGATGGTAACGGTCAAAAAGAATTGTTAGTACGTCGTGACGACCGGCGGTAGCCTTCTGCATTAGCTCTTCGTCGGAGAGCTCCAAGAGATTACCGGATTGGAGTTCGCATGACGGCTTCGTAAGGCTCATTTCGCCCGACCTGCCCTTGCTGCTCTGGGTACAAAGTTGCAGAACGCGACTGCTGATCTATAACACAAGGTTAACATTCTGGGTTCGACTTTATTTTTTCGCGCGGTTGGCTAAAAACCCGGATCTGGCGGGCATACTTTTACACGTGCTCCTGGAGTACCTCGGCTTGGAGCGTAACGTGGACGCAAGGATGAAGTCAGAAGTCCCCGAAATGTCAACTAATGAAACGGTGCGTTTCATGGCGCACAAAATCATCCTGCAGGCTGTATTTCTTCCTTGGCTTTATTACGTGCCCATGGTTCGACAGAGGGAGTAGTTCAGTAGTTCCAAAGGAGTAGCCAGTCGACGCAGGATGGCCCTGCCAACGCAGACTGGCTGGAGTCTCCAGCCCCTTCGGGGTTCTGGCCTCGCCAACGGGTTTGAGAAGTTAGATGCGAGTGCCCAGATTGACGATGGACATGCTGGCGGCGGTCATTGCGGTCGCGCGGAAAAAGGCGATACCGGCAGCCGCTGAGGAACTGGCTCTCACGGCTTCTGCCGCGCACGGCTTGGGGGAAGTCTTGGCCGCATGTCACCTACATCGCGGATCATCGATGGCCCGCGGAAAGTGGGCTCTAGTCTCGCCGCACCTTTGTGGGTACAGCGGTTTAGCAGACCGCCGCGCCCTTTCGTCGGATCTGATACATCAGAAATAAATAGCAGGCAGTCGATTCTGAGTCTCAGGAGTTGTGCAGCAAACTGTGCAGCGGGATGGCGTGCCATTTGGCCTAGTTCGCAGACCTATACCTTGATATAAGGCCCGCATATATAAAGACATAAAGGTCACAGAGCATGCCGGTCCGAGTCCCATCCTGAATTAATGGCTCTGAAGTCGTCGGGCACACTGGATGTGAATTTTTGACTCCCCGGTCCCGAACCATGAAATCACAAACTCCAAGTGCTTTATCTGGTGTCGCTTAGGGGTCAGAAACCATTCTTCCTCTCGCTCAGTTGTACCGAAGTTGTACCGAGAGCCTGCCGAACGAAGCCGCGAGCCAGTAACCAGACTCAAAAGACCATACACATAGCCCCAGTAGCGAAAGGTGGGGCAAATTGTGGGGCAACTACCGTTTGGGTTCCAGTTCACAGTCCTCGACGCGAGTCACCGTATAGTCAGAATGCTTATCAAGCAGCTTTTTCCATTCGCCATCCAACGTCATCGGTGCTGTGTTGCCGGATTTCAACTGCTCGGGGGTGTATTTCGGCCACACCACTCTGCTTCTTCCGTCTTCCGAAATCTCAAATGCTGCGCCTCCCTCAATGGCGGACACCTGAATCCGGACATCGGGACTGCCTTGCTTCGTGAGAACTGCGCGGCGCCCAACTATTATGGATTGCATTTTCTTACCTCACAGGTTCTGCCGCTCACTTTAGGCTTCGAGCGGACGAAACGTAAGCCCCAAGCCCCGCATAGTTTCTTCGCTAAAAAATCGCCTTACCCCGTGGCCGCCGATTTCAGTCCGACTGCCCGCCAAAAGTGAGCGACGCGTGGCTGCCAATTGCGGCTCCCGCAAACCAAGTTCTGAGCCAAGGACGGAAATCACGCTTTGCAAAGTATCGAATTGGCCATACATTTGTTGGCTGCCTGAGTCTGGCGTCGCAAAGGCCCGAAATCCTGCGAGCTCTTGCTTTCCGTCGGCATCAGTTGCGTAGACCGAAGCGAGCTGCAGGTAGTAAAGAGTCTTGTCAGAGTGGCCGCCTGAGAACGAGAACCCGCTCGTAACGTCTATGAAGCAGCCCCCCGCCATTTCCACATGGTTATGAGGGGCATCCATCGTGGCCTGGCGGGGGTTAAACTTTTCAATCTCTGACACTGCCTCACTACCAAACAAAAAGGCGCTGGCCGCTACAGCAACAAGGCGTTTGTTCATGGCAGTTCACCTCTGGGGGATTAGATGCTTCAGATTTTGGACGGGTGCGCCAAGAATGGGCGGCACGGAGTCGGCGCTGTGCGACGGCGGGCGCTGACACCGTGTTTCGGCGTTATCTTCTGGGCTTATGGTTTCAGGTCGATTTCTGTGGCGATTATAAGGCCGTTGACTATCCGCCTTGCCCGGTTCAGCATTATCCGTTGGAAAAGGCGAAGGCATGAAACTGGATGAACTGGAACTTGTTCAGCTATTCCGCCAACCGGGCGGCAAGGAGTTTGTGCGCTTTTGCAACGAGGTGATCAGGACTACGTGCTGGGCTCATGGTGTTTCCCAATCTGAGGTGTCCACGACCTTGCGCACCGATATCGCGGATGGCGGAGTAGATACAAGAGTCGGGCGCGGCATTTCGGACGATAAATTCGGCTACTTCGAAACGCCCAACGTGTGGCAATTCAAAGCCGCAGACCAGGCGGGAGTCGGGCCTGCAGACGTTACCAACGAAGTCAACAAGCCATACGCGCGGAAATGCATCGAAAACGGCGACGCATACAGGCTATGTATATGCGACAACCTTCCAGCCGAGAAGAGAACGCACCTCCAGACCGCTCTGCAAGACGCCGTACAAGCGATAAATCACTCAGCCCCGGCACCCAAGGTGTTGAGCATTACTGACATCACAACGGTAGCGAATTCATATCCTGCCCTAGTAATGCAATATCAGCCGGAACTCCTAGGAACCTGCACTCTCTTCGAACGATGGGCTGAGACGATGAGAAGGGTCACCAGGGTTTTTGTGCCATATGGGGGTTTCGAAACCACAAAAGCCTTGATTCTGGCCCATGTCGATTTCGCCACTCCTATCAAAGACGGTGTGATCTCGCTGAATGGCCAGTCTGGGGTGGGAAAGACGAGGACCGTCTATGAGTCGTTGCAGACGAACCCGGCGGCGGGCGGCCTTGTGCTCTATTCCGAGGACGAGGACGGACTTGAAACTCTTGTTACAGCTCTCATCAATGCAAACCAGACGGCGTACGCCGTTATTGTTGCCGATGAATGTTCGCTGGCTACGCGTGTAATGCTGTCGCGCAAACTTTTGGGACATGAAACGCATATCAGGTGCATCTCAATCGACAATAGCACGGAGCGGCAAGGGAGTGCGATGCCGGAGCTGGAGGTTCGCAAACCGAGCCAGCCAGAGCTGCAGAAGATACTCCAGACGAACTTTCCCAGCGTCCCGATTGACCGCCTTCGCGCGTACGCCGAGCTCTCGGAGGGGTTCGTCAGAATAGCAGTCGATATGTGCGGCAACTACGACGATCAGATCCGCCAAGCCGGAAACATTTCCCCAATTGCTGGCCAGATCAACAACTACTATCGCGAGCGACTGGGCAGCGATGAAAGAATGCGAGCGCTTGAGGCTGTTGCGCTGCTAAAGCGCGTTAAGCGCAAAGGCGAAACTCCCACTGAGCTTGATAGCCTTTGCGAGTTGACGTGTACGAATCGCCAAGAGATCGAACAGCATCTTGCAGACATCAAGGATGTGCCAGGCTTCGTGGAACGCGGTGAACTCTATTACCGGGTGACGCCGGAAATCATCGCGATGATTGCCTTCGAATCCGGCTGGAAACGATGGGCGGAGGGTAGAGAGGACGAATTCCTTGGCAGACTTCCTGAGGCAATTCAAGAAAGCTTCCTTCAGCGAGTAGCGGAGGGGCGTAGCGCGGAGGTGCGGCAGACTGTACAGCAGTTTTTTCGCCGATTCGCCGATTCTTTCTCAACTTGGAGTCTGGCCGATCTCACCCTGGTTAATAGGTTCATCCGGCTGATAAAGACCGACCCGGAGCAATATCTTCCCCGCTTGAGGGAACTCGTTGGCTCCGCGACTCATGAAGATTTGACGGACGTGCCGGGTTGGGCGCGAGGGTCATGGGGACCTCGCCGCCAACTTGTCTGGCTAGTTGAGGGTCTTGTCCAGTTCGCGGAATTCTTCCGAGACTGCGAGGATATTCTCTACACGCTCGCCAGACACGAGTGCGAACCGGACATCGGAAACAACGCGACAAAAACCTGGCAGCGACTATTCAGGATGCAATTATCAGGAACCTCAATGCCCTTGCCCGAGCGGTTAGTTGTTCTGCGTAAACGAATTGTGGATGCGAGCGCAGACGACGCTGAACTGGTAGCTGGCGCGCTTGCGAAGATTCTTGATTTTCACGGGTCTCGAATGCTGGGGCCCGCCGTCCTCGCCGGACGCATTGTGCCGATGGATTGGCGTCCTGCGCCAATTGAGTTTCAAGACCTCGTTCGGAGAATTCTTGAGTTGATTGAGGAGACAACTCGGCATCCGATCGCTTCCCTCGCGAGGAAAGCAAAGGCGACCTTACTGGGCGATATAGAGGTCCTTACCCGGCTTGGGTGGATCGATCAGCTCAAACCGATTGTTGCGGCTTCCGGCCTTGATGAGTACGACCGCGCTCTCCTCGTCGGGAAACTGAAGAACCTTGCCACTTGGGCCAAGCGTCCCGACGGGGTTAGCATTAGCGATGACCACGCGAAAAAACTGCGCGAATGGATCGGGGAACTAGAACCAAATTCCTTACGTGCGCGGCTGGTCGAGGCCGTCGGAACTCGATCCATGGACTATTTCGGGCGCGAGAATGAGTGGCAGTCCCACCTACAGAAGATTGCCTCGCAGTTCCTCGATGACGACCGGGCTCTCACCCGAGAAATGGACTGGCTCACGTCGCCCGAGGCAAAGAGTTCTTTCGAATTCGGCTACGCGCTTGGAACAGTTGAGGGCCAAGGCAAATACCTCGACCTCATCCTTGGGCACTCGGCAGAGCGTGATGCTGGGTTTGCTCGCGGCTACATCGCGGGACTGATTCAAGCTGCTCACGTAGACCTAGGTGTCGTTAACGAGAAGCTAGATGCATGGGAAGAAAAGGACGCATTATTCGCCTTTCAACTTGCGCTTGCAGGCGGCGCGCCCGTTCGCGTGTTCGAGCGAGCACTGCAATTAATCGCCAATGGCCGACTGCCCGCCTACCAGCTACAAAACTTCACGCACTGGGTGGGTAGCGAGAAAGTCTCAATAAATCAGGTTTTGAAGGCTTTGGAAATACTGATACCCAGAGCAGCACAGGAAGAGAATCTTTGTTCTTATGTGTTGATGGACTTTATCGGCGCGCGATTTCATGCTGGCCAGCTTCAGGAATTGCTTTCGGCGAATCCGGATTTGGTTTGGAACGCTCTCGTGGTATTCACCGACCATCCTAGCCGGGAATCCTTCTGGTGGAGCCAGGTGCTCGCCAAGCTGATCTCCGGCAATCCAACATTAGCGGTTGCCCTCGCATGTAGAGCTCTCGTCGGCGAAAGCTTTGAAATGAGGGACGCTGCAATAAACCTTCTCGCCAATTGGGCTCCGGTTTATCCGAAAGAGGTCATGGCAAATGTGGGTTTAATAATGCTTGATCCTGCGACCAGCGTTCATTTCTTTATATCGAAGTTCCCGTTCTTCACGGCGCTGCCTCTGAATGTCGTAACCGCATGGCTCGACGAGGTAGGGGTTGAAGGTGCGAGGAAGATTGCTCGACACCTTCCTCACCCATACGTAGACGCCGGTACGGGCATCGTCCCCCCATTGACGTATTGGGTGCTCTCGCGTTTTGAGGATGATGACCGTACGTTTAGCGAATTTTGCGCAGGCGTTCACTCCCTTCAAACGTACATGGGCGATATTGCAGGAGCCCAAGAGGCGGAGGCCCGCGATGCAAGGAAGTTCTTCAATCACGACCTGCGGAGAATTCGCGAATGGGCCCGAATCGAGCATGCCGGTTCCCTCCAGAATGCGCAACGGATGCGTGAATGGGAAGATGAAATGAGTCCTTAAAGTTCCGGTTGGGATTCGGCACGCGCTACAACCGAATGCGCAATCACCGCACCCTCTACCAAATTGCTACCAAAACATGCAAGTGGGTTCGGGGCTGAATCGTGGGGGGGGCGGCCCCTTCAACTGTCAAACTCGGACATCCGCGGGAGCACTTCGTCGAATTGGCCCTTGTCGGCTTTCATGTGCTGAGGTTATCACGCTTCTTGCCGGATTTCTTCTTGGGGGGTTTGGGCGCGATAGGCGGCAACAACGTTTCGATTTGCTCTAGCTTCAGTTTTTCCACATCCACAAGATAGTGATGCAATGCGTCGGCAACAATCTCACTCGGACTGTCTCTCTTTTCCCAACGCCGCTGTCTACAGACTTCTATAAGACTCAGAATTACCCGTTCGGGGCCGCCGAGTGAAACCGTCACCGGCTTTGCATCCTCGGGTAAGCGTTTCTCTCTCGCCACGAACCACGATTCCTTCTTGATACTAGAATTGCGCCATTATAACGTTATAACGTTATAATGAGAAAACCAGTTGAACGTACCAGAGACTTGCACGGATGGGCAAGCGTCTGCGTTCTTCGGTAAGCTAGTTGCTGAAGGATTTTGGTTGTTTACTGTTGAGGTATTGCGCAGTAGGATTCCCGGCAGTAGACTGACACGTTTTTGGAATTGGATCGGCGGCTGTGCGATTCGGACCCACGGATCGGGTGTTTCCGGTGAAGGTGAGACCCGATCAGGGGATTATAAGTCGCCCGCATTAAACCGCTCTGCCACGACGCCACACTCCAAAAACAGCAAAGAGAGCCAACCGCCAAGAGGGGCGCGATCCCTTGGAACGTGGTCTTGGACACCCCGAACCGTTTACTGGCAGTCAGCTCTTTACTAAGTTGGGAGCGGCACTTTTGGAGAGTGGAACCGCTCCCAACATACATGTAGTAACGGTAATTTTTGCGGATGGCAAGTGGCATTCCTGTTACTGCAACAGAAATGGTGCAACAAAGGAAAAACGAAGATTAGCCCTACGCACGATAGAGAAAAGGCGGGCCAGTCATGATCACTCGACTCCCACTCGACCCAGAAAAGCTGGTCGCCGCCATGTTGTACATAGCCTCCCGGCTCAGCGATCCAACCAAATTCAAAATAGGGAAAATGATATTCCTTAGCGACTTTGCCCACGTCGGCAAATACGGCAGACCGATAGTCGGAGGCCGTTACTGCGCGATGCCAAACGGCCCCGTTCCGTCTGAGGCCCTGAACCTGTTGAACGGCATTCTCAAAGGAGATATTGCACCTGAGTTTTGGGCTACTGGCGTAGAGAGTGCTTTCGACGTGAAGGACGAGCAGTATCCGCGGTTCATACCAAAGAAATCACCTGACATGTCGGTACTCTCGGAGTCGGACATTGAGGTTCTTGACAGCATCATCGGCCAATACGGGAATTGGACCTTTTGGAATCTGATGGATTTTACCCATTCGCTTCCTGCCTACATGAAGGCAGTAGAGAGAGGCCCCGATTCTCGCAATCCAGCCATTGACTACGAAGACTTTTTCGAGAAGAATCCTTTTGTTGTAGCAGGAACCAAAGAAGAGTTGCTTGAGAACTACGCGCTGAGCCGAGCTTTCCCAGAGCAGCCACTTGCCTTTTGATCCACAAACTATTCCACAGTTTTCCGTTATTAGAATTCCAGTTCAATTGGTAGGGTATACTGAGCGAAAGCGCTTCGTCGTCATCTCACACATCCCTGAGCACGTCTACGCGCTCAAGACTACATCCCAGATGGAAACATTCGACCGCGACCCACAACAACTAAAGGGAGTAGTTGTATATGAAGCTGCGGAGTGCCCTGTCTTTGCAAAGCGCACGGTTGTTGACCCAAGGAATCAATTCCCGATTCCATACTCGGACCTGATTCAACACAATCAGGATGGTTGTTACGAACATCTTGGAGTCTTGCCGCTCGACTTCAAGCAGAGGCTGATTAGTGCGGTTATGGCTTCTAGGGTTATTGAACTAAACCGCAAGAAGCGGTTACTTTTGCAGCTTGCGTAGCCAATGCCGACGGTAGTAGGATTGTTATGTTGCTTCCATCCTAACACCAAGGAGGAAGCACCATGTCCAGCAGCAACCTACCCAGAACTTTCAATCTCACCTCAATTGTTTTCGCCGTCCTCTTGGCTCTCGGCTTTTCACAGGCTCAAGAGGCCAGACCACTGCCACGGCATCCGGGCGATGTCATCAAATACGAAATAAAATTTGATGGCCCGAATGCCGATAGAATCAAAACCGTAAGCGCAAGTCTCGGCATGAAAGTGGGGCCTCCGAAAGATCAGGCCGGATTTAACAACGGCTTCGGAACCTCGCACGCATTTACACCGTCGTCTCCCAACACTTTTGTCGTTGAGATGACGGTCCCCGACAACGCCGCAACTGGCGACTATTTTCTCAACGTAGGAGCGAGTGCGGCCGAAGGAAGCGCGAACTATTCGGACGGGCAAGAATTTAATGTTCCGCCCATCCGCGTTGAGAATCCGAAAACATTCACGCCGCCAGGAATCAAGGTCACCCCACGGCCCTAGGGTTTAGTGGGATGGCAAGTGGCAACAGTGAACATCTTCCCGCTGGCCTGAGGGTATAGTGTCACGCTGTACCCTTCGGCCAGCCTTTTTCGCACATACTCCCCGATCTCCTGATCGGTGAGATTGGTTCGTTCCTTCTTATCCGTCCCCACGATACCCAGATACCCGGAATTGGATTCGGTGCAACTCCCCGCTGGGATCGGTTCCGGGGGAAGTTCGGTTACGGTCACGGTCATTTGCGGCTCCCCCGCCACAGCCGCCATTGCGACGGCCAACGTAAAAACAGCAATTCTTGCTAGCCGCATAGGCATTCCTCTTGGGTTGGTTTCTGCCCTGTCACGGTGATTAGACTCTTTCATTTTTCCTCCCCTGTGCCACATCGGCGGCCATCCAAGAAGCGAACCCTTTTTGATGTCTTTTGATGGGGAACGAATCCGATGCGAGGGCTCCGAAAGTTTCTACAAGTGAACCTACCCGACCTCTGGGATGAGGCGAGAGAGAAGTTTGCCTGAACCAGATGCGAGCCATCCTGCGGACGAATTCCTATGCTGCTCTATCGAGCTACGTCTTCTGCAGAAAGACGTCTGGTCGGAACCCGCGAGTCGGGTCCACTGATACATCAACCTGAATCTGGAGTTCCTTCCTCAGACACTGCTGCCAGCTCTGGGCAGGGATTTTTCGTTCCAGTTCCAACCGGCAGCAAACGATCAGGCGTCTCGCGTGCCAGTTCTCGTGTGCCAACGTGAATCCACAGGTCACGGCTCGCAACGGCAATTTGTCCAGCTCCATACAAGCCAAAGGGATCAATGATCACGTCAGTGATTCTTGGATCATCGCGGACGCGGGCAACGCGCATAATAATGTAAACCGAGTCAGAAGTTTGACGGCACTCCCGAGCCTTCTCCCATTCGTTGGTAGTCATCTGAAAGGGTTCGCTGCCATCACCTGAGGACGATTTCACCTCGATACAGCAGAGCGGGCGATCCAAACGCCCGGCCAATTGATTACCAATGTCGCGGTACGAGAAGTCGAATCCAAGCGAATCATCGCCTTCGCCCTCTAGGCCGTATGCGTTACGGTTGCACGAGCGCCAGGCCATCTCATCAAACGCTGGGAGAGCAATTCGGAAGTGCTCGTAAATGAAGGCCTCCCCGATTAGGCCTGCCAGTTCACGGTCCCTTTTGTTCTCTTGGCTTCCGCCACCGCCGCCCCCACCGCCTCCTCGCGTCTTGGTTTTGCCACTGGGTAAGACGACCTTTCTGCGGTCGCCCCGCCCAAGGTTCAGATCAAGCGGATGCAGGGCAGCTTTTTCCTTAAGTCGCTGACCGATGCTGCCCGTCGTGCCCCGGAGTAGGTCCTTCGCAGCATCATCCTCGGTCTGCTCCTGCCCCAGGAGTGTGATCTTTCGTTTCGGCGGTACCGGTGGGCCTCCGCGACCTAAATCCGCCAGTTCTTTGAATCGCCCAAGCAGTTCGTTTGCTGGAGCAGGGTCGCGGAAGACTCGCTCGTCTGACATTCGCTGAGCTGTCTCAGGGGCCTTGGCCTGCAACACCCGTTGGATTGCTGCAATGACCGTAAAACTGTTCGCCCACCAGCCAGTGAGCAATATAGCAACCCTGGAATCTGAACGAACCTCCTCCACGCGAATCTGTTCGCCTGATTTCAAGGCCAACGCAGCTGCTACGGTCATCAGCCCGTCAAACCGTGCCTGGGCATCTCTGCTCCGCTTGCCCTCGTCTTCATCCCGGTAAACGCGGACATCGCGGGCTGGCGCATCGTCCAGATCAACCGTTGAGAGAGTCTCTTTCGCTTGGGAAACGACCGTTGCCAACCGCCGGCGAACGAAATCAACTCCCACAATGTCAGCATTGTCGTTCAGAACAACTTCCATTTGTCGCAAGACCGCCTGCAAAACCTCGCCCTCATCTTCAGCCTTGAAGGCCACTTCATCAGTAGGGACAGCAAGCCGAGAATCCCGCAGGATTGGCTCCAGGTCAGTTGGCGACGCGTTGGCGGCTCTTGCGACACAGGTTTTCAGAATTGACACGAGTTCAGTCATGGTGTCGTTCCATATTTTGACCTTGTTGGTAAACGACCACCGTTCCATGCCCAGAGCCAGGCGGGCGTCTTGCCACTGCTCTGAGCCAATATGGGCAGCGCGAATGATCGCCAAGGATGCGTTCTCCTCGGAACCGCCCAACGACGCGGCAAAGGTATCAGCCAAATCGGCACGCCCAAGCCACTCGCAGATCCCGCGAACGCTGCGGGCATTCACATTCCATTCCTCTTCAAACAGCTTGGCGGGTTGCCTCCCAAATTGGGTGAACCACAACGCCAAGGCCGCAGCCCGCACGTGCTTGAACCGTTCAGTTGAGGACAGATTGATTGCATTCTCAACGTTTTCCCGCTGTGATAAGGTGATTCGCCTTTCCATTAGGAACTTGGCGGGGCGATTCCTATCAAGTTCCCTTGCATACGCAGACCACGTGTCCCGATAGCTTGGACCAACGAGCATCCACGTCGCCTCCACCTTCTCAGCATCTGTGAGAGCCGCGGACACTTGAAGGAGTCCAGTCGTCCAGTCATAGAAATACGGAGTTGGTGAGTTGTCAGGGAAGGTGCCAAAGACCATTGATGCTTTCTCAAATGCTCGCCAAGTGCGCCTGAAGTCATCTTTGGTTGGATCTGTCTCAACTCGCCCCGTGTACGCGATCAAACAGGCAAGGTCGCCAGCGACGGCGTGCTGCGGGAAACGAGTGGATAGCCACTCCAGCAGACCTACCCGTCTCAGAATTGGGTCTTCAACGAACTGGCTTTCTACAGTGGCGAGGCTTGTAAACGTGACGGATGCCTCCCCTAGCTGTCGTCTCAGTTCAGTAACCATATCCTTGTAGGCATGACGGATGTCCAGCGGCCAGATCCAAGCTCCGCTGAAACCAGGGATGAAACCCGCGCGCACCGGGTCGTCGTTGAAGTAGACAGTGGAAATCTGGTCACCCCGAACGCCAATGGCCTCCCTGTTCCGTTCAAGTGGGAAGCAGAACGACTTCAGATCCGGTAAGGCCCCCGGTTTCTTGGCGTATGCGACCTGCAAATGCCAGAACAGATCCTCTGCAAGCGCAAGTGCTGTTATCCGAGTCTCGGTATCAAAACCACCGATCGCTTCCCCTAGTTGCGCTATAGCATGCAACAAGCGACTGACAGTCGCGTTCTGGAGGGTCGTCACTCCAATCCCATGCAGCAATCTTTCAGCAGTACCGTAGGGTGCCTCAACTTGGTTAAGCAACGCCAGACGCCGCTGGGCCAAACCACGCTGCTGCCCATCAAGCAGCCACGCGTCAGCTGGCGACACCGGGCCACGCTGCGTGGGTATCACCTTCCACGAGTTTGCGGTAATGGCGTGAGCCCACAACGAAGAAACGACTTCAGAATCATCGTTCTGCCTGTACTGACGTTCCAAGAAGGTGGCTGTCTCCGACTCGTAGGGGCCAGGATTTAGCAGGATGAGCTTCACGATGGCTGGCTGACTTGCCTCTCGCTCAAGTCCGTCAATCCAAGTCGTTGAGCGAAAATCAAATGTCTGGCGGCTAGCCGTTCTCGTGCCGCGATGTCGCGTGGCTTCAAGGTAGGAGGGCCAGAACTTAGCCGCCTGTTGGATTGGGCATGTTGTGGAGTCAATTGTGAGTTCCGAGTAGTTCACGCTGACGAAGGGTGCCGGTCGGGAACCTGGCCGGGGTCGGACCACCTTTGGCGATCTGCTAATGCCAAGAAGCTCGAATGCTCCAATCCAGGCGTCGCGCTCTTCATCGCGCATGCCAAAGTCAATTGAGAACTGCTGGCAGGGAACAAGTAGTCGGGCCGGCTCGTGACCGTACGCCTCCAGCAAGAGTGAATCAAATGGAGTGCCAAGCCATCCAGAACCAAAATAGGTTGTGCTTGGCGCAACCCATGCCCAGGCGCCACTAGCACCAACGACTGGCACCCGTAGTGCGTCCTTCGTTAATCTCTCCCTCCCGCTCTCTGAAAGCGCCCAAAGCCATTGGACGGCCTGGCGTAAAAGCCGTATGCCGTTCTGTTTGCCTGCCTCGTCATCCGTCAGTTCTTGCATGAGCGGCGCGACGGCATCGTTGATTAGATGATCTAGTCGTGGGCTTCTAACCAGTCCGCGGCCGGTGTCAGGCGCGAGCTTGCTCGCCAATTCAGTCAGGCTCCGCGCATCAGCCTTGCGTACCACGACCGCAGTGCTGTCAAGGAAGTTCAACGACTGCGCGAGGTCAGTTGGTATCTCGGCGATCACGCCGTCTTCATCAACCAGAGACTCGCCTGATCGTCGCGGGGATGGCGGCAAGAATACACGTTCTGCAGCCTTGGCAATGGCATCCCTGCCCACCGGCAGCAGCCGCTGATCAGACAACTGTTCCGGCGTGAAGCGGCCGACAACCCAAGTTAGAAATCTCTCCCAGAACTCAGGACCATCCTGCCGGCGAATATGGGCGGAATGCTCCATGATTGAAACCTTTTGTCGGCTTCGACCCAGCAAAAGGCTGGCAACCCTGACCGAATCAGTCTTGGCACCAACAAGAGATTCAATCAATGCCCTCGCGTGCCGCGCCAGTGCTACCTCCGGGATCGTCAAGCCGAAGCCGCTCAGTCCCGCGGTCTGCGGCATCATCAGCAGGAGGGCATCCACATCTGCTGGATCAGGTAGCACTGTGCTGGCGGGAGTCTGGAATGTCTGTGTGTCAACTGACAGAATAACTTCGCCCTTTGCCTGTCCGTCCGGGGCGTAGAGAACGTCTGCAAGCGGTCCCTCACCTCGTTCAAATACGAGTGTGGCAGTACGTCGAATGTGAATATCGGCATCAGCCTTGAGGTCTGCTACCAGTGCGTCATGTAACCTAACGGCTTCCGCGAACAGAGTCTTGTTGTAGCTGTTATCGTTCAGGTCAATGCCCGTTCTTGAAATCGTCCCGTGAAAATGAGCATTAACCCATGCTGGCGTCCCAGTCAGGTCCTTGGTGGGGAGGCCAATGCAGACGCGGCCGCGAACGCCAAGAAGCAGCGAACCGCTGGGTGCGACGTTCTTCGGAAGGGGCACTGCAACGCCAATTGGTGAGTTGTGCACTGTGTCCCAGTTCGCACCGGGCAGTTTGCGTGCTTCAACGTTGATGCGCTCAGCCTCAATTGACGCCTGCTCGTCACTAACGACATCAGCCACTCCAATCCGCCGTTGCATGATGCGCCAAGCTTTCTGACTCTCAGCGCCATCCTGCTGCACCGCAGTGACTGCGGTGGTGAGTTCCCCAAAACCATTAATCCGCCGGGGGCAGCCAGAAGGGCGGCGGGTGATTGTGCGAGTAAATCCCCGCACGCGGTCCACTACACGGATCGTTGAGATGGAGGGCAAAAAGAGGATCGCCGCTCCACTCTCCTGAAAAAGCTCATCAATTGCACGCTCAACCGTCTTCGTAGTGCCCGGCGTCTGCCGAAGAGGCAACACCACCAGCGTCTGCCCAGCTGGGCGGTCGGAGATCTCGGAAACGCGGCTAGCCAAATCACTCAGGGAGAGCGGAAGGGGGAACTTAAAAGGTGCAGCGGCTTTGACCTCCTCCAACATTCGTTCTACGGTGAGTGTCGCGTCTACCGTTCCTAGACCCGCAATCTGTTCAGCGACCATCATGCGTGCAGCGTCCTCAAATTCTGGGCGAGCAAATGGTGTCAGGGAAAGCTTGAACATCAGACCATCAGCATCGTCATACGATCGAGTTGGGGACGGCGAGCTGTATATCTCCGGGGACTCAGACACCTGGAACACGGACTTGAAGCCAACACCTTTGTTTCCGATCGCGTCCTGAGGATTCTTGGTACTCAAACCAAGTGAGGTGATTGAGCGGAGCCCGGCATGATTGAACGGATTACCCTCGTTGGCGACCGCCACGAGTTCACTGGTTCGGATGATGGTCACGGAACTGTCACGCAAACCACCTGAAGCGGCCTGATCACTGGCATTTTGCAGCAGCTCAATGATGAATCGACCGTGATAATCCGCGCCAATTTGTGCTGCGATGTTCGCGACTTCGCGGTGTTCGGTTTCACCAGCGCGGACGATCCCGACAATGGCACTCACCCGGCTCTTCCAGAGCATCATCAAGTCGCTCATGCCATATTCTCCAACTCGTTTGCAGTGCCAGCGTTAGGTCGCTGCATCAGCGAGGCCCACAATCAGATCTAAGGGGAACTAATAGGACGTTTTGATTTCAGTATTGTGATCTGGCCCACCTGGTGGAATGACCGTTCTTCACTCCAAGTCAGATTCTAGCGTGATAACAAACTGTGCCGCCACGGGCGGCTTGGAAAACTGACCAGGACGCCACCTCCAGTTAACTGAGAGTCCGCGATTCGGTCACTTCGTCAACCGGCCGCCGTCACTCGTCTCAATAGCACCGATACGCTCACCCATCACGCGCTCTTGATAACCAAATCGCATCCTAGACTCTCCGATCAATCCGATTTGTCTTTGAACCACGCACACTTAGTCAAGTCGCCTTCGCTGAATGATCGACTTTTGATCGCATTAGGTTCGCTTGGCAGGAATGCTGAAACCGGACTGCCAATTCGCCGATCAGAGAAAAGG
>JBEKQC010000064.1:0-22357 GCA_049520095.1 Terriglobales bacterium
CTCAAATCCGGACTGTCGATCTCCCAACTGGTCACGACTGCCTGGGCATCGGCGGCGTCGTTCCGCGGCTCCGACAAGCGCGGTGGGGCGAACGGGGCGCGCATTCGCCTCGCGCCACAAAAAGAGTGGGAAGTGAACCAGCCGGCCGAACTGGCGAAGGTTCTCAAGAAGCTGGAGGCGATCCAAAAGGAGTTCAACAGCTCCCACCCTAACGGAAACAAGTCCAACGGGAACAAAGGCGGGAATAAAGGAAAGAAGGTCTCGCTCGCAGACCTGATCGTTCTGGGCGGCTGCGCTGCCGTCGAGGAAGCTGCGAAAAAGGCCGGGCACAAAGTGAAGATTCCGTTCTCGCCGGGGCGCACGGATGCTTCGCAGAAGCAGACCGACGTGCACTCATTCGCCGTAATGGAACCGATCGCGGACGGGTTCCGCAACTATCTCCGAAGCGGACAGATCCTGTCGGCTGAGGAGTTGCTGGTGGATCGGGCGCAGTTGCTGACACTGACTGCCCCCGAGATGACGGTTCTCGTCGGTGGCCTGCGCGCCCTGAATGTTAACGTCGGGCATTCCAAACACGGCGTCTTCACCAACCGGCCCGAGACGCTGACGAATGATTTCTTCGTCAACCTGCTCGACATGAATACGAAGTGGGAGCCCTCCTCTACTTCCGAAGGCGTGTATGAGGGGCGCGATCGCGCGACGGGCAAAATCAAGTGGACCGGCACGCGTGTCGACCTGGTGTTCGGTTCGAACTCGCAGCTGCGGGCAATCGCGGAAGTCTATGGATGTAACGACGCAAAGGAGGCGTTTGCGAAGGACTTCGTGGCTGCGTGGAACAAGGTGATGAACCTTGATCGCTACGAACTTGCCTGAGCTCGGCGTAAAAGAGAGCTGACAACAACTTGGTACTAACCCAGTTCCTCGTTTCGTCGGTCGGATTAGTACCGAGAAACGCCCTTTTTTGTAAGCGACGGCGTTTCCGAAGGCGGACAAAAGTCACGGGCGCTTTCGCTACATCATCGATTTGTGATCGCGATGCATTCGCCTGCTGGAACCGTTGAAACCGGAATGCGTGTCTGGCCTCCAGAGAAAGAGGCTCGAAAGCTGGTTTGAGGAGTTGAGAGCAAGACTTTCTCTGGTCCGGTTTGAAAGAAAGAAGAGCAGAATTGCGGCCATTTCCCGCGATTTTTAGAGCAATCCAGGCTGATTTCTCTGCACTTCAGACTTGTTGGTAGTGCAAGCAGTCCCGCGCTAACTCTTCTCCGCCGAATTACCTGCTAACAGGGAAAAATACAGGGAATCTGTTAGATTCTGGGCCCTAAATTCGATGCAGATCTCTCTAAGCGCCACAATCTGCTGGAGAAAACGCTCCTCACTCGTCCAAATGGAACAGGGAGTTAACAGGGAAGGATCAGGGAATTCGATTCCCTGAAAAGGGTTACAACAGGAGTTTGGGTCACGACGGGCTGAACGGTCGGAAGTCGGTTAGCTCCGAGCCTCAGTTTGAACTTCGGATGTTAGAAATCCCGTATTCAAGCTGCTTCTTTTGGATGCGTAAACATTGGGTCGCTCCACTCCCATCCCGGATGTTAGAAATGTGTAGTTTTCTAATGCGGCTGTAGCATTCCCTCGCCCACTGGAAGTCCTGACCCCGACATCCCCATCCTGAAAGAAGGCCGGTCGGGGTCAATGAGTGTAATCGGGATTTTGCAACAACTATTCCACAGTGTAGTGTGGAAGCCATGAACACAATGAACAGAAGTGAGTCTCAGCCAACAGTGGATGCAACTGGCACCTGCTTGGATCAGAGATTTCTGTGAGCCGATGATCATTGCAGCCAAGAAGCTGGGAACCGGAAAGGATGCGTACCGCGTTGCAGACGTGCAGGACTTGAGCTTTCTTGATGACCATAGTTTCGATCTCGGAACCCACGGTGGACCCAGATAGCTTAAGGCGCTACCCGGAACTCGAAGACGAACTTCGCGTACCAAATTTCATTATTTTCGTGTTGAAAAAAGGACAGCCTTGAGTTCATGCAGAGGTGAGAGTAGTTGATGCAATCAGGCGATTTCACTCTTTGACCCCGGCCAGTCCAAGAAAGGGGGTTTTGAGCGTAATCGGGATTTTTCGCCAACTACCGATTGCAGCCTTGTTTGAGCCGCGTGCTACGATTCCATCGTGTTCAATCTCGGCAATCCGAAAACGGGTGGCGACTGGATCGTCCATATTGCGGGGGCAATCGTTGCGATCTTCCTTGTTTGGTGGATGCTGCGACTCTATGTGCTGTAGCGCCCGCCGCCCATGCTCGTAATAACCAAATCAGTCGATACACCGGCGCGCCCGAGTTCTGAGTGTAATCGCGATGTTACGCCAACCCAAGTACACGTCCGACTTTCCATGACCCGTCCGGCTGCCGATTGAGCGCGACAACCGTAGTGGATTGAACGTGCGTTGATTCGCCTCCGCAATTTAGGGTGAGCCTGCTTTCGACTTCGCCGATCTCAATAGCCCACGCCCCGCGAATGACAATTTCGACCGACGAGACATTCTGCTCAATTGAGAATGCTTCGAAACCACGCAGAAAATCTACCTTCAACTCATCTCTACCGCGTACACAACGTCCGTTGCCATGCACTACGACAACGTCGTCAGTGACCAGCGCGGCGAGCCGCTCAGCATCACCGGCTTTCACTGCGTCCAGCCATGCCTGTCGGACAGCAGCAATGGACGAAACAGCGTCAGCTCGTTCTTGTTCCATTGCTCGATTGTCGCCTGCCAGAGGATTACTGTCGAGAACAGGCGATTTCGCTCATTGAGAATTTGCTAATCCTAAGGTCAATGACTGCTATTGAGATTTATCACCAACTGACTCGTGACACTCGGGCAGTACGCTACAATCGAGCGCAAGTACTCGCACGAATCACCCAATGCCAGAGAACTTCTGCACCGCTACTCTTAAAATTCTGCTTGTCTCAGCCATCGCGTTGACAACGCCAGTAACCCTTAGCGGACAACTGAACAGCGGCTCCATCGTAGTGGTTGAATCGGCAGGTGATTATGTTGTGGTTGCAGCGGACAGCCTGAACTTGAGCGACAAAGGTGTATCTCTTCACCGTTGCAAAATCATCGCGCTTGACAGTCGACTCGTCTATGCAAATACGGGCTATACGAGCAAAGCGTCTGCGCATGGAGCGTGGGACGCAACGGATATAGCAAGACGGAAATTTCGCGGCCTCAGGAATGCTCCTCGGCATGAATTGATTCGGAAACTCGCCGAGGCGTACGGTGCAGAGGTTGCGGCCAGACTCGAACCTGACATTCTGGGGCATCCCGAAGAAGGTTGGCCGCAGACACTAACGACCGCTATCTTTGCGGGTTTTGATGAGGATCATCGGCGGGTGTTGATCGAGGTTAGTATTCATCGAACGCCTTTTGGAGTTGGCTATTCGACAAAGAGCTTGCCGACAGACGACGCTCCTTTTACAAACGTGTTGGGAGAAACGACGGTCACCCAAGAATTTGTCGCAGGTAGGACTCTGAGGTCCCAGGATTGGAAAAACAGTCTCGACTCGCAAGTGGCAGGACTGGCAATCAGGGAGCGGGTAGTAGCGGGCGCGAGGAAACTCGTCGAACTGACGGCTAAGTATCAACCCGACTTGGTAGGCGGTCCGATAGATACGGTGGTGATTTCGCGGAGTACGGGGGTCGAGTGGGTTCAATGCAAGCCCGAGTGTGCCACATCCACAAGGCGCTAAGGTTCTCTTCGGGCACGGCCTCCAACAATACTAAATGTTGTAAACCAGGCGTTAGCGCTCATTGACCCCGGCCAGTCCAAGGAAGGGGGTTTCCGCCCCCGGGAGTTGGGTTCGTGACGCTCAGCGTCGCCGAACCTGAACTGGCGATATCGGAAGCGGTGATTTGCACCTGTAACTGCGTGCCTGACGTATATGTCGTTGTCCGCGCACTGCCATTCCATTGAACGCTGGATGAGGAAATGAAGTCATACCCTGTAATAGTCACCGTGAATGCAACCCCGCCTGCGTTAGCTGAGTTCGGGCTGAGAGAAACGATGGCCGGCACTGGGTTAGAAGGCGGAGGCGGAGACTGACCGCCTGATCCTGACGATCCACCGCCGCAAGCAACTAGAAGTTGGGCAAGGATGACAGCGGCCAGTGCCAAAGCCTCTCTGTAGCGACGCGCAACACACCTCATTTTCTCTAAACTCCTGCGGCGTCGAGCGAAGATACCGCAATTCCTCTCGATAGTCACGCGAGATATCACCGTAACTCCGGGGCAAACGCCACCGTTGCGGCGAACCCGACGAAGTGATCTCTGCATCAGGCTCCTAAAGTGGTGGGAGAGGTTCAAACTGGGCTTCTATTGTGGCACAACAGTTCGCTGACGAGAACAAGCGTTTACACTCAGAACCCCAGTCCCGAGGTCAATGAGTGTAATGGGGATTTTTCGTCAGTTACCCGGTCGCGGTTTACTCCGCGACCGAAAGCTTTGGAGGACAGCCTTTTCAACACCTTTGGTTTCCTCAGAGGGTGACTTGCTATCCGGGGGATATGGACCATCGAATTCGATAATCAGAATGCGTCCGTTCAGATCGTAGAGGAACGTGTCCGGGTACGTTACTCCGCCACCGCCGGGGCCATACCAGTAAAAGGTATTTCCGTCGACATGAAAAGACACCGGCTGCGCCCACCCCGTATGTGCGTAATACCTCTCGATTGCATGAAGGTCGAAACGTCGCCGGTCGAGCGCGATAATCATTCTGCCGAATTTGTCACACTCACCTTCATCTTCGCACCGGGCTTGACCGCTTCCCGTGGTGGCATACAGCAGCACTTCCCATTGCTCCGTGTAGGATGGCGGGGAAGGTACTGGGGACTCCGAAGGATGATAGCTAGATGGATATGACAACTCGAACCCGAGCGTTTGATTGACGTACTTGCTCAACTGGAAATGTTGCGGTGCGCCTTTGGGAAATGGGGGTGCAGATTGCCCTCCGACCGATAGCGATAGCGCAAGCAACGTGACAACAACTGCTGCTTTTGTCCTCAACACTTCAGGTCGCATCCTGCACAGTTCCATCGTTGCCTGATGTTAACAGGCGATTACACTCAGAACCCCCGGTTAATGAGAGCTATGGGGATTTTGCGCTAGCGACGCTTTCAAAAGGTAGAATAGGTTCTCAAATGGTTTTCCGATTTGAATTCGACCCTGTGAACAAAATCCTTTTGTCTCGATTTGAGGGTCGGCTCACGGATGAATCGACGAGAGAGTTTCACGAGGCGGCCTGGAAGTATGCGACCGCGACCGATGCCAGCTTCGGTATTGTGGATTTCTCATCGGTCATCGAGTTTGCGGTCTCCAGCGAACTTCTCCGCCAACTGGCGCGCCAGACACCGGGCCTTCCGAACTCGGCTGGGCGGCCTCGTGTTGTCGTGGCCCCGCAGACATTTGCATTTGGTCTGTTTCGAATGTTTCAGATCGCGGGAGAGCAAACGCGGCCTCTCCTGCAAGTTGTGCGCACGATGGATGAGGCGTTCGCAGCACTCGGCGTTCAATCCCCACGCTTCGAACCGTTAGAGTGATCGCCAGTTGATGTAATCAGGCGTGGCTGTTGAAAAACTCCTACCAGTGAAATTCGCAAAAACAAAATCGCGTCAGGAAGCTCCACAATCGATCTTCTCGGGTCCGCTAGACATTTTCTATCCCCCAATTTTGGCTGTTTGAGACGAAAAGGGAGTTTTTCAACACCCACAGGCGATTTCACTCATTGAGAACTGGCCGACTTGAGGCCAATGAGTGAAATCGGGATGTTACGCCAGTTTGCCCCTGTGGAACCGCGCCAAAATTGACCGAGGTGGTTAGAATCAACTATGGCCAGTCCATTGAATACGACGGACCCTGCAGGACGAAAGCCACCCTCGTTCGGAATTGGACAGTTCCTGTTTATAGTCTTCTTGGCAGTCATCTTTTTTCTGCTTGGCCAGACCATGTTGCGCCACCGCTTCTTTCAAGGCGAACGGTCCCACCGGAACGGCTCCATCGGACAATAGCAGGCACGACCGGGTCAATGAGTGTAATCGGGATGTTACGTCAACTGTCGGAATGCCACCCCGCGTATACTTCTAGCCCAGTGGAAACCAGCGCGGATATTCGGATTAAAGGCGATTCAACGGAGGTGTCGTTCGAGTGGCGCGGCTTCGACGGGGACGACTGCTTCAGCGACTTCCATATCAGCGTCATCACTGAGACGGGTAGTCGCCGCTTTGACTTTGGCGGATGTGCCGTTAACGGCCTTCGACAAGTCAGCAGGTTCTTTAGGAACGGAGAACACGGTCAGCGGAGGCTTCCGTCACCCCGATATTCGCTACTACGATCTGTATCGTGAGAAGGACGGTTACCGCCTCGTCGTGCGCTTCGAGGGCAGCGGACTACGCGAAGAGTTTTACGTCCGTAATGCAAGAACAGAGCTTCACGATGAGTTCATGCGAACTGGCTATTCAGGCTAGGTGTCCCCCAAACGTGGGAGGCTCGGTCAATGAGCGTAATCGGGATTTATCAACAGCTATCCACGAACCGCGCCAAGAAGCCGTCTCCCGATCACCTCATTCGGCAACCCCGCATCCAATTATCTACGAGTCGCTGTGAGGGTACACTTTCGCATCGTGTTGGATTTTAGCCGTTGGGTTTTCCCGTGCCGACAGATCAGAGCGACTCGATCAACAAGCCTTCTGGGAGCTAACCGATAGAAAATCAATTGCCACACCAAGTTGCCGCAAATCCTACGCAATACAACATTGACGCAATCGCCAAGCTGGAGCATGACGCCGTCAATCGCCGGACTCTTACTGAGCGAGCTAGCGATGTAATTATGAAAGTTGTCGGCAACATGGGATTTTTGCTCGCTCAATTGATTCTGATTTCGGCCTGGAGCCTGGCGAATCTCCACGTAATCCCTGGAATCAAAGCATTTGATCCATTTCCTTTCGGCGTGCTGGCGCTGGTCGTCTCTACGGAAAGCGTGTTTTTGACTACCTTCGTGCTGATCAGTCAAAGTCGAATGGCCCGTCAATCGGAACGGCGCTCGCACCTCGATCTTCAAGTTGGCATGCTTTCTGAACAAGAACTGACCACCATCCTTCAGATGTTGCAGAAACTCTGCCAACACATGGGCGTGAACGTCGATTCCTCCAAGCAAGAGGTTCAATCATTCAGTAAAACTACAGACGTACACAAGCTAGCCAGTGAACTCGAAGACAAACTTCCGGAGGAATAGGTGATCCCGCTATGTTTAGTGTAGAGCCGGTCTGAACGATTGTTGAGAACAGGCGAGCACTCAGAAACCGGGTCGACGAGTGTAATCGCGATTTTTCGTCAACAATCTAAGGTGGGAGTCATTTACCTTGCGGGACTCCATTCAAACGCTCTTCTAGTCTCTTCGCCCACTGGGGTGCATCTGGCTTGAGCGCCTGACTTTCTGCGTCTCCATAGACCTCTGCAAGTAGTTTGCCCGTCCTGACGTTGTACAGCATGTAATCGCCAACCTCTGGACCATGGGTCGGACCCCATACAATGGCCACCCGCTCTCCGCCATCGACAAACATCCAGTGCCACACCATTTGTGCCGAATGTATCCGCTGAACGATCTTTCCTGAGCGATAAAGCACAACACACAAGGGGACGGCATACGAAGTACAACAGTTGTCGTAGGTTTCAGCCCAGCCAATTGTTTTCCGGTCCTCGGCCAATTGAACATCGGAAAAGCCTTCCTGGTTGAAGACGATGTTATTCTCTGTGCTCTTCTCCTTGGGCGGCAAGTCCTGGATGACATGCGTTCCGTCGCTGAAGAGGATGTGGAGAGGCCCTGTCTCGTAGGTTGAGCCGGGACTAGGATCTTCGATGTAATACCGGGTAATGTAGGCACGTGAACTTGGCCTCGACTTATGTCCTTCCTGGCTGCTCGATTGCGCAAAGACAAGCAAAAGTAAGCACAACACAGCAAGGACATGCTGGACGCCAATAGACTTCATAAATTAGCTCTCTCACCTCACAGCTAGCATGCCACGAGCCAAACCTCCAGCTAGGCCAATCGCAGACTTTCAGGAAGGCCGACCGTCTCCGAGTAGACACTGGTGCGTCCATGTGAACACGGGGTCTTGCTAATTGTCGCCGCCAGTCGAGATCGTGAGTCGAGTGGATGGGATCGTTGGCGAAACCAGGCGATTACACTCAAAACCCCCTCCGCAGGATCAATGAGTGTAATCGCGATGTTACGTCAGCGATTCTAAAATCATTCATGTCGCGACTAGAGTGGGTCGTGACTAGCTCAAGGTGCGACTAGAGCTAGCGCGGGCGTTCCGCTGACTTTGAGGACGCGGATCTGGCTCATCTTCACGGTATCTATCACCAAAATACTGTGCTTTTCTGGAGCCATCGCATAGAGCATCTTGCCGTCGTTCCCAATCACGGCGCTCCGGAAGGGCATCTTGGTCTTGATGGTGCCGATCTTCCGCCAAGTGCGGGTGTCGAGCACACGAAATTCGCCGGCCGGACGCGGTTGCCGAACATGGGATGGAATTCTTCGATCTTCCCGGAGAGAGTGTTATAGAGATGCAAGACCATGGATGAGTTCACGGACGCAGGTACGGAACCTTCATTCTAGGGGTGGGGAAGAAAAAGGGTCACACTGCGCGGCCGCCGCTACATGGATAGCGGCGTCTATTCCATCGACAACGCAGATTTAGCGGTGGGGTGCGATCACGTCCTTATCCTGACACTGCCAGCTCGTGTACCGCCGCTTTGCGTCGAATCGCTCAACGCCGCAGCCGCCAAGCTGAGGCGCGGCGGGGCGCACGTCGATGTCATCCATCCCGACGAAGCGTCACAAGCTGCGTTTGCCTCGGTCGGCGGGAATCTGCTCGATCCCTTGGTTCGCGAATCTGCAGCCCGCGCCGGACGCGAACAGGGACGCCGTACGGCTGCCGAGTTGATAAACAGATACCGTCAACACTGAACAGTGGCGGCGAGGTCAATGAGTGAAAATGGCCTGGTTTCGACAGTTATCATTTGCAAGAGTGCTTCGACCGTACGTTCTAAAGATGAAAACAGGTTATGATGTTCGTGCCAAAGGGGATGGAGCGGCGCCATGCCTTCTCGATTGACAGTCACTCTCTTGTTCCTCGCCTGCATTTCATCGGGTCACCTAAGCTATGGTCAGCACATCCTTGAAGATGTACCAGTTTCCTGGATTGGTCAAAGACCCGGGAGGTCGCACCAGTGCGGCCAGAATGGTCAGTTCTTCTATATAGCTGATTTGCGGCCTGAGAAGGAAGTCCACCAACAATCGGTGGTGCGAGTGAATCAGGACGGTTCTACGTTTCTATTCCAGACTCCAGACCAAAGGGATTGGATTTCTACTTTTGCGCCGACTGACAACGGTGGGGTTGTCGTCGCCAGGTTCCCCAACCGTACTAGTTACGGGCGGCCAGCACAGGAGTTTCACTTGTATCACTTCGACGATAAGGGCAACGTCGCGACCAGCCATACGGTCTCGTTTGATTTTCAACCGACCCATATGGCTGTAACTTCTTCGGGCAAGATAGTAGTCTTTGGTTGGCATCAGTCGTACCAGAAAAAATCAGAGACGCAGTATGCCGGCGCGGTTTTGGACGCGAATGACAAGATTCTCCAACTCTTCGAATTCCCGCCCACTCCGAAGGGCATAAACTTGCATCCTGCCCGAATGGTTGGCGGTGATGGAGTCGCCTATTTGATTCTGGTAGACGATGCCTACGATATTGGGGGGCACAAATGGATGAATCGGATCTATTCTGTTGCGACTATCGGAGAATCTGGCCGCGTCGACATCCATGTTCTTCCCGTGCCTCCAGACGACAAAACGCTTTCCTTTAATTATCTGTTTGGGCCAGGTGTGGCAGTCGAGGAATATCACCTCGATCACGATACGCCGTTCGTTGCCCGCTTCGATGAGTACGATCTCGCGACAGGTAAGTTGCTCCGCACCAAAATCGGGCCTCCCATCTCCTACGCAGCAGACTCAATAACCGAACCATTCGGAGAAACTTGCTACCTGGGAGATGAAATTTTCTGGATGGGTCAGCGGCGTGGTGATAATCCGCAATTGGTCCATCGAGTGACAAGCAAGCTTGAGGCGGCAGCTTTGCACAACTAATTCTGATCGCGGAAATCTGTTCTCACGGTTTAGATTCAGATCGGGATAAGCCATGACGACACGTAACAAGACAAGCGTCGACTCGTAGAACGTATTCGCGGGCTCGATCGCCCCCGGTGGGTCATCGTTCGAAACAACAACCGGGGCCGTCTCCTTCACCTGCTGGCTCAAAACATCGCCACGGATGACCGCTAGAAGCACCGGGCTCGCAAGGGCGGCGACGAAAGCGATCGAGGCCAAGGCTTTCACAAGCTTCACTTCTCCCAAGGTCCCAAGGAACTTCTCGACGCAGAACGGAGTGACGATCGCAATTCCGATGCAGTAAAGATTGCTCTTCCAACCAAGCCGATACGGGTCAAACGCGAGGAGCGAGAAAAAAACCGGCCACCGTGAGCGGCGGTGACGGCCCGGTAGTAGACGGCTTTGTGGCGACGAGCGCGGCGGCTCATTTCGAAGGTGAGAGAAAAGTTGCAACGGTCCGACGGAGCAAATCTTCAATGATGTCCCGAGCGCGATGGGCTCGATAGACATCCCGGCCTGACTCAAGAGAGCGCAAGTTTACCCCGGTAGGCATGGCGGTGAGCAGCAATTCGTCCCGATCGCGCTCCGGGTCCGACCCTGTGCCCTAGATTCAATCCGCCACAGTTGTCTCCCCAGACGTAGTGAGCATCTTCTCGGTGATGCGTCACGGGAGCATGCTTCCCTGTTCGGCTCCTACACTTTCGCCAGAATGGCTTTCTTGATTTGCTTGATTTTGACCTCGTCGCGCTTGTAGAAGGTCCACTTCTTGATTCGCTTGGGGCGGGTCAGCCCGGCCTGGCACAGAATCTTCATGTGTTCGCTCGTGGTCGGTTGACTAACACGAAGCTTGCGCGCAATCAGGCAGCCGCAAACCCCATCCTTCACCAAATCTCCGTCGACTTGCGGCGGGAAATGCTTTGTCGGGTTCTTAAGCCACTCAAGAATCTGTAGTCTGCGCTCGTTGGCGAGAGCTCGGATTGCGATAGTCGATATCATGAAATACGATTAGTACACTCCCTAATTATGATAACACACCCGTAGAGATTCGCGCTGGCTTAATGCATCAATCGCGCGACTCCCCGGCGCAAGGCGATTTGGGCCACAGTTTGTGATTAACCTTCGACATCTGCTCTCTCTGGCCTCGACTGCTGATGTCATTTGACAACTGCCCGCGCGAATCGCCATCAGCGCACAGTAAATTCGGCAACGTCGCAGCAGGCACGGAATCCGAGGCGGCGGCCCTCAAGTTGGGCTGATTAACTCGAACTCGATTTGCAGCCCATTCTTGTTTCATTTCCGACTCAACTCATATAGAGGGCCGCTCTTTTTCTCGCGATTACTTTCTCCTGTATTGCGTGGTGATCATCTGTTGTATGGCGTTACCATCGCCTGATTCCATTGCGGAGAGGAAAAGCAACCGGGACCGTGTCCCTCACCTGCTGACTCAGAACATCACCGCGAATTACCGCGAGCAGCACCAAACTCGACTTGTTTTTACTGGGACAAATCGCTTTGTTTCTGATCAAGGCGACGACCATAAACGGCTACTGCTGCTTTCACAGCCGTCAAAAGCTAAGTTAGCTCGTGGTCTCTAAGGAGCCGCGGGCGCGACCTGGTGGAATCGATCACGGTAAATGTTCGGACTCAGCTTGACTCGGTTACGGAAATGGTGCCGTAGCGCTGCCGCAGACCCGAAGCCACACTGTTCTGCCACTTCTTCAATAGAGAGCGTTGTGGTTTCCAGAAGGTCCTTCGCTCGCCGCACCCGCAACACTGTTATCCAGCGAAGTGGACTCATTCCAGTGGTCTCCGCGAAGCGGCGAGATAGCGTGCGCTTACTCGTGTGCGCCTGTCTAGCAAGCTGCTCGACCGTCACTTGTGTGTGCAGCCTCGTGTGCGTCCACTCCAGTAGATGTGAAAGCCAGGGATGGGCTTCTTCCCCCACAGGCTTATCAATGAATTGTGCCTGGCCTCCTTCGCGATGAGGGGATACAACTGCCCTCCGAGCTACATTATTGGCCACAACTGTTCCGAAGTCTTTACGAATAATGTGAAGACAAAGGTCGATGCCGGCAGCACTCCCGGCGGAGGTGAGGATGTCCTGTTCGTCTACATAAAGCACATCGGGTTGAATCCGAATCAGCGGAAAAGCGCGAGCCATCTGGTCGATAAACTTCCAATGCGTAGTCGCGTGCCTGCCATTCAGGAGACCGGTAGCTCCGAGGACAAACGCGCCTACACAGATTGAGACAAGACGCGCACCGCGTTCATGCGCTTTAAGCAAGGCATGGATGAGCGGCTCTGGCGGTGTCGCAATAGGCTTGCACCAACCCGGAATAATAATCGTGTCAGCCTGCTGGAGCTCACTCAAACTTCCTTGTGGCGTTACGGTGATTCCGCCCGTTGCGCGAACAGTACGGTTTTCCAATCCGCAGACCGAGAAAGAATACCAACTGTCGAGTTCTGGACGTGGTAGCCCAAACATCTCGACTACGATCCCAAACTCAAACGTGCACAGGCCGTCATAAGCCACCGCGACTACACGGTGCTGTGCAGCGAGAGCTCTCTTTGTGGTCCCAGCGATTGGCACATATTTGACGATAATCGTCTTTTAGGCCACTGGCAAGCATGACTGCCCCTGTTTGACACTTGGTGGCAGGAGGTCTACTGAATTTATTCCTCATGATCGGCGAAATCCAATGAGTCAGGTGCCAATCTGGTTCGAACGCAAGTTTGAGTTTTCGTTTCCCGTGAAACTGCTTCCGAATCTGTGCGGACGTCTGCGCGGCACTCCGGCTAGGCTTGAAGAGGTGCTTCGTGGCCGTTCTCACACAATTCTGATCGGGAAAGCACAATTAAAGTGGTCGGCTCAGGAAAACGCGGGTCACTTGCTTGACCTAGAACCGCTGTGGCTGGCGCGAGTGGGCGATTACGTGGCGGCCAGCCAACAACTCACCGTAACAGACTTGACGAATCGAAAAACTGACGAAGCAAACCACAATGCGTGCCCACTGGAACAGATTCTGAGTGAATTCCGCACTGCAAGAGAAGGACTGCTGAAGCGTGTGGACGAATTGGACGCATCACTATTTGCCCGAGCCATTCCCCATCCGCGTATGAAGACGCCGATGCGGCTCGTGGACCATTTGTATTTTGTCGCCGAACACGACGATCATCATCTCGCGCGAATATGGGAACTCGTCAGCGCCGCCCGGTAGGCGCGAACAATTTGTGCGTGACTTGGTCATAACATGGGCCTGTGCGGGAATTGTGAATGAATCTCCCCCGAACTTTTTCTCTCGCCCAATTGGCCCGTGAATTGTACCTAACCGGGATGGAGTCTGGACACACTGCAATAAGGAGCGAACATGGCCACAACTCAACCTGTAACTGACTGGAAGGAGGAGTGGTTCGAGATTGAAGATGCAGCGTACTTGAACACCGCAGCCCACGCAGCCATGCCCCGCGTTTCCCTGCGCGCGGTGCAAGCCTCTCTCGAAGCCAAGACGTTTCCACATCACGTAGACGATTCCGCGTTCTTTGAAGTGCCAAACCGCCTTCGCGCCTCAATCGCCAGACTCATCGGCAGCAAGCCGGAAGAGGTAGCGCTAACGACGGGCGCAAGCACTGGCCTCGCGGCCGTGGCGCATGGCCTGACATGGAAGCCGGGCGACGAGATCATCACTGCCAAGGGGGAATTCCCGGTGCAGTACGCCACCTGGAAGCCGATGGAAGAACGCGAGTGCGTGAAACTGAAAATCGTGGCGCCGCGAGACCGCTTTATTACGGCAGACGACCTGATTGCCGCGATGACGCCGAGAACGCGCGTCGTCTCCGTAAGTCATGTGCGCTTTGACGACGGCTCTCTGTTAGATGCGTCTCGCGTGGCTGCGGCCTGTCACGCGCAAGGAGCGATGCTTGTGCTTGATGTGAGCCAGTCTTGCGGGGCCGTACCGATGGAAGTAAACCAACTTGGCGCTGATTTTCTGGTGTGCGCCGGATATAAATGGCTCCTCAGCCCCTGGGGCACAGGATTTTGTTGGGCCCAAAGGGAACAACTGGATACACTGCGTCCCGGGCCGTTTTATTGGCTGGCCCAGGGCAAAGACAGTTTTTCTGCGTTGAATTATGTCGATCCCACACCGTCCCGCAGTGCGGACCGTTGGGACGCGGCGGAAGCGTCCACTTATTTCAATTTCAACCTGAGGGCCATGGACGCCTCGGTGCATTTTGTGTTGCGTGTCGGACCTGGGTTCGTGCTTGAACATAACCGGAAATTGATCGGACTCTTGTTCGAGCGCCTCCCCAAAGACTGCGTTCCGGCCAGTCCGCTAGACTCCGCGCTGCGCGGGCCATTCGGCTGCTTCACAGCGCAAACCACGGAGAGAACTGCCGAGCTTTATAAGAGGTTGCGAAAGGAAAATGTTGTCGTGAGCATGCGCGAGGGGAGGATTCGCGTCTCGCCTCATCTGTTCAACTCCGAGCGGGACATTGACCGACTCATCGGCGTGGTGACCGCATGACTCGGGCGCGGGATTTGTCACTGGCGAAAATCGACCGCGCCCTGGACTATCTCGAGTCCACAACGAAGGGTGTGCTGGACACAACAAAAGGCTTGTCGGATGTACTGGCAGTTCAAACCCGCGACGTCAAGGCTGATGAACCTTATTTACCCAAGGAATGAAAGGAATAAGTTATGACAGCAGTATATGAACGCCTGAAAGCCCTGCAGATCACTTTGCCTGATGTGCAGCCCCCCGTGGTGGATGGTTACGTTGCCGCTTTCGTTCCGTTTGTGCGCACCGGGAATCTTGTTTATTTGGCGGGACGCCTCGCAAAAAAAGATGGCAAGCCTTGGTGCGGCAAAGTGGGGGAGCAAATTACCACGCTTGCGGGCAAAGAAGCCGCACGCGACATTGCCATAGAAGTGCTCGCCACGCTGCATGTCGCCCTCGGGGACCTGGACAAAATAAAACGGATCGTGAAGCTGGTGGTGATGGTGAACAGCACACCGAATTTTACAGAGTCGCACGTGGTTGCCAACGGCGCGTCCGACCTTTTCCTAGAAATCTTTGGCGAGCGTGGAGCGCATGCGCGCACCTCGTTTGGCGGGGCGGAGATTCCATTTGGGGCGTGTGTAGAGATCGAGCTCATTGCCGAGATCATCGACCCGGCACACGCCCCGAAAGGCGCATGATGGAGGCGATTCGATTCATCAATTCGGTGGTCCGAGGTTTGGGGATAGCCGCCGGCGACCAGGTTGCTGTTGTTTTTTGTCGGGATGCCGACGTGCGTGGGGAGGGTCGATGAGCAAGACGTTGCACATGCTGATCAAGAACTTCAGAAACGGAGATGCTGTGCCGGTCTATCGTCGATTTCGAAACCGCGGATGGTTCGCGCCAGAGGGACCTCTCGTATGTGTCGGGCTGGGTACATAAACGAAAAGGCAACATAATGCTTGCGGGAACGAGTTCGGAGGTGTCCGTGGTAGGCATGGCTGGTCGTGTGGGCACACGTGATCCGGTCGAGGGTTTCGTTCCAGTCGCGAAAGCTCATCAAAGTGTTCAGTAGAGAAGATTCTACGCTGAAGTCAAGCGGATATCGCGAGCTCCCGCGAAAGCGCGCTCGACTTGATCGGTAACACTTGCTTGCTGGCACTCAAACGCATGTATCAGGGGCCAGGACGAATCTTCGCAAAGGCTGAGTTTTTACATCCCGGCAGTAGAGTAAAGGATCGGGTCGTACGCGCCATAATCCAGATGCGCCGTGATGTCCGCCCCACTTGTACGTATCTTGCAGGAAACAAGGTCACATAAGGAGAAATATACGAGATGATCTGTTTCCTTTTGCTCATGCGACCATCACCGTCGGGATTCGGAACTACCGCCCGTCTATCGACCGCTTTTGTCAGCGAACGCGTCGAACAGGCAGAACACGCAAAAGGTCGTCGGCCCCAATCTTAGCGCAAACCATATCGGCGTTGTCGTTTTCTGATTGGCCAGGGCAAGTCCTGTTTCCAAGAACTTCCTGACCTCATTTTCTTTTCCGGCTTTGGCTTCCAAACGCGCGAACAATGCGACGGTATACGAGGCTGCCGTAAAACCTGAGAATCTATTCATGCTGAACACGTGCACGCTAACAACTCCCATTCGTTATTTGGTTTTATGGCGCTGCTCTCTAACATAGGTTTCGATCGCATCCTGCCAGTGCGAGCCCTTTTGGCGATCGCTTTGTCCCAGCGCTTGTACCTCCTCATCCGCCGAGGCGTCCAGAGCCGTGCGAACGTACGTCACATCCACGCTCGTGGTTAGAGGATCGACTGAGGTAAGTCGTACATCCACGGTAGATACCATGACGTCTGCAACAAAAGACACATACTGCATCCTTCCAGCGGCCACATCGAACAGCGTGTTGATCCACACGCTCTTGTGCTGGCCATGCTGGACCGTGAATACTGCACCCTGTATATCCTTCCCCGGCTGAGGGTACAGAAACTGAGGATTCCACTCGTCACCTGCCCAGCTACGTTCCCCGTCCGGGCCGAAGAGGGGCGCCGCGCTGCTAAGTGGCGCGTGGACGAGAAAATGAAAACTGTTGCTGACGTGCGCCGGGGCAGCAGGTACTTGACCCGATGCTGTGTTTTGTGTGTTGTTCATGGTGAAAATAGCGAATGCGAAGATCAACAATGCGGTAGCAATCATTTGGTCTCCTTCAACTTATGGCTGTCGGGCGCGCGCAGGGTCATGCCATAGATGCTCCTGAAATGGTCGATTTCCCTTAGAGTCCGCGGGGAAAACGGGGCCTTGGCTTCAAAGGCATGGAGCACGATTCCCCCAAGCAGGTTACCCAAACTCATATCCTTCAGCTCGGCCACCGCTTTCAACACCTTGAGCAGTCGCTTTTCCAGACGAACGCCCGTTTGAACCCGTTCGACTTCGACAATTCCCTTCGCAGTCTTCACGTGTACCAATGTACCATGGTACACTTTCGCCGTACAAGGTCCGAGCACCGATCGAAAATGTTGTGAGACTGCGATCCTCGGGTGACAGTCAGAGCCAGCCTTTGCTCGAGAGACCTTCGAATCACAAGACGCCTTCGCTTGGCTTTGTCAACGGCCCAATCAATCTGGTTTCAGTTTGCAGTACCTAAGAAATCAGATTTAGCTGCACCTTGAGTCCTGGAGTCTCGCTTATGAATCGTCGGCAATTTCTCACACAAGCTGTTCAAACGACGGCTGCAGTTCGGTTGAGTCGATACGTTGTGGCTCAAGGCAGACAGGCGCCTGCGAGCGTTGACGCTGTACTCGCTAACGGTGGCACCACAACGCTAGCGAAGTCGGCATTGAAGGATCTGAGTGACGCTCTGCATGGCCGCTTGTTTTACCCCAGGACGAAGGCTACGACGAGGCGCGACGGCTTGTCGACGCCCAATTTGATAAACATCCCGCGTTGATTGTGCAGGCTGCGGGAGCTGCCGACGTATGCCCAACCAATCATGCGTCGCCCCCCCCGAGGGTGAGACCTCTTCCCAAACCGTGTCTACTCCCTTTGAGACCGGCTAGCCAATGATCCTGTCACCATGGCTTGGAGGCTGACTGGTGACGATCATGCGAACAGACTTGGTGCTTCGATTCAGCGCCTGATGCTGCTGGCCTGGGGAAACCTCGATTCCTTCATGCGCGTGAAGGACAAAATGATGATGTTCGACTTCCAGGGTCAACTCCCCTTCCAGAATGTAGAAGAACTGGCGTGCGCGGACGTGCGAATGTCGGGTCTCGCTTGTGCCGGCAGGCATGAGTTCTTCGATAATGCTGAGGCCCGGTGTTTTGACGAGATGCCAGCCGTCGCAGTCAGTTCCCTGCTGCCCGCCCCATTTGTAATGTTCAGCCGATGTTGTGCTGATTATTTTTGTAGGCACTGAGAGTACTCTCGCAGACAATTAATTGCCTCAATTGCGAATTCAAGATGACCGTGTGCACTCGTTGGGATGCGCGAACCGCGCGCCAATGAAGGTGATAGCGACCAGATTGCCAGTCCTATGCGCTCACACCAAAACGCGCGGCTACAATTCGTCGCAAGCATACTGTAGCTCGCGCGGCCTCTACGCGTCCGCCCCCGGCGCTGACCTTTACGTCTTGAAGAGTCCGAACTATTATTGTTCGTTTGTTAGGACCATCCTTTATCTTCGGGCGATGTCGCCTGCACCCAGTTCCTTCTAGGAAAGCGCTTGTGACCATCAACTTAACTACGGTGTTACTTGCATCCACGCGAACGCCGGGACTATGGATTATCAAGACCAAAACTAGCACCGACAACCTCAGCGGCGTGCCTCTAGCACTCAGAATTCGTTTCACTTATCGACCTCGTGTAGAGTAGCTCGTTCGACTCCTGAAGGCGCCACGGAGCATGGATCTTGCGGTTTGGCCGAACTCGGTATGAGTTGTGGAGATAACGCGGTAACCGTCCCGGTGATCGCATCCTGAATCAGCACTCCATTACGTTCCAAAGTTGCCCCGGTGGCGCGATCAAGTTCTACTCGGGCTTTCTCGTAGATTGTTCGGGCGGTAACCAAATCCAGCTCGGCTACCGAAAGGTCGCGCTGTGCTGTCATGGTCTGGTAACTTGAGCCTGCTCCCAGGTCCTGCTCTTTTTTTGTGATCTCGAATGTGCGCTCGGCCAGATCTCTGCCCTTGAGGGCTGATTCCACCCTGGCACGCGATTGTTCCAGGGCATACTGCGCATTCCGCACTTCGATCCGAATTTGCTTTTTCAACTGCTCACGGCGCAGTTCGGCTTGGCGGTATTCGAGCTCGGAGCGGTACTGGTCGGCCTTGGCCACACGATTTCGAATTGGAATGTTGAGATTGAGTCCGATGTAATAGTCCGGAGAAGAATTATTGAATGTATTTCCCAGCGCGCCGGCGAAATTCGTGGGGACGGTCGATGTGTTAGGGGCTCCAGCTAAAACGGGATTGTAAGCCGGATTCAGAGGCCCGGCCAATCCCGATCCGCCGTAGAATCCAACCAATGAGAGCGAGGGCAACAACGCGTTCGTCACGGCCTTGCGGCTGATCTGGCGGTTCACTAGATCGATATCAGACACTGCGAGTTCGGTGCGATCCTGGAGCGCCTGCGCGATAAGGTCCTGAACGGCTTGGCTTGCCGCTGGCTGTGTCGAGTCCAGACGGTCCGCGGGAACCACCGGCACAGCTTCCAGCACAGGATCGTCAAGCCTCCTGGTCAGAGCGTTCTTAATCAGCAATTCCTGCAATTGCAGCGTGGTTCGTGCGACGGTCAAATCCTGATCGCGCCTTGAGACTTCGGCTTCGGCGCGCATCACATCCATCTCGGGAATGCTGTCCATCTGAAGCTGTTTTTTTGCAGTATCCAGCGACTGCTGCGCGAATGCCAATGATTGTTCGCTTACTTGCGCCTGTTCATAGGCATTGACCAAGTCCCAATAAATGTTCTCGATCTGCGTGACCGTGACGATCACTTGATCTTTGAAAGCGATGTCAGAAATCTTTTTGTTGTTATTTGCGATCCGGAGATAGCGAAGATTAGGACCGAAGCCAAATCCTGCAAGCAATTGCTGCTGGAATGAAAACTGGTACATCGAAGTGAGGGTGGGAGACAGATTGTATAAAGGGCTGTTGTTGGTTTGGCTGTTGTTGTTGAACTGTACTGAAATGCTGGTGCCAGTTGCAAAAGCCTGCGAATAACTGACATTGGCTTGTCCGGTATTGAGCTGTAGCGAAGGCACGCCGTAAATCTGCAGACTGGCCTGAGGACTGGTTTGATGCTCGGCGCCAACCGAAGCGGTAATCGCGGGATCGTAAGATGCCACGGCAGTTCCTACACCCAAGGTTGATTGCACCAATCCTGACGCGCCCGCGCCCGCGCCACCTGCGCCGCCGGTAGTGCCGCCGGCGCCTCCACCAGGAGCTCCCGCGCCGAAGCCGCCTACACCACCTCCAGGCGTCCCTTGCACGACTCCGGCATTCACGCCGCGAAAAACTCCGCCGGCCTTTGTGCGCAGTACGTCCGTGTTGGCGATTGGAAGATTATATCGGGCTATCGCCAGGTCGAGATTATTCTCAAGTGCCAGCCGGATCGCGTCTTTCAGCGATAGGTACAGCTTGTCATCGCGAATCAATTGGCCCAGCAGGGGAGAATTCGTCAGCCCCGGCTCAGGTACTTCATTCGGCAAATACGCATTGAAAGGATTGCGCGACTTCGGCATCTCAGGGGATACGGGTGCGTTCGTCTGCGCCCATGCTGTTGTAGCGAGACTGATGAGGAACCAAACCAGCAGCCGTCTGAACTGTCCCGCGCGTATGGTCTTTTTCATTGTTTCACCGCCTCATACGGCTGAAGCTCCGGGTTCGAAGTGTCACTCACCATCCAACCGTCGCGGAGTTGAATCGTGCGCGAGCCATAAGCGGCATTCGCCTCCGCGTGCGTGACCTGCACGATCGTGGTTCCTTGCTGGTTTAGCGTGCGGAAGAGTTCCATGATTTCCTTCGCTTGCGAGGAGTGCAGGTTTCCCGTAGGTTCGTCGGCAAGCAAGAGCGCAGGTTTGTGAATCACCGCTCGCGCGATCCCGACCAGTTGCTGTTGTCCGCCAGAAAGCTGGCTGGGGAACAAGTCTTTCTTGGCCACAATCCGGAAATGATCGAGCGTATCGGCGACCAGGCTCTGCCGCTCACGGTGCGGAACGTCTTTGTAGGAGAGCGGCAGGTCGATGTTTTCGCTCACCGTCAGGTCGTCGAGCAAGTGGTAGCTCTGAAACACCATGCCGATGTTCCGTTTGGCCAACTCGCTCCGCTGCTTGCGCTTGATCTCATGGACGGCTTGCGCTCGGAACCAGTACTCGCCTTGCCAGTTATCATCGAGCAGCGCGAGCACATTCAATAAAGAAGACTTTCCCGCCCCGGAAGGACCCATGATGGTGATGAACTCGCCTTCGCGGATCTCGAGATTGATTCGTCGAAGCACCCAGGTTTGCCCGGCCGGAGTTTTATAACTGCGTTCCAGATTGCAAAGACGAATCATGCATGCACATCCGCCATCAGCTTTTTCAGTTCCTCTTCCCGCACCACCTTGCCGTCGAACAAATGGATTTCGCGCTGGGCGTGCTTGGCGAAGCGAGGATCGTGCGTCACCATGCAGATCGTCGCGCCTTCGCGATGCAAGTTCTGCAAGAGTTCCATGACGGCTTCGCCGTTGCGCGAGTCGAGGTTTCCGGTGGGCTCGTCAGCCAGCAGAATGGAAGGCCTCCCGCCCAGCGCACGCGCCACTGCCACGCGCTGCTGCTGGCCGCCCGACAGTTGCGAGGGATAATGCCGCACGCGATGCGCCATGCCGACTCGCTCCAGAGCCTCCATCACCCGCGCCTTGCGATCGGCAGCCGGCATTTTTTGGCGGTAGGTCAGAGGCAGTTCGACGTTTTCATAGACGGTCAGATCGCCAATGAGGTTGAAACTCTGGAAGATGAACCCAATCTCTTGGTTCCGGATGCGCGAGCGCTCCGTGAAATCGAGATTTTCGACGGTCTTCCCATTCAGGGAGTAGCGCCCGCCGGTCGGCGTATCCAGCAGGCCGATGATCGAAAGCAGCGTGGATTTGCCGCAGCCCGACGGTCCCGACATGGCGACGTACTCTCCTTTATTCAGTGACAGATGTATGCCGGAGAGAGCATGCGATTCGATTTCATCGGTGTAGAAAATTTTGGTGAGATTCTCAATTTGGATGAGCGGCTGTCCTGCTTCGGTCATTGCTGGGTCCCTCCCTGTTAGAGTTCGCTGTTACTCGATCCGGACGCGATCGGTGTTATCCCAGCGCGACATGTCGGACAAAATGACGGCGTCGCCTTCGCGCAAGCCTTCGATGATCTGGATCGAATTCACCGAGGCTCGCCCGACCTTCACTGGCACGCGCAAGGCCCCCTGCCCGTCGGGGCTGAGTTTGAACAAGCTGACAGTGCTGTTCTCCTGCCCGAACGCCGGCCGGCCTACATAGAGCACGTTGTCCATCCGTTCCAGGTCGATGGTTCCATCCACGCTCAGGTCAGGCCGCGCCCCCTTGGGAAGTTCTCCGGTGAGTTTGACATCGACCGTCACCGTTCCGT
>JBEKQC010000065.1:0-22058 GCA_049520095.1 Terriglobales bacterium
AGTGTCTTTGCCATGGATCACCTCTTGGGCATCGGCCGCAGACGGCCCGAGCCAGCAAAACGGTTGAAGGTTGCGGCCCGATCCGGAATCTGCTTGGGATCGAGTCCGATGGAAGAAAGCGCCCCCATCATGTCCACCATGGGGTTGGCTTTTTCCGACAGCGGGCCAAAGCAGCCCTCGCATGGCATGTAGGCGCGGATGCAGCGCGGGTTGCCGTCGCTGCCACCGCAGCCGGCACGCGTCGCTGGCCCCAGACACAAGATGCCCTGCTCCATCAAGCAGCGCATTTCGCTCAGTGGCGCCCCAAACTTAAATTCCGGCGGATCCAGGTGGCCCTTTAGCGTGGACACCGCCTTCTTTTCACGCTTGGTGGGACACTCGTCGCAAACGCTCTTCGACGGCAACACGGGCAGGGGCTTGCCCTCAATTAGGGCGAGCAGTGCGCTAGTCACCATCTCCGGCGTGGTCGGACATCCCGGTAGATATGCATCCACCTTCACAACTTCGTGGAGCGCATAGACGCGGTCGGTCAGAGCGGGAATCTGCTCGTGGGGCAAGCCGTTTTTCTCGGTGGTCACGCTGTCCCGATAGACCTTCTCCAACAACTCATCAGTGCTGTACTGATTGGCCAGCGCCGGTATGCCGCCAAAGCAGGCGCAAGAACCTAAAGAGATCAGGATCTTGCACTTCTTACGCATCTCCAGCGCCACTTTCTTATGTTCTTCGTTGCGGATTCCTCCCGATATCAGCCCGACATCCGCCGCGGGGATTTCCATCTCTGTACCTTCGCCAGTCTGCCCAAAGAGCTTGTGGTCCATCAGGACTGGCATGTGCACGATTTCCACCTGTTTGAGTACGTCGATGAGTGGTTCACCGATGTCGAGGATCGTTACCTCGCAACCTCCGCATATAGCGAACCATTCTTCGGCAAGTCGAGCTGCCATGTTGCGCCTCCCTACCGGACTTGAATTATTAGTGCTTCGTTCTCGTTTCCCGCGATCACTTATTACTGCGTTAACTACGGTTCTGGGCCGAGCTTCGTCACCCTAGTCGGAGACACTCCGGCTAATCCGAAATCCTTCAGTGTCAGGTTGATAGCATCGGACGGTGAGGGGAACTTCCACAATCCATCTCTCAGCAATTATCGAACGTTCATTCGCAAACTGGGCCGTTGGCGTTCTCGTGCGTGAGCGGCAGCTGCGAACGTAGCATTACTTATTCGTCCAATCGGCCCACCGTGTCAGTGACTCAAGTCACCCATTAAGGTGAGCGGAACGTGTCTCTCGAATGCTCTGCGGGCTTGATTCGCATTGCCGCTTCCTCGAAACCCTTGACCGGTGCGAACTTGCAACGCTCTAATCTGGTAGTGACGATCATCACAGATAGCAGTCCGTCGCAGCCAAACAAAGTGAGTGTCAATCAGGAGGAAAATTCTGGATTTGGAACAACGCGGCATGGGTCAGCGTTCGCCGATCCGCAGTCGCCCGATCCCGCAGTCGCCCGATCCCGCAGTCGCCCGATCCCGCAGTCGCCCGATCACGCAGTCGCCCGATCAACGCAGTCGCCCGATCAATAGAGCGGCTATGGCAGTGCTGGTTATCGCCTAACCGGCAACTATTAACTGGCAATCACTAAGATGGGTGATAGCTGTCACTGACTTTGTGCGGCTTGGCGGCGCACGTTCTTCTGAAGTTGATCGCCTCCGCAAAGGGGGGAGCCCTATGGTGTTCATCATCACGGGAGCCGCGGAAGCAAACGCGAACACCGTGGCCAAGCTCCTCGCAGAAGCCTGGGGATGGGAACTCATCGACGCCGAGCATCTTCACCCTCACCCTCAAGACCGTCCTGATGCGCGGAGATGCGCCACGTCGCTGGCTAATACCGATCCTACCCCGCGCATAGAATCTCTATGGGCCGCTATTCACCTCTGGATCTATGAATGGCGGGACGTAGTGGTATCGTGCCCCATGCTGTCGGAGAGAGATCGAAAGCAACTCTCCAAAGTGTCCTCGCTGGTCAAGATCGTCTGCCTGGAAGCACCTCATGCCGCCAGTTGCACTTCCTTCCCGGACCGGCCAGTCCGCCTTGTTCATCCCGAGAACGCACGTTCCGAGAACGCACGCTCCGAGTTCCCTGCAGGGTGGCGCCCAGCACACAAGCCAGTACAGGACGCGCTCATGGTGGATTCATCCAGGCAAGTCGAGGAGATTATCGCGGAAATAACCTCGGTTCTGATGATGTAAAACTAGCTCAGTTGAGAACCGAGAACCAGCCCTACAGTTCGTACTTCTTCATCAAGTGACGAAAAGATCGGTAGGAGATTCCCAGCACATCGGCTGCCCTGACCTGCACGCCGTTGGTTTGTCCAAGCGCGGATTGTAGCAGCGAGCGCTCGATTTGCGCGACGTAGTTCTCCATGTTCACGCCCTCGGGCAGAACCGAGCCGGCGGGCACGTTCATGCCTATGGTCGTATTTGTTGCGCCTTCTGCACCCGCGGCCACGGCCCGCGCCTTCGCACGCTCCACCGGCAATTCGACGTGCAGCTCGTTCGTGGTTTCGAGCGCTACCGCACGCTCGATCGTGTTCTCCAGTTGCCGGACGTTGCCCGGCCAGTCGTAACCGGTCAGAGTATCGAGTGACGCCGCGGCGACACCGTGAATGCTCTTTCCGGCTCCAGGCGCATATTTTTTCAGGAAGTGATTCGCCAGGAGCGGTAGATCTTCACGGCGCTCGCGCAAGCCGGGCACGCGAATGGGAATGACGTTCAGGCGATAGTAGAGGTCCTCGCGGAACGTGCCTTCGGTGACCTGACGGTCGAGATCGCGGTTGGTGGCGGCGATGACGCGGACATCAACCGGAATCTCGGTCGTACCGCCCACCGGACGCACGGTGCGCTCCTGCAGCACGCGCAGCAGTTTGACCTGCATGGGCATGGTCATCTCGCCGATCTCGTCGAGAAAGATGGTGCCCTGGTCGGCGACTTCGAATAGTCCGCGCCGGTTCTGGTTCGCTCCGGTGAAGGCGCCTTTTACGTAACCGAAGAGTTCGCTTTCGAGCAGTGTCTCCGGAAACGCGCCGCAGTTCACCGAGACGAAAGCTTCGGAGGCCCGCGGCGAGCAGGTATGCACGGCACGGGCAACGAGTTCCTTGCCGGTTCCGCTTTCGCCGTAGACCAGAATCGTGCTGCTGGTGGTGGCGACCGTGCGGATGGTCTGCTTCAATTTTTCGACCGCGGGACTAGCGCCGACGATGTTGTCGAGCGAATTTCGCGTGGCCGCGTCGCGGCGCAAGGCAAAGTTCTGACGGCTGAGCGAAACTTTGGTGAGCGCGCGGGCGATGGCGAGTTTGACCTCGTCCACGAGGCCGGGACTCTTGCGGATGTAATCGGTCGCGCCGCCGGCTTTCACGGCCTGCACCGCAGCTTCGTAGTCGTCGACGGCGGTCATCAAGATTACCGCGGATTCGGGCGAGATCTGGTGGGCGTGGCGCAGGACTTCGACACCATCCACGCCCGGCATCTTGATGTCGGTAACAATCACGTCGAAGAGCGCGCTGTCGATTTTGCGCTTCGCGGCTTCGCCACCGGTGACGGTTTCCACCTTGTGGCCGTCGCGGCGCAGGGTGATGTCGAGCAGTTCGCAGATCGAGCGCTCGTCGTCGCAGACGAGAATGTTACCCACGCACGCCTCCTTCTGCTCTTGCTCCCGCTCCTGAGGCGGCCAGCGCGGCTTGCGAGGTTTGCACGCCGGCGGATTCGGCTGCGGAGGAAGTTCCACTGGCGGCGACCTGCGCCTGATCATGGACGAGGTCATCGTCCATGCGCCGCAACCGCACCACGAAACTAGTTCCCTTGCCCACTTCCGAACGGGCCCATACCTTCCCCTCATGCGCCTGGACGATCTGGTACACGATGGCCAAGCCGAGGCCGGTTCCGCCTTCAAAGTTCGACTGGAAAGGCTCGAAGATTTTGTCCGTCTGCTGCGGATTGATGCCGGGACCCGTGTCGGCAAAGCTCATCTCCCAGTCCGAGCCGCGCTCCGCCAGCGCTACGGTCAGCGTCCCGCCTTTGTCCGTCATCTTTATTGCGCGCACCGCGTTTTCGCAGAAGTTCCAGAACACCTGTTTGAGCCGGTCGCCATCGGCCAAGACCCAGGCTTCGGATTTCGGAAAGCTGCGCGCAAGTTTAATGCCCGTGTTCTCGGAGTTGAGGCGGTGTTCCAGCAGGGTGAGCGTGTCCTCGAGCAACGAAACCAGATTCACGCGCTCGAAACGATATTGCTTGCCGCGGGAGTACGCCAGAAAATCGGTGACGATGTTATTGAGGCGATCGGACTCGCGGATGACAATCTGCAGAAGGTGCCGCTCATCGGAGTTCAAGGCGGGCGCATCCGACAGCATGCTGACCGAGCCGGCAATCGAGGTCAGGGGATTGCGGATTTCGTGGGCGATGGCAGCGGCCAGACGGCCCACGGCAGCCAGGCGATCCTGCATGCGCACTTCGCGCTCCAGGCGGCGGATCTCGGTGAGATCGTCGAAAGAATAGACAAAACCCAAGTCGCTGCGCGCGCTCACGTTGAGCGCGGAAACCCGCACGCGAAAAGTCTTGCGGAAGCCCCTGACGGTCATGTAGCGGACCTCGGCATCGCCCCGGTCTCCGCCGAGGTGGGGCAACGGATCCTGAAAAAGATCGGCCACGGAACGTCCGCGCAACTCGGCTTCGGAGATTTCGAGGAGTTGCTGGGCCGCTCGATTGACCAGGGTGACGTGTCCGTCGAGCGCTGTGGTGATGACGCCGCCGCTCATGGACTGCACGATATTTTCGTGGAGCGCCTGCAGATTTTCGAGCGCGCCGCTGGCATCCTTGAGTTGGACATCCACCTGGCGAAGTTTGCTCATCAGCAAGCCGGCCAGATAGGCGATGGCGAAGTAGGCAAACAGGTTGACGAAGATCACTACCTGCAGCGCCTTCAACTTGGGATGCGAGGTCGCATACGAGGGAATGACCATGTAGTAATCGAGCTCGAGGATGGTTCCGAATAGGATGAAAGCCAGGGCCGCGCTCAGGTATGCCCAGACCCGCGGCAGCAGCATGCAAGCGACCACGATGACCAGCGGGTAGAGAAAATTTAGCGAGCTGTCGATGCCCCCGGTGACATGGACGACCAGCGTGACCATGGCCAGATCGGCGAGCACCTGCAGTATGCCCTGCAGGCGGTGTTCGCGCCAGACGGAAACCAGAAAAAGGAAAAACAGCGAGAGCACGAACCACAGCACCATCCCGGTGAGAAATGGCAAGATGGGCAGCGGGCTGGGAGTGAGGCGGATGACGGCGAGTTCGATGGCGAGCAGAACCATCAGGATCAGGATGCGAACCTTCACCAGCCAGGTCAGCCAGTTCCGCTCATCGGAGATGGAGTGCATGAAATTCGGTCGTTAGTCGTTGGTCGTTCGCAAGTCGCTTTGACTGTTGATCGTTCGTCCTTCGTCGTCAGCTTGGACAATTTCAGCGTTAGTCGCTGGCGTGTACTGCTGTGCCCAACGACCAGCGACCAACGACCGACGACGGTTCTACTATCCCGACAATTTTGCGATCATGGCGAACAACGGCATGTACAGAGAAATCACGATGCCGCCGATGGTGACGCCGAGCAGACCGATGATGACCGGCTCCAGCATGGCCAGCATGTCTTTGGTGGCGGCGTCGACTTCGTCTTCGTAGAAGTCCGCGATCTTTTGCAGCATGGCGTCCATGGCGCCGGTGGCTTCGCCCACGCCGATCATCTGGGTCACCATGTTGGGAAAGACACCGCTTTCGCGCAGGGGATCGACGATGGTGCGGCCTTCCTCGATTGCCTTGCGCACTTTCATCAGCGCTTCTTCGAGCACGGCGTTGCCCGACGTGCGAGCGGTGATCGCCAAACCTTCGAGAATCGGAACGCCGGAGGTGATCAGCGTGCCCAGCGTTCGAGTGAAACGGGCGACCGCGATCTTGCGCAGCAGCGAGCCCATGATCGGGAGCTTGAGCAGCATGGCGTCGAAGTAATAGCGGCCTCTTGGATGCTTGCGAATCTGCTTGACGCCGAAAAAGATGCCCACCGCACCCACGATAAAGAACCACCAGAACTGACCCACGAAACCACTGAGCCCGATAACGATGCGGGTCGGCAGCGGAAGGGCAACTCCCAAACCGACAAACAGGTTCGCGAAGATGGGCACTACCCATTTGAGCAGCGCGGCCACGATCAGCACCGCCAGCGAGACGACAGCTACCGGGTAGATCAACGCCGACTTGACCGCCGCGCGCAGCTTGACCGCCTTTTCCACATAGATCGCCATGCGCTGCAGGATGATGTCGAGAATGCCGCCGGTCTCGCCGGCCTCCACCATGTTGGTACTTAGATCGTCGAAGACAACCGGATATTGGCGCATGGCATTGGCCAGCGTGGCGCCGCCTTCAACGCCCGTCCTGACTCCGAGCAGCGTTTTTTGGAAACTCGGGTTTTCCTGGTTGGCGCCGAGAATCTCCAGGCACTGCACCAGCGGCAGGCCGGCGTCAATCATGACGGAAAACTGGCGGAAGAACACCGCTACGTCCTTGACCTTGACCTTGCTGCTGCCGAAAGTGGGCATGGAAAATTCCTTGCCCTTCTCCCGAATGGAGCCGGGCGTGATGTGTTCCTTCCGGAGCTGCGAAGCCAGTCCGTCCTTGTTGGAGGCTATGCGCTCTCCTTGCACTTTTTCGCCCGAAGCGGTCTTTCCCGAAAATGTGAAAACTGGCATGGTTGCTTTCTCCTTGTCCGTATTCCGCCGGCGTGGGCTGCCGATCTTGCGGGCTGCCCGCGCCTTCCTGTGTCTCCGCCTGTCTCTCCACTCGCCTTGCTGCCCGCGATGCTACGCGGCAATTCACGATGTCATCGCTTCGCTGGCGTAGTACCTCTCGCCATTGGAGCCGGATTGGTGCGGTTCATAAGGCCGGCGCCGCGCGCGATCATCTCCTGCAGTTCGTCCTGATTACTGGAGCGCAACAGAGCCATTTCCAACGTGATCTGCTTCTGGAAATACGCGGTGGCGAGCGACTGGTTGAACGTCTGCATGCCGTACTTCTCCTGGCCGGACTGCATGGCGGAGTAGACCTGGTGAATCTTGTCTTCGCGAATCAGGTTGCGAACAGCCGCATTGGGCACCAGGATTTCCATGCACATGGCGCGTCCTTTGCCATCGCTGCGCGGCAGCAGGCTTTGACACATGATGCCTTCGAGCACCAGCGAAAGCTGGGCGCGAATCTGCGATTGCTGGTGCGCCGGAAACACGTCGATGATGCGGTTGATCGTGGACGATGCCGAATTGGTATGCAACGTACCGAAGGTGAGGTGGCCGGTTTCCGCGATGCGCAGCGCGGACTCGATGGTTTCGAGGTCGCGCATTTCGCCGATCAATACCACGTCCGGGTCTTCACGAAGAGCGGCACGCAGGGCGTCGGTAAAGCTCTTGGTGTCGGAGTGCAGTTCGCGCTGGTTGACCACACAGTTCTTGTTCATGTGCACGAACTCGATCGGGTCCTCGATGGTGAGGATGTGCTCGTGGCGCTCGGTATTGATCTTGTCGATCATGGCCGCCAGCGTCGTGGACTTGCCCGAACCGGTCGGCCCCGTCACCAGCACCAGCCCGCGCGGTTTGTCGCACAGCTTGCTGACCACCGCCGGCAGGCCCAACTGGTGGAATGACTTGATCTCAAACGGAATCAGACGGAAGACGCAAGCCGAAGCGCCGCGCTGGTTGAAGACGTTGGCGCGGAAGCGGGCCAGGCCCTTTAAACCGAACGAAAAGTCCAGTTCGAGGCTTTCTTCGAAACGGTGCTTCTGCGAGTCGGTCATTACGCTGTAGGCTAGTTGCTTGGTCTCGGCCGGTGTCAACTGCGGCAGGTCGAGCGGCACCAGATGTCCATGCACCCGGATTTGGGGCGGAGAGTTGGTGGTGATGTGGAGGTCGCTTCCATTCATCTCCAACATGCGGCGAAGCAGATCGCTTAATGAAAGTGCCATAGTTTTTCTTTCCTTCCTGATACCGTTTCTAGTGGATCGTTTCGCGAGCCACTTCTTCGAGCGTGGTCCAGCCTTGCGCGACCTTGATCAGCCCGCTGCGGCGCAGGGTGATCATGCCGCGTTCAATCGCTTTCTTCTTGAGTTCGATCGCCGAGGCGCCAACCAGAACCAGCTCCCGGATCTCGTCATCCACTTCCATCACTTCGTACAAACCGGTGCGGCCCTTGTACCCGGTCTTGTTGCAGGTGGCGCAGCCGGCGCCCTTCATGATCTGCACCGTCTTGGATTCTTCGGGCGTGTAGCCCTCATCGATAAGAGCCTGCGGAGGAACCTCGACCGGCTCGGCACAGTCCTTGCAGATCCGCCGCACCAGGCGCTGGGCGCAGATCAGATGAACCGAAGTCGCCACCAGGAAGGGCTCGATGCCCATATTCATGAGACGCGTGATCGTTTCCGGCGCGCCATTGGTGTGTAGCGTCGATAAAACGAGGTGGCCGGTGAGCGCCGCCTTGATAGCGATTTCCGCCGTTTCAAAGTCGCGGATTTCGCCGACCAGGATGATGTTGGGGTCTTGCCGCAGGAAGGCGCGCAGGGCGGTCGCAAAATTCAGGCCGATTTGTTCCTTCATCTGCACCTGGTTTACGCCTGCCAGTTGGAACTCCACCGGGTCTTCGGCGGTCATAATGTTGGTGTCAGGCTGGTTCAGCCGCGAGATGGACGAGTACAGCGTGTTGGTCTTGCCCGATCCGGTCGGCCCCGTGACCAGCACCATGCCGTAGGGCTTCAGGATGGCCTTCTCGAACTTGATCAGCGACTCCTGCTCGAAGCCGAGCTTGGTCATGTCGAGGCGCAGATTTTCCTTGTCGAGCAGCCGGAGCACGATTTTTTCGCCCCACAGTGTAGGCAGAGTGGAAACGCGGAAATCGAGCTGCTTTTTCTTGCCGCCAATCTGCATCTTCAGCATGATGCGGCCGTCTTGCGGCAGGCGCTTTTCGCTGATGTCGAGTTTCGCCATGATCTTGAGCCGCGAAATGATCGCGTCCTTCAGTTTCAGCGGCGGATTCATGATCAACTGCAAAACTCCGTCAATGCGGAAGCGGACGCGGAATTCCTTCTCGTACGGCTCCATGTGAATATCGCTGGCGCCGCGCTTTACGGCATCGGTGAGCACCAGGTTCACCAGCTTGACGATGGGAGCTTCGTCGGCTGCTTTCTCTAGTTCCCGGAGCTCGAGCTCCTGCTCTTCGTTCTGCACCTCGATGTCGGTACTTTCGCCCATGTCGTTCATGGACTGCATGACCTGTTCCAGCTCTTCTTCTTTGGAAGTGCCGTAGGCCTTATCGATGCCCTCGATGATGGAACTTTCCGAGGCCACCACCGGTTCGATGTTGAAGCCGGTCATGAACTTGATATCGTCCATCGCGAAAACGTTGGTGGGATCCACCATGGCGATGGTGAGCGACGCGCCGACTCGGCTGAGCGGCAAAATCTGATAGCGTTTCGCGGTTTCGAAGGGAATCAGCTTGACGACTGCAGGATCGATTTCAAAATAAGAAAGATTGATGGCGGGCACGCCGTACTGGCGCGAAAGAAAGTTGGTGACATCCTCATCCGAGAGGAAACCCAACTTCACCAGTGCGGAGGCGAGCCGGGTGTGCGACTCCTTCTGGAGCTTGGTTGCCTGTTCCAACTGCTCTTGGGTGATGACCTTTTCCTTGACGAGCAGGTCACCTAGCCGCTGAGACATATCTCTCCTGTATTCGCGCGAAGTGCACGGTCGGTGCGAAACCGCTGATTTCCGGGGGGATCAGCGAGGATGCTTTCGCACTGACACAAATTGTCAACCCAATGGGAATTCCGAAAAAGTAACTTAAGTACCTGTACTCCTTGGGCGGTGCGGTTTGTATACGTTATTGGCGGCATTTGTGCCAGAAATTCGCCGTATTGGCGAGAATCGTCACGCGGCAGACCCTGTTCTTCGGTGCTTCGCAAAGGCCCGAACCACAGGGAGCAAAGAGATACACAGAAAAGTTCTTTGTTCTATAGGATCAAATCCGACCAGGAGCCAAGGGTTTCCCCTGTGCACCTCTGTGCTCCCCCCGTGGTTAAGATCTTGGTCTGACAACTAAAATGGTGACGCTGTTTCACACTGCTCTCTCTGTGAACAACACCAAACACGACCTAATCCGCGCTTATTACCGCACGTTGTTTTCCGCCTGGGGACGTCAGCACTGGTGGCCGGCGCAATCGCAGTTTGAGGTAATTGTCGGGGCATACTTAACCCAGAACACTTCATGGACGAACGTCGAGAAGGCGCTCGGCAACCTTCGCCAAGCGCGGCTTCTGACGATCCAGGGAATTCGCCGCACGCCTCAGCCTGAGCTTGAGCAGTTGATCCGCCCGGCGGGCTACTTCCGGCAGAAAGCGTTGCGGCTGAAAATGTTTGTAAGTTTTCTCGATGCGCGTTACGGCGGATCGCTGGCCCGGATGTTCACGCGGCCGACGGCTGAACTCCGCGACGAACTGCTCGCGCTCAACGGGATAGGCCCCGAGACCGCCGACTCGATTTTGTTATATGCCGGCAATCACCCGGTCTTCGTGGTGGACGCTTACACGAAGCGCATTCTGGAACGGCACCAGATTGTGTCGAGCGCGGCGCGCTATGACGAAATTCGACTTCTGTTCGAGCAGGCACTGAGCGGAACGCCCCCACCCAAGCAGAGCTTGGACGGGGCGCCCGGTGCCGCGGTGGGACCGCAGGGTTCGTGTCATCGTCCATCGCGCATGAGTACGGCCGAGCGCAGCGCGCTAGTTCAGGCATTCAATGAAATGCACGGGCTGATCGTCGGAGTCGGCAAGACTTATTGCCTAAAGTCACAACCGCAGTGTGAGCAATGTCCTTTGCAGAAGTTCCTTCCTCGGGCAAAGTGACTCGGTGTGAGCAGCAACGTGAAATGGCGAGCGCTTGTTTTGGCGACCGTAGCGTGTTGCTTGGGATTCGGTGTTAGTGCCCCGGAGCAGACGCTACGCGAGGCGGCACAGGGCTCTGGACTCCTCATCGGCGCAGCGGTGCGGCCGGCGCAACTCTCCGAGGCGGCCTATGCGTCCACGCTCGCGCGTGAGTTCAATATGCTCGAGCCGGAAGACGCGCTCAAGTGGGAAGTGGTGCATCCCGAGCGGCAGTCTTTCGATTTTTCTCAAGGCGACCAGCTTGTGGATTTTGCCAGCAGGCACGGTATGAAGGTTCGTGGCCACACCCTGGTCTGGCACCATCAGAATCCAACATGGCTGACGGAAGGGAAATTCGCTTCTCCTGAGCTTGCTGAAATTCTTGAGACGCACATCAAGACCGTGGTCGGACATTACCGGGGCAAGATATTCGCGTGGGACGTGGTCAATGAGGCCTTCGACGAATTACAACCGGGAATACTGCGCAGCACGATGTGGCGCGATCAGCCGGGGATCGGTTCGGCGGAAAATGGCAATTCCTATATTGAGAGCTGTTTCCGCTGGGCGCATGAAGCCGATCCGCAGGCTCTGCTGTTCTACAACGAGGCCGAGGCTGAGACGGTGAATCCCAAGTCGGACGCGATCTATGCCATGGTGCGCGATTTCCGGCAACGTGGGGTCCCGATCGACGGCGTCGGATTCCAGATGCACATCGCGAACCGGCACGCCGATGCCGCCTCCATCTCCGCCAATATCAGCCGCTTCACAGCCCTCGGAGTTCAGGTCCACATCACCGAGATGGACGTCGCCTTGCCGGTCGATGCCGAAGGCAACGCTCGCCCCGAGGATCTGCAACTGCAGGCGGGCATCTACCGCCAGATTGCCACTGCCTGTCTGTCTCATCCAGGATGCACGGCGATCCAAACATGGGGTTTCACGGACAAGTATTCCTGGATCGGATCGCACTCAAAGAAGACGCAAGGCGCGGCGCTGCCGTTTGATCGGGACTATCGGGCCAAACCTGCTTACGAGGCGCTGCGGAACGCGCTGAAGGCAGGGCGTCATTAGTCGATGGTGGAGGGACGGGCGTCTTGCCCGTCCAGCAGTTCGGCGGCCGGGCGGGGGCGCCCGGCTTTCCACCGCGAACCAGCCAGGAAATAATACTTAACATATAGGCTAACTATTTTCTTGACTTTCCAAGACCTCTAGCCCTACATTTAACGCCGTGGTTAACAAACAGGAACGGGTTACAGCGGTTTTTGCAGCCTTGGCAGACCCTACGCGGCGGCGGATTGTGCAGCGCCTTTCGGAGCAAGGTGAGAGCCGGGTGACGGCTCTAGCCAAGCCCTTTCGCATTTCGCTGCCCGCCATCTCGAGGCACCTCCGGGTGCTGGAGAACGCCCGGCTGATCACGCGCCAGCGCCATGGACGCGAGCATCTCATCCGCTCCGACGCCGCCGGGCTGGAAGATGCCCGGAAGTGGATTTCCCAATGCGCGGCCGGCTGGGAGTCGGGGTTTGACACTCTCGACCAGCTGCTCAAGACCGCGCAACAATCGCTCAACAAACCGTCACTCAGCAAACCATCACTCAACAATAAGGAGAAGACACGATGAGATCCGAAGTAAAAGTTGGCGACAATCGTTTGCAAATTACACGCGTTTTTGACGCCCCGCGGCATCTGGTGTTTGCGTTTTGGAAAGAAGTCGACCGGTTACAGCAATGGTGGGGCTGCAAGGATACAACCAAGGTCGACTGCACAGCCGACTTTCGCGTCGGCGGTTCGTTCACTTGTGTGATGCAGATCAGGGGGGCTGGCGAGTTTTCTTACACCGGCATTTACGATGAGATCGTCGAACCGGAAAAGATCGCCTTCCACGCGGATTTTGGAACCACCACTACGCGCGTGGTCGTGGATTTCGTCGATCTTCAACAAGGCGCGCAGACGAAGATGGTTCTGACACAGGTCGGATTTCCGGCGCAGAACATTTGCGAGATGGTCTCGCAAGGCACCAGCGAATCGTTCGACAAACTCGACTCTTTGCTGGCCGGCCAGGTCCTGGTATAAACACCGCGCGATTTGGAAAGGATTGCCAATGAACCTCACGCGTATTGCTCTCGCAGCCCTTGGCGGCTTCGCGGCGTATTTTATTCTTGGGGGTCTCGTGTTCGGGCTGTTTCCATCGTTGAAGGACGAGTTCCTCAAATACCCCGCCGTGTACCGGTCCCAGCCAGGACAGATGAGCCATATGCCGGCCGGAATGGTGTTCATGTTTCTCGCGATCGTGGCCCTGGCCGTGCTTTACGCCATGTCGTGCCCGGGCGTCTCCGGCTTTGCCGAAGGCGTACGCCTCGGCGCACTGTTTGGTGCGCTGATCGGACTGTTCGCCATTGGCTCGTTTGTCGTGCACAACTATGTCAATCTGCAAATCGGACTGAAGCTGACTGTGCAGCAAGCAGTCGTTTACTTCGTGGAATGGATTATCACCGGCCTGGTGATCGGCCTCATCTATCGGCCCCCGACGCCACACTGACCGATTTGCGGATTTGATCTGCATAGGGGCGTTGTTAGTCGTCCATCAACCAGTTCCCGTTTACTGCGCGGCGGACGGCGAAGGGCCAGCGACTAACGGCCAACGACGCCTATAATGTGATCAATCCTTGGCCGCACCGAATCCAATTCGCGATGAAACCAGGCCTTCCGGCCGCCGAAAGGCCGTGATCGCGCTGGCGATCGGAGCTTTTCTGCTGCTCGCGATCCTGGTGTTGCAGGCTTCGTTCAATCTGAAGTTCATCAGCCCCGACAGCAATGACGAGCTTTTGTTTTTTGCCGGACTGAGCGGCCTGATTTTCTTTGCCTTTGTGGCCCTCACCCTCGTTCTCGGACGCAACCTGCTGAAGCTCTATGCTGAACGGCGCCAAGGTGTGGCCGGTTCGAAGTTCCGCACGCGCCTGGTGGTGGTCAGCCTGCTGCTGTCGTTCTTGCCCGTGATTGCGATGTTCTGGTTCTCCTACGGGCTGATGAACCGCTCCATCGACAAATGGTTTTCCCAGCCCGTCGAGGAGGTGCGCGCGGACATGGCGGCCATGTCGGCTCTGCTCTACGATTACGCAGGCCAGCGTGCGGCCTCGGAAGCGCAATCCATCGCGCAGACGGATGAATTTCAAAGGGCTTTTGCCAGCGGGAATTTTTCGGCAGCCACCGAAGAACTTCGGGAACACATCCCGACGCTGCGGGGCGGATTCGCGGTGGCTTTGGCGAACGGCAACGCGGTCGCCAGCCTGAACACACCGGCGCTCTGGACTGCCATGAAGGGCGGTTTCCCGCTGCAGCCGACCCTGCGCGGAGAGCATCCTCACTTCCAGTGGGGGCAGACGGACTACATTGTCGCGGCCGCCCCGCTCCACGGCGGCGCTGTACTCATCGCTATTCCTCTCCCGCCAAAATTCGCCGAAACGGCCCGGCAGATTCAGGAAAGCCAGAAGCGCTATATCGAACTGGCCGCCAAAAGGAAGCTGTTTCGCCGGACCTATATAGGATTTCTTCTGCTTCTGACGGTGGTGGTGCTGTTCGCTTCGACCTGGCTCGCGCTCCTGCTTTCGAAGTTGGTCAACCGTCCCGTGGCCGCGCTGGCCGCGGGTACGGAGGCTATCTCCAAAGGGCAACTGGACTACCGCGTCGATATTCGCGCCACCGACGAACTTGCCGAACTGGTGCAGTCTTTCAACAGCATGGCGGAACAGCTCGAATCCAGCCGGCACCAGATCGAAGCCTCCAGTCGCGATGTGGGCGCCGCCAACGAGGCGCTCGAAAGCAGACGCCGGTACATCGAAACCGTCCTGGAGAGTCTTCCGACCGGAGTGATTTCGATTGACGCCGCGCGCCATGTAACGCTGGCAAACGCCGCCTTCTCCCGGATGTTCTTTCTGGACCGGAGTGAGTACGTGAGTCCGGCGGCGCTGGTGAACCGGCCGCTGCGAGACGTGATTCCCGCCGATGTGCTCGCCGACCTGGAACCGCTGCTCCGCCGTGCCGATCGTATGGGCATCACGGCAGCCAACATGGACCTGGCCCTGCCCCGAGCGCAGTTGAATGTCGCCGTGACCGTGTCCGCGCTGAGCCACGCAGCCGAGGGCGTCGGATATGTGCTGGTGTTCGAGGACCTGTCGGACTTGCTGCGAGCGCAGAAACAGGCAGCTTGGCGCGAGGTGGCGCGGCGCGTGGCGCATGAGATCAAGAACCCGCTGACCCCGATCGCGCTTTCCGCCGAGCGCATTCATCGCCATTTAATGCGGGGCACAGCGCCCGATGCCGCTTCACTCGAAGTGATCCGTACCTGCGCCGAAACCATCCGCAACGCCGTCGAAACCGTGCGCACGCTGGTCGATGAATTCTCGGTGCTGGCGCGTTTTCCCGCCTCCCGCCCACAACCCGCCAGCTTGAATAACTTGGTGGAAAGCGCACTCAGCATGTTCAATGGGCGGCTGGAGGGCGTCTGCGTGCGCACGGAACTGGCGCATGACCTGCCGGCGGTGATGGCCGACCCCGACGCGATCAAACGCGCGGTTGCAAACCTGGTGGATAACGCCGCCGAGTCGATGCAAGACACGCTGCTGAAAGAGATCACGATTACCACTTCACTGGTGGCGAGCCGCGATGCTGTCGAATTGGTTGTCTCCGACACCGGGCACGGAGTCTCGCGCGATGTGAAAGAGCGGCTGTTCCTGCCCTACTTTTCAACCAAGCAACGCGGCACGGGGCTGGGTCTGGCGATTGTGAGCAGAATTGTGGAAGACCATCGTGGCTCGATTCGCGTGGAAGAAAACAAGCCGGTCGGCAGCCGTTTCGTGATCGAGCTGCCGGTGGCCGTTGAAACCATCAGCGCTCCGGCGGCAAGCTAGCGTTGTTAAGCTAAGTTGTTAAGCGAAACCATGGCACACATCCTCATCGTTGACGACGAATCCAGCATCCGCGAATCCTTGCAGGGCATCCTCGAGGACGAGGGCTACAAAACCAGCGTCAGCCCGAGCGGAGAAGATTGCCTCGAATTGCTCCGCAAGAGCAGCTTCGACCTCATCCTGCTGGATGTTTGGCTGCCCGGGATCGATGGCCTCGAAGCGCTGGAGAAAATCCGCGAAATGGAGGATCCGCCGGAGGTCATCATGATCTCGGGCCACGGGACCATCGAAACGGCTGTGCGTGCCACCAAGCTCGGCGCTTACGATTTCGCGGAGAAGCCGCTATCTCTCGAAAGAACGCTCATCCTGGTAAAAAATGCCATTGATGCGCGTCGGCTGCGCCATGAGAATCTCGATCTGCGGAAGCAGCTGCAGTCGAAAAGTGTGATCGTGGGCGACAGCGTTCCCATGAAGGCGCTGCGCCAACAGATTGCGCTGATGGCGCCCACCAACGGACGCGTGCTGATCTATGGCGAATCGGGCACCGGCAAAGAACTGGTCGCGCACGCCATCCACATGCAGAGCCTTCGCAAAGACGAAATGTTTGTCGAGATGAACTGCGCCGCGATTCCCGAAGATCTCATCGACAGCGAACTATTCGGGCACCGCAAATCGTCGTTTCCCGGAGCTACGGCCGACAAGGAAGGCAAGTTTCAGAAGGCCGATCACGGAACTTTGTTTTTGGATGAAGTCGGCGACATGAGTCTTAAGACGCAGTCGAAAGTCTTGCGCACCGTGGAACAGCAGCGCTTCATTCCGGTGGGAAGCGACGATCCCGTCACCGTGGACGTGCGCGTGATTGCTTCCACCAATAAGGATCTGGAAGAAGAAATCGCCAAGGGAAATTTTCGCGAGGATCTTTTTTACCGTCTGAACGTGATTCCGTTCGTGGTGCCGCCGCTGCGCGATCGCAAGGAAGATATCCCATTGTTTGCGCGACACTTTCTGAAAGAATTTGCCTCGGCCTACGGCCGGCGTCCACGAGAGATTACCGATGATGCAGTCGATTCCCTCATGCGCTATGCCTGGCCGGGGAACGTCCGCGAACTACGCAATGTGATCGAGCGCATCGTGATCATGAATCCCACCACCACCCGCTTTGAGCGCAAGCACCTTCCGCCGTTGGTACACCGCGACGGTAGCCGCCGCGTTACGGGCAGCGAGGGTTCCACGCTGCACCAGGCGCGCGCGGCTTATGAGCGCGACTACATTCTCAAAAAGCTGGACGAAAATCACGGCAACATTAGCCGCACTGCGGAAGTACTCGGCCTGGAGCGCAGCCACCTGTATCGCAAGATGAAGAGTTTGGGGATCGCGGCAAAAGAATAGAGCTCGTCGTACGCTTTTCGCCTTTCGCCTTACATCGCCTGCCAGGCGAATAGCGAAAGGCGAACAGCGATCAGCGTTTCAGCATGTGAATCTCGGTTCCGTTCTTGTGAAACTGGACTTCGTCCATCAACTGATTGATCAGGTAAATTCCCCGGCCGTGATTCTCGTAGATGTTCTCACCGTGGCAGGGGTCGGCGATCTTGGCGGGATCAAACCCGGGGCCGGGATCGCGCACTATGATCAGGATGCCCCGATGCTCGTCGCAGGCGACATCGCATTCGATCGTCTTGGAGGGATCGCTTTTCGCTCCGTGCACGACGGCATTGGCCAGAGCTTCGGTCAACGCCAGCTCGATGTCGTCTTCGCGCCCCGGAGCGCATTTCATTTCCCGCACCACATTCATCACGCTGCGGACGACCGGGTCCACCGCTTCGCGGTCGCCGGCCAGGGTTACGCTCAGTTTGAGATTAAGCTTGTCCGCGTCGAAGTCACACGACTGCGAGGCTTGTTTCGAGGGTGGAAAGATATCTGCCATAAAGGGCTGTGGGCTTCGGTTCCAGCCTTTCCCTAACTTAAGATGCAGGGAGGCGCTGAGAGATTCTAGGGATTTGGGGCCTAGGATGCAAACTTTATTTGCATCTTCGGCAACCGTTCGTCTGTTACTCGGCGGGTTAGCACAGTTGTGAGGGCACGTAACGACTTGAAACCTATAGCTTAAGGTCCGGGACAGTGAACTGGGACCAACGTCCACAAGTTGTCATAGAGAGGCGAGGGATACTGCGGCTCGGCCGAGCGGCAGAACCTCATCTTCGCTCGGGATGACAATTCCTTTGGGAATTCACCCCTCCGGGTCCGGCGGGCCTCCGATTTGCTGGAGTTGGCGCCGCCAATCCAGCTCTTCTACAAAACTTCGCGAATCGCGCCAGCCGGCTTTGATCTTGACGAAGAGCTCGAGAAAAACTTTGGTCCCTACCATCTTTTCGATGTCGAGGCGGGCCGCGGTACCAATCTTCTTGAGCATTTGTCCGCCTTTGCCGAGCAGGATGGCCTTTTGTCCGTCGCGCTCGCAATAGATCACCGCGGCAATCCGCGTCAGCCTCGGACTCTCCTCGAACTGTTCGATCAGTACCGAGACCGCGTGCGGCACTTCTTCATGCGTCTGCATAAGAACATGCTCACGGATCAGCTCCGCCGCCATAAATCGCACCGGCTGATCGGTAATCTGATCTTCGGGAAAATAGCGCGGGCCATTGGGCAGAGCCTTCAGCACGCAGGACAGCAATTCATCGAGGCCTTTCCTTTTGAGAGCGGAGATGGGGACGATCTCTTTGAAATCGTGCAGCGATTGGAACTGTGCGATCAGCGGAAGCAATTTACTTTTGTCGGCAAGCAAATCAATTTTATTGAGCAGCAAAAAGACCGGCGTTCCCGCCTTTTTTGCCAGGTCGAGGACGAACGCGTCGTCGCGGTCCCACTTCCTTGTCGCGTCTACGATCATCAGAATAAGTTCGCAGCCTTCGAGCGCCTCGCGCACCTCGGACATCATCTTGCGTCCCAGCGAGGAGCCGGACTGGTGAACTCCGGGCGTGTCAATCAGCACGATTTGCCCGGCCTCTCTTCCTTTCTGCTTGGCCTTCTGCTTGGCGACATTAATCTTGGGGACATTAATATTGATGATCCCGAGAATGCGGTTGCGGGTCGTCTGGGGCTTCGGAGAAATGATGGCCAGCTTCTCCCCAACCAGCGCATTCAGCAGCGTGCTCTTGCCCGCATTGGGGCGGCCGAGAATGCATACGAATCCGGAGTGGAAGGACATGGAAGTAGGGTACTAGGTTTTCTAGTTCCCAGTTCTCAGCGAAACCGATTGGTGGATGGAGAGACGGGCGTCCTCGCCCGTCCACCAGTCTCTATCCTTGAGAGAACGCCCGTCGCGCCTTAGCATAATCGCCCGTACGGCTCCTCCAGTTGCTGGCCAGCGTTCCGATCGCCCAGAACACGGCAAAAATCGAGAACGGCAGACTGCCGGGAACGCCCGCGCTCCAGGCGCAGACCGCGCTCAGTGTCGGGACCACCGCGGACGACGTTACTCCTGAGGACCACATGATTGCTTTGGCCATCGGGCTGGCTTTCTGCATCGAGGCCTTCTCCGTCTGTACGCCAAAGAAGGGGAGATGTTCGAACACCCAGCGCAGGACGAAGGGGTAGCCTTCGGGGTGGTCAGTTCCTCCGACGGTATAGAAAGCGAAGCGAATGCCGAGAATCCTCCCGACCGCCCAGTGCGCGATACCGTGACAGAAGAAATAGAGGAGAACCCAGGCTGCGATCATGGCGGCTATGGCGGCGGGTTTTGAGTTGGTGGTTCGCGCTAGGGCGAGGGCGACACAAGCCGCTAGGACGCCTGCGATCTGCATTGCGTTTCCGGCGACGATCGAGAGGCGGCTGAAGATCCTCCGTCGCGGCAGGGAAGTGGAGGTATTCATATTTGCCTCCGATTCGTAGGTCCCAGGAATTGTCGCGAGCCAGTGTCTCACGTTTCCGGTTCACGCCGGTGTCCCAGAACGAAGATGCCCAACTCTGCTCCCCGCGGCGGCGCGGTGATAAAATTTCGGTCATGTCCGCACTTCGTGAACAGGCGCTCGGAATTATCAATGTCTGCAAGGTTGCGCACCAGCATTCCGTTGACCAACAAACCATCGCGATAGCCCAAGCAATCGTCGCAGAGGCCAGGGCTGCGCTGCCGCACGACAAGGTGCTGGCCGCTGCTACTCTGGAGGATCCCGTTACCTTCTGGTCCTCCGTTCAGGCCGCAATGGAAGTAGTTGCGAACAGCCTGCCGCCGAAGGAAGTGACAGCGGTGGATTGAAAAACCAAAGCCGCGCAGCAGCGAAAAACCGAAGACAGAAAAACCGCGTCTTCTCAAATCAACTTCATCTGCTTGGGCTCAGCCGATGTGATGCGCACGCGCTCGACCCGGCGGTCGGTCGAGTCTAAGACCTCAAACCTCAGGCCTTCGTCCTCGATGACTTCGCCTCTCTTGGGAATGCGTCCGGCAAGTTCGCTGACCAAACCGGCGATAGTGGAGGACTCGTGGCCTTCTGGCCTCATGCCGAAGAGTTCATCGAGCCGGTCGACATCCATATTGCCGGGGACTACGTAGGAGTGATCGTTCTCCTGTACGACCTGGGCTTTCTCGTGCTCATCGCCAATTTCTCCTACTATCTCTTCTACTAAGTCTTCTATCGTCACCAGGCCGGCTACGCCTCCGTATTCATCCACGACAATTGCCATGCGGATGTTACTGCGCTGCATCTCACGCAGCAGATCACTTACTAACTTACTTTCCGGGACAAAGTAAACGTCTTTTCGCATCAGGCTTGCGACCGTCTGCGTGTGCGCCTCGGAGTCGGGCACTTGCATAACATCCTGGGCGTGGAGAATCCCTTTGATATGGTGAATCGAACCTTCGTAAACGGGGATTCGCGAGAAATGCTTGCCCCGGAGCAACTCGACCACCTGTTCGACCGTGTAGTCGGACGGGACCGCTACCATCTCCGGCCTTGGCTTCATCGCCTCGCGAACCGTCTTGCCGCTGAACTCCACTACCGACTGAATCAACTCGCGATCGCCTTCCTGGATGATGCCCTCTTCCTGTCCCGCTTCGATCAAGGCGTCGACGGCTTCGGAGGAGGTTTCCGGTCGCGCGTCGATGTGCTCGCGGGTGAGCGCGGTAACGGACTGGCAGAATCCGAGCACCAGCGTCACCGGCAGAACCAGGTAGATCAGCAGGCGCAGGAGCAGCGCCCAGTCCGCCAGCCAGCGTCCGCGAGTTCGCGAAAAAAAGACGAAGGGCAGCAGGCGGTTAAAAAAGATGATGATCAACACCAGGCTGAGCGTGGCTTCAAGGACTTCGTAGACGCTCCAGGCGCGGTCGCGAAACACGGTAAAGCCAACGATCATGGCGATGGCTGCGGTGACCAGCTGCGTCAGAATGGCCATGGAGAGCGAGGCGCGCGCGCGCGTCACTCCGAGGCGCGGCTCGACGATCTGCTCAAAGGCGTCGATGTTGTCCTGAAATTCGCGCGAGAGGAACTTGCCGATCTCCTGGTAGAGGCGGTCGACGTAGGAGACCAAAGTCAGCAGGCCGAAGAGGAACGCGAGAGCGATGCCGACGCCGATCATGGCTGGCGCTTCCTTTCCGTGCGCCGGCCAGCGCCGGAAGTCGAGGCTGGTTCGCAGGTCGACCTTTCGATGAGTCCCAGCGGAAGGTGCAGTTTCGCGCGCAACTGTTTTTCGCGCCGCGCCATCTGTCCATTGTCGCACTCGTGATCGTAGCCGCGCAGATGCAGGACGCCGTGCAAAACAAGGATCTTAACTTCCTGGGCGGGCGAGTGTCCGAGTTCATGTGCGTTCTTGGTTGCCATTTCCGCCGATATCGCGATTTCGCCGGCGAATTGTTCTTGCGCGTCGGGTTCGGCGGGAAACGAGAGTACGTCGGTGGGCTTGTCTTTCCCGCGGAAACGGCGGTTCAGAGATTTCATCTCGACGCTTGACGTGAGTAGCACGTTGACCTTGCTCTTTAAGCCGGCGGCGCGGCGGGCGCGGACCAAGAAACGGTTGAGCGCCAAGTCGGTCAGGTCTGCAACGCGCTTTTGAACGATGACCAAATTCAGTTTTCTCCGACGTCTTCACAGGTAAAGCGAAAAGGAGGGCAGCGGCCAGGCTCCCTCCTGTGTGGCGCGGACACTCTTGTCCGCAGCCGTCGAATTTGCATCCACTTTT
>JBEKQC010000066.1:0-21404 GCA_049520095.1 Terriglobales bacterium
GCGACAGCACTGCGGCCCCGCTCTTGGTCTTCATGCGAGTCCGGAACCCGTGCTTCTTCGAGCGCTTGCGCCGGTTGGGTTGAAATGTACGTTTCGGCATCGAAAATCCCTGCTCCTGATTGAATCAGCTCACTTGAGGCGAACGGTAAGTATAAATGACGCGCGCCAGATGCAGCAAACGGACTCACGACAAACATCGAGCGTGAGCGCAGCGTCCCACGGCTAGAATGTTCATGTGAATCTCGATGACACCATCGTCGCCATTGCCACCCCGCCCGGTCGCGGCGGCATAGGCGTAGTCCGCCTGGCCGGTCCCGATGCGCGAGCAATTGCCGCGCCCATGCTCCGCCTAACTCGGGAACTGGAACCGGGACGAGCCATCCACTGCGATCTAATCGAACCGTGTGGTGCGGACACCACCAAGACTCAAGCCCGCATCGACGAAGTCGTCGTCACCTACTTCGCCAAGCCCCATTCCTACACCACCGACGACATCATGGAAATCTCTGCCCACGGCTCGCCCGTAGTTCTCCGCCACATCGTAGAAATTGCCCTAGCCCGAGGCGCCCGGCTAGCCGACCCCGGAGAATTCACCATGCGCGCTTTTCTCAACGGGCGCCTCGACCTGACTCAAGCCGAGGCCGTCCGCGACCTGATCGACTCGCAAACTCTATTCCAAGCCAAGGTAGCCGCGCAGCAATTAGAAGGAGCGCTCTCCAATCGCCTCAAGCCCATCAAGCAAAAATTAGTCGACCTGGTCGCCCTGCTCGAGGCCGGCATCGACTTCGCCGAAGACGACGTCTCCATCGCGCAAGACGCCACCATTCTGGATCGTATAGCCCAAATCAAAGCCCCTCTCATGCAACTAGCCGCGACCTTTACTTATGGCAAGATTGTTCACCAGGGCCTGACCCTAGCCATCGTAGGCCGCCCCAATGTAGGCAAGTCGAGCCTCTTTAATCGCCTGGTCGAGCGCGAACGCGCCATCGTTACTGCCCAGCCCGGCACCACCCGCGATCTGGTTAGCGAGACCGTAGCCATCGGTGGAATTCCTGTGGAACTGGTGGACACCGCCGGCATCCGCCGCGCCCCAGACAATGCCGAAGCCGAAAGCATTGGCATAAAGAAATCAATAGAAGCGCTGGCCGACGCCGACTTAGTCCTCGTAGTACTCGACAAGACCCAGCCGCTTACGGAGGAGGACCAGGAGTTACTGCGCCAGGTAGAAGGCCGCGAAGCGATAGTAGTAGAAAATAAATCTGACCTGCCGGGCTTGTGTGGGGACGAGCGCCTCGCCCGTCCAGCCGAGCGCACCGGGGCCCCCGTCAAGCCCGGTGTTGGTTTGGCGGGCAGTTCGGCAACGCCCGTGATTCAAACCTCCGCCTTAACCGGCGAAGGCATTTCCGCCCTGCGCGCCGCCATTCTCCAACACATCGCGGGAGACACCGCCCAACTCGAAACCGGCTTCCTCACCAGTGTTCGTCACAAGAAACTGGTCAACGACGCGCTAACCTCGCTCTCTGCCGCGACCAGCGCCGTTGCTGCCCAAGTCCCCCACGAGATGCTGCTGCTCGATCTCTACGCAGCCCTGCGCCCCCTCGACGAAATCACCGGCGCTACGACCACGGACGACATCCTCAACCTTATCTTCGGAACCTTCTGCATCGGAAAATAGAGTTGCGTCCGCATGGTGTCAGTATGCAATTCGCTTTCGCGCGCCAACGCCGCCAGTCAACTCCAGACGCCGATCTCCATCGGGATGGCGCTTTCCTGGACGGCCGTGACATTAATTCGATTCGCTACTTTGCCTTGAAGGTGAAGCTGACCGTGGCCGGCTTCCCGACGGCAACCGTCACCGTCTGAGTCTGAGTTCCGTAAGTTTCGTGCCAAGCCGTCAGGGTATAGGTTCCCGGTGCCACGTTGTCGAGCTTGAAGGAACCGCTGTCGTCGCTCACCCCGTAGGGGCCCTTTACGACCACGATGTAGGCGCGCATCCAGGGATGGACGTTGCACTTGATTGGTATGGCGACTTCCTCGTTGGCCCAGGTAATGTCGAGAGGCGCGGATCCCCCTATCTGCGACTTGTTCCACGTGGAATTCTTTGCCGCCTGCGCGTAAATGTTGTGCAGAGTTTGATCGCTATTCACTATCTTCATGTGCTGACCCGCATCGACGGCCACTACATGCGGGACGTACTGACAGCCTTTTTGTTGAATCTCAACCGATTGCGTGGAAACGGGTTCGTTCCCGGTCAAGCCCTGGGTGATATAGACGACCACATTCGCCAGCCCTCCGTTCGCCCCCGCAACCACGCTTTCTGTAGTAACCGGCTTGTCTTTGTGAACCGCGGCGCAACTCGGCTCCTTCGCCATGTCAATCGCTTTCTGGTGCGGAACGGCGCCGTCAAGCTTGACGCTGCCTGTGATCTGAGCTGTGGAAGCTGCGCTTACGCTCCTTCCCGAATACAACAAACTGAATGCAACAATCAGAATTACCGCGGCTAACGCTACGACTTTGTATTCTGTTTTCATGGAATTCTTCTCCTGTTATTCATAGTGCTTATTCATAGCGCCCAGTTCCTGGGAAGGGCTGTGGCCAAGCCTCCGCGGTCAGCTTCGCGCTCGGATTCGCGCTCGGCCTCGCGCTTAACGACGGCCTGAAACTTCCTCAGCACGTCTTCGGAAAGAGATGGCTTGCGATACTGGCTCACCAGTTCGTCGACTCGGGCACGGGCTCGCGTGAAGACGTCGCTCGGTGGCTCCAAGCCGCGCGCGCTGCGATCAATTACCGGGGAGGGGAGATACTGCTCCTGCCGAAAAAGCGCCCGCGTTTCCTTCAGCTTGAGAAATTCGCCGGAGAGCCCGGTTTGCGCGAACATGGCGGTGGCCAGAGTTTCACCACGGACGTCGTCGCCCCGAACTTCCTGGCCGCGAACTTCAATGCCTCGCGCCAGCCGCTGCGCCGAGGCAATCGATTCCGCATCAATGACCAGCTTCTCGACGCTGAAGCAGGCGAGAGATTCAATCATGCCCGCTCCCGAAATCATGTTGATGCCCGCTAGCGTTCCCAGCATGGCCGAGCGTGCACTCTCCGCGCCGGCTTGGGCATCCACAAACTTCGCGTCGGTCGCCACCAGGTAGCCATGAGTCGGCAGGCCCAGATGCTTGCCGACCTCGGCGCACGCCATGTTCAGCATGGCAGTTTCGACCGCGCCCATAGGCGCGCCTCCCGTACGCATGTCGAAGATGGCGGGAGCGCCGCCCCAGACCACCGGCGAGCCCGGTCCAGCGAGTTGATGCAGCGTGATGCCCGCCAGCACTTCGGCAGCGTGCTGTGTCACCGAGCCCGCCAGTGTCACGGGAGCGGTGCCGCCGGCCAATGGCATGGAGACAATTTCCGCGGGCACCCCGGCTCGGGCCAGATCGATCAGGTTGTGCGATCCGAATTCCGACCAGTTCAACGGCGGCGAGGGACACACATCGAAAACCGCCCGCGGCTGCTGGCGCAACTTCTCTGGACTGCCGGTGTCGGCGACGAGCAAGTACATCATTCCTTGCAGGCCGGCGGCGGAGAACGATCCGGTCACGACGGGCTTATCAGAATGCTGCAGGACTATGAACAGGCGGTAGAGATCGCCGATCGCGCTCGGCGCACCTATACCGTTGCATGCGACGGCATCGTTGCACACAACGGCGGTCGATTGCGCGGCGAACTGCGGCAGCATCTCCGCGACTTGGACGATGCGAACCAGGTCACGAGTCTCGGACGGCCGCGCTTCCAGCGTTTCGGGATCGAGCATCTGCACGCAGCACGAGCCAGGATCGAAATGCACGTCGTCGCCGCCGTAATGAACGGCTTTTTCTCCTTGACGGTTGTACAAGTAGAAGTCCCGTGGCACCGATGCCAGGCATTGTTGCACCAGCGGCTCAGGGATATGCGCTACGCCGTCGTTTGTCGCAACTCCGACCTCAACTCCCGCCGCACGCAATAGCTCGACCACGGCCGAGCCCACGCGAACTCCGGGGTTCATCAGCAGTTCGAACGCTTCGCGCAGAATGCGGCCGATGAGATCAGCGCCGAGTAGTTGAATTCTGGGTCTCATGCCCGGACTGTTCCTCTAGTCAGCACTCTGCCCATCAGATTCTTTGCCAGCTCCACGGCGTCGATGGCATTGCGAGAGTACCCGTCGGCTCCGATTTCAGCCGCCCACTTCGAGGTGACCGCCGCGCCGCCAATGATTGCTTTTACCCGTGGCCGCAAACCATTCCGATCCAGCGCTTCGATCACGGCCTTCTGTCCGGCCATGGTCGTCGTCAGCAAAGCGGAGACGCCAACGATGTCGGCGTCGACTTCTTTAGCCTTGGCGACGAACTGCTCGGGAGTCACGCTGCTGCCAAGATCAAATATCTGAAATCCGCTGGCGGAGAGGATGGTCGCAACCAGGTTCTTGCCAATATCGTGAATATCGCCGCGGGCGGTACCGAGGACGACCTTGCCCAAGCGCTCACGCTCCGAGCCGCGCTTCAGCATCTCCGGTTCAAGGATGTCCATGGCAGCCTTCATCGCCTCGGCCGACGCGAGCAGATCGGGCAGAAACATCTGGCCGCAGCCGAATTGATCGCCGGCAAACGTAATCCCCACAGCAAATCCCAGGTTCACCGCTTCGAGCGGATCGACGCCATTGGCCAGCGCCCGCCGCGCCAATTCCGCGGCCTTATCGGGCGCGCCGTCGATGATGCTCTGGAGCATCGCTCCGAAGAGTGGATCCGACACAGAGCCTCCCGCTCAGATCAGGCTTGGGACAGGCCGATCAGGCCGAAATTGTACTCCGGCGGGGAGGCACAAAACTGTGATCCACCGCACATATTCGATAGGTTCTTATGCAAGAGAACTGGGGCTGTCTTGACGATAGTTTTGATCCCGATAGTTCGATCCAAGGAACGCAAATTATGCGTTGGACTGTTCGCCGGGGAACCGCTATTTTGCAATCATCGCCGGGTAGTTACGCTCCCTGGCCACAGTCAAAGAGAGGAGCCGCACATGAAATCCGAACGACATTCCTTTCTGCGTTCGGCTCGTGCCTCCCATCGCCGCCTTGCTCGGAACGGTGGCAGCACATTGGTTGAATCCAAATGCCAGGTCGGCGTTCAGATTATGGACGCGGTGACGGATCAATCGCGCGAACCAGGTAAAGCCGCAGCGGCTTTCTCATACCCGGGGGAGCGCATAGGTGACAAGGTCGCCACGAAGCAACCGTCCAATGCTATGGATCCGGAGATACTGTTGCAGTTTTCCCAGCAGTTGTACGCTCACGCTCTCACGTTGCAAGAAGTGATTCGGACCGAAGGGGAGGTGGCATACCACGTTTTGAGACCCAGATGCGACCGACAGGCTGCCAAGCAATTCGAGATTTTCTATCGCATCGGAGATGAGCCTACGACCCAAGACTGACTTCGAACCGACGGTGGCTGATCCACCTCCCTTGCTTCAGGATACGTGTTCTTAGATAGAGCAAACTTCACCAGATAGAGCCAACTTCACCCACTTCACACCGTCTTCTCCCAAATATTCCATTCAACCGCATGCTGCGCCAGTTCCCGCTCGTTCGCAGACAGAGTCTCATCGCCTTTGCCTCTCCGTTACCGCCGTAACTTGGAGCCACGGCCATAGGTAACGAAAATCATACGAGGTGGTCATGGCAACGGGCGTTCAAAGAGCGACAACCGCCGAGCAAACGGGAACCTCCCAAGCTCTGTCGGTGCTGAATGACACGATACTGGCCATGATCATAGGTCAGAATCCACTCCCAGCGATCTTTGACGCTTTGTGCGTCGACATCGAGAAGCATCACGTCGGAATGCTCTGCTCCGTGCTTCTTCTGGACGCCGACGGTGCAACCGTACGACATGGGGCTGCTCCCAGTCTTCCCCAAGAATACGTTCAAGCCATTGACGGCGCGAAGATCGGGCCTTGCGCCGGATCGTGCGGCACCGCCATCTATCGAAAACAGCCGGTCATCGTGTCCGACATTGCGACCGATCCACTGTGGGCCGACTACCGCCACCTGGCGCTGCCTCTCGGTCTGCGAGCCTGCTGGTCAACGCCGATCCCAGCGCAGGACGGCAGCGTCCTTGGGACCTTTGCCATCTACTACCGCGAGCCGCGCACCCCTGACGCTCAACATCTGCAAATCATTGCTCACGCTACCCATCTCATCTCTCTCGCGATCGAACGAGATCGAGACAAAACCCAGCTTCGCGCGGCGGAAGATCGCTATCGGACGCTGGTGGAACGCTTGCCGGCGATTACCTACGTCGCCGAACTCGGTGCCGGTGGACCTTGGCACTACGTGAGTCCTCAAATCCAGTCTATTCTGGGTTTCTCGCCGTCGGAGTGGCTCTCCGATCCGTCAAACTGGCTGAACCATATCCATTCCGAGGATCGTGAAATTGTCCTCGCGGCGGAAGAGCGCTTTCAGCAGACCCAGGATTTCTTCCAGGCGGAGTACCGCATGTTTGCCCGCGATGGCAGGGTCCTCTGGTTCCGCGACGAGGGCGTCATGTTGCACGCCGCGCTCGGCGACCGAGCTCTATTGATGCAAGGTGTGTTGTACGACATCACCGAGCACAAACGTTTGGAGGAACAGCTCCGCCACTCCCAGAAGCTGGAAGCCGTGGGCCAGTTGGCGGGCGGCGTGGCCCACGACTTCAACAACCTATTAATGGTGATCCAGGCTCACAATGAACGCCTTCGCGACCGGCTGGCTCTGAGCGATCCCGCTTCGCACAAGGATGCCATTGAAATCGAACGGGCTGTCACCCGTGCTACAGCCCTCACCCAACAGCTCCTCGCCTTTAGCCGCAGGCAAGTGCTTCAGCTTAAGGCACTCGATTTGAATACCGTCCTGGCCGAGGTCGCGAAAATGCTGGGTCGCCTCATTCCCGCCAGTATCGAGTTAAAGATCTTGCCCGCCGCGTCCCCCAATCGCATCAAGGCCGATCCCGGACAAATGGAAAACGTGATTTTGAACCTGGCGGTAAATGCGCGCGATGCCATGCCCCACGGCGGCCGGCTGACCATCGGGACTAGAAACGTCGAACTTCAGGAAACTCTTGCTGGAAGCCATGCCCAAATCCCACCTGGCAAGTATGTAGTCCTCACCGTCAGTGACACCGGTGTTGGAATGCGCAGCGAGATTCAGGCCCGCATTTTTGAGCCCTTTTTCACCACCAAGAAACCCGGCAAAGGAACCGGCTTGGGCCTGGCTATCGTCTACGGAGTCGTCAAGCAAACCGGTGGTTGGACCACGGTCAGCAGCGAGGTTGGAAACGGGACCAGCTTCGACATCTATTTCCCTCAGGTGCAGGAGGAAGAGACCAATTCCAAATCCAGTTCCGGATCCAATTCCAAAGCAGAGCCCGTCTCCAAAGTAAAAACGCCGCCTGCATCTGCCGCTCGTGGGACCGAGACCATCCTATTGGTAGAAGATCAGGATGGAATCCGCGATCTAGTCCGCGAGTTCCTGCAGAAAAACGGTTACACCGTTCTGCATGCGGTAGACGGTAACGATGCTCTCCAGATTGCAGCCAAGTATCAAAATTCGATTCACCTATTGCTGACCGATGTAGTAATGCCCAACTTGGGCGGACGAGAGTTGGCGCGCCGCCTCACCCAACCGCGGCCGCGGATGAAAGTGCTGTTCATGTCAGGCTATCCCGACCACGCCACCTGGAGTAGCGAGCTGGTCGATGACACTGCCGCCGTCCTGCAAAAACCATTCCCGCTAGACACCTTGGCGCGTAAAATCCGCACCCTGCTAGACGACTAAGGTCGAGCGCAGCTCGTCTTCTCCTCCACGGCCATCACCCTTCATGGCATCCAGTCTTGCCGGCGAAGACTTAATCAGACCATCCCCAAAACGTGCGATGATATCTCGACCCTCAAAGGAGTCCGTCCCCATGGCCGAAGCATCCCCCCAGAACTTTTCCAATCACACACGGTATGATCCGCTCTTCCACTTCTTCATCCTGCCTGTATTTTCCCTCCTGCTGCTCGGCTCCATCGTCTATCTGGTGATGCGACCCAGCCTGCACTCTGCATTGCTAGTCCTGGCCGCAGTCGGGTTGTCGGCCGTCATCTTCAAGGTCCGCCTATATCCCATCAAAGTGCAGGACCGCGTCATCCGCCTGGAAGAAAGATTGCGCCTCGCGACCTTACTCGACCCAGCTCTTCGTCCACGCGTAGCAGAATTTACGGAAACGCAGTTAATAGCCCTGCGTTTCGCCTCCGATGCGGAACTGCCGGCGCTAGCCGCCAGAGCCCTCAACGAAAAATTAGCCGCCCTCGAAATCAAGAAAGCAATCCAGCAGTGGCGCCCCGACAATTGGCGAGTGTGAATTGACAACACGCGGCCCCTAAGAAGTCGGGGCTTGGGTTTGACATTTACTGACAACTGAGAGCTGACAGCTGTCCTTTACGCCTTCAAGTACCACGGCACATTAATAATGTTGATCCGCTCATCCCCACCCAGCAGCAGCAGCGCCGTCAGCATCTGTCCACGTTGATTGTGCAGAAAATAGTGATACCAGTGCCGCTCCACCATCGACGCAATCACCACTGCGATCGTCCGCCCCGGATTCTGCTTCTCCACCTTCAACACATAATCCACAATCGGATGCACTATCAGCCGAAAGGGCGACGGCAAGGTCACCAGCTTCGGAACCCGCGTCCCGGCTGGTGGATTTTCCGCCCATGCCCACTTCGGCCTGTCTTCATCCGCATCGCACGTCACATGCACCGCCTGCACATCCGGAGAAAGCGTCATCGCAAACTGCAGCGCCTTCTCCGTCGCCGCATTCCACCGGTCCACCGGAACCAGCACAATCGGCGGAGCCAGGTTTTCCGCACTCAAAACCACGCCACCCCTGAGCGCCACTTCCTCAGTCGCCCGCTCATAATGACGACGGATACGCCCCATAAATACCAGCAGCGCCGGCAACAGCAACACCACTACCCATGCCCCCGCGGCAAACTTCGCCACCACGATAACGATCACCGTGATCCCGGTCGCCAAAGCGCCAATCCCATTCACCAGAATGTAGTGCCAAGCCTCATGGCCTTTCGCGGTCCGCAACCAGTGCCCCACCATTCCCGCCTGCGACAAAGTGAACGCCATAAACGCGCCCACCGCAAACAAAGGAATCAGACGATCCGTGACTCCTCCAAACAAAATCAGTAACAGCCCCGCCAAGATTGCCAGCGCCCAGATCCCCTGCGAGAACACCAGCCGCCGTCCCCGCGTCGTCAGCGAATGCGGAAGATAATCGTCTCGCGCCACCATCCGGCACAGCCGCGGAAAATCCGCAAACGAAGTATTTGCCGAAAGACACAGCACCAGCAGCACCGAGAACATCGTCACATCGTAAAAAATCCCTTTGCCCGCAACCGCCGCCGTCAGCATCGACAGCACGCTCTGATACCCCGGCGCTCCTGGATCGGTAGCCACAATTCCGTAGTACTTCACCAGCAAAGCGATTCCCCCCAGCAGGACAATCAGAATCGCGATAATCGCCGTTAACGTAGTCCGTGCCGCCGCAACGACCGGTTTCCGAAACGCTTGCACTCCGTTACTAACCGCCTCCACACCCGTCAGTGCCGTGCACCCCGAGGCAAACGCCTTCAGCAGAATCCACAACCCCACCGCATGCAAAGCCGCCGACGCCTGTCTCGGCTCTGCCACCACCGCCACCGGATGTCCCGCCGAGGCCACCACTTTGTAGAGCCCAACCACAATCACCACCGCCAGAGTTCCCACAAACAAATATGTAGGAGCCACAAACGCCGATCCCGCCTCCTTAACTCCCCGAAGATTGACCACCGTCAATATGACCAAAACCGCTAAACAAAGGGCCAAAGTGTGGGGCTCCAGCGAAGGCACCGCCGACACCAGCGCCCCGATCCCCGCCGAGATTCCCACTGCCACATTCAGCAGGTAATCGATCATCAACGCCGCCCCCGCCAACAATCCCGCCCCGTTGCCCAGATTCTCCTTCGCAACCGTGTACGATCCCCCGCCATTCGGATAAGCCGCAATCGTCTGCCGATAACTGAAAAACACAATCACCAGCAGCCCAATGATGGCCGCAGTCAACGGCAGAATGTACCGGACTCCCAACAATCCCAAAGGCAGCAAAATCGTCAAAGCCGCCTCCGGCCCGTAAGCCGCCGAACTCAAAGCATCCAGCCCAAACGTAGGAATCCCCTGCGTAGGAGTAATCCGCTCCCCCTCATCCTCAGAAGAAGCCAGCGGCCGCCCAAACAAAACGTTAATCAGTCCCATGTGTCCTCACGCCGAGAGACAATTACACCTGCCACATTAACGAAATGTCAAAAGCCCGGAGGTCAATGAGTGTAATCGGGATTTTTCAACAGTCTGGGCTGCAAAAAATGCGGGGATCGGTTCGGCGGCCCGCTCAGGAATATAATTCGGGGCAGCGCGAGGTGGCTTCATGTTTCGCAATATCGTTCACATTGCCTCATCCGTTATGCGTTTCATCATTACTCGGCGTGTCGGGCTCTGTTTTGCTTTGGTACTTCTCTATGCCAGTGAGGAAATCAAGGCGCAAACCAACGAATGGACTTGGCAAGGCGGTACCAGCATCAATCCCGTAACCTGCAGTTCCAACAACAACCTATTTTGCTACCAGCCCGGCGTTTACGGCACCGAAGGAGTTCCCGCCCTAGACAATATTCCTTCAAGCCGAGGCGAAGCTGCCACCGCTACCGACAGTAAGGGAAACTTCTGGCTTTTCGGTGGCTCGGATTTTGAAGGCCAATTCAACGATCTATGGAAGTTCGACGACTCAATCCAAGAGTGGGTATGGCTGAACGGAAGCAATACAGGAACAACGCCTGGAGTTTGGGGCACGTTGGGCGTTCCGGCAGCCGGCAATATTCCCAGCCCGCGCTCGAACGGCGTCGGCTGGATCGACGCTAACGGTAATTTTTGGCTCTTTGGAGGATATGGTACAGATTCCGCCAACAACGTTGGCCCACTTAATGACGTTTGGGAGTACATCCCAACCACGAATCGGTGGGCGTGGATGGCCGGTAGTAATGCATTTACCTGTTCCTATAACTCCGACTACTTCAAGACCCTCTGTGTGCAGCCCGCCACCATCGTCACACAGGGTGCATTTGCGGCGGGCAACACGCCTGGCGGACGCGACGGAGAGGTGACTTGGACCGACAGCGCTGGAAACTTCTGGCTGTTTGGCGGATTTAGCTATGACTCATTAGGCACAGCCGGCGATTTCAACGATCTTTGGCAGTTCAGTCCTTCCCTCAATGAATGGGCATGGATGGGGGGCGCAAGTACGATTACGTGCGTGAACTGGCCAAGCGAAGGATTCTGTGTTGGTTCGGACTCACCGCAGCCTCAATACGGAACCCTGGGTACACCTGCCGAAGGAAATACCCCTGGCGGACGGACCGAAGCAGTCGGCTGGACTGACAGCAAGGGCAATGTCTGGGTCTTTGGAGGTACAGGCCAGATTGTAACGGGTCAACTGACTGGTTTTGCCGCAAATTTCAACGACCTTTGGAAGTTCGATCCCTCAACCAATGAATGGGCATGGATGGCCGGCAATGCAACACTCCCGACCAGTCCCTCGAACTTTCCGGGAGTCTACGGCACGCTTGGCGTTCCCGCCCAGGCGAACACGCCGTCAAGCCGGGCCTACGCCTCGGGTTGGACCGATAGCAGCGGCAACTTTTGGCTCTTCGGAGGATGGACAGGCAACCCAAGCACCTCCGACAACAGCAGTATGAACGACCTTTGGATGTTCAGCCCTACAACTGTCGAGTGGACCTGGATGGGCGGCAACTCCACGGCGGGTACGGCCTGTAACAGTCTCAACTTCACCTGCGAACTGCCCCCAATCTATGGCACTTTGGGAACAACCGCAGCCGGAAACAATCCCGGCGGACGCGATCAGGTAGCTGGCTGGACAGATCTGAACGGAAACTTTTGGCTCTTTGGCGGTACGGTGGGTTATAACGACATTAACTTTAACGATTTCTGGGAATATCAACCCTCCGCAAACACTCTGCCTCCCGCGGTCACGCCAGCCTTCAACCCGCCCGCTGGAGCCTATCAAACGGCCCAAACCGTAACCATCTCCAACGGGATGAGCAACGCTTCCATTTACTACACCACCAACGGAAGCACGCCCACATCGAATTCCACTTTCTACAATGGCCCCGTCACGGTTTCCCAGTCGGAAACACTCGAGGCCATCGCCGTCGCCAACGGCTATCCCAATAGCGGCGTTGGAGTGGCACTCTATGCACTTACGGCAGCCACACCAACCTTCAGTGAGTCAGGTGGAACCTACTCCAGTGCGCAATCAATAACTCTCTCCGACACCACTCCCGGGGTCGCCATTTACTACACAACCAACGGCAGCACGCCCACGACGAGCTCCGCCGTCTATTCTGGTGCAATCACGGTTTCCGCTACCGAGACGATTCAGGCGATTGCGGCAGCAAACGGCTATACGTCGAGTCCGGTGGCATCGGCGACGTACACGATTCTGCTACCGGATTTCTCTTTGAGCTCAATCAATCCGTCGTCGCTTACGGTGGAGCACGGGCAGAGTGGAAACGTCACGGTGACGGTGACGCCGGTGAACGGATTCTCCTCCGCCGTTTCGTTTACTTGTTCCGGCTTACCGGCAGGAGCATCGTGCAGTTTCAATCCAACAGCGGTGACGCCTTCGGGAGGGTCGGCATCGACGACGCTTACAGTTTCGACTTCCTCTGTTGCCACATTGCGCCAGCCTTCCGTGCTATTTCCCGGGCCCGCGGTTGCGCTTGCGTTCTTCTGCGTTGCCTGGCGAGGGAAATCCCGGCGGCGCATACGGTTCGCGTCCGCCATGTGCCTCCTTGGGCTCGTTGTTATGGCTGGTTGTGGTGGAAGTTCTGGGACAAGTTTTACTCCCATCACATCCACGGTCACGGTAACCGCTTCCTCGGGATCATTGCAGCACGGTGCGGCATTCACATTGAACGTGCAGTGACGCAGTGGTTTGCCAAGGACAGCAAAAGACACGGGCCGCCGTTGCAAAATCGAGCCTGAGCGTGGGCATCAGCGAGAACGAATCAACATGGTTCCCCGAGATCGCTGGCAGCTGCGCCTGGGCCAACTTTGTCAATTGACGCTATCAGGCGTTAGCGCTCACTGAGAATTTGCTTACACCCGGCGCGGTTCGCCCTCACGCCCCCCGGCCTAGCCTCCGGTTGACTTGCCCCATCCCCGCCCGTAAGATTTCAGCCCAGCGCAGGAGACCAAATGGTTGGCGAGATCATCTCCCATTACCGCATCGTCGAGAAACTAGGTGGCGGCGGCATGGGCGTAGTCTACAAGGCCGAAGATACTCGCCTCGACCGTTTCGTCGCGCTCAAATTCCTCCCCGAAAATGTAGCCGGAGACCGCCAGGCGCTCGAGCGCTTCCGCCGCGAGGCCCGAGCCGCCTCCGCCCTCAACCATCCCAACATCTGCACCATCCACGACATTGGCGAGCAGGACGGCAAGGCGTACATCGTCATGGAATACCTCGACGGCGCGACGCTAAAACATATCATCGGCAACCGTCCCATGGAGCTCGATACCCTGCTGTCGTTGGGTATCGAGATTGCCGATGCGCTCGACGCAGCACACGCGCAGGGCATTGTCCATCGCGACATTAAGCCCGCAAATATCTTTGTGACCAAGCGCGGACACGCGAAAATTCTCGACTTCGGCCTCGCTAAGGTCACGCAGCCCGCATCGCGATCGTCGCAGCCCTCGGGCGTCACCGGCGAAGCCACCGTTGCGGAGGAGGACCTCACCAGCGCCGGCTCTGCCATCGGCACCGTGGCCTACATGTCTCCCGAGCAGGCCAAGGGAAAGGAACTGGATCCTCGCACCGACCTGTTCTCCTTTGGAGCCGTGCTCTATGAAATGTCCACCGGAATGGTCCCGTTTCGCGGAGATACCACGGCGCTGATTTTTCAGTCGATTCTCGATCGCGCTCCGACGCCCCCGATCCGCCTCAATCCCGATCTCCCCGCCAAGCTTGAAGACATCATCAGCAAGGCGCTGGAAAAAGACCGCAATCTTCGTTACCAGCACGCCGCCGACATCCGCGCCGATCTGCAGCGCCTGAAGCGCGACACCGACACCGGACGAGCTGTAGCCGCTAGCTCCGGCTCCGTAGCAGCGGCACAAGACTCGGGATCGAGACCGGCGATGCAGCAGGGTGTTCAGCAGACGCCGCAGCCAATCTCCTCCGCCTCTGCCGCAGCCGCCAGTTCGTCCGGCGTGGTGACGCCCGGAACCAGCGTCGCTCCCGCCGCCGCAAGGAAATCCTGGAAAATTCCCGCCATAGCCGCCGTCGCAATCATCGCCGTCGTCATCGCCGGCGGCACATTCCTACGCTCCCGCCGCGCCAACGCCCTAACCGAAAAAGACACCGTGGTCCTCGCCGATTTCGTCAACACCACCGGCGATCCCGTTTTCGACGGGACGCTGAAGCAGGCGCTAGCCGTCCAACTCGAACAATCTCCTTACCTGAACCTGTTGCCGGAATCCCGCGTCCGGCAAGCTCTAGGCTTCATGGGCCGTAAACCAGACGACCGAATCACCAACGACGTTGCCCGTGAGATCTGCCTGCGTGAAGGCGCCAAGGCCATGCTGGCCGGCTCCATCGCCAGCCTCGGCTCTCACTACGTCATCACTCTTTCCGCGCTGAACGCCCAAACCGGTGACGTGTTGGCCCGCGAAGAAACCGAAGCCGATAGCAAAGAACAAGTCCTTAAGTCGTTAGACCAGGCCGCTTCCAGCCTGCGCGGCAAACTCGGCGAGTCGATCGGCTCGGTGCAAAAGTTCACCACGCCGCTGGAACAGGCCACCACCTCGTCACTCGAAGCCCTGCAAGCCTTCAGCCAGGGCGAGGCCGAACACCTCAGGGGTGAGGACGCGAAAGCCGCTCCTTATCTCAAGCGCGCCGTCGAGCTCGATCCCAATTTCGCCATGGCGTATGCCACCCTCGGCACCGTCTACGGCAATCTGACCCAGCAAGAGCTGGCCAATACCAATCTCACCAAGGCCTTCGACTTGAAGGAGAGAGCTAGCGAACGCGAAAGGTTCTATATCTCGTCGCATTACTATGACATTGCCACGCTCGATCTCGAGAAGGGCATCGACATTTACCAGCAATGGACGCAGACCTACCCGCGCGACACCGCGCCTCGCGACAATCTCGCTCTTCTCTTTCAAAGAATTGGGCAACAGGAAAAGTCCCTCGCCAGCTCCACCGAGAGCCTGCGCATGCAGCCCAATGACGGATACGCCATTCAGAACAGTGCCGACGCCTACGAACGCCTCAACCGTTTCGACGAAGCCCGGGCCGTGGCCGAGAAGGCGAACTCGCATCCCTGGTCGGTAAACTTCACACTCTTTGAACTAGCCTTCATTCGCGGCGATGAAGCCGCCGCGCACCACGAACTCGAATTGGTCGCCGGCCGGCCGGAAGAGCCCATCCTGATGTGGATGCACGGCCGGGGCGAATATGCGTTGGGCAAGCTACAGTCAGCTCGCGCCATCTATGCGCAAAGTGTGACTGCCTCCCAGCGCCTCGGTTACAAGGAGTTCGCCGGAGTTATTCTCGCTGATCAGGCCACGAGCGAGGCGGAACTAGGCAACCTCCCGGAAGCACGCCAAAAAATTTCCGACGCTCTAGCCGCCTCGCAAGACCGCGGCACCCGGTCCATAGTGATGACCGCGCTCGCCCAGACCGGAGACGCCGCGCGCAGCCAGAAAATTGCCGAAGAGCTGGTCCACCAGAATCCCACCGATACGATGCTCAACAAGGTCGACGTTCCAGTCGCCCAAGCCATAAGCGACCTGCAGCGCAACCAGCCGGAGCAGACCGTAACGCGCCTCGAAACCGCCGCATCCTATGAATTCGGAAGCGGCCCCAATTCCGCCGGTTACGGGATCAACTATATTAGAGGCGAAGCCTACCTACGCATGAAAGACGGTGCGAAAGCCGCAGCCGAATACCAGAAAATTCTCGACCACCGCGGAACCGATCCCCTCGATGTCACCTACAACCTCTCTCATCTAGGGCTAGGCCGAGCCTACGCCCTGCAGGGCAACACCGCAGCAGCCAAGTCCGCCTATCAGGACTTCTTCGCCGCCTGGAAGGATGCCGACCCCGAGCTTCCCGTCCTGAGGCAAGCAAAGGCGGAATACGACAAATTGCATTAACCGCGAGTTTTGTGGCGGAGGAGGGAATTCATCGGTGGAATAGCGACCTGCATAATCCCGTCAGAGGCAGGACTCGAACTTATCACACCGTGCTCTCGGCCGGGGTCGCCGCCAAACAAGGTCGTTGGTGGGAGTTTTGAGTGTACTCGCCTTCCATGAGAAGGCCGGTCGGAGTCGGGATACGCTCGCCACACGCCTTTGGAGCGTTCACTTTTATCGCAAGTTTGGTAGTCCCCAGCGTTCTTCGGTCGCAATCCGGAAGTGCTTACCCACTCTTAACGAAGTGGAGACAGTCTGATGCCTGAGAGCAGGAAGCCCGATGAAGTAACACAATTTGCTTTCGACCTGCAACTGATGAGGCAACGTGCGATCAACTTGCGTCTGTACGCGACTGGGGAAAGGCTTGGCTGGGCGATACGGATGGCTGGTTTCGAGATCGCGGGGGATTATGAAGGCTGCAACAGATACGAGGCTGCTCAGGCTTCGCCCACAAAATTTCAAACCGCGCTTTCTGCCAATGGCCGGGACCTACCAGTCCAGAACATACCGTGTCCAGACTGCGGCTCTACTGAGATCGAAATGCGCACCTACGGCGGGAGTTGGGACAACGCCGATTTTCATTGTGCCAAGTGTGGAAAGCTCATCCACCGCGCTTGGTTTCCAATGTGAGGCTGTTAGGTTCCCGCCAGCGGCGAAGAAGTCCCAAGGTAGAGCCTTGAAAGCAGCGCAACCTCAGCAATGTCCCATGGACATTAGACACCAGACAACTGCCAGTCAACTGGCGAAATATCTCGATTTCGCTCAAAACCCCCGGTCGGGTCGGTCCACCCGGTGTGCCGTGAAACCCCGGGGAGCTTGGGGTAGGGGTAGAATATTGCCTCTGTCCGATACATGGAGTCTTGCCAAGGCTGTCCGCAACGCCGGGTTCCAGTCCCCAAACCAGCGACCCGTCCCACTTATTACTACCCAGATTCCCCCGGCCCATCATCCGCGCGACTTCCGCGCCGCCGCGCACTCCGCGCACGGACAAACCTCGCGCAAATAAAACCACGAATAAATTCCCAGATCGTGCTTATCGTTCCACGAAAACTTCAGAGCATACTTGCCCACAGCCTCTGCCGACAGCGCTTTCATCGCCGGCTTGAACATGGGCAGCGCCCCCGGCGCCAGCTTTGCTGCCTCGCCCGCCTTGCGTCCCGCCTTCGACCGCTCATCCTCGCAAAGCGCGCAAGGACAAGCGTCGCGCAAGAACGCAAACGTATAGACGGACCGGTGTCCATCCTTCCACTCAATCTCCATCCCCGTCCCAGTCGTTAAATGAATCACCACCGACTTGGGATCGTTCCCCACGCGAGGTGTGAAATCCGGCAGCGCCATGAATTTCAGTATCGCACGCCACCCACGCTGCTGATCAAATATGGGGCCGAATGTAAGGCAAGAATGTGATGTAAAGTCGCGGGCGCGGCCAGGAGTTGTCCGCGCCACGCGAAATCCGGCCCAGTTCCCCAGAAAGGGAACCGAGGGTTAGCCGGCGAGTTGGAACAGCGTCAAGTTACCCCCTAAGGAGCTTGCGGCGCACGGTTCCGGCCACGGCGATCAAGCCCGTGCCCAACAATCCCAGTGTGCCCGGTTCAGGAACGTTCAGGTGTGTATTGCCGAGAAAGATCCGGCCCATGTGATCCTGGTTCCATTGGTTTTTGTACAGAGTTATGTTTTGCGTTGTGGTTCCGGTTACGTCGCGGCCCGTATACAACATGCCATAGATCGTCCCCGAAAGCGTGAAGTTATAAGTGTACTTACCCGTCTGACTGACCAACGTCCAGAGAATGGGTCCGACGAAAGAACCGGAGAAGATGGTTCCCTTGGGAGGTTGGCCATAATGACCGCCGCCACTGGTCACGATAAAGGTGGAACCGACGCTGGAAAAGGTTCCGCCAGTCAAAATGCTGGCGCCCGTGAAGGCGCCGGTCGTGAAGCTGACCGTGCCCAGAGAGCGTCCGGGAGGCGCTTCAATCCCGTCGTAACTCTTAAGCTCCGACCCTTTGGAGATGATTCCAGCAGTGGTGATGTTAATCGAGCCAAACTGGTTAGTTAGATCAATTCCATCTGCCCAGGCTGCCATTGGTAATAGCAGCGCTAACAGACCTAATATTACTGCCACTCGCCTCATATTCCCTCCACAGAATTCGAGCGACCCTATCGGACAACCCTTTGGGGGGCGGATCGCCGGGGATCACGAAGTTTGGACCGTTGATGTCGGCGCACTCTTATCGAACGGAGTGCAAGAGACTCTACAGATGAACTGTTGGGGGAGGTTGAGGGAGATTTAACACCCAACAGCTTAATCCGCCGGTCGGAAGAAAGCTGTGAGTTTTGTCACCGTCTCTTGTGACAAAAAAGAGGGGATAGCCAACACTTCAGAAGGATGGCCCCGTCTAAGCTCCGCTTGGGCGGGGTCTTACAACGCGCGCGTGGATACTCGCCAATCTGTCTAGAACCAGGCGGATCTAGAAAATATTCCTGAACCCCCAAAACAGAAACCCCGCCAGCACCATCGACGCCGGCAGCGTGAGCACCCAAGCCATCGCCAAATTGCGCACCGTCGACCATTGCAGCCCCGAATGGTTCGCGGCCATCGTCCCCGCAATGCCCGACGAAAGCACATGCGTCGTACTTACCGGCATTCCAAACCAGTCCGCCAGCCCGATTGTGAACATAGCCGTAATCTCCGCCGCCGCGCCCTGACCATAAGTAAGGTGTTCCTTGCCGATCTTCTCTCCAACCGTAACTACGATCCGCTTCCATCCGATCATCGTGCCCATTCCCAGCGCCAGCGCCACCGCAACCTTCACCCACCCAGGGATGAAGCGCGTCGATGCGTCCACGTGCTTCTTGTAGTTGTCCAAGCCTTCCCAATCCGCGGCGGCAATCGCCGGCTTCCCGCTCTTCTTCATCAGGCGTAGCGCTTCGCTGGCGATATACATATCATTGCGGAAGTTCCGCACCCGGTCATTGGGAATCTTCGCCAACTCCCCGAACAGCGCCGTCTCGTTCCCGATGTCGCTCACCATTTGACGCAAGGCCAACATGGTGTTGGGAGTGAACTCCTTGGTGCGAATGTAAGCCGTTGTTTCTTCGCGGGCATCGCTGATAACCGCGTCCGGACTGACATACTTAGTCAGAATCCCCGCCGCCTGCTGTGAAACGGCAATGAAGTCATCCGACTGTTTGTGCGTGATTGCGTGGTTCAGCGCATAAGCCGTAGGCACAGTCCCCACCAGAATCAGCATGATGAGCCCCATGCCCTTCTGCCCGTCGTTCGACCCGTGCGCGAAGCTCACCCCCGTGCAAGTCAGCAACAGCAGCGCCCGAATCCAGAACGGCGGCGGCTCCGTCCCTACCGGAGCCTCATACAGCGCGCGGTTCTTGATCACCGCCTTCATCAAGGTCAACAAGAGAAATGCGCAGACAAATCCAACTACCGGCGACAACAGCAGCGACTTCCCAATATTCGTAGCCTGCCCCCAGTCCACGCCGCTGGTGCCCGTTTTCGGGGACATCAACTGATTCGCAATCCCCACGCCGATAATCGACCCGATCAAAGTGTGCGAACTCGATGCCGGCAACCCGAAATACCACGTCCCCATATTCCAGATAATGGCCGCGACCAGCAAAGCGAAAACCATCGCGAATCCAGCCTTGCTTCCCACCTGCAAAATCAGTTCGACCGGCAACAAAGAAATGATTCCGAAAGCGACCAACCCGCTCGAAGTCAACACTCCCAGAAAATTCCAGAACCCCGACCACACCACCGCAATATGCGGCTCCAGCGAGTGTGTGTAGATGACCGTAGCCACCGCATTCGCCGTGTCGTGAAATCCGTTGACAAACTCAAACCCCAAAGCCACCAGCAGCGCGATGCCCAACAAAACGTAAGGCATGATCGATCCGCTATGTACGGTCGAGAGATCGGTGAGCAGATGAAACGCCGAGTAAATAATCCCGATCAGAATCACCACCCCAAAGCCCAGCATCCCGATCTTTCCGGGACCCTTGCTAAGCTTGTCTTGGATCGCAGGCCGAGCTGGAGCGACGCTCACTAATCCGATCTCTTCGCCAGTAGCTTCAGGATTCGGTGCAGTGGCCATATTCAAGAATCTCCTCGGTAAATTTCAGATGCGGTGCCGAAGGAACCTCTGATCAAGTTGTCGTCGCCCTCGGGCGGCGCGCTTTGGGATGGCACGCTTTTGGGTGGCGCAGCGCCGGGGTCCCCAGCACGCCCGGTTTTGGAGTGATGGGGTGGAGCGGTTTACCGCTCCGATCACTGGCCTGCCTTCAGCGACGGCTTTAGCCGCTGAGGGTTGTCCTCGCCAAGCATCCCGTCTCCCAAGCTAAGACTTAATCAGACAATCCCTAAAAGTCCACTTCAAATGTTGCGAAACTATACGGGAGAATTGTTAAGAGAATGTGAACGCCTACCGCCCACACTTGCCTTATCGAGCCGGGATCAGCTGACGGGGTGCTTACCAGACGCGTGGCATAAGGCGGTACCGCACTTTCTCGCGATAGGCCCGGTAGCCCGCCAGATCGCGTGCCAACAGCTTCTCCTCGCCAAAGATGCGCACAACGAGCAGCCCGACCATGGCGAGGCCTAAGAGAAGGCCGGAAATGGAGCCGAGCAGCAACGCGCCACCAACGAACACTAGACTTGCCCCAAGATACATGGGGTGGCGAACAAAGCTGTAGACGCCCGTGTCAATGACGTGCTGGCCACGCTCGGTCTGAATACGCACCAGCTGCGACAGATACGTGTTATCGGTGAACGCGCGGAAGAACGGGAAACTGCCCCCGAGGAGCAGGATGCCTCCCCATACTTCGCTCCACAGCGGTAGACGGGGTGTCCAACCGAAGCGCACATCCAGCGCCGGCACAACGATCAAAGCCAGGCCACACACTTTTATCCCGATGAGGATAGCCAAATCGGAGCGCGATTCACCGCCGCTGCCGGGCATGCGGAAGCGCTCGGCCAACAGCGCAGGGTCCCTGGAGCGAAGCCACAAGAGAATGGCGGCAAAGAAGGATACCCACCAGA
>JBEKQC010000067.1:0-21282 GCA_049520095.1 Terriglobales bacterium
CAGGCTCTGGTTCGAGAGCGCAGCCTGGCACCGTTTGCTTCGGTTCAGGATCTGGCTCGTCGCGTGCCCGAGTTGCGCAAGGATGAGTTGACTACGCTGGCGGAAATCGGGGCTTTGAATGAAATTGGAAATCCACCACGGAGGCACGGAGACACGGAGAAAAATCGTGAAAAGAATTCCTCCGTGTCTCCGTGCCTCCGTGGTGAAACAGGCTTTCATCGGCGCGATGCGCTTTGGCAGGTGGAGCGTGCGGTGCGCTGGTCGGGACCGTTGCTGGATGAACTGTCGGAGATTGATGGGGTATCTCCGCTTGTGGCCATGACGGACGAAGAGCGGTTGGTGGCGGATTTTCGCGCTACCGGGCTGACGGTTGGCCCTCATCCCATGCAGTACCGCCGAGCAGAGATGACAAGGATGGGAATTTATCGCGCTTCCGATCTGGCGCACCTGCCGAATGGACGCCGATTGCGAATCGGCGGATGCGTGATTGCTCGCCAGCGTCCGGGGACAGCGAAGGGAATGATGTTCATGAGCCTGGAGGATGAAACGGGGATCGCCAATGCGATCTTCACTCCCGATCTGCTGCAGAAGAATCGGGTGCTGCTGATCTCGGAGCGATTTCTGATGATTGAGGGGATTCTGCAGAATCAGGACAATGTAATCCACATCCGGGCGAAAAAAGTTTCGCCGCTCAGCGTTACACGAGCAGAGACAGTATCGCACGACTTTCATTAAGCGGGGCCGGGCCGCAGAGTTTCTTAGGCGGTCGAGAGCTTCCTGGCATTGTGCCGCAGCGACCGGCCTTCCGCCAGACTGTAGAGTTCCTCCGCGAGATTCTTGGCGTGATCGCCGATGCGCTCGAGCGCCTGGGCGGCGAGCAGGATGTCGAAGTTCTTCTGTCCGCTAGGACTGTTGGGTTCGGCCAGATGCCTGTGAAACAAGGCATGGCACAACCGGTCCACTTCCGGATCGGATTGCAGAACGCTCTGCGCGTGCGACACGTCACGCTTGAGGAATCCCTGATGCACCTCCTCCAGCATTTGGCAAAGCAGCGACGCCATCTCAACCAGCTGACGAGAATCCGCCGCCGGCAATTTTTCGCGGCGTGCTTGCAGTTGCATTACCGCACTGTAAGCTAGGTCGCCGATGCGTTCGAGGTCAGTGATGAACTTTAGGCACGCCAGCAGTTCACGCGCCTTGGCTTCCCCTACGCGTGTGATGGCCTCGGGCAGTTGCTCGTCAATTTTGCGCTCGATCTGATCGAGCTCTTTTTCGCAGTCTTTGATCGCGAGAAAGGCCAGTCGCGAACCGTCTGCGAGAAAGTCTCTGGTGTTGAAAACCGCGTCGCGGGCAATCAGACAGCCGCGCACGACCAGAGACGTCAATTCATCTTCGGCCATATCCTCATTGCGGGGTTCAGCGGGGCGGGTACGCGCTTCCGTCGTTCGCCGTGCCGAAGTCGAGCGGCGCTTCGGTCGTGAAACCGGAAGCGGTTGTTTCTGGGCCATAGGAAAGTCGCGCAAGTCGAGACAAGCCAGTAACTATAGAGAAGTTAGCATATAACGGGAATGTGAAAGGAATGTAAACGACTTTTGCTGCTGAGGCGGCGAGTACAGGGCAGTCGCCGATTTTTTTGACTACTTCCTTTCCAACGCTGCGGCTTGGCCTTCAGTTCGTTCGGCGTCTTGCTCTCGGCCGAGTCCGCGATAGGCGCGCGCGAGCAAACGCAGGGCCAGGGCATTGTGCGGATCCGATTTGGTGAACGCTTCGAGATCGGGCAATGCACCGGCAAAATCGGATTGCTGAATTTGCGCTTCGGCCAGTCCCAGACGGCCGTCACTGTTGTTCGAATCCACCAGCAGCGCTGCCTCGAACTGGTCTTCCGCGTTCTTCGCGTCTTTCAGTTGCAAGTAAACGTGCCCGAGCAGCAGCCGGGCGGACATTTGGCTGGGCGCAAGCTTCAGGCTCGACTCCAACGCATCCCGCGCCCCGGGCCAATCGCCGGACTTCTCGGCCGCTTCGCCCCATTCGAAAGCGGCGGTGGAATCATCGGGACGCAGTTCACAAGCCCGCTTCAAGTGAGCAGCAGCTTTGGCGAAATCTCCGGCAGCGAGTTCGAGTTCGCCCAGTTGGCGGAGCGCGGTCGGCGAGGCCGGGTCGAGCTGCAGCGCCTTTTCCAGGAACTGGCGCGCGTCACTCGATCGATTGTCGTCGCTGGCCAGCATGGCGTTGTGCAGCAGGTTCTGTACCTCGACTTTGTCTTTGGGATCGGGCAAATTTTCTCCGAGCTTGGCGGAGGCGCTCTGCGGCGGGAGCTTGGCCTTCCACTTCGCCATTTCGACCTGCATGCTCTGGACTTTGGAATTTGAGCTGTCGAGAGCATAGAGATTCTTCAACTCCTTCGGATCGGCCTGCAGGTCGTAGAGCTCGGGCCGGGGAGCCTCGATCAACTTGGCATTGTCGGTGCGCAAGGCGCGCAGAGGGGCCCATCCCCAGCGGAGAGGATAGTCGGTCTCGCCGAAGAGAGCGCGATTGGCAGGCGCTTGCGCGTCTATTAGGGGAAGCAGCGACTCGCCGTTCAGTTCCGCCGGCGCAGCGATGCCGGTCGCCGACAGGATGGTGGGAAGGATGTCGGTGGTACGCACCTCGGCATCAACTACAGTGCCGTGATGAGCGGCTCCCGATGCTTTGAGAATGAGCGGAATGTGCAGCGTTGAGTCGTAGAGAAACAGGCCGTGAGTTTCTTCGCCGTGTTCGCCCAGTCCTTCGCCGTGATCGCCAGTGACTACGATGATGGCGTTATCGTAGACGCCAGCTTTCTTTAGAAATGCAATCCAGTGAGCGACGGCGGAATCGGCATAGGCAATTTCGCCGTCGTACAGATGGTCTTTATATTTCTCCGAGAACGGCGGTGGCGGCTCGTAGGGATCGTGTGGATCGAACAAGTGCACCCATACGAAGTGAGGTCCGGTGCGGTGTTTGTCGAACCAAGCTTCGGCGTGTTCGACGACCTCCATGCCGCGCCGCTCGACGCGATCCCAGCGCTCTTTAGTTTCAGTCTTGGCGGGAAAGTTATCGTAGAAATCGAAGCCGCGATCGAGGCCGGGAGCAAGCGTGTTGCTGTCGAGAATCACGGCTCCGATGAAAGCCGCGGTTTGGTAGCCGTGCTTCTTCAGCAGTTCCGCAGCAGTCACATGCTGCGGCGAGAGTGGAACTCCAAAATCGGTGACACCGTGCACGCTGGGCAGCAAGCCGGTCATGATCGTAATGTGCGAAGTGTTCGTGATCGGGCTATGAGTAAAGGCCTGCGTGAAGCGGACGCCGTCGGCAGCGAGCGCGTCGAGTGCGGGAGTTTCGACTTGCTTGTATCCGTAGCAGCCGACGTGATCGGCGCGGAGCGTATCAATGGTGATGAGGTAGACGTCGGGGAGAGAGGTATGGGGGGCGGAGGTCTGGGCCCAGGCCGCAGTGCCGAGTAAAGTTCCGAACAGTGTGATCCCGATGACTCTCCTAATGATGAATATTCTAATGAAGATGATCGCGAGCAAAATAGCTGGCCGTCGCATAAGCGCCCAGCCTATCACAGTCTGTGGCCGAGTTGAGCCACTGCCAGCGGCGTTCGCAACTGCGTCATTGGTACGGCAACATGCGATAAACTGAACGCACCGATGCTGCCCACTTTTCGTCGACTGATTGTCATCCTAACGGGCCTTGCCGCGCTTCAGGTGGCGGCGCAAACGACCGCGAAGCCGGCGCTGAATGTGGTCCTGATCACAATCGATACGCTGCGTGCTGATCATGTCGGCTGCTACGGATACAAGCAGATCAAGACGCCCAACATCGACAGTCTGGCTGCCGATGGTGTGCGCTTTGAGCGTGCCTTTGCGGTCGTCCCCGTAACCCTGCCGTCGCACACCTCTATGCTGACGGGAACGTATCCCATGTTGAGCGGGATGCACGATTTTAGCGGCAACAAACTCAGTCCGACTCAGCCCACGCTGGCCTCAGTTCTCAAGCAGGCCGGGTACCAGACGGGAGCGGTAATCGCAGCAGCGGTCCTGGACTCGCGCTTTGGATTGAATCAAGGATTCGATTTTTATTACGACCACTTCGACTTCAACCGCCTGGATGAAGCGAATCTCGACCAGATGCAGCGTCCGGGCAATGCTGTGGCGGACGTTGCGCTGGACTGGCTAGCGACAAATTCGCAAAAGAAGTTTTTTCTATGGATGCATCTTTATGATCCGCACTTTCCTTATGATCCGCACGACCCGTACAGTCGTGAATATGCGGCACAGCCGTACGATGGCGAGATCGCTTTCGCAGATGAACAGGTCGGGCGGCTGTTGCGCTTCCTGAAAGAGAAAGGAATTTATCAGAACACGGTGATCGTGCTTTGCGGTGACCATGGCGAAAGCCTGGGGGAACATGGCGAAAAGACGCACGGCTTCTTCATCTACAACGCCACCATGCATGTGCCGCTGATCATCCGGTTGCCAGAGAATCGGTTTCCGGAGAATGCGGCCGCACGCACAGTGTCCGATCCGGTTTCACTTGTCGATCTGATGCCCACAGTGCTGGGGGCAGTGGGGCTGGAGGTTCCGTCGCAGGTGCAAGGACGCAGTCTGCTTCCCGAGCTTCGCGGCGACAAAGCCGAGCGGGGCTCAGCCGAGCACAATTTCGCCGAGCGCGTCCTCTATGGCGAGACCTTCCTGCCGCGGATTCATTTTAACTGGAGTGAACTGCGGGGCTCGGAGAACACAAAATATCACTTCATCGACGCACCTCGGCCCGAGCTCTACGATCTGGCGAAGGATCCGGGCGAAGTGCACAATCTGTTCACAGAAAAGAGTGCGGTAGCCGAAGAGATGCGTGCCAAGCTCGCCGGCATGATCCGCGATTACAGCGCCGGCAAAGAACTGGCCGAGAAAACCGGTCTGGATCCGGCGCTGCTGGAGCGATTGAAGTCGCTGGGGTATGCGGGGTTCTCCGGGGGGAACGATCCAACGATCAGCAGTCGCGACCTGCCCGATCCGAAGGAACGCGTTGCCACGTATGAGCTGATCTCCGATGCCGTCGCCGATAGCCAGCACGGCCGCTATCAGGAGTCGATTGAAAAGCTTAAGGGTGTGATTAAAACCGAGCCCAACTCGGTTCCAGCTCATTATATGCAGGGGTTGAATTACTATCGTCTCAAGATGTTTGCCGAGGCGGTGGACGAGCTGCAGAAGACGGTTCAGCTCAGTCCTGATTACGCGCTCGCATTTTTTCACCTGGGCATGGCGCAGGCTCGCGCCGGGCAGATGGATGCCGCCATCGGCACCTTGCAACGGACTCTGCAACTGGATGCCACGAACTTCGAAGCTGCCTTCAATCTAGGCGTGGCGTTCCTACAGAAAAAGCAATTGGACCCGGCGGCCGAAGCATTCCGGCAATCGGTTACGATTAATCCGGAGCTTGCGCGTGGACATCGCGCTTTGGGTGAGACCCTGCTCTACCAGGGCAAGCTAGACGACGCGATCACGGAGTTGCGACGTGCTGTGGAGCTGGCGCCGCAAGAGTCGATCATGCATGAGTCGCTAGCAAAGGCGCTGGCTGCCAAGGGACTCACGGCGGAGTCAGACGAGGAGACGCGGCACGCGCAACAGTTGGCACCGCAATAGACGCATGTTTGGGCGCTTCTCAGCTTCTTGGGCCGCTCTCTTGTTCGCGGTTGTTATCGTCCTCGCTGACGGGCGCACAGCTTGCGGGCAAGGCGTTGCCACCAAGCCGGTGCCAGCGAAAACGCAGCCAGCGCCCGGTGTTACCCGACCTGGCATTACGCGATCCGACGTTAAGCGGCCGAGCGTTATATTGATCACCATCGATACTCTGCGGGCCGACCACGTGGGATGTTATGGAGCGCAAACGGTCAAGACTCCCACCCTTGATGCGCTCGCCCGTGACGGCGTCGTGTTTGAGCGGGCGATCTCGCAGGTTCCCCTCACTTGGCCATCTCATGCAGCGATCCTGACTGGCACTTACCCGTTTCAGAACGGCGTGCAGGATTTCACCGGACAGCCGCTGGCGCAGCAATTTCGCACCGTGCCGCAAGTGTTCCAGAAGGCGGGTTACGCCACCGGCGCCGTGGTCAGCGCCTTCGTACTCGACCGGAGTTGGGGGCTGGCGCGCGGCTTCGACTTTTACGATGACGCGTTTTCGGCGGAAACTTTCGAGAAAAAGGACGTCAGCCTGGTGGACCGTCCCGCCGGGGAAAGTGTAGCGCACGCCATCGCGTGGTTGAAGAAGACTCCGCGACGCCCATTCTTTCTCTGGCTGCATCTTTACGACCCGCACAGCCCGTATGATTCTCCGGAACCCTACCGCACCGAGTACCGCAGCCACCCCTACGATGGCGCGATTGCCTACGCGGATCATGAGCTCGGCAACCTGATGGCCTGGCTCAAACAGAACCATCTTTATGATTCTTCGCTGATCGTCGCCCTTAGCGATCACGGCGAGTCTCTGGGGGAACACGGTGAGGACGAACACGGGTTCTTCGTGTACAACGCCACTGTGCACGTGCCCTTGATCGTAAAACCGCCCGTGAAACCGCACGCCCGGAGCGGCATTGCGCCTGGCCGCCGCCGCGAACCCGTGGAGACCACGGCCGTGGCCCCAACGCTTCTGCAACTGGCGGGCGTGAAGGATTCGCTGGATTCAGTTCACTCGATTTATGCACAGTTCCAATCGCATGCCTTGTTAGACAAGAATCGGTCAGATAAGGATCGGTTAGACAAGAATCAGGCCGGGAGTCAGGCGGCAAGCGATCCAGCATACAGCGAGACTTTTTATCCCTTCAGTTCTTTCGGATGGAGTCCGTTGCACGCGCTCGAGAGTGAACGTTTTCACTTTATCGAGGCGCCCCAGCCGGAGTTGTACGATCTTGAGACCGACCCTGGAGAAACCACAAACATTGCCGCTGAGCAACCCGCTACTGTCGCGGTGTTCCGGGAAAAGATGCAGGCGTTGCTGGCCCACAACCCTTTCACCCGGTCAGAATCGGCTGTGGGAAATCTGAGTCCCGACGCACAGGAAAAATTGCGCGCTCTGGGCTACTTCGGATTTCGCGCTGCGGTTTCCGCGGAGTCGCTCAAACAGGGTCTCGCCGATCCCAAGGACAAGCTTTGGGAGTTTAATTCCATTCTGAAGGCCACCGACGCTTTTCAGCGCAACCAGGACGATCAGGCAGAGGCGCTGCTCAATGAGGTTCAGCAAAAGGATCCGCAAATCTACGTGATCCCTTTCATGCTCGGCGAGTCGGCGTTGCGGCAGCAGAACTGGGAAGGGGCTGCCGAAAAACTGCAGCGCTGCCTCGCACTGAATCCTAACTTCGACAACGCCATGACCGGGCTGGCTCGGGCCCTGGCAAAGCTGGGCCGCGTGAACGAGACAAAAAACTGGCTGCAGAAAGCGCTGCAAATCAATCCGGAGAACTACCGGGCGTGGTATCAGGTGGGTTTGCTGGATGCAGAGACAAAGAACGATCCGGCAGCGGCACTGTCTTCTTATCGGAAGGCGATTGCCATCCAGCCCAATTTTTCGCCGGGGCAGCGGGAGACGGGGATGGCACTCTATCAGCAGAAGGACTATGCCGACGCCGCGACTCATCTGGAAAAAGCGCTTTTACTCGGGCTCGAAGACGCTCGCCTGCATAACTTCCTTGGGATCTGCTACAGCCACACAAATCGAATGCCGAAAGCCGTCCACGAACATCAGCGTGCCATTGAACTCGACCCAAAGCTGGCGGAAGCGCACCTCAACTTGGCGCTTGCCTACCAACACGTCGGGAAAATGAGCGAGGCACGCGCCGAGTACGCAACCGCCTGCAAGCTTGAAGCTAAGTTCTGCGGAGCAACTCCCAAGTAAAATGGCTAGCGCTTCACAGCGCTCTCTTCCTTCTGCAGTTTATTCAGAATTTCCTTCGCTTTAGGTGCCGCGGGTGCATCCGGGAAGTCTTTCAGGAAAGCCTGCAACTGCGTGATGGCGTCCCCGCGCCGGTCTTGCCGGAGATACAAGTTGACCAGTTGCAGGTAGGCCTGCGGCATCTTTGCATCCAGGCGCAGGGCATTCTGCAGACTGCTCTCGGCTTCTGCCAGCTTGCCGGTTCGCACATACAAACATCCTTGCAGAAAATTTCCGAAGGCGGAATCGGGGCGGCGCTGCAGACCCGCTGCCAGCGTGGTTTGAGCTTCGGGGATGCGATTGGTTAGCATGAGCACATTGCCGAGGTTGAAATAGGCTTGCCCGTCATTTTGATCGAGGCGGACCACCTCGCGAAACTGCTCCTCTGCTGACTTGAAGTCCGACTTGCCCAGATACAGCGTGCCGAGATTATTGTGGGCGGGATGAAAGTCGGGTGCGATCTCAATGGCTTTGCGATAGTGCGCGATGGCGTCGTCTTTTTTGTTGTCGCGATCCAATTCCATCCCTCTTTCAAATTCCTTTACAGCCTTCTTGGGAAAGCTCTTTGAGTACTCCTTGATATCCATCGTGTAGGGGTTGCTGCCTTGTTGTTGCGGGGGAAGAGCGGCGCCATTGGTTGCACTCCTTGGAACCAGTTGGATATCGAGATAGACCGTTGGCGATAGCGAAGTTGGATGGATTTCGGCTGCTACCCGGACCGGCTGATACTGGTCGTCGTTGACGCTCAGTTCGTAATTCTCAGGATGAAGACTGTGGAATCCGAAGGTACCCGTCGAGTCGGTATATACGCTATCAATCGGGGTCCCGTGCAAATTGAGGGATACCAGAACACGCTGTGCAGGAGCGTCTCCACGAACCACGCGAACCCGGCCCACGATCGAGGCCATGGTCTCCTGGCCTTGAGCTGCAACGGAGAACGCAGAAATGAATCCCAGCAAGCTTACGAGGCAGATGGCGAAGGTTCGCAACCTTGTTCGTAACTTGGTTCGTAACTTGGCGAGTATTGCCATGCGGGCACCGCCAAAAACGAGAGGCCTGCCCCACGCGAGTGGAGCAGGCCTAATAGTACCGCACAAATCCTCGGTTAGAAGAGAAGCTTCAAACCGAACTGAAGGTCTCTGCCATCGAGGGTCCCGGCCGCCTTGCCGAATGCGGGGTCGTCGAGACTGTTATGGGCAGTGAGCGGAGCGGTTGCGATCAGGAAGTTCGCGCGATTGAAGATATTGAACGCTGAGGCTTCGAACTTCAGATTGAGGCGCTCTGTGAGTTTGAAGTTCTTACCCAGTGTCATATCGGCGCTCCATTGCCCCGGGCCAGTGAAGGTGTTGCGACCCAGAGTGCCGACGCAAGCCAAGCAGGGCGCGGACAGTGATGGGAACCCCGGCGCCGAGAAACTGCCAGGCGCCGACGAGCTGAAAAAGCTGAACCCGGCGGGCGACCAGCCGTTTTTCCACGCTGAGCGGGGCTGCGAGAAGTGGGTCATGCTGCTGTCGGGACGATCAATGCCCGGGAATTGGCCGTCGAGCGTCCACTCTCCGCCGAGGTTTTCGCAAGTGCCAGCGGAAACATCGCCCGACGTGCACGCCGTGCCAGTGGCAGTACTGACGAGATTAGGCCCGGTGAGGTGAGCATATGGCGACCAATGCGCCCCGCTCTGGAATGACCAGATGCCATTGAGCGTCCAGCCACCGATGAGAGCACCCTCGGCACCGTGCAGGTCCTGACCCGGCAGGTTATAGACATAGTTCAATACCAGACGGTGCCTGATATCGAATATGGAATTGCCGCGGTCGAGACCAGGATTGGTATTATCCGTGCTGTAGCCGTCGCCGGCGGCCGAGCCCCCAGCGGTCGTTGCCGCGTCATGCCAGGACGACCCGTTGTCAATGGAGTGGCTCCACGTGTAATTGGCGTTGAACATCATGCCGTGGCTCATCTGCTTCTTGAGCGACAACTGCAAACCGCTGTAATTGGAGTTATTCGCGTTTTCCCAATTACGCAAAACGGCGTAGTTGGGGTTGGGGACACCGGCGGGGTCCAGGGGAGTGACTAAACTGTTCAGCGTCTCGCCAATGTTGTTGACGTAGCCCGTCGTGCCCGTGGGCAAGGCCCCTCCGACTGCGCGGTTGATCTGCTGCGCCCGGAACAGCATATGGCCGGCGGTTCCCACGTAGTTGGCTTCCACCACCCACTTAGGTACGATTTCACGCTGGACGCCGAAGAAGAAGTTATAAACGTATGGATCCTTGAGTCCCTGAGGAGTAACAATGCCGGTCAGGAATGCCGCGTCTGGGTTCACGTAATCCCAGCCCGTAAGGTTTCCCGCCGCCTGTGCGCCAATGCCCTGCCCGGGATTGGTGGCAGCACCGGTATACACGGGTGCTGCCCCAGAGGGCGTGCACGCAGTTGTTGTCGGTGTGGTGCCGCTGCAGATTGAAGGCCCATAGACGATTCCGCCGGGCACACCGGTGAACGGTCCGACTTCATTAAAGGAGTAATACGGAGGATTCCAGCGGGAGTTGGAGAGCGGGTTGTACAGAGTGCCCTCGTACGATACTCCAAAGCCGCCACGCAGAGAGGTTTTGCCATCGCCGAACACATCCCAGGCAAAACCCACCCGCGGCCCAAAGTCCTTATATTTATTTGGACCAAGGCTGCTTGCCGGGGCGAATCCGCCGGGACCGCACACGCCCGCCAGAATCTGAGTGTTAGGCGTGATGGTATCAGGGCAGCCCGCACTGCCAAAAGGAGCATTGGCGTTCGCGACCTGTCCGGCTATCCCAGGTATATTGGGGTTGCTCGGTCCCAGGATGAACGTCGTCGCCGTGTTGCCTTCCTCGGTGTGCCGTTTGTAGAAATCCCAGCGCAGGCCAAGGTTCACGGTCAGGCGCTTGGCTGCCTTCCAGTCATCCTGGAAATATGCTCCGACTTCCCAGTTCCGCCAATGGCGTCGGTTGCTGGCAAGTTCGGATACCGGGTTTGTGTTGTACGGAGTGGTACAAGGGACGCTGGTGCAAAAGTCCGGATCCACGCCCGCGACCTCAGCTCCCGGAGTATCCCCCGCGAAGTAAATGGGATCGAGAAACGTGTAGGAGGGACGGGCCACATTGAAAATGCTGTTCTCGATATTGCGGCGAAGATCGGCTCCGATCTTGAAGCTGTGATTGCCATGGCTGATGGAAACCATATCGCCGTAGCTGTACTCGTGGTCCTTGAAGTACTGCGGGTAGCCGTTGTACGAGCCAAACCCGAGTACACCGTCCGCGAAACCGATGTAGGGTACGCCCGGAAGATTCGTGCCGATCTGCGTGTTGTTCTGGGTGTAGCCCAGCCGGAATTCGTTCAACACGGTTGGCGAGAACGTGTGTACAAAACTTAACTGCGCGTTCGGGAAGTAGTCGTTGTTCGGATTGGCAAAGCCGCGAGCGCAATTGGCGTTGCAGTTATTGCCTCCGAACTTATCGGTGGTATGGCTCCAGTTCATCTGCACAAACATGCGGTTGTTCTGGTTCCAGTTATAGTCAATCCTTCCCATTGCTTCATTGCCGTTGAACAGATTGCCGAGCGACTGGGTCTGGCTGCCCCAGAGGGCGACGGTGCTGTCCTCGAAGGGTGCACTACGAATCCCAGGGGTAACCGGCGCTGTTACCGACAAGGGGCATGCGCCCTTGGCGTTCGTGATGTCCGCAGACGTAACGCCAAGTAAGGTTTGAAGCTGCGGCAGACCACACAGCCATGTGGTGTAGTTCGAAGTTCCTGCAACCGTGCCTGGCCCACCTTGCCCGCTTGAAAGTACAAACGAATCTAACGTTGCGGTCACGGTTCCGGCAACATGGTCGTAGAAGTTGCTATACAAGAGATTAGCCACGGAGTTCGGGTTATCCGCCTTGGACCAAGCATTCACCTCACTTCTCCACGCCGGGTCTTCCGCCGTGACTGTGATGGGAGTGCCCTCGGTCAGAAACCGATCTCCCTGGTATGAGCCGAAGAAAAAGAGCTTGTCTTTGATGATGGGACCACCCACGGTGGCGCCGAACTGATTGAAGTGCAGCGGCGGGCGGGCTGTGTTTGCCGCGTTCACGAAGTACTCGTTCGCATCGAAATCGCTGTTGCGGTTGTACTCCCAAACGCTGCCGTGAATGCTGTTGGTGCCCGATTTGGTGACCAGGTTATTGACGGTGCCAGCGCTGCTTCCGTATTGTGCAGACATATTCAACGTCAACTGCTGGAACTCCTGCACTGTATCCTGAATGGGAATGTTGTTGGCGCCCCCGCTGATGTCCTTGTTCGAGACCCCGTTGATGAGGAAACCGTTGAAATCCTCGCGCACTCCGTTCACGACCGCACCTGAGTCTCCGTGATTGTTCCCAGCCTCAAAGTCCACGCCTGTAACGTTCACGGCTCCCGGCGCCAGCAGCATAAGGTCAAAGACGTTGCGTCCATTGAGGGGCAGGTTGCTGATCTGCGTGGAGGTAACCGTGTTAGCCAGCTTGGAATCTTCCGTGTTGACAGCGGAAGCCTCGCCCGTGACTTCGACCACTTCCGAAGTCTTGCCGATTTGCATCTTGAAGTCTACGTGCTCGATGGTGCCGGCGTTCGCCGTCACACCATTATTCGAGACCGTCTTGAAACCCGCAGCCTCGACCGATATTTTGTAAACGCCGGGCGGCACCTCCCTCACCGTGTAGTTGCCGCTGGAATTGGTCGTAGCGGTAAGGCTCAGGTCGGTCGCCGCGTTGGTAACCGTAACCTTGGCGTTCGCAATCGCGGCGCTGGTTGGATCGAGCACGGTGCCGGTAAACTGGCTAAACTGAACCTGCGCGAATACGCTGCATGTCAGAGCCAGAACGGCGAATACTGCGAGGCAAAACTGCAATCTTTTCATTTACCTACCCCCTGAAAACTGTGGCACGTAGTTTTGTGGCAAACACTGGACACTCTGCGAGCTTTAGCTACACAAACACTACAGCCAGTGCTTTTGAGGTGGGGAGGCACTTCGTTCTCCAAACAACAGCGCCTTATTTTTCAGATACTTACGTTCATGTTGACGGCTATAATCTATGAGTAACTGAAGATCGAAACTTGCTGAACTACCAATTTCCGTAGATTCATCGCATACTTGCCAGCGACTTTTGTCGCGCTCGCTGGGGCCCACCTTCAGCTTGTGGCAGGTCAAAATCTGACCGAGATCTTCTGCAGGGGCGCCGCTTCAGTGCTTGGCGGCAGGGGGCCGCTTTTCCGGATTCCTCTGAATGACACCGCTTCCCTCTCGGACGACAAGTTCCTGGTCCGCCGCCTCCGGCCACAGTTTGTCGACCTGCCCGCTCGGCCAGCGAATGACGATTGCATCGACTCTTGTCGCCGCCCCCAAGCCGAAATGGACCCGCGGGTCGCTCGAACTCTCGAAACTGCTTCCGGCACGCACTTCTTCGTAGCGGGTTGATCCTTCGACTGTGATCTCGACCTTTGCGCCGAAGCCATCGCGGTTCGATTTGCTGCCCATGGTTTTGATCCGCAGCCAGTGCCCAGGCGACGGAACTTCATTGCGCAGCAGCACGGGAGAAGCATCGAGGCTGGTCATCAGCAGGTCTTGACGGCCTCGATTCCAGAAATCAGCGGTTAAGGCGGCACGTCCCACGTACTTCTTCGCCAGCGCGCCGCCTGACTTCTGGCCGACTTCTTCGAACTTCCCGTTGTGCAAATTGTGGAACAGGAATGGCCGCTCGGCATAGCCCACACCAAACGACTGCCCTTCCACCTGCGGATCCACGTGACCATTGGCGATGAAAATGTCAGGCCAGCCATCGTTGTCGTAATCGAGAAATTTGGCGCCGAAGCCCAGATAGGGATTGCTGATGGCTCCGATCCCCGCAGCGCCGGCTACGTCGGTGAACTCACCATTGTGATCGTTGTGATAAAGGTTGTTGTCATCGTCGGAAAAATTGGTCTTCACAATGTCGGGCCAGCCGTCGCGATCGTAGTCGGCCGAATCAATGCCCATGCCAGCCTGTTCGTGTCCGTCGGAACTGTACGCCACGCCGGCCTCGGCGCCGACTTCAGTAAATCCACCTTTGCAGTTGTTGTGATAGAGCAGGCTAGGCGAAGAATCATCGGCCACATAAAGGTCGAGACAGCCGTCTTTGTCGTAATCCAGCCACAGGACGCCGAGGCCATAGTAGCTTTCGGTGTCGATGCCGAGTTTCTCCGTGACATCAGTGAAGGTGCCGTCACCGTTGTTGTGGTAGAGACGGTCGCGCGAGCCCTTCAAACCGCGCGGCCCGCAATTGACCGGGATGCCCCGATACTGGCAAAACTGGGTGCTGCCGAACTGCGGCAGGTTGTTGATATCCAGGTCTACGTAGTTGGCGACATAGAGATCGAGATTGCCGTCATTGTCGTAGTCGCCGAAAGCCGCACTGGTTCCCCACCGATCGGCGTTGGCAACGCCCGCTTTTGCGGTGACGTCGGTAAAGGTGCCGTCGTGGTTATTGCGGTAAAGCGCCGAGCCGTGGAAGCCGGTGATGTAGACGTCTTCCCAGCCGTCATTATCGAAGTCGCCGATGGCTACGCCGTAACCCCACCCGCAAAAATTCAGGCCCGACTTTGCCGACACATCGGTAAACGTACCGTCGTGGTTGTTGTGGTAGAGACGCGGCGGATGGCATTTGCCGGCCTTGTAGTCTTCGATCGACGAGCCATCGATAAGAAGGATGTCCATCCAGCCGTCGTTGTCGTAGTCGAACGCGGCCGCACCACCGCACTGGGTTTCAACGATGTAGAGCTTCTCCAAGCTGCCGCAAGTCAGATGAAAATCGATGCCAGCGGCGTGGGTGACGTCAACGAACAACGGTAGATTTGCCGCAGGCGGCTTCGCGAGCGGTTTTTGCGCGACGGCTGCAGGTTTTGCCTGAGCGTTGTTATTCGGTGCAGCGTTCTGCGGCGCGGCCGTCCGCGCAGCTCCCCACAAAATCCAAACACCGTTGAGTGCCATCAGCAGGATGGCCGCCGCAATCGCGACGTACAGGCTTCTCATGCGCTGAGTCGCTATCATAAACCGCGTCATCAGTGATCGCACCATCAATGATCGCGCCCCGTGGCCATGCCTGCCGTGGCCGGTTGCGCCTTCTTCAGTTCCGCGAAGCGCTGTCGTTCGCTTCGGGCTTCTTCGGTCTTGCCGAGTTTCTCCAGGACGCGTGCCAGTTGATAGTGCGGGCTCGGGTCTCCCGGGCTAAGTTCCGCCGCCTTACGTAAAGAAGACTCGGCTTGCGCTGGCTGCCCCGCGAGCGCCTGCGCCTTACCCAAGCAGTACCAGACATCGGGATTCTGCGTGTCCAGGTCAGTGCCACGCTGTAGATAGGTCAGGGCCGCATCATATTTTCCCGTCTCCAGCAGCGATCGTCCCAATTCATACACCACTGCGGGACTTTCGCCCGATCGGCGTAACTCCTCCTTATATTCGCCGATGGCTTCGTCGTTGCGACCGAGGCTGAAGTAGGCGAATCCCAGATTGTAGTGTCCGAGCTTGATCGCCGGGTCGAGCTTCAAAGCGGTCTTGAACTCATCGATCGCCTGCAGGCTGCGATTCGAATTCAGATACGCTCGCCCCAGCAGCACATGCGCGAGCGCGTTCGGGTTCGAAGGACTGAGCTTGATCGTTGCTTCAAGTTCGTCCGCGGCTCCCGCGTCATCCCGCTGGCTCAATAGCAGAAGAGCCAGATCAAAATGGGTCGCGGAGTCGTTCGTGTCCAAGTCTCGCGCACGCGTTAGCTGCTCCTGCGCCTGTTTGAGATCGCCGGTTTTGAAGTAGGCAAGCCCAAGATAGTGGCGGAATTGCGCATCGCTCGGCCAACGAGAAACCGCTTGTTGACCAAGCAGGACTGCATCGCGGAACTTGCCCGATTCCAGTTCCTGCAACAGTTGCTGGCGGATTTGTGTTTGGGTCTGATTCTGCGCCTGCGCTGGCGCGGCGGCCGGGCACAACAGGCAGACAAACAAAGCAACACTAAGGACACACCACTCCTTCGTGCTCGTCATCGCACCGTTTGTCATCGTGGCGTCTCTTATCGTATCGTCTCTGCGCAGCCAGTCGCAACGCGTCTTGTCGAAAGGAGTTTCTATGCACGTCAATGATTTTTCGCGGATGTTTGCCTACGATTACTGGGCGAATCGCGAATGTCTCGCCGCGATGCGCGCCGCCGGGTCTGTTTCCGCAGACATAGTCGGACGTATGGCGCACATTCTTTCGGCGCAGAAGCTCTGGCTCGAACGTATCCTGAAGCAACGCCAGAGCATGCCGGTATGGCCAACCGCAACGATTGATGATTGCATGGCGCTGGGCGCCGAGATGTCAGGGGCATGGCAAAGCTATCTTACGCGGCTGGGAAATCAATTCGCGCCCGGCTCGCTTGACGACAAAGTTGAATACCGCAACAGCAAAGGCGAGCCTTGGTCCAGCCGGGTGGAAGACATATTGACGCACGTGCTTTTTCACTCGGCGTATCATCGCGGGCAGATCGCTTTGCAGATGCGCGCGTCCGGCATAGAGCCGGCTCACACCGATTTCATCCATGCCGTGCGTCAGGGGTTCCTAGAGTAGGACTCAAAAATGGATCGTGGAACGATATGGCGCGTCTGGCTGCCGCTGGTGTCGGGCCTGTGGGCTCTCGGCTTTGTATATCGGTACGCACCAGGGCCGCACGGACTGTTGCGCGTGATCGGCTTGCTGCTCGCTCTGATCGGCCTCGCGGGCGTGATTCTCTCCCGCTACACGCTGGGCCGATCATTCTCCGTCGTTCCTAAAGCGACGGTGCTGGTCACCAGCGGCATCTATTCGCGGATTCGCAATCCTATTTACGTTTCCGGAATGTTCTTCGTGGCCGGGGCTGTTCTCATTCTCTGGCGATTTGAACTGCTGATTGTTCTGCTGGTCCTTATTCCCGTTCAGATCATCCGCGCGCGCCGCGAGGCCGCAGTTCTGGAAGCAAAGTTCGGCGACGAGTATCGCGAATATCGCAAGCGTACTTGGTTCTGAAGTGTGCCGTCCCGAGCTTCCGCCTCTCCGCTGCTATGATTTCAACAATGAAATCCGCATCGACCAAACTCCTCCCCGCGTTGCTCTACTTTTTTCTGATGACCCGCCTTCATGCCGCCGACGAGCCCAAGCTCAGCCCGCTCCCTTCGCCGGTTTCGAATAATGCGGTTGCCATTTCGCATGACGAAGGCGGACCCAGGATTTTCTCCTTCATGGGCATTGGTCCGAAAAAAACCTGGGATGCAGTCACCACCAGCGCCTACGAAATGAATCCGGATACCGGCCAGTGGACGGAAAAACGTCCTGTACCGGGCGTGGCCGGTCGCCTGGCGGCCTCGGCGGTGGCGCTCCACGATCAGGTCTTCATCTTCGGAGGCTACGTCGTCGACGCGCAGGGCGGAGAGACCACCGTGTCGGACTTGAACGTCTTTGTCCCGGTCGAGAACCGCTATTACCGCGGACAGGACATCCCCGTACCCGTCGATGACGCGGTCGTCGGCCTGTATCGCGACCGTTACATCTTCCTCATAGGCGGACGGTCATCATCAAAGGGCGATGCCGTCCAAAACGTCCAGGTGTACGACACCGACAAAGATACCTGGATGCAGGCCACACCGATCCCCTGGCCCGTGTTTGGTCATGCGGGCGCCATCCTCGACGACACCATTGTTTATGTCGATGGAGCCTACAAGAACCGGGGCGGCCTGGGTGCCAAGTACGTCGCGACCAGCGAATGCTGGATGGGCATAATCCCCAAAAAGGGTGACATCACGAAAATTGCCTGGACGAAACTTCCACCACATCCGGGCAATGCGCGCTATCGCATCGCGGCGGGCGCCGGACCGTTGGAAAAGAGGGGAGGCAGAATTTATTTTTCTGGCGGCAGCGACAATCCTTACAACTACAACGGGATTGGCTATGACGGCCGGCCAGCCGAACCCTCCCCGGTGACTTTCGCTTTTAATGTTTACACCGAGGAATGGGAAACGGTCGACGAAGACACTTCTGAGCCGACTCCAGCGCGCACCCCAGCGCCTACCATGGATCATCGCGGCCTGCTGGTGACCCACCGCGGCCTGGTCATCGTCGGAGGCATGGAGAAAGGCCAGCAGGTAACCGCCAAAGTCACGGTTGTAAAACCTGCCCGACGGAAGTAACCTTAATTCAGTCATTGCGCTATCGGACGCTTTCAAAGGGGTTTAGGGGTGTCCTGCGCCGGGTGTCATACGTACACAACCTTGCGCCGAATCATCACGGAATGCGGTGATGCCAGTCACGGCAGAGCCTCCCCTCCAGGCGTCTAATCATTGCAGCCGCAATTCCTGCGGTGTCCTGTATTTTTGACAATCTATCGATCACATAAAATTCGGAGGCAAGCCTATGAGCCATGTCATGGAACCGCCCAAGCGAAATGCTGCGGCGGATTACATCGATCAAAACCTTAACCTCGTCAAAGCCAAAAACCCAGCCGAACCGGAATTCCACCAGGCCGTCCTCGAAGTGTTCGAGTCCTTGAGGCCCGTGTTGGAACGCCATCCCGAATATCTCGAAGCCAAGATTCTAGAGCGCATTACGGAGCCCGAACGAGTCCTGATGTTCCGCGTTCCCTGGTTTGACGACCGGGGCAAAGTACAAGTCAATCGCGGCTTCCGCATCGAGATGAACAGCGCCATCGGTCCTTATAAAGGAGGACTGCGCTTCCATCCCTCGGTGAATCTCGGCATTCTTAAATTCCTGGCGTTCGAACAAGTCTTCAAAAATTCGCTCACCACGCTGCCCATGGGCGGCGGCAAGGGCGGAAGCGATTTCGATCCGAAGGGCAAGAGCGACAACGAAGTCATGCGCTTCTGCCAGAGCTTCATGACCGAACTCTGCCGCCACATCGGCCCCGACACCGACGTTCCCGCTGGCGACATCGGCGTGGGCGGACGCGAAATCGGATTCCTGTTCGGCCAATACAAACGGCTGCGCAATGAATTCACCGGCGTTCTCACCGGCAAGGGCCTGGGATGGGGCGGTTCGCTGATTCGTCCCGAAGCCACCGGCTATGGCTGCGTGTACTTCGCTGAGGAAATGTTGAAGAGCCGCAAAGACACCTTGAAAGGCAAAGTGTGTCTGGTCTCCGGCAGCGGCAACGTCTCGCAATACACCATCGAGAAGCTGCTTGATCTGGGCGCGAAGCCCGTTACTCTATCCGATTCCGACGGCGCCATCTACGACGCCGACGGCATCGACCGCGACAAGCTCGCCTTCGTCATGGAGCTGAAGAATAACCGCCGCGGCCGCATCAAGGAGTACACGGAAAAATTCAAGAAGGCCATCTATAGCGCTATCGACAAAAAGCTCGACCACAGCTGGCTGTGGAACATCAAGGCCGACTGCGCGTTCCCGAGCGCCACTCAAAATGAGATCAACGCGAAAGACGCTGCCAATCTCATTAAGAACGGCGTGAAGGTCGTAAGCGAGGGAGCAAACATGCCGAGCACCCTCGAAGCCACCAAACTGTTCCTGGAAGCCAAAGTCCTCTACGGACCGGCCAAGGCCGCCAATGCCGGCGGCGTTGCAACGTCAGGATTGGAAATGGCGCAGAACAGTATGCGCATCTCCTGGACCCGCGAAGAAGTCGACGATCGTTTGCACAAGATCATGATCGCCATCCACAAGAATTGCTACGAAACGGCCGAGAAGTACGGCACGCCCGGCAACCTCGTGAACGGCGCCAACATCGCGGGCTTCCTGAAGGTCGCGAACTCGATGCTGGATCAGGGGCTAGTGTAAGGATTCGTCGAAGTAACGATGAAACGGGTGCCCCACTCTTGTCCCTGCGCTCTTTGCAGGGACAGGGTGGGGATTTTGACTTAGAGCCGTTTCCACAAGACATGCGGCGAGGGGAGACTCCCCCCGTGTCATCCTGAGCGGAGCCAAGCCATGCGCAAAGCGCGTGGCCTGGCGTAGTCGAAGGACCCCTACCCACTCTCAATCCCGACGAGCAAGGCTTTGCCCCTTCTAAGACCGCAAAACAACTCTGTTCGCCCGTGGTTGTGGGAAGGGCACGGCTTCAGCCGTGCCGCCAGCGCCAATTTATTTGAGGGCTTTGGCCCCTGAGGACCGGGACCGCCTGCGAGTTTAGTCGGGTTGCCGGGTGCCCCACTCATCGCGCACTCTGCGATGAGTGGGAACTCCACCGCTTCATTCAAACGGGTCTCGAAAATAATTTCCAAAAGCCAATGATCCGACCGTTCATTTTCAATAATCGATGTAAGGAAAATGTGATAAAGTAAGGAATCACGAACTCGCCATGAAAAAGCAAGCCAAAATCACGAGCAAAGGCCAGATCACCGTGCCCGTCGAGGTCCGTAAAATACTAGGCGTTCGGGCGGGCGACCGGCTGCTCTTCGAAAGTGACAACAACGGCGTGCACATCCGGCCCGTTCGCACCCAAAGTGCATTCGAGAAGTATCGCGGTATCGGCAACCCCGGAATCCCATCTGGCAAGAAGGCCATTAATCGATGGCTGCGCGAAATGCGCGGCCACAACGACTGATTACCTAGACTGATCAGAGTGACCAGAAATGACAACCGCGATCGACACCAACATCATTGTGGCCTTGTGGGACGCGGACTCTGGGGTCGCTTTGGCCGCTCGCACCGCGCTTGACGCCGCGTTCAATCGCGGAAATCTTACCGTGGCCGCGCCTGTGTTCGCTGAGTTGATCGCCGCCCCAGGGCGCACCGAAACTTTCGTTGCCGCTTTTTTTGAAGACGCGGGAATAGCCGTCGATTGGCATCTGAGTGAAGCTATATGGCGAGCTGCCGGTCGCGCTTTCCAGGGATACGCGGAGCGCCGCCGAAAACATCGAGATTCAGGCGCTCGGCGCATTCTCGCCGACTTCCTGATTGGAGCTCATGCCGCAGCCCACGGCTATCGGCTCTTGACCACCGATGTTCGTCTCTATCGAGTCGCGTTCCCAACCCTGAAGATCGAGACCATCTAACCCCGGCTCTCATTATTCATCACATCCAGCCAGTGACCACCCTCACAGACCTCACACTCGCCATGGCCGAGAATGAAGGTTGTCCGTCTCCAGAGACGGAACTCAATGCCGCACAGAAGCCATTGTCAGCGCTCCTTGACAACCTAAATGACACCCGAGTAGTCGTCACCCGCTCTCACTACAAAACGAAGTATTACGAAGCTAAGTCCTTACTTATGAATATTTTGGAGTTAAGTCCTTATTCTTCAATATTTTAGCGGAAATTGGGGGGGGGGGGGGGGGGGGGGGGTA
>JBEKQC010000068.1:0-21235 GCA_049520095.1 Terriglobales bacterium
GAGAATCGCCGCCCAGTCAAGTTGGTCTTGAAGGATCTCCTGTAGCGGGACGCGGTTGCTGGTGGTTCGTCGACTGTCACAGTTAAGAGTGAGGACATGAGCATAGAACTTCGAATTGAGAACCTCTCGAAAACGTACCAAAACGGCGTTAAGGCGCTCGATAACGTCTCCCTAACCATTCCCGCCGGCATGTACGGACTGCTCGGCCCAAATGGCGCGGGCAAATCCACCCTCATGCGCACGCTGGCAACTTTGCAGGAGCCGGACAGCGGCCGGGCCACGCTCGGTGACATCGATGTACTGAAGCAAAAGGACGCAATACGGCACCGGCTCGGCTACCTGCCCCAGGAGTTTGGAGTGTATCCGCGCATCTCCGCCCAGGATATGCTCAGCCACATCGCCCTGCTCAAAGGCGTCACCAATGCCAAGCAACGAAAAGATGTGGTCGGGTGGATGCTCAAGCGCTGCAACTTGTACGACGACCGCAAGAAGGCTCTCACCGGTTTCTCTGGAGGCATGCGCCAGCGCTTCGGCATTGCCCAGGCGCTGATTGGCAATCCGCAGCTGCTGATTGTGGATGAGCCGACTGCCGGCCTGGATCCCGGAGAACGGAACCGTTTCTACAATCTGTTGGCTGAGATTGGCGAGCAGGTGATCGTGATTCTTTCCACGCACATCGTGCAAGACGTGACCGACCTGTGCACCAACACGGCGATTATTAACAAGGGCCAAGTGCTATATCAGGGGCGTCCACAGGATGCCATCGCTCAATTGAACGGGCGAATCTGGCAAATCTCCATCGCCAAAACCGAATTGGCCAGTTACGAGCAGCGTTACCAGGTGGTCTCGAGCAAACTGGTCGGCGGTCGTCCTTTTCTTCATGTCTACAGCCCGGCGCCGCTCCCCGGTGGATTTGCTCCCAGCGCACCCGACCTGGAAGACGTTTTCTTCAGCAAAATCCATTCATGGAATTAGAAGACCATTATGCTCTGGCATATCGCATGGTTCGAAATTCGTTTCTGGCTTCGCTCCTGGATGCTCTGGATCTTCCTCGTCGTTGTTGGTCTGCTGATTTTTGGGGCGATCAGCTCCGATGAGGTCATGGCGGAACTGAACCTCTCCAATATTTGCCGGAATGCACCATTCACAATTGCATCCTTTTACGCAGCCATGGGCGTGCTCGCCTTGCTGATGACTGCCGTTTTTGTTAATTTTGCGGCTCTCCGCGACTTCAGTTACAACACCCACCAGATGATGTTCTCGACGCCCGTACGGCGACGCGACTTCCTATTGGGACGCTTTCTTGGGGCCACGCTGGTCTCGGCGATGCCCATGCTGGGAGTTTCTCTCGGCATTCTGCTGGCCAAGTACATGCCCTGGGCGGATCGGGAACGCTGGGAGGCGGTGATCTGGACCGCGCATTTGAAAGGCATTCTGCTGTTCGCCTTGCCCGACACCTTTTTTACGGCCGCCATTTTGTTTGCCGCGGCGGTGGTGTGGCGCAGGGACATCGCGCCCTTTGTCGCCGCGATTCTCCTGCTGGCAGGCCGCGCTGTGACCCTATCAATGCTGCAGGGCCCGCAGTGGGATCGCATTCGATCTTTGTTCGACCCTTATGCCGTCAACACATTTCTCGTGGTCACCAAGTACTGGACGGTGGCCGACAAAAACATTCTCCCTCTCAGCTTCAGTGGCTTACTGCTTTGGAACCGGTTGATTTGGATTGGAATCGGGTGCGCGGCTTTTGCTCTCGCTTACTCCCGCTTCAGCTTTGCCGAGGGGCGGACGAAAACAAAAGTGCTCGAACCTGGTGCGCAACCGGCGATAGCTCCGGACGCAACTCCCGCGCCCTATCTGCAACTCGCGGATTCGACATGGGCAAAATTCCTGGGATCGTTCAGAATTCATTTCCGAGGGATGGCCAAGAACACAGCCTTTGTCGTCGTTGTCATGATCGCCAGTATGCTTTGCATTTTGGCTCTGGCCTTGGAAGCAACCCAGTTCCAGGGCAATCAGACAGTTCAAACATTTCCCGTAACCTACTGGGTGATTGAGCTGATTCGAGGAACTCTTGATTTCCTTCTGATCGTCATCATCACCTACTTCTCCGGCGCTTTGGTCTGGAAAGACCGTGACGATCGCATGGACGAAATCGCCGACGCAACGCCCACCCCGGAGGGGGTGTCCTATGCGGCACGGCTGGTTACGCTGGTCGCGATGGTGATGGTGATTCAGGCTGTAGCCTTGTTGGCCGGCATCGTCGCGCAGGCAGCTCATGGCTACTATCGCTTCCAGTTCGGTCTTTATGCTCACGAATTGCTGCTGCGAGACCTCTCATGGATCGTCCTAATTACGGTTCTGGCATTTTTTATCCAGGCCCTTGCGCCCAACAAGTACGTGGGGTATTTCGTTTTCATAGCCTTCTATTCCGTAAACAGTTTTCTGTGGAAGCCCTTGAACGTGGCCACAAACCTGGTTCAATTTGCGGGAAGGCCCAACGTCATTTATTCGGATTTCTTTGGTGATGCGCCTTACCGTTCGGCGTGGGACTGGTTCACCCTCTATTGGTTGCTTTTCTCAGTGCTCATGGCCATTGCCACCGTAATGTTCTGGCCGCGTGGCAAGCCAGAGCGATGGCTAGCCCGCAGCCGTAACGCAGCCTTGCGGTTTGGTTCCGGGTGGAAAGCCGCCACAGCTGTTTCTCTGCTGGCCTTTGCCGTCTGCGGGGGCTGGATCTGGTACAACACCGAAATATTGAATCGTCTCCTGGGCCCCAAAGACGTGGAGCGCGTCCAGGCTGATTATGAGAAGACTTATAAGCCATTGGACAAACTGCCCCAGCCGCGCGTGCGCAGCGTGAAGTACGCTATCGACATTTTCCCCTCGACCCGCAACGCGACCATGCGCGGCGATGAAGTTATCTACAATCCCTACTCCCGTCCCCTGGACGAAATTCATTTCTCACTCAACCCACTCTATGACACCTCCATAGACATTCCCGGAGCTGCGCTCACTAAGGACGACACGCGTCTGTCCTATCGCATTTATCGTTTTACCTTACCCCTGCAGCCCGGCGAAGAGCGCACCCTGCGCTTCACCGTGAAGAGCAAGAACCGCGGCTTTGAGAATAATGTGAGCAATACAGATGTCGTCCAGAACGGCACGTTTTTCAACAGCAGCCCCATCATCGGCTACAACTACTTCCGCCAGCTCAGTGATGCGGTGGAGCGTAAGAAATTTGGCCTTCTGGAATTTGACCTCATGCCCGCCCTGGAACGCAACTGCACTGCCGACTGCAGCAACACCTACATCCCTGGACACTCAGATTGGGTCGAAATAAGCGCCATCATCAGCACGACACCTGATCAGATCGCCATTGCACCGGGATCGCTGGTGCGCGAATGGCGGCAGGATGGCCGCCGCTACTTCGAATACGAACTCGATCATCCCTCGTTGAATTTTTACTCCTTCATGTCCGGCCGCTATGAAGTGGCGCGCGAGGAGTGGAACGGCATAAAGCTGGAAGTTTATTACCTCAAGGAACAACCCTGGAATGTTCCCCGGATGATGAACTCCATGAAGAAGTCCTTGGCTTACTACATCAAGAACTTCGGGCCGTACGAGCAGAAGGAAGCGCGCATCATCGAGTTTCCCCGGGTGGCCAGCTTTGCCCAGGCATTCCCCGGGACCATGCCTTATTCCGAATCCATCGGCTTCATTGCCAATTTGAATCATCCCGACGACATCGATTCTGTTTTCTATGTGGTCGCCCACGAAATGGCGCACCAGTGGTGGGCGCATCAAGTGATAGGCGCCGACATGGAGGGAGCAACCGTGCTCTCTGAGACCTTGGCGCAGTACTCCTCTTTCATGGTCATGGAGAAAGAATATGGCCGGGATCTGATGAGGAAATTTCTAATGCTTGAGATGGATAACTACCTGCGCTCCCGCGGCCAGGAGCGGCTCAAGGAACGTCCGCTCCTTACCGTCGAGTCCGAGCAGGGTTACATCCACTACGCAAAGGGGGGCGTGGTGCTCTACTACATGAAGGAGATGATCGGCGAGGAAGCGGTTAATCGAGCCTTGCGCAACCTGATTCTCCAGTATGCTTATGCCCCTCCACCCTATCCCACGTCCTACGCTTTGGTGGATGCCTTGCGGCGAGAGACTCCACCCAACCTGCAATACTTGATCAAAGACTTGTTTGAAGATATCACTCTGTTTTCGAATCGCACTCTAGCAGCCACGGCGGTGAAGCGCGCGGATGGGAAATATGACGTCACTATCAATGTAGAAGCCCGCAAATTCAAGGCCGATGCCAAGGGCAACGAAACTGAAGTGCCGGTGGATGACTGGATCGACATCGGGGCATTCGCGAAGCCCGGAAGCGGGAAAAAATACGGCGATACGCTTTACCGCCAGCGTCTGCATATCACACAACGTAATTCCACGTTCACGTTCACCACGGCCCAACTGCCGGAGAAAGCAGGAATCGATCCGTTCGCGCTGCTGATTGACCGAATTCCCGATGACAACGTGAAGAACGTAACCCTGGAGTCAGGGCCGGCACAGCAAGCACAGGTTCAGTAGAGGAGATTGGACGTTTGAATTACCCGTGTACTCTGAATGGTATGTTGACCCACATCCCGGGCGATCACCTCAAGGGTGTGCTAACACTTTGCCGTCGAAAACACTATCTTATGCAGTTCGTCTTTGTTCTGCGTGCACCCGTTCAAGGTAGCGCGCGGTCCGCAGTTCCACCCGCACATTCTCTCCCGGACCAATGAAGAGTGGAACGCGGATCACGAGGCCATTCTCGAGCGTAGCTTCTTTCCAGGCGCTGTCCGGTTGCGAGTGAGCCGGCGGGGTGGTTTGCACCACACGAGCTTCGACAATATCGGGCAAGACGGCGCTGATTGGCTTGCCGTCGAAGAAATCCAGAGGAACCGCTGCGCCTGACTGGAGGAACCTCTCGGCCGGGCCGAGGATTTCGCACGGAACCTCAACCTGCTCGTAGTTGTGAGGATCCATGAACGTGCAGGTGTCCGCGGCACGATAGAGGAACTCCATACTGCGCCGTTCGACCTGCAGCTCTTCCAATCGCTCCTGCGGCCGGAAGCGAGCCTCCCACAGGTGGCCGGTTTTCACGTTGCTCAACTCGGCCTTAACCAGGCCGCCCAGCTTCGCGATCGCAGCTCTCGATTCAACCTCGAGAACGCGGTAGACCTGCTCTTCGATCCGAACAACCATGCCCGGTTTCAATTCTGATGCGAGCACCATAAAGCTCTCCGATAGAACCCATCAGCTCTGTCTCAGACCCGTGCCACTCGCTCCTGCCGGAGCACGCGTTGTCACGCCGCTGCAGGACGCGGCTTGTCTTCGGGCAGCGTTTCAATATCCTCCAGTTTCTGCATGCGATGCAGAAACACGTACGCGGCGAGCAAAGTAAGTATCAACAGCGACAGAACCATAACGAATAGGGCGAAAGCCGTCACATTTCGAATGGGGCCGGTGATCTCGCGCTCTTCCTGACTGGCCACGACGATCCAGGGAAGGTTGGGGAACGCGTCCTTCAATCCGGTATCGGCGAACCCGACGAGATATTTCTCGCCCTTGGAAAATGTGGTGAAAAGGTATCCAGTTTCGCGACCGCGCAGGGTCCCTAGCGAGTCGCGGATCGCGCTGTATTCCTCGGAGTGCATTTTCATTGACGGGCTTACTCCCGGCGCCTGAATCACGGTTCCATCGTCGCGCACCAGGAACAGTCGCCCGGTACGTCCGATCTGCTGCCGGTTCAGTTGTGCAAACAGCGGCGAAACGTCGACCTGAGCGGTGACCGCGCCGATGAACCTGCCTGTGACATCCTGCAGGATGGGGTAGGCGATGCTTATGTACAACCGGTTCTCGTCGTCATAGCGCAGATCGGCCACGTGGATTGCGCCCTGTCCCTGGGAATACAACATCCCCCAGTACGCGCGATCCATCTGAAAGTAGTGCACAGGCTTATCCGTGGCTGCGACAGTGGCGCCGCTGGCATCGGCCACGGTGACTTTCAGCAAAGTCGGATTCAGCTCGCGCGTACGGCGGAGTTGGCGGGCTAAATCGGAGCTGAGGATGTTTTTCGCCAAGGCATCGCCCTCCGAGTTGTTCCATTTCTGCTCGGTGGCTTCAAGTTTGCTCATAACGTCGTCGTCGGAAATGCGCTCGTATTGGTGGTTCGCGGCAAGGACCGCCTGCTCCAGACTGGGGCTGTTGGCGATTACGCTCACCTCTCGCAGACGCCCCGCGATGAATTGGGAAGTGAGCTCAGCCGCGCTGCGTGTGACGGAGCGGATATTTTCGCCGGCCATCTGGCGAATCTGGCTGTCTCCTTGCAGGGCTACATAGAAGCCGAACACGGTGAGCGGGACCAGAACCAAAATCACCCCGACAAGCACCTTTTGAAGAGAAGTACGCAGTTCCAGAGAATCGAGGGGCATGGGAACCTCCTCTGCGGCGCGACGGCCGCCGTGCATGGATCGCACCTGCATCGCTTGAGAGAGCAGAAGAGACGAGTGCGAAGGTCAACAGTAACCCGTGCCAACCATGCTGTCTGTGACGAATCGCACAGGCTCGTCCTCGTCGATCTGCTAGTAAGGCCTCTCCCCGTGGAGCAGGGGCGCATCGCATTCGCCACTCTCCGGTCCAGAAACTGGCACCTTGGCCACCGCGCCGTCGCGCCGGGTCACGCCTTTCCGGATGTCCTCATTCGTACGAACTTGATCGTACGGGTTAGACGTGGTACCAGGCACCCACCGAAAGCACCGGGCAGGGCGCCTCGCAGACGACCCTGTACGCTACACCCTCGCCCAGGTGGGTAGTCAAAGCCGCAGGCCGTTTCACCCCCAGGACGATCACGTCGACCGACTGCGCCGCAATTCTCACGATCATCTCTGCCGGGTTACCAAATTGCACCATGTACTTGGGCTCATGCCAAAGCTGTGTTCCTTCAGGAATCAGGGCGCGGAGTTGATTTTCCGTGAAAGCCGCCGCCTCGATCGGGTCAACCACAGGCATAGTTCCGGGTTGTGGCTCCGGCAAAGCGACACCAGGTTCGGGCGCCACGTGCAGGAGGGTCAGACGAGCCCGATTTTCTTCTGCTAAAGATATTGCGTAGGGCAGCCCATGCACCGACTCTCGTCCGAAGTCGGTGGCAAATAGAATGTGGCGCAGGTTGCCATCAATCTCCCAGCCGGTAGCATGCGGCCCCACGGTGAGCACTGGGCACTCGGCATGGCGGAAGATATCTTCCGCGACCGAGCCTAGCAGCAGCTTTCCCAGCCCCTTGCGCCCGCCGGTGCCGATTACGATGAGGTCAATGTCATACTTCCGGACCAGCTTCGAGAGCACTTCCGGAACTTCGCCCTCTTCGATCAGTTCCTTGTGTTGAACACCCTTGAACAACTCGGAGCCGATCAAAGCGGCCAACTGTTGCTTAGACCATAACTTGGATTGCTCCGGATCCGGCTGTTCGACGTCGACAAACGGCATATGGGGCAACACGTTCACGGTGTACAGCCCGGCATCATAGCGCCGAGCCAGGTCCAGGGCGTAGGACAGAACTGCTTGCGCCGATGACGAAAGGTCAGTAGCGAACAGAATGTTTTGCAATTTAATGCGGGTTGGAGCGCTTACCGTCGGCATCACAAGCCTCCTTTCGGAGGTGCGGGTACTGGCGAGTTTTGCCACATGCCGAACCCGTCCTCCAGCATCGCTGTAGCCCGTAGGCATCAGGGGTTCCGCTGCTGCCTCGGGCTGCAATGGAACATCATGCACACCTTGGCAAAGCTGCTGGGGGTTACTCTTTCACTGCTTCCATCAATATTCCTACGTGATAGGGTGCCTGCATTTCCCCCACCGGCGTGTGCCGGGCGGCATATTGGGGCGCTGAGGATTGCGCCACCTAAAACCTACGCTAATGTGCCACCTCAGTTCAGTGACGGGCATTACCGATGGCAGTGAGGTAGATTCTGTCGCTTGAACCCATCTCTGACGGTAGCGACACTTGCGAAGAAGCCGGTCCACGATACGACAAAATCCTTTTGGGCATTCCAGAACGGGTCTTCGCACAGCGTCATTCGATTGAGCCGGGGATACCCTATCGCTTCGCCATCGACACCGAAGGCGATGCTGACGAAGCGCTGCCCACCGTGGACAGCCCTTCAGAACATGACACAGGCCTCGTTGACCCTCTCCAGCACCCGTTCCAACAGCGCCAGTTGCCGCTGCAGTTCTGTCTTCAGCGTGGCGTCCGGTTGCCGGTCGATTTCATCGTGCAGGCTACGCTTCTTGCCAGCAAGGAGGTCTGCGGCTTGTTCAAGTTCATCAGCGTCTAATCGCAAGTCGTGGGCCAGGACCTTGTTCAGCAGTTCCTGGTATGGCCGGGGGTCTTGTTCTAACAGGACGTTCGCAAGCAGTTTCAGCTCGTCTGGTTCCAGGTGGAATTGCATAGCTCTCTCCCTTCCATCGAGAAAGTGCCTTGGAAACTCTATAGAGATTAAATCAAAGTAAACATCAGACTGTCAGTGATTAAGATCACCGGAATCGTGTCTTGCAGTGGTGCTTCCTTGCTCAGCTAAGTGGATATCGATTTCTGAAGGTGTGCACCCACATACTGAAACAGAGTCGTTGACCAAATCTAACGTAGCACTTTTCGTGGTCAGAACATCCAGCCCCGAAGGGACAGCCGTGGAAGACATCTCGATGTAGTTTGAACTTCTGGCTACAATTGTCTCTTCGAAAGGCACTATGAAGGCTCAACGTTCGTTCCCTTGTATTCTTCTGGTTGTATTGTGTTCAGCGGCCGCAATTTCAACCGGGACTGAGGTAGGCGCCGTGGGAACTGCAACCGGCACGGCCTACTCCACCGTGTGCTTTGCCGTGTAGCCTTCTCGCGCGTACACGATGTACTTTACTTCCTTGCCCTTCTGGTCGTGAACCTTCAGCGGACCACCGTCTGGCGCCTGGAGTTCGACTTTCAGCTTGCGGTAGGTGCCGTCGAGCTTGGCGTTGGTGGGGTGGTAGCTGATGCTGTACTGGTTGCGGATGTCGGCCGCGATGTCGTGAAAAATCTCCGGCAATTCGCCTTGGAAGCGCGGAAAGTAGGCGCGGCCTCCGGTCAGTTGTGCGAACGTCCTCACCTCGTTGTCTGCTTGCAGATAGGTCATGTCGCCAGCCGGTATTCCGATCCCACGGTTGTTGTGGCAAAAAAAGCTACGCGGGTTCGCCTCGCAATAATTGCGGATCGCGAAGCCGACGCTGATCGGGTAGATCGTGACGTCCTTTGTGGACTTGATCTTCTTGAGGGTTTGGTCGAGGTTGATCTTGCTGAAGGTGTCCACTCCGGTGGTGACGAGGATAACGTACTTCTTGCCCTCGATACGGTCGATTCGATCCAGCGTGTCGAACACCGCGTCAAACATGTTGGTTTCAGAAAAACCCGGCATGCGTAGCTGGTTCAGGGCGGCGATGACAGCGCGTTTGTCCTGAGTAAAATCCGCAAGAATGTAAGGTTTGATGTCATAGGAAATCAGCGACACCCAGTCGTCCTTCTGCAGGGTGTTCGCGAATGCGTACGATGCACGCAAGGCTTCTACCTCGAAATCGTAGTTGGTCGATGCGAACTCAACCAGTAACACCGCCGTGATCGGGGCCTGACTCTGATTGAAGGTCGCAATCTGCTGGGGCTGGCCATCTTCCATGATCTTGAAGTTTTCTTTCCTCAGCCCGGGGATGGTCTGGCCATCCTTGCTGGTCACCAGCACATCCAGGTTCACAACCGGCACGTTGACCGAGATCGAGTAGTCGGGCATATTCTCGATCTTCTTCGGTTTTTCGGGGGCAGGAGGCGGCGGTTCGTCCTTCTTCTTGGGGATCACATAGGGACCGACATCGTTCTGCGGCCCACCGGCTTCGGGCGGGGCCTCCTGCTGGTTGGGGTTCGCCGGGGGCTGTTGCGAATTGCCCTGAGCCTGCGTCGAGAGGGTCGCGGCAACCATCCAGATAAGAACAAACGCCAGTAGGGTCAAATGCTTACGGGAAGCTAACGGGGCACGGCCTAAACCGTCAAAAACGCTACAAATCATGGGGAATCCTCGAAAACTCCTGTGCTAGTATAGATGCAAGAGCTCTGCGGTTGGGATATTTTGCGGGCCATAAAAAACGCCGCCTCCCTTGGCAAAACCTTCTGATAGCACGCGGAGTCTAAGCAAGTAAAGGGTCATTTCTGACCTCCGGGGTCACCATGGGAAACGCCACACGCTCACTCGCCGCCCTTTTGTGTCTGTTGTCCACCGTCTGGGTTCATGCGCAACAACCGGAAGTTACTACCCACAACCGGCCATTGGCGGCCACAGTTCTCCCTGCCGTCGTCTCTCCGGCGATCATGCCGCTCGATCAGATCCACGAAGGCATGAAAGGCACGGCGCTCACGGTGTTTCAGGGCGTGAAACCCGAGTCGATGGACGTGGAAGTTCTGGGCGTGATGCACAACGCGAATGGCCCGAAGGGCGATATTATCCTCGTCCGCCTGCATGGTACGAAGCCCGAATATACCGGCGTGGTTGCTGGTATGAGCGGAAGCCCGGTTTATTTCGATGGCAAGCTGGCGGGGGCGCTTGCCTTCCGCATCGGCGAATTCTCGAAGGAACCGATCGCGGGGGTGACGCCGATCCAGGAGATGCTGGAGATCAGTGCGCTCGATCATCGTCCGTCCCCGACTCCGGTGCGCGCCAGCGTCGCGGGCGCCGATTCAGCCAATTCAAAGGAGAGTGAAACCACGCAAACCGCGAGCCCGGGCGAAGGCGCGACGCTTCCCGCCCCGAATTACAGCAACTACCTGAAGCCCATCGAAACGCCTCTTGTGTTCAACGGATTTTCCGACGAGACCTTGCAGCGGTATGGGTCGCAATTCGCGGCGGCCGGCATCGTTCCAGTGATGGGCATTGGCTCAGCTAGCGATCGCAAACAGCCGGAACCGATCGAGGCCGGATCGGCCGTCAGCGCCGTGCTGGTTCGTGGCGATATGGATATCGCGGCCACGTGCACTGTGACTTATGTCGATCCGCAACGCTTGCTTGCCTGCGGACACCCGCTGTTGCAGTTCGGCGAAGTGGACCTGCCGATGACGAAGGCTACCGTGCTGGCCACGCTGCCATCTCCGATGAATGCGTTCAAGATCGTCAATACGACAGAGACGATCGGCGCGTTCGTGCAGGACCGTCAGAACGGCATTATGGGCGTGCCGGGCCAGGACTCGAAGATGATTCCGGTGACGGTGGCCATGCACAGTGGCGCGGCAACAAGAGAATTCCATTACGAAATTCTCAACAACGCGCGGCTGAGCCCATTGGCGATGATGGCCACCGTCTTCAACGCGCTGCACAGCACCAACGAATACGGCGAAGACATTACATACCGCATGAATGGCGTGCTCAGCGTGAAGGGATATCCCGACGTCACCCTGCGAAACATGTTTGCCCCGCAAGACAACGGGCAGCCCGCGGCGGCTTTGGCTGCGGCCACCATAGGCGACCGCTTTGGACGCATCTACAGCAATCCCTTCGACGCTCCTGATGTGCAGGGCGTGAAACTCGATTTCGATCTTGTCCGCGAGCGCCGCTCGGCTCGTCTGGAAGCTGCGCGCACGGACATGACGGAAGCTCGCCCGGGCGACCAGATTATGGTGGAGACGGTGATTCGTCCTTATCGTGGCGAGCGGCTGGTGCGCCAGATTCCCATACGAATTCCGACCTCCACTTCAAAGGGAACGCTGCGCATCCTGGTGAGCGATGGAGACACGCTCGACCGCATGCACCGCGGGACACCGATGATGAATCGCGGTCTGGGGCTGGCGCCGACGATCGCATTGCTGAACAAAGAACGCGCCAACGATCGCGTATATGTTTCGCTGATCGGGTCCGATCCCGAAGCTATGGTCGCCGACAAAGTGATGCCGACGCTACCGCTCTCCGTCATGAACGTTATGGACAACATGCGCGGCACGCAGGACATGGTCGTGCTCGGTGAATCGTCGGTTAGCGAAGCTTCCACCGATCCCCTGGACTATGTCGTCTCCGGCGCGCAGATGCTGACGATTAACATCAAGTAGCCGGCTCCGGCGGCGGGGGGCATGCTGGCGCGGATCGCGTGCCGATTCTGACGCTCCAGACGGGCTTCATTTCACAGCGCAGCGAACGGGCGGCGAGATGCACTGGGCGCCGCCTTGAGGGAAGAAAGGAAATTCCGGCTAACATAGCTTTTGATATGAAAAACCGGTCAGTGGTCTTTTGCGGGCTGCTGTTATCCTTTTATCTTCCTGCGCGGACCCAGCCAACCACAGCTTCGCCCAACCCAGAGGTTATCCTGCTGGGGACAGCGCACGACCTACATTTCAAAACTGAAAACCACTACTCACTTGCCGATCTGAGGACGGAAGTTGAGTCGCTGCATCCGGATTTGATCTGCGGCGAGATCACGCCAGAGGCTTATCAGGGGCCGATGGAAGGCTATTTTCCTCCCGAGGCCGCATATCTGGCCGAAGTAGCCCCCACGCTGCACGCACGCTTTGCCGCGACCGACTGGCGCATAACCCACGCATGGCAGAGCCGAGCCGAGGTGATGCAGCCCAAAGAAATCAAGGACAAGCTGGAAACGCTGACAGAAGAGACCGCCAAACAGATGCAGTCGCAGACCGAGCCGACGCTCTTTGATTATCTGCATACCAAGGGCGTGGCCATCGCCGATTATCAGTTTGAGCAAGTGATCGGCGAGAATACGGTCTCCGACATAGCCATGGGAGGCTGGCATGAGCGCAATCGCCGCATCGTGGAGAATTGTCTGGATGCCGCTGCTGGCGCGGGCCGCATCGTCATCGTCTACGGAGCCAGCCACATTCCACAGCTGCAGCGTCAACTGGCAGCGAGAGGAATTACCGCCCAGATCGCCAGCCGCCGCTTTGTTCCCGGAGGCATGGGAGGCGTGCCGCCGTCCGTGATTGCCCGCTGGCAACGCAATCTGGACAACTTGAAACGAATACTGGATGGAAGCCTTACCGTATCGCGCGATTCTCTCGACAAGGTAAAAGACAGCCATCGGGTTCAAGACCTGGAATCGGCGCTGAAAACATACAGCGGCGGCGCGGAGAAGAAATAGATGGTTAAATTGAGGTATGACTTTCGCTCGTAAGACGCTCGCCCTACTATCAGCGCTTACTCTTTCCGCCTTCGCGTGTTCCACATTCGTCCTCGCCGAGGGCACCCGTACGTGGGAACAATCCAAGTTCGAAGAACTGACCAAGGGCACTGCCAGGGGCATCGCACTGCGCAGTGAGGGCGGCCTGGAACTTGCTCCGGCCTTCAAAGCTCTCGCGACCACGCCTTCGACCTACATCTGGTCAATCGCATCCGATTCCGCGGGCAACATTTACGCCGCCGCGGGATCTCCGGCGCGTGTCTATCGGATCACACCGGATGGTCAAAGCGCGATCATCTTCGAGCCGCAGGAATTGCAAGTGCAGGCTCTGGTCGTTGGTAAGAACGATGATAAGAACGACAAGAACGGCGTCGTATACGCTGCAACTGCGCCCGACGGCAAAGTCTATCGTCTTGAACCCGCGAAGGGCGCCGCGGCCAAGGCGGGCGCGAAATCCTCATGGACTCCGACGCCCTACTTCGATCCCGGCTCCAAGTACATCTGGGACATGGTTCTCGACAATGCCGGTGCGCTGTATGTCGCCACCGGCGATCACGGCGAAATCTATAAAGTCGGCCCCAACGGCCAGCACTCGCTTTTTTTCCAGAGCGATGAAGTCCACATTCGTGTTCTGGCGCTCGATCCCAAGGGAAATCTGATTGCCGGTTCCGATGGCAGCGGTCTTGTCTATCGCATCTCGCCGAATGGCGAAGCGTTCGTTCTCTACAGCGCGCCCAAGAAAGAAATTACCGCGCTCGCCATCGACGGCGCCGGCAATATCTACGCCGCTGGTGCGGGAGAAAAGCACGCCGGAACCACGGCACCGGGAACGGGCATCATGCTCGCGCCAGGGCAGAACCAGCCGCCCACGGCCGGCGGCAATATCACAATCGCCGCAGCTCCAGCCGCGAGTATGGCGGCCTTTCCCGCTCCCGGAGCCGGCGCTACCGGTGGCTCTGAGATTTACCGCATCGCGCCCGATGGCGCTCCGTCACGCTTGTGGACCTCCCACGAAGATCTCGTCTACGCTCTCGGCTTCGATCAGCACGGACGCCTGCTCGCGGGCACCGGCAATCGTGGTCACATTTTTGCCATCAACGGCGTTGACGATTTCACCGATCTGATCAAAGCCAGCGCCACGCAAATCACCGCCTTCGCCGCCGCGCCCGGCGGAGGGCTCTACGTCTCCAGCAGCAACTTGGGGAAAATTTTTGTGCTCGGTCCTGGTCCCGAGTCGGAGGGCACGTACGAAAGCGATGTCTTCGACGCGCGCGTCTTTTCCCTATGGGGACGCACCAGCGTTCGCACGGCCGGTAGTGTCGAGCTCTATGCGCGCAGCGGCAATGTCGACAATCCCGACCGCAACTGGAGTCTTTGGACGCGAGTCGATCTGGCGGCCGGCTCCGAACTTAAAATTCCGCCGGCGCGTTTCGTGCAGTGGAAGTCCGTGCTCCACGCGGGCAATCCCGCGCCGCGCGTCGACGACGTCCTGCTGAACTATCTGCCGAAAAACGTCGCCCCCGAAATCGATGAAATCGTCGTGCAGCCGGGATACCACTATCAGCCGATTCCACATGTGACGGGCAGTGAGCCGCCCGGGCAAGGTCTGGGCCAGCCGCGCTTCGATCCTCCGCCGCCCGCGGTGCGCGACCGCGACTCAATCGGCGTTCGCTGGCAGGCGCATGACGACAACGATGACCAGCTCGTCTACACCGTCTACTACCGCGGCGACGGCGAATCGCGCTGGCTGCTGCTGAAGACGAACCTCTCCGATCGCTACTATTCTTTCGACGCCAGTCTTTTGCCGGATGGCGGCTACACGGTAAAAGTTATTGCCTCCGACGCGCCCTCGCATTCGCCCGGAGAAGCGCTCTACGCCGAGCGCGTCAGTTCACGCTTCGAGGTCGATAGCACTGCTCCGGTCATCGACAAGCTGACTGCCACTTTTGATGGAAAGCTCGAAGACAGGCAGGTCGGAAAGCAGATCGGCACGCAAATCCATGTCCGCTTCCGCGCCAGCGATTCATTTTCGGCGATCAAGCGGGCGGAGTATTCAATCGATGGCGGCGACTGGCAGTTCGTTGAGCCGGTCGGCCAGTTGTCGGATTCCAAGACGGAAGACTACGACTTTCGCGTGGCCGTGCGACCAGCAGAACCTGCGCCGCCTCCGATGGCCGAGAGCACCGGGAATGACCACGTGCTTGTCGTTCGTGTGTATGACCGGTTCGACAATCTCGCCACGGCAAAAACGGTGATTCGCGGGAAATAGAACCCTGGCTCTCCACTGACAAGCCTACTGCTGAGCGAAAATGATTGATGGATTCAGGTTGGTCTTGTCCTCATCGATCATCAGAAAATCTTGTACCGAGCAAACAAGGCTGTTGGTGCCGCAACCTGAAGTATCAAGAACGTAGATCACGTAACTTGGGCCCGACGGAGCGGTTAACGGGATCGTACCCGTACCCGGGAGGGTCAGCGTGTAAGTGCCGGCCACCGTTTGTTGCCCTGGGTTTGGGTACTGGTACTGCGTTCCGGCGACGACAGTAATGGGTGGGGTTCCGGGAGTTACGATTCCTGGGTATGTCATGAGCAGGTTGGCCGCCAGCGGAACCACTTCAGAACTGCCGCTGCTGGTGGTCGCCGCGGCGTACGTACCCGGCAACTCCGAATTAGCGAAAGTTTCGCCGCCTTTTCCCTGGGGATTCATCGCTCCGGTCATCACGGACGCACTGGATGTATCGAGCTGGAATCCGCGGTTTGCCCCACTGGCGTAGAGAACGAACGGAAGCGGCGCCCCGACCGGGCTCGCAGTGGGATTGCCCAACATGTTGAATGTGTAGCGTCCACTGGGAGGGGTGCCGGTGGACGTATAGGTGTAATTGTTCGTGCCTGTTTTGGGCGGGAATTGGACGCTGGAGAGGATCACACCGTCGTTATTTTGATCAAATTGACCCGAGAAGTTCCCGTTGCCATCCGTCGTGCCCAGCGTCAGCGAGACATTCGTCGTCTTAGGGACAATCGTCCCATTCGCCCCCGTCCCGGTTCCGGTCAGAGCGGAGACGGAAATGCCTTTGAAGGCGGCGTTATTGTAGGTCTGCGTCGAATCCTGGAGCACCATCGTTCCGGCAACTACGGGGTTCGTCGCGATTGGGTCGGTGGAAATGGCATAGAAGGTCAACGGACTCGTCTTGCCGGTCGTCCCGGAAGAAATAAAGAAATCGAAACCCATTATTACGGGCTTGGTGAGCGCTAAATGCCACGAACCGTTGTTATTCTGCGTGTAGGTTCCCGTGATCGTGCAGGGCGCCGCGCTGGGGCTGCAAATGCTGTTGCTGCCCTGCCCGTTGTCATTCACATCCATCAATCCGCTCAATCCGCCGGTGCCGTTGAACCCCATAAGACCGGCGTAGCCAACGCGGTTGCCACCGGAGTCCACGCCGGTGAAGCCGAACGCGTAAGTCTGCTCGACAGTACCGCTGAAAGCGGAAGATGCCTTCTGGGCGACGCCAGAACCGGTGCCATTGAGGTCAGATTCGATCATCTGGATGCCGCCGGTGCCATCGAGAACAGCCTGGTATTGACTTGGGCCGATTCCATTGGCCGGTGGCAGACTCAGCGTGCCCGCGTTATTCGAGTTGATCGCGTCGCTCTTGGTGGGTGTGTACGACCCCCCTGCGATCGAAATATTTGTAGCGGTGCCGCTTGACGTCAGTTGATCTTCTACGCCCGAGATCGAACCACCCGCCGCCACCGTGAACGTACCAGCCACAGCCACGAATCCGGTGGCGTTGTATCCGGAAAACTGGAATGCGTACGTGCCGCTTACGCGGGATTGGACCAGCGAGACTTTGGCGACGGTGCAGTTAGGGTTGTTGTTGCAGGCTCCCGAATCGAGTGTCGAAACCGCCGATATCTGAACACAATTACCGGTGCAGGTATCGTCCGCCGTGTAGAGAGCCAAGCCAGACGAACCCGTTTGCGGGGGCGTATTCGCAACTGGAACGAAATTCGCGCACGCGTTTCCGGTTCCGCCCGCAGAGCAGGTCCACGTAAAGCTTTGGGGCGCATCGTCAGGGACGGCTACGGCGGTAAATTGCTGGGTCAGGCCGGTGCCATTGGGGCCACCGGTGGTGCCCGCGCTCACCGTGGCCGGCGTCACCTCGCTGGTGATGTCAACGATGGTCAACGCCAGCGGGCCCGTTATGGAGGTGTCGGACGCCAATGTCGCTGTGACGGTGGGCTGCGTAGCTCCTGTCGCCGGGACCGTTGTCGGGGCGACGTAGGTCGCGGTTGCGGGGTTTGTCGCCGGCGTGATTGGTGTGAGCGTCCCCGGGCCGGTCAGGCTCCAGGTAACAGCTGTATTCGTCGAGTTCGCTACCGTGGCTGTAAGCGTCAGAGATTGGCTTGGGTAGATTGCGCCAGGGTTAGCGTTGCTCGGAGAGGTAATGGCAACGGTGACGGTGACGGGAGGGGGAACCGTTCCGTTGCCGCCCTTCGCGCAACCGCCAGTCAGCGCCAGACTCAGCAAAGCCACCGCAAACATCAAATTTTTCATCATGACGAGATCTCGCTGGATTATTTCTGAACCAATTCTCTTTTTTCTCTTCGAATCTGTTCTCTTTGAACCCGCTCGCCGGGAATCCGTTGCCCGCGGGCATAGCCCGTAAACATGGCCAGAAGCCTCTTACCGGGGCTTATCCCAAGTTGAAGAGCAGCCATAAGACCAATTTGTTTTGCAAATCAGCAAGTTACAATTTACCTGAATTCAAGGCACTTTGTCTGTGCGGCTAGAAGTTCTTAGTTCCCACTTAAAGCGAATCGGTCTCCACCGGGAACTGAGAACTGATTCTTCATTGCACGACAGCGGCGGCCGCCAAAGGCGCTCGCTTGGCGGTTTCGATCAGCGGACGCAACTCGCCGGCGGTGATCCCCAGCGTACCGCCGGAGAAGCCGTCAATGTAGGCGGAGTTGATGCCTACGACCTCGCCGCGCAAATTCAGCACCGGTCCGCCACTGCCTCCCCTTGCGGTGGGCGCGTCATAGATCAGCTTGTCGCCGGTGACATCGCCGATGTGCCCGAACGTCGCCGAAGGCCGGATCAGCGACAACGCCGCCAGTTCTCCTGCCGTGTCGGCATCGTCCGGATGCGACGAAAGCCGCTCGTACACGACTGCGGGCGATTTCGCCACCATGCCCGTCACTCCCATAGGATAAGCCAGCACGCTGACCGAATCGCCTACATGTGGCAGTGCCTGGGACAGAGTCAAAGGGTGAAGTTTCCTGGTGAAGGCGGTGGCTCCGAAACGCAGCACAGCCAGATCGCCGTGAGTGGCGACAACCGCGGTCTCCAGGTTGACCGGAAGCGGCGAGCCGGGGAAATATGCCACCAGTTTTTCCAGCACTGGCGATCCGCCCTTCCGCAATGCCACGGCGACTTCGCGGTCGCCGTACCAGGGCTCGGCTACATGGCGATTGGTGGCCAGAAGGCCCGGAGCCACTACAAATCCTGTCCCCGCCACGCGAGCGCGAAAACCTTGCGCGCGGCCGGATACGTGATAAATCCCATAGATATAGGCCACCGAATCACGCGCGTCATCTACTGCAGCGGACGAAAATGACTGCTGCCGTTCGAGATCCGCCACCTGACTCGATAGTTGGTGAACCTGCTGCTGCAGGCCAGTAGTCTCGGGCGGAGCGTAGTAGTGAGCCATGACGCCAGCGCCTACCAGCGCGAGGACTCCCAGCAGCCCTTGTGCAAACCGCTGCCAGGTCTCAACCACTTCGCTTTCCCCAGGATCGGAATTGAGATGATCGGAATTGAGCATGCGCCGTCCGGCCCGGCGGGGAGGGAGATTTCCGGGTAGCAGACACTATCCTGACGCATTCGGGCCAAGGCGTGTAGGGTACAGAAGTCGCGTGTGGGCGGGGCGAAGGTAACAGAAGATAGGCCTATGTCATCTATAGCTCAACTCCCTACCGCTCAACACGCAGGCGCTTGGCCATTTCTTCGTAGAGGAAACCCTCACCCGGAATGTAGGGCTGGATCCATTCTCCATCAATCACGAACTGCGGGATGGCGCGCTTGCCGGTGTGTTTCACGATCTCGTCGGCGGCTCCGGGAGTGGTCTCGATGTTGATATCCGTGTATGGCAACTTGTGCTGGTCGAGGAAACGCTTGGCCTCGCGGCACTCTGGACACCAGGGGGCGGAGTAAACGGTGATTTCCATTTAGGGTTAAACCCGCTCCAGTTGGTGCACGGTCCGTTCATTTTCGACATTGCCGGTGTTCAACGTAGAGGCAGGTTCAAAGAGCAGGATCCAGCATTCTTCCTCGGCCACCGGGCGATGGTCTACACCGTGCGGCACCACGATAAACTCGCCCTCTTCGATCCATTCGTGGCGGTCGCGAAATTCCATGCGGAAGCGGCCTTTGACTACCAGGAACATCTCGTCTTCATGCTCGTGATGGTGAAACACGAACTCTCCTTTGAGCTTGTCAAGCTTCACATATTGGCCATTGAGTTCGGCGGCGATGTAGGGCTTCCAGTATTCGGTGATCTTGGCAAACTTTTGGGCGATGTTGACTTTGGACAAGGTGACCTCGGCCGATTGCGCGCTTCTGCGTCCTTTTTTGGATGGCGCATCGCGCCCGTTAGTCGCAGGGAAATTGCCTGACCGCTGAAAAGACTGCCGAGCTTCGCTCGGCTTGGACGGGGCGGGGACGCCCGTCTCCGCAAACAAAACAGCCGCCAGCTTTCTGCTGACGGCTGAATGCTGACGTGTTTCTAGAATCCCGCCGCACCACTCGGGTGTCCACCTCGCAGCATCGTCCGCACGCCGCGTTGGCTATTCATGCGAGTCGTCGTGGTCCAGTCCACTTCGTCCGTGCTGATCACGCCATTGCCGCCACTGGCCAGTTCGTAGCTGATGCGGCCGTCCTGATAGGTGTAATTGCCCACCTCCAAAACCATCCCTGACTTCAGCACAAACACGGGCACTCCGGGAGCCGCGCCTCCGCTTGCGTCCTTAGTAACGTAGCTCGCGTAGACGACGTGAGGAGTTTCCTCAGCCATCGACTGCTCGCTGGAGGTGACGGCTACGTTGCGCACCGCCAGTTGAGGAATAGCGCCCTCATTGTCCCGCGGCCCAGCGCTGGCGCCCTGGTAAGACGCACGTTGGTAAGACGTACCTTGATAAGACGCACCTTGGTAAGAGCCCTGATAGTAGGAGTCGTTTTCCATCCTCGGGCGGCCGAAGAAATGCCAGTCCGGGCCGTTGGTGGCCGAGACCTGCGGGATCTGCACGTCATCCATCAAGCGCAGCTCGAGCATGCTCTCGCCCTTGAGCGTAGGACGCGGACCGCGCGCTGGCAGCATGATGATCTTCCACGGCCAAAGCGGCGGAATCATCCATTCGACGATGTCGCGCTTGGCGTGCCCCTTGCCGTCGATGGCGCCTGTTTTATCGACCTTGTAACCGCGAGTGGCGATCACTTTGGCGTCGAGAGGCATGTCGCCGTTCGGCAATCCGATGCGATCGAACACCAGCTTCATGTTGCCCTTGCCCCAGAAATGGCCGGGGTCCTGGGCCGATTCGAGATGGCCGACCAGGTAGGCTCCGCGGGGAAACGTCTGCTGGCCGAATTCCGTCACCGAGTGGAGATGACAGAGCACGGGATCGCCGACGGCAACGGTCGCCGAGGAAAAGTTCGGTTCATTCATGGTGCACTTCAGAAGGGTACCGGCGGGCAGGACGGTCTCCCGCGCACTGGCAGTTAGGGTTAAGCTGAGAATGGTTACAGCCAGAAGGGACACTGCTAGAACGGCAAGCGAGCTGGACTTCATAACGTCACCTCGGTCTCACGCCCCGGAATTTTTGCTGCCTATTCCCAAGCTACTGCTATGAGCCAGCCCCGATTGAATGGAGTTAAACATAACTTGACACTTGCGGTCAATCGACATGGAGGAGAAAAATGTGTCTTTGCGGCCACAGAGTCGCGGGCGAG
>JBEKQC010000069.1:0-22155 GCA_049520095.1 Terriglobales bacterium
AAGCAAGCGGTGCTCGAAGTCGGCGCTGTGGTGGCGCAGGTCGTGCCGCCCAGATAAGACAGGGTACCGGCAAAGCCCACCGTCGGGTAGGTGGAGTTGTATGAAATCTGCGCTGTGTTCAGTGTGCGAAGCGCTCCCACTGCAGCCGACTCGTTCGCTGAAATACGCGCGCGCAGAAGGTTCGGGATAGCAATCGCGGCGATAATCAGGATGATCGCCACCACAATCAGCAATTCGATCAGTGAGAAGCCTTTTTGTTTCCGCATTTAAATTGTCCTCATCTCCGTTTGACTGTTTTTTGGTTGGATGACCAACTCGCTTGTACTATCGCACTCCTAGGGCCAGACTCCCAAGTGACGGAAGTCAGATGCCCCCCTGGAACAAACTTAGCGTTTTCAGCGGCATCTGCGGGATCGCTCCCTGCGCACCTTACTTCTGATGCTCTCAGTATGACATTTTTGGAGACCCGGATTGACATATTTTGACAGTCCCCCCTCGTCTCCGTCTAGCCTTCAAACCGCCCGTCAGATGCCGCGACTCCCATTCCGGGAACGCTCGCCACTGCTATTCTTGCGTCCGCCTCCGAGGGCAGTTTTCCCGCCGCGCCAAGGGAATGGGACAGGGCGGTTGCAACAGGAGGTATATTGGCTCGTAGCGGGATGAGCAAAATGGAAATTCCGGTCCACATGGTTCCCACTTTTAGAGCGGAAGCCGATCCGCAGACTGCGGCTTCGTCCCAGCCCGACTTTCGTTTACCGGTCATCGTCGTAGCGACGGCTTTCCTGGCTACCACCTCTTGGTTGGCACTGGCGGTTTGGCGCTATTCCGTGAACATTCTCTTCTGGGACCAATGGGACTTTTACACGCCTCTGTTGCAACACGCTTCCCTGTGGCAGATTTTCAACTGGCAGCATGGGGTGCACCGCGAAGGCATCGGACTGGTGCTCGACAAATTTGTGTTGGAGTCCACACGTTGGAATTCACGGGCCGAAGCGCTGTTCATGGTGGGGGCATTGTGCGCGGCTGCGGTCGTCGCGTTGCGTTTGAAACAAAAGCTGTTTGGCAGCCCGGGTTGCACCAATCTCGAATACAGCGATATTGCGATCCCGTGTCTGTTCCTGACCTTCGCGCAGATGGAAGCTTTCGTGGGTGCGCCAAACCCTTCTCTTTCTGCCGTCCCGGAGTTCCTCCTTGGACTTTACTGCCTGGCATGGATGCTGCCCAAACCGATCGCGCGCTATGCTGCCGTCCTCGCACTCAATTTCCTGCTGCTTTACTCCGGGTACTTTTTATTCATGGGAGCGGTCACGATCGGTGTTCTTCTATTCGACCTGCGACGAGCGTTTCGAACGGAATCAGGATTACCCAGCTTTCCCGCAGCGGCCCTCTTGGTTGCGGCAGCATCCCTGGCTGGTTTTTTCTATCACTATCGCTGGGCACCGAATGTCCCATGCTTTCACTTTCCCGATGCCCATCCTCTGAATTACCCGTGGTTCATCGGCCTCATGATGTCCTACTTCTTCGGGCTGCGGACGGTACTGCTGGCATCGGTGGCCGGGAGTTTTCTCGCGCTGGTGGCATTTGCGATTCTTATCTGGCATGGTGTTCGTCTGTGGCGCAACCGGGAATGGTCCGCCGCCGATCTGACGGTCGTCATTCTTTTGAGCTTCTCGCTGCTTTTTGCTGCCAACGCGGCGGTTGGAAGGGTGTGCTTGGGCATGCCCGAGGCAGCGCAATTCTCGCGCTATATGGGATTGCTCGTGCCCGCGTATTTGGCGATATATTTCCATTTGCTCACTTGGCGGAAAGGCGCGTTCCGCACGGCGCTGCTAGCGGTGTTTGTGATAGCGTTCATACCCGCCGCCGTGCGCATGCCCAACGGATATTCCCCGCAACTTGTGAGCGATGGAAAACAAGCGTGGAAGACCTGCATCCTGCAAATCGGAAACATCGACTACTGTGATCGGGCTACCGGATTCCCGGTGTATCCCGATCCCAGAAGGACTCAACTCCTCGAGAAACTGCAATTCCTGCAGAAGAACCGGTTGAACCTGTATTCGGGGGATCGCTAGAGCTAGTTCGGGTCAATCTTATAAGGCGAGAAATAGGAGAAATAGGAAAAGTCCGCAGCAATAAGAAAGCAGAGGATTTCTCCTCTGCTCTTTTCGGCGGATACCCTCCCCCAGGTACTTTGCCCAAATCCAAACTTACTGCAGCGGTTGCACGGTGCCGTCGCAGGTGCTGATCAAATTGGCGGGATCGACGCGCACCACACCATCTGAGAACGAGCAGAAGTAGCGCACGCCCGTCTGGTTCGGGCCCACCGGCGATGCGACGAATTGATAACTGGCGGCCGGAGTGCCGCTTACGCCCGAGATCGTGAACACGTAGCCGCTCTTGGTCCCGCTTCCCAAAGCCGAATCAATCAAACAGGCGCTGTTCGAGGCGGGCGCCGTGGTGGCGCAGGTAGTACCCGCCATATCGGTCAGCGTGCTGGCAAAGCCCACCGTGGAGTAGGTGGAGCTATACGAGACCTGTGCTGTATTAAGGGTGCGAAGCGCTCCCACCGCGGCGGATTCGTTCGAAGTAATGCGCGCGCGCAGAAGGTTCGGGATAGCAATCGCGGCGATGATCAGGATGATCGCGACTACAATCAGCAATTCGATCAGTGAGAAGCCCTTTTGTCTCTCCATCCAAGAATTCCCCTACTCTCGGTTTTACTTGCGGTTGGACGACCAACTCGCCTGTACTATGGCATTAGCATGACTTCGGATCAAATTACGGCGGTAAGATGTCCTTTCGCGCAGCAAATTGACAAAAGTTTACAATCGCTTGGGGTTAGCCCTCCAATCGATCACTAATATCTTGACCGCATGATGAGTTATGCGCCTGTGCGCTAAAATGAGCGTCCCTGGAGCGCCCATGCCAAACCTGAGACTAAACTCTGAGCGCGACATCGCTCGCGCCTCCACGTTGCCCGCACCCGTCTATTTCAGCGCGGAGACCTTTGAAACCGAGAAGACCAGAATCTTCGCTTCCACCTGGCAGGTCGTCGGTCATGTTCGCCAGGCCGCAAATCCCGGCGACTACTTTACTTTCGACCTCGTCGGAGAGCCGCTTCTCATTGCCCGCGGCGACGACGGCATTCTGCGAGGCTTTTATAACGTTTGCCGGCATCGCGCCGGCAACCCCGCCTCCGGCTGCGGAAACCGCAAACTCTTCCGCTGCGGCTATCACGGATGGACCTACCGCCTCGATGGCGCTCTACTCGTCACCCCCGAATTCGAGGGCGTCGAAGATTTCGATCCCAGGGATTTCGGCCTCGCCCCCGTTCGCCTCGAGGAATGGTTCAACCTCATTTTCGTCAATCTCGATCCCGAGGCTCGTCCGCTGCGCGAGTGTCTGGGCGAACTGCCAGCCCAAGCCGAGAAGTTCGATTTCACCAGCATGAAGTTTTCCGCGTGCCGCACTTACGAGATGAAATGTAACTGGAAGACTTACATCGATAACTATCTCGAGGGTTACCACCTGCCGAGCGTCCACCCGGCGCTCAATCGAGAAATCGACTACAACGCCTACACCGTCGAGCCCTACCCCGAGTACGTTCGGCAGTGGAGTCCGATCCGTGGTGCACAACCCGGAGACCCCACCCCGCGCCGCTACCAGCAATCTGGCCACCCGTCCGGCAAAGATCTTACGGCGGATTATTTCTGGGTCTTTCCCAACTGGATGCTCAACTGCTATCCCGATAACGTCTCGCTCAACATCATCCTGCCGCTCGGCCCCGAGCGCACGCTGGCAATTTTCGAATGGTATCTGCCTGAGAAGGATCTGGGGAGCGAAGCCGCCCGCAAGGCTTTTGAGTTCAGCGACGAGATTCAGGGCGAAGACGTCCGCATCTGCGAGATTGTTCAGAAAAATCTCCACTCCCGCAGCTACCACAGTGGCCGCTACAGCGTGAAGCAGGAAAAAGGTGTCCACGCCTTCCACCAGATGTACCGTGACTTGATATCCGGATAAGATGTCCGATAAATCGATGCCTGGATAAGCGCGAAGGAAAGCTATTACTTCGGAGTGGTGACGAGCGGCGCAGCCCTGTCGTAGTCAACACCACATCGCGTTAGAATCGTCTTCGTAGGGCAGGGTGGGATGTTTTGAGCAGGACCAACCTTCAGCCGACGGAGTCGCCTCCAACATATCGAAATGTCAGCGTCCCGTGAAAAGCATGTCATCGTCTTGTGTCTTCTGTTGGTGGTGGCCACTCTCGCTTTCTACAATCCCATTGTTCATAACCAGTTCATCGATTTCGATGATTCGTCCTACATCCTCAAAAATCCCGAGGTCCAGCGCGGCTTGACGTGGGACACCGTGAAGTGGTCGTTCACGACGCTTCGCGACGGAAACTGGCACCCGTTGACTTGGCTGTCGCATGCCTTGGACTACCAGCTCTTTAGACTCAATCCGATTGGACACCACTACACCAATCTCTTGCTACATGCAGCCAATGCCGTCCTCCTTTTTCTGCTCTTGCGCCGGGCGACTGGATCGGGCTGGCCAAGTTTCCTGGTGGCGGCGTTATTCGCGCTGCACCCGGTCAATGTTGAGTCTGTCGCCTGGGCCGCCGAGCGCAAGAACGTGCTCAGCATGATGTTCTTCCTGCTTGCTTTGCATGCGTACGACCGGTATGGGCGCAGCGGCGGGCGTCGTCTCTATGTGCTGGTTGCCGTTTTTTTTGCGCTCGGCTTGATGGCGAAACCGCAGATTGTCACTCTGCCTTTTGTGCTGCTGCTTTGGGACTACTGGCCCCTCCAGCGAATGGGCGCGCGAATGGGTGCGGCCCACGGCTCGGCGGACGGCTCAACCTTCACTCCCGCCCCGCGCTCGTTCTCCTCTCTCGTTTGGGAGAAGTTGCCTCTCTTTATTCTGGCCGCAGCGGATTCCGTGGTCACCGTGCTGGCGCAGCGCGCGGGCAACGCGGTACGGAGCGTAACCGAAGTCTCGTTGTCGGCGCGCCTGGAAAACGTCTTTGTCTCCTACGTGCGCTATATCGGTAAGGCATTTTGGCCCTCCCGGCTCGTGCCCATGTATCCGCGGCCATGGAATTCGCTGCCGGGCTGGCAGGTAGCTGGAGCGGCGGCGCTGTTACTTCTGCTGTCGGTGCTCGCGCTGCGCTGGCGCGACCGGCGCTATTTGCCCGTCGGCTGGTTCTGGTTCTTAGGGACCTTAGTCCCCATGATCGGGATCGTAACTGTCGGCGAGCAGACGATGGCTGACCGATACGCCTACATCCCCTTCATCGGTTTGTTTGTGGCGGTGGTTTGGACTTTAAACGCGGCCGCCTCCGAACATCAGATCCCCAACCTATGGCGCGCCGTTCCTGCCGTTTTCGTGATCTTCATTCTGGGATGTCTAACCTCTCGCCAGCTTGGTTACTGGCGCGACGATGAAACCCTCTGGCGCTACACGTTGAGTGTGACTGAAAGGAATTACATGGCGCACAACAATCTGGCGCTGGCTTTAGCCAAGCAGGGACGTCCCGAGGAGGCGATTGTTCAGTTTCGGGCGGCCACGGCGCTGCATCAATATCCGCCCGGCCAAATTGTCGCGCTCGCCAATTATGAATTGATTGTCGGGCATCCACAGCAGGCCCTCGAGGAATGCGAGTCGGTCCTACGTTACTTCGAATCCAATGCCAGTTCCAAATCCAATGCCTACATCGATCCGAAAGTGCAGGCCGCCGCCTGGATCGAGCTTGGGCAAGCTCATTCCGAGTTAGGCCAGTACGATCGGGCCGCCGCCAGCTACCAGAACGCTCTGCGCCTTAGTCCGGAGAATGACTTGGCGCTGATCGGTTCGGGCCTGGTGGCGCTGCGCCAGGGGCAGGCCGATTTGGCGGTCGTCCAATTTGCCCACGCCGTGAAAGGCGCACCCAGTGCGGTGAATTATCTTTTGTTCGCGCAAGCTCTGCGCCGGGCAGGGCGCATTGCCGATGCCGACTCCGCTCTGACCCAAGCGCAGAAGATTTCCCCGGATTTAGCCCACGCGCAAGACGTGGCCGCCCAATTTCTTTCGTTCGCCGGACTGAAGCCGCTGTAGCGCGGCGTCTCGGATGTGGAACTTAGCTGCGCTTCAGCAGCAAGCATGTAATGTCGTCGTGCTGTGGAGTGTTCCCCACGAACAGATCCAACTCCGTCCACATCTGACGCAGAAGTTCAGCGGGAGCGGACCCCGACTTGCGATCCACCAGTCGTATCAATTCCGGCTCGCCATATTCTTCATCTTTCGCATTGACCGCTTCGACGACCCCATCCGTGAAAATCACCAGCCAGTCTCCGTCCTCCAGGCGAGTCGTTCCCACCTGGTAAGGCGATTCTGCAAAAATGCCTATCGGGATGCCTCCCACTTCCAACCGCTCCACCACGCCCGATTTCTTCCGCAGAATCGGAACGTTATGTCCGGCGTTGATGTAGACCACATCTCCGTTCGCCGGGTTCAGTTCGGCGAAGAAGGCGGTCGTGAAGCGAGCTCCGCCCTGACTGTTGGAACACGTGTAGCGATTCACGCCGGTTACTAGTTCCGCCAGCGCACCGCCGCTCGTCGACAACGTCCGCAAACTAGCCTGGAAGGTCGCCATCACCATCGCCGCCGGAATACTCTTTCCCGCCACATCGGCCACCACAAACAGAATGCGGTCTGCGCTCGGGTCCGGGCCGGGCCGCAAGATGACATCGTAGTAATCGCCCGCCACCGTGTTTGCCGGACGCGTAGCATAAGCAATCTGGTATCCCGGAATCTGCAGTGGTGCTCCCGGTAACATCCAGGCCTGAATGTCTTTGGCAATCTCCAAGTCGCGTTTCATCACCACCCGGTCCGCCAGCTCCAGCAGCAAGACGACGAACATCAACAGTCCGCCCCATGCGTGCAAGTCGAATTCATGGACCTCGACGGTATTTTCGCCTTTGGTGTAAGAAACCCCGACGGAAGGAATAAACAGAAGAATCAGCGCCAGCAGCACCAGCACGCGGCGCGCCGGTGTCAGCTTTTCCAGGATCGCCCAGAACAGCGCCTTCGCGGTTCGCCAGCCGCGCCTCAATCGAGATCGCTCGGGCTGCAGTTGGTCCAGCCCCGCCGAGTAGAGTCTGTAGCTCGACCGTGCGTCTTTTTCAAACTGCGACCAGAGCTGGTTAAGAGCCAGCCCCTCGCTCACGCGATACCAGAAGCGCCGGGATTTGTCCTTCAGTCCGGGTCGCGGGAGAGCAGTCTGCTTAGGAGAGGCCATGGCGGAGTCAACATTATAGGCTGTCGCTGACTTTGCTTGCGGAGGGACGGGTGCCTTGCCCGGCTCTACACCAACAACAAAAGGCTAAGGCCCCTCAAAACAACTCCATCTGCTCGACCTCCATGTGCGTGCTGCGGCTGCTGCGAACATGCTGCTCTCCAAACCCGTACTTCCGCCGCAACGCCGCCATCAACTGCGACAACCGCTGCCCGTACCCTTTCGGCAGAAATGCTCGATTGGCATAACACGTCCGGTAGCGTTCCACCAGAGCGGGGAAGTGCTCCTCCAGAAACGGCATGAACACCGCCGCCGAACACGGTTTCAGGAAAAGCGGATTGGCAAAGATGTACTTCGCGCCCACTTCACTGGCGGCTTTCACCAGCGCCTCAAGGTCGCGCGGCCGGTCCGTAATCTCCGGCAGCACCGGAGCGCAGATCACGCCCGCATCCACGCCCGCAAGATTCAACTGGCGAACTGCCTCCAGCCGCAGATCGGGGCGCGGCGCCCGTGGCTCAAGCTTCCGCGCCAGCTCTGTATTCACCGTAGTCACGGTCACATTCACAAAGATCCGATTGTGCTCGCCCACCCGCCGCAGGATCTCCGCATCCCGCGTCACCAGGTTCGACTTGGTGACAATTCCAATCTCCAGTCCGGAGTGCCGCGCCAGTTCCTCGAGGATTGCCCGGGTAATCTCAAAACGCCGCTCCGCCGGCTGATACGGATCGGTCGCCGTGCCAATCGCAATCTCCTCCCCGCGCTTGACCTTCTTCAACTCCGATTGCATGAGCGCCGCAGCTTGCTGCTTGACGAAAATTTTGCGCTCGAAGTCCACGCCGTCCCGCAGTTCCATGAACTCGTGGGTATAGCGCGCGTAACAGTACTTGCAGGCAAACTCGCAACCACGGTAAGGATTGATGGCCCACGTGAACGGAAGATTGCGTCCGCTCACTACCCGGCTGAACAGCGAACGTGTCGCGAGTGTAAAGTATTCGACGTTGTGTCCCTCGCGCAGAGACTCGCCATCGGCGGCGATCCGGGCAATGCCCACGAGTTTGGGGCGGGAGTCGGTTTCACGGAATAGCGGAAGAGAAGGCATCGCTGTCGTTCGCCATTTGTTCGCCTACAACGATAGCTTTAGGAATCAAGAATGTCAAACCGGAACTTCTGGGTAGAGGGGCTGCTAGCGAACCCGTTGTACAATGTGCGCTAGGGTACATCCAAACGAACGCTTCCAGACTATTGGGCGCCAGCGGAACCCGCCTTTCTGGCGCTGCCGATTTCTCCCATCAACCAAGCAATTAGCAAAGCAGCGCTTTGCGGAATCGCGAATAATGTTATGAAAATCCTGCTCTATAACCCCGACAACGGCGTCACACGTAATTTCATGCCGCATCTATGGATGTTCCTGCTGCAGGCGCTCACGCCACCGGGCCACGAAGTGCTGCTAGTGGATGGCAATGCAAATCCAATGGATGAAGCGGGGATCGCACAGTTCGTGCGCGACAACGACATTGGATTGGTAGGCATCGGCGCCATGACCAGAATGATTGCCAAGGCGTATCGCATGGCGGACGCAGTCCGGGCCAGCGGAGTTCCAGTGGTGATGGGCGGACCTCACGTGACGGAGATGGCCGACGAGGCACTCGGCCGAGATGGCGGCCCGCGCCACGCCGACGCGGTTGCGCTGGGCGAAGCCGATGCGACCTGGCCGCGGATTGTTGAAGACGCCGCCCGTGGCGAACTTAAGAACATTTACGCGCCGGTGGATGCCTTCGGCCAGGAGAGCAAGCCGTCGCTGAAGGAATATCCGGTGATTCCGTGGCAGTCGATCGATCTCAAACAGTTTAATTTGGTGCCCAAGGCCGCGACCGCCTTGCTCCAGAAGATCGGGGAAGGTTGGGGGTCATTCCGCATTATTCCGGTGGAGTCCGGGCGAGGCTGCCCTTATGGTTGCGAGTTCTGCACCGTGACCGGATTTTTCGGGGACTCCATTCGTTTTCGCACCAATGAGAGCGTGGTGAATGAACTGTTGTTGTTGAAGGCCCGCGCCCGCAGCGAGAAGGGCCAGATGGCGGTTTTCTTCATCGACGATAATTTCGCCATCAACATCAAGCGCACCAAATCGCTGCTGCGCGACATCATCGCCGCCAAAGCGCAGGTGCATTGGGTGGCGCAGATTAGCGCGAATCTATTGCGCGACGATGAACTCGTCGACTTGATTGCGGCCTCTGGAGGCAAGTGGATTTTTATCGGCATGGAGTCCATCGATCCGGCCAATTTGAAGGACGTGAACAAGGGATTCAACAAACCGGGAGAATATGCGGCGGTGCTGGAGCGTTTGGCGCAGCGGAATGTGTATGCGATCACGTCGTTTATTTTTGGCATGGACAATGACACCGTCGGAGTCGCCGAAAGAACTCTTGGCCAAGTGCGCACTTGGCCTCCAGGTCTGCCGATCTTCGGCTTGCTCACGCCGTTGCCCGCAACACCACTGTACAAGCGCCTGGAGAAGGCCGGGCGGCTGACCCGGCCCAAGCACTGGCAGGAGTTCATCCCGTTTGCAATGGCCCACACCCCGCTAAAAATGACCATCGAAGAAGCTCACGCCGAAGTGAATAAGGGCTGGGCCGAGGCGTATAGTCCGGAGGCCCTGACGGCCGCGGTCGAGTCGTTGAACGATCAGCCCCTCGGTTATCGCATCAACATCTTCCTAGCGCGCCTCTGCTTCCGCGGTATTTACTTCCCCATGATGGGGAAAATGGCTTGGGTGAAAGTGATTGCTCAAAATCGGCGTACCATCTTCAAGCTCGTAAGGGAAGGGTTCAAAGCCGGTGCCTGGCGCGGTGCACCTGCGCGCATTCCCGGCATCCCAGTGCCGCCGGTGGAGGCGGTCGAAGCCAAAGTACAAGTGGCGGGGGGCTGAACGGAGCGGGCGATGTAATTCGTTTCCAGCCTGGCCTCAAGCGTCCTGCCTGTGCCATGATGGCATACTCAGGCGAGGTGTCTTATGCATATGCACGAAAAGCTCCAGAACGGAAGAATGATCGGTTATGTCGTCGGCATAGCCGTGTTTGTTGCCGTTGTTGCATGGAAGTTTCTGGTCCGCTAAGCTGGAATCTTGGAGTGGGAAACTGACCGACTCGTCTGATCGGCGCTGCCTGTACCGATAGCTGCGTTCTTGTTAGAATGTGAGTTCCATCACACTCCGTGCGCACGAGGAGCATGAGATTCCATGGCCTACGTAATAGCCGAGCCCTGCATCGGAACCAAAGACACCGCCTGTGTTGACTCCTGTCCGGTGGATTGCATTCATCCCAAGAAAGACTCCGACAAGTTCGGGACCGAAGAGATGTTGTATATCGATCCCGTAGAATGCATCGACTGCGGCGCTTGCGTGCCGGTGTGCCCGGTCTCGGCCATCTTCGCGCTCGACGACCTCCCGGAAAAGTGGAAAGAGTACACCGAGCGGAACGCGAAGTACTTCGGCCGGTAGAGCAGCTGTCGGCTCCTAAGCTATCAGCTCTCAATAACCCCAGCTCGGCTGTCTGAAGCTTTTGATTCTGCTGAGAGCTGACGGCTGAGAGCTGCTTCCATTACAATCATTGATTAACCTGTAGACCTTCCATGGCGCTGAAGGAGTCGGAAGCGATCGTTCTGCGCACGTATCCGCTGCGCGAGTCCGACCTGCTGGTTACGCTCTTTACCCGCATGGAGGGCAAGGTGAAAGGCGTGGCGCGCGCGGCCATGAAGTCCAGACGCCGCTTCGGAGGCGCGCTCGAGCCGCTCACCTATGTGCGGGCGTTTTACGACGACCGCGAGGGGCAGGGACTGGCGCGGCTCGATTCCTGTGAAGTGATCGAATCGCCGCTGGCCACGGAGGTCGGTTATTCGCGGGCGGCGGCATTGGCCCACGTCGCCGAGATGCTCGACGAGCTGATGCCTGACCGTGAGGCGAGCGATGCGGTGTTCAGGTTGAGCCTGGCGGTCTTGCAGGAACTGCGCGGCGAGACGTTGTGGATGCCGCTCACCTACTTTGAGCTGTGGATGACGCGGCTCATGGGTTTTCTGCCGGAGTTTTCGGAATGCGTTGTCTGTGGACGCGCGCTCGATGGCAGCCGGGCGTTCTACCACGCGTTAGCAGACGGCCTGGTTTGCATCGATGATAAACGGATAGCGTCGTCGGAACTGTCAGCCGAATCGAGAAAGATCGCGGCGCAGATGCTGCGCTCGCGCGTCGCCGAGTTTGTGGGGATCGATTGGCCGAAAGCAGTGTGCGCGGACCTGCGCAAGTTTCTTCTCCAGATTCTGGAGCGGCACATCGAGAAGAAGTTGGTAACCGCGGGTATGCTGGAAAAGATCGGCTGCTAGCTATTAGCCTTTGGCTCTTAGCTTGCTGGAAAAGTGAGCGATGCAAGCGACTACGGGTAATGTCGGGTCTGTCATCATCGACGAGATTCCCGACCTTCGCGCGGACATTGAGGAGGATGAAGATCTTCCGCATTTGATGTTCATGGACTTGTTTTGCTGGACCGAGTCTTCCGTGCGGAGTGGAAAGCTCGACGATTTGACTAGAGCGCTTCGGCTGGTCGATAGCATCTTTCAGGATTGCGATGCCAGCATTGAGAATGCAGTGACCGTGTCGTTCTTAGAGCACATCGATCCCGAAGATGAAGTTGGACGCCAGATATTTGATGCCCTCACGCCTGAATTGCGGAAACAGTGGCAAGCACTGGACGACTATTCGCAGCAACTCATTGGAAAATCGCTGCGAGGTAGCGTCGCCAGGAATGCCGATCGGAAGAAGGCCTGAATGACGAGACCCGCTCAACAACTGACGTTCCAGGAACTCATCCTCAAGCTGCAGGCTTTCTATGCGGACCGCGGGGCTGTTATTCAGCAACCCTACGACGTCGAGGTGGGCGCTGGCACCATGGCGCCGGAAACATTCCTCCGCGTGCTCGGCCCGAATCCGTATAAGGTTGCATATGTGCAACCGTCGCGGCGTCCAGCCGACGGGCGCTACGGCGAGAATCCTAACCGGTTGTTTAAGCACTTGCAGTTGCAGGTGATCTTGAAGCCGCCGCCGGAAAACGTGCAGGAGCTTTACCTTGAATCGCTCGGCGCGATCGGGATTGATCTGCGTCAGCACGACATCAAGTTTGAAGAAGATAACTGGGAGTCTCCGACGCTCGGCGCGTGGGGCATCGGGTGGCAGGTCATGCTTGACGGCCTTGAGGTCACGCAGTTCACCTACTTCCAGCAGTGCGGGGGCGTAGACCTCGATCCCATCTCCGTCGAACTCACCTACGGTCTGGAGCGGCTCTGTGCTTTCCTGCAGGACGTCGATTCCATCTACGACATCGTGTGGGCGCGCGATCCCGACACGGGCACGGAAGTGAAATACGGAGATGTGCGTCTCGCCGACGAGCAGCAGTTCTCGGTGTACAACTTCGAAATGGCAGACGTCGAGAAAACGTGGAAGCATTTCGAACTGTGCGAGGCCGAATGCAAAGCGCTGATTGAGCGCTACGCTGTTCTAACTAAGGATAAGAGCGAAGGTGATGGCAATAGTGATGTCCGCGAGAAGGCGCGGTTCCCGCTGCTCGGCGCTTACGATCTGTGCCTGAAATGCTCGCACTACTTCAATATCCTCGATGCCCGAGGCGCGATTTCAGTGACCGAGCGCGTCGGGGTAATCGCACGCGTACGAGCGTTAGCCGTGGGGATTGCCAAAGCCTGGATGGACCAGCAGCACTCGACGGGAAAAAAAGCGGGGAGCGATGACTCGGCTTCAAAGGAGGGAACTAAAGAGAAGAAAGGCAAGCTGGCTCCCGTGGGATGAAAGTGAATTCCCCTGTGAACCTCTGTGCCCTCTGTGGTAAGGCTTTTTCTGCCATTGACACACACCGTCAGTGACGAAGCTCACATTCGCTTGGCTGCACATTTGAGACCATAAACAGAATTGCCCAATGCCAGACTTTCTACTAGAAATCGGATGCGAAGAAATTCCGGCGAGGATGATTGACGCCGCTTCCCTGGAGCTGCGACAACGCATGAGCGCGCTCTTGCAGCGTGAGCGCCTCCAACCAGCCGGAACGCTTTCGCATCTCGACACGCCGCGCCGTTTGGCGGTTCTAGTGTCCGGCATCCCGGCATCGCAGGCCGACATCACTGAACAGGTGAACGGACCGTCCGCACAAGTCGCATATAAGGATGGGCAACCGACGCCGGCGGCGCACGCGTTTGCCAAGAAAGTGGGCGTGGATGTAGGCAAGCTCGAAAAGATCAGCACACCGAAGGGCGAATACCTGGCAGCCACGGTCACACGCACAGGCCGCACCGCCTCCGAGATTCTTGCCGAGACTCTTCCCAAAGAAATCTCGACGCTCTATTGGCCGAAGAATATGTACTGGCGCAAGCGCGGAGAGGTATTCGTTCGTCCGGTGCGCTGGCTGGTGGCGATGCTCGATGAGCAGATCGTCCCGCTGGAATTATTCGGCATCGCCGCGGGCAAGACCTCCCGCGGACACCGCCTGATTGGGAGCGAAGCGGTTGCCGTCCCTAGTCCGAGCGCCTATGTCGAAGCCCTGCACGGCGCGAAGGTTCTTGGCGCTGCCGAGCGCGAGCAAGTAATCCGCAAGGCGCTCGACGCTGCGACCCGCACCATCCCCGGCGCGCGCTGGCGCGAAGACAGGTCGCTGGTCGCGACCGTCGTCAATCTGACGGAATTTCCTTCCGTCATCCTCGGCGGCTTCGATCCGGAGTTCCTCGATTTGCCGGAAGAGGTACTGGTCACGGTGATGCGCGACCACCAGAAATATTTCGCCATCGAAGATGGGAACGGAAAATTGCTGCCCCACTTTCTTGCGGTGCTCAACACGGCTGCCGACTCCGATGGATTGATCCGCCACGGCAACGAACGGGTTCTCCGCGCCCGCTTCAACGATGCCCGCTTTTTCTGGCGAACGGATCAGAAACAAACCCTCCGCCAACGCGTCGATTTGCTGCGCAACGTCACCTTCCAGAAAGATCTCGGCAGCTACTACGACAAGACCATGCGGGTGCAACGCATGGCCAGCTGGCTAGCCGAGACGGTGAAGCAGAGCGGCATGGCCATCCGCCCCGGCGTAATCCACAAGGCTGCGGTGCTAGCCAAAACCGATCTGACCACGGAACTCGTCAAGGAGTTCACCGAGCTGCAGGGAATTGTCGGCGGTCTTTACGCGCGCGTGCAACAACTTGATGAGGGTATGAAACCCGACGTGCAGCTGGCCATCTCACGGGCAATCTACGATCACTACAAGCCCGAGTCGATGGAAGACGCTGCCCCCGCGACGGTCGAGGGAGCGGTTCTCTCGATCGCCGATAAGGCTGACTCGATCGCCGGAATGTTCGCGCTCGGGCTAATCCCCAGCGGATCGAAAGATCCGTTCGCGCTGCGCCGCCAGGCGAATGGCATCGTGAAGACGATTGCCGAGCACAGACTGCCGCTCCGTCTCTCGGAGATCATGGCCGATGCGCGCGTTCGCTATAAAGGCTCCGAGGCGGAGAAGAAATTCTCGAACGCCGCCTACTCCGAGTCGGTGCGCAGCTTCTTCCGCGAACGCCTCGAATTTTATTTAAAGGATGCGCGTGGCTACGCGTATGACGTCGTCAGCGCAGTACTCGCGGTCGACTCCGACGACGTCGTTGACGCCGCCGCTCGCGCCGAAGCCGTGAGCAAAGTGCGCGGCTCAACCGATTTCGAATCGATCTCGAGCGCCTTCAAGCGTATGAAGAATATTCTGCGGCAGGCTGCTGAAAAGACTAAAGTTATTGCCATGCGCGTTGATCCAGCCGGCCTCCAGGAAGAATCCGAAAAAGAACTGGCCGCGCTGATCCCGCAGACTGTGGCAACGGTGGAGAAGCTGCGCGCAGCCCGCGACTATGAAGCAGCGCTGCTCGAGATCGCGAAGCTGCGTCCGGCGATCGACAAATTTTTCGACAAGGTTATGGTCATGGTTGACGACGAGCATCTCCGCGCCAACCGCCTGGCTCTGTTGCAAACCGTGGTTAAGGAATTCTCCACAATCGCGGACTTCTCCGAGATCGTGACCGAAGGCAAAGAATCCACCAAATAACATTTGCGAAATAACTAAAGAGGACCCACATGGCAACGACGACTCTCCCCGAGACCAAAATCATCGAATCCAAACCCGCGACTACCAAGTATGTGTACTTCTTCGGCGGCGGTAAGGCTGACGGCAATGGCAAGATGAAAGACGTCCTCGGCGGCAAAGGCGCTGGCCTCGCCGAGATGACGAACGCCGGCCTCCCCGTGCCTCCCGGATTCACCATCCAGACCGAGGCCTGTCGCGAATACATGCGCCACAACGCGGTCTCGAAAGACGTCGATCGCCAGATGCAAGAAGCGTTGGCCAAGCTCGAGAGTCTCCAAGGCCAGAAGCTCGGCAAGGGTGACAACCCTCTGTTAGTGAGCGTGCGCTCGGGCGCCAAGTTCTCCATGCCCGGCATGATGGACACGATCCTCAATCTCGGCTTGAACGACACCAGCGTCGAAGCCCTGGCGAAGCGCTCCAATAATCCGCGTTTCGCTTATGACTCGTATCGCCGCCTGATTCAGATGTTCGGCAACGTCGTTCTGGACATCGAGAAACCGGTATTCGACGAAATTTTCGATGCCAAGAAGAAGCAGAAGAAGACCAAGCTCGACACTGGCCTCGACGCCAAGGCGCTGCAAGAGGTCATCGCGGACTACAAGAAGGCCGTCAAGAAGCACGCCAAGCGCGACTTCCCGCAGGATCCGCACGAACAACTGGTGATGGCGCGCGATGCCGTGTTCCGCTCCTGGCAGAACGACCGCGCCAAACACTATCGCCGCATCAACAACATCGACGACATGCTGGGCACTGCGGTCAACGTACAAGCCATGGTATATGGCAACCTTGGCGACACCAGCGGCACCGGCGTCGGCTTCACGCGCAATCCAGCCACCGGCGCGAAGGAGTTCTACGGCGAATTTCTGATGAACGCGCAGGGCGAAGATGTGGTTTCGGGTGTGCGGACCCCTGTGCCAATCCTCGAACTGCAGAAGATCATGCCCGATGTGTACAACCAGCTCCGCGAGATCACCACGCGCCTGGAGAAGCACTACCGCGACATGCAGGACTTCGAGTTCACCATTCAGGATGGCAAGCTCTACATGCTGCAGACGCGCAACGGCAAGCGTACTGGGCGAGCCGCTGTGCGCGTAGCGATTCAGATGGTGGAAGAAGGACTGATTAGCAAGGAAGAAGCGATCTTCCGCGTCGAACCGAACCAGCTCTATGACTTTCTGGTTCCGGGACTGGATGAGAAGAGCACGAAAGTAGAAGTGCTGGCGACAGGATTGCCCGCGTCCCCGGGCGCGGCGGTCGGGCAGATCGTTTTCACGGCAGAAGAGGCAGTCAAGAAGGCCGGACATGGTGCCGAGAAGAATCCTGTGATTCTGGTGCGCGCGGAAACGACTCCGGAAGATATCCAGGGCATGGAAGTTGCCGCCGGAATTTTGACTTCGCGTGGCGGCATGACCAGTCACGCCGCCGTGGTCACGCGCGGCATGGGCAAATGCTGCGTGGCGGGTGCTGGGGATATTCAAGTCGATGAACGAACCGGGGAAATGCGCGTCAAGGGCCAGGTGTTCAAAGAAGGAGACTGGATCTCGCTCGATGGCACGAGCGGGCGCGTGATCAAAGGCAAGCTGAACACCCTGGAGCCCTCGGCCGCCGATGAAGATCTGCAGAAACTGATGGGCTGGGCGGAGCCATTCCGCAAAATCGGCGTGCGCGCGAATGCGGACATTCCCCGGGATGCAATTCAGGCGCGGTCCTTTGGCGCCGAGGGCATCGGCCTGTGCCGCACCGAGCACATGTTTTTTGCCCATGACCGCATCCCACACATGCGCGCCATGATTCTCACCGACAACGAAAAAGACCGGCGCGCCGCGCTGAAAAAGTTGCTTCCCATGCAGCGCGCCGATTTTATCGGCCTGTTCAAGGCGATGGAAGGGTTGCCGGTGACAATCCGCCTGCTCGATCCGCCGCTGCACGAGTTTCTGCCAAAGCGCGAACAACTCATGGTTGACATTGCCAGCCTGCCCAGCGCCAGCCCCAAGCAGAAGAAAGCTCTGGTGGAGGAATATAAAGAGTACGGCGCGAAAGGCGTCGGCGATCTGAAGAAAATTCTCCCGCCGCTGCTGGCCCGTGTGGAGGAGTTGCATGAGTTCAATCCCATGCTGGGCCATCGCGGATGCCGCTTGGGAATCACCTATCCCGAGATCACCGAGATGCAAGCGCGGGCTATTTTTGAGGCGGCCGTGGCTGCGGACAAGGAAGGCATCAAGACCCACGCCGAGGTCATGATCCCACTCATCTCGACCGTGAAAGAGATGGCGAACCAGGGAGCGATTGTGCGGCGCGTGGCGGAAGAAGTGTTCAAAGAAAAAGGGAGGCGGGTGCATTACCTGGTGGGCACAATGATTGAGCTGCCCCGCGCCTGCCTGGTTGCGGGCGAGATTGCCAAGGAAGCGGAGTTCTTCTCCTTTGGCACCAACGACCTGACCCAGACCACATTCGGTTTCTCACGCGACGATGTCAACAAGATTCTGCCGACGTATCTGGCGGAAGGGATTCTGAAGCAAGATCCCTTCGCCGCGATCGACCAGGACGGCGTGGGCGAACTGGTGCGGATCGGAATCGAACGGGGCCGAAAGACGCGTCCGAACTTGGAGGTGGGGATCTGCGGCGAGCACGGCGGCGACCCGTCGTCGGTCGAGTTTTGCCATCGCGTCGGGATGGATTACGTTTCGTGCTCCCCATTCCGTGTGCTAACCGCGCGCCTCGCGGCGGCGCAGGCCGCGGCCAGCGAAAAGCTGCAGATTGACGGTGGACGGACAAAATGATTCTGGAGGGCCTCGAGGCGAGCTAGCTTCGATGCCCTCTACTGTACCCGCTGCAGCCGATTGATCAGCTTCTGAGCGAGATTCTCCTCCGACTCCGACCAAAGCAACCGCCCCGTTGCGCCCGCATTCTTCTCAACCTGAGCGGTAAACTCCACCAGTTTGTGGACGTTGCTGCGAACATTCCGCTCCGCCTCGCCCGTCAACTCGACTTCTTCGTGCAGAAACGAAGTATCCAAGCCGAAATCGATTTGAATATGCCCCGTCTCTTCCGCTGCCTGCTCTTCAAATTCCATCCCGTGCGCGGTCAGACGTACGAGCGACGGCTCCAGCACCCACTTCTCCGCGCTCTCAGGAGGAGTCCACAAATCCCAATAGGCCTCGAAAATGTAGGCATAGTCATCGTGGAGAAATTCCGCGACTTCCGCCACAGCTTCTTCCGGCGCAACTCCAGGACGGTAGCGGCGTTCCAGAATGGTCGGCTCACTCCAGGAGACCGGCTGTATGGCCGAGTACGTCACCCCGTCTCGCGCGGAGGAAAACGGAATCTGCCGCAACACGCTGACCGTGCGCGGCAGAATCTCAGCCTCATCGAAGCTGGGAAACCACAGGCTCAAATAAAGCGAATCGGCCATGGGTGCATTCTAAGCTATGGGTGCATTGAAAATGGGTGCATTCTAATTCGAGTGCGTTTGGTTCGATAGCGAAGTGCGAGCGCATCCAGCCGGTGAGCGCACCTGGTTTTGACGCGAGAAAAGTGCCCTGTTACTATGAACTTCGGCGGCCAACAACCATCTCGCCCGGAAACGTCCCCGTCGTCTAGCCTGGCCTAGGACATCGCCCTTTCACGGCGGTAACATGGGTTCAAATCCCATCGGGGACGCCAACCACTTAATTTATTCTCAAGGACTTACCGTTCGGGTTCGCCGCAGAACGCCGCAAAAAGATTTCCACGGTACGATCTACAGCGGTTCTTTGATCTTCCGGCACCACGTGTGCGTAGCGCTCCAGCATCCGCAAGTCGGCGTGACCTAGCTGTTGCTGTACCACTCGCGCAGAGGCACCTTGCTGCATTAGGGCGGTGCCAAGGCCATGCCGGAAAGCGTGGAAGCCACCGCGCGCAATGCCCAGCCGCTCACGTATCGGGTGCAAGATGTCCCGACGCACATAGCAACTGGTGATGGGCTGTCCCTTCGCGTTCGCGAACAGCAACCCGAATGCGTTGGGTTTCCACCGGAGTCGGTAGCCCTCCAACATGTCCACCAGCACAGGGGGTAATGAGTGTAATCGCGATTTAACGCCAATCTGCCCAGAGCCGCTGCGCTACACTGTCATCCCCTCGGGGAAAAAACCGTGAAACGAAGACGAGAAGAAACGGTTATCCGCGTAGAGTGTGGGGTTTCTGCGCTCGTTCACGCAACTCCCGGCGCGACTACCTCTCGTTTTGCTGGCAGAAGCGCTAACAGGACAACTCCGATCACAAGGAATACGATCACATCAGTAAAGTCCCGGTGGACGCTGTGAATCCACGCTTCCACGGTTTGAATAGCCATCACCACGCCATGGAGATGTTCCACCAAGCTGCTAGAGCAATCATCGAGCGATGCTCAGATGGTCTCCTTGCGGCCATGAGTAGAAAGACCCCGACCGGAATAAAAAAGCTCAGAAACATCGGTTCGATCTCGTTCTTCCCCTCCAAAAGCCAGCTGGAATGCCGCAGATCCGTATATAGAAAATAAATTAGGGCCAGATTGAACAGCCCCACGATCACCAGGACGATCTGTGTTAGGCGTTCTCTTTTCACATTGACCTCCTTTGAGCGAATTTTGTTGCGAGCGCGGCAGCGGCTCACGCAGAGGATTCACAAACTAGCACGCAGAACAGGAAAGCAAAAACAAAATCTGCAATGGCGCTGCTGATCCATCGCGTGGAGATACTCAAACCACAGTCAAACTGTCGTGAACAGGCCATTTCACTCATTGACCCGCGCCTCCGTGAGGGGTGCCAGACTTCACCGCCCGCTGCGCGGCGCCCGCTTGCCGCTTCGGCCGAAAGAAGCAGGCTAGGCCGAACAGGTAGCCGAAGTTGTACCAAGCGCCGTTGTTGTGGACCTCGTAGATACCGAGATCTCTCCGGAACAGCGAGACCACGAACACAAGGGGCGCAATAAAGCCTTGCCAGAGGCCGAGCCAGAAGCCCGCAACTCCACCGTGCTCGCTGGCCGTTCCTTTTGACGGGTTAGGGCCGGACGCGCATCCGGCCAGAACGCCCAGCAGCAGAACTCCTAGCACCAGGAGGACAACCACAAGCAAGGTCAAAAAGGGTTTCATCGGCAATACCCCCGCTCCTACGTATTACGCGTATTACGAAGCAGGGGCAGGAAAAGTCTCAGAAAGGCGGGCAGCGTTTAACACTCGGGAACTCGTGGCTGCTGTAAACAGACGTTTCACTCATTGACCCTCAATGAGTGAAATCGAGATTTTTCACCAATTGACTATTCGGTAATAGTCACCTTGATGCGATTCGACAACACTGGTCCACGCTCGCGAGACCAAAATGGAGCATCAGGCATTTTCATTGCTTTTCGCGCATATTGCTCCGACAGATAACTGGTGTACTCGACCACAAGTTCATACACTCCGGGTTTGTTGACAAAATGCGTGGCCGGTTCGTCCATACGCGTCCCAACAAACTGACCGCCATCCAGCACAACAAAATCCCATGGCTGCGGCGGTGGTGGTGGCTCATCCGCAAGGAACGACGTGGTTACTTGCTTGCCGTTTGCATCGAAGACCCAAACGTTCGTTCTTCCACCTCCCCACCCCCACCAGCGCGGCACAATGAGGTTCTGGCTGCTGACATTCTCTCGAAGAATTTCTAGCCGTAAGTTGCCTTTAATGCTGCACGTTGACGCATCGCTCCGAAGCGTCACCTTCAACATTTTCTGGCTAGTTTCTTTTGCAAAAACAGGAAGTAGAACAGCGATTGACAGGAGGACAAGCGAACCCAATCGTTTCATAGAGAACACTTTACGCCAGTTGTGGGCGGTGATCTAGCACAGTTGACGTAAGCAGGCGTTAGCACCAGCTTGCGCTTTTGTTTCGCCTTTTCGAAGGTAAATGAGTGCTATTGAGATTTATCAACAGTTAGTCCAATGCGGCTCTAATCTTGGCCAAGGAACTCGAAGTCGCCGTTGCTCATCCGCAGCAGCCCGAACTGGGACGAATTGAACGCGATTGAGACGAATTTGTTTGACTCCTCTCCCGGTGGGTGAACGCCCTTCGGGGCTGGACCGATGTAAACAATCTGCGGCTTTTCCGTACGGTAAAACGGCAGACGCGCGTCTTTGAAGGGGTCTTTACTCCACAAGAGTTTTCCTTCACCTGAGATTGCAGCCACATGCCGTCCGTCTGTTTCCACGTAGAACAGCATTCCGCTGTTCGTGTCTTTGTAAACCTGCGGACCCGGAAAAGGTTCGAGATTGTGCCCGATGTACGTGGTGGTCTGTTGTGCTGTGCCGAGACACACGAGCAAGAAAATTGCGAGCACGCGGGCTGGCCTCATTGATTGCTAACCTCCGAAAGTCCCATTATGCGCGCCCATACCACCTGCGCAAGGAGTCAAATGACGAAATCAGGCGATAGCGCTCATTGACCCGTCGATGAGTGTAACCGAGATGTTTCGCCAAGAAGGAACAGCGTGGCTTCAACCTGGAATCCTGCGATCAAGTATCTACCTAAGCAGTAATCACTTAGCCCCATGTACAAGGCCGTCGCAGTTCTTGCATCTTTCTCAGGCCCTCGCCCGTATCATTTGCCAGCATGAACGCCGCAGCGTATTACTTCGTGATGGGCATGGAGTCCGAGGCCTCCGCAATTGCTCGCGGTCTTCGCCGGCGCGATCCAGACTTGCTGGACCGCCTCATCGAGCAGTATCAGCA
>JBEKQC010000070.1:0-18692 GCA_049520095.1 Terriglobales bacterium
CAAGCAAGTGAGGCGCGATTTGTTAGTGCGAATCATTTAGTTCCTTAAGGCCTGCGGGTCATCCGGGTTCCGTTGATCGCCCCGGTACTCCCGCTGTATGAGTTTGCCGCTCCACCAACGACTGCCGGGTTGGGACCGCGATGACGGACATTGTTGAGCGATGGATTGAGCGCATTGTTGAGCGATGCCACGGTGGGCCGGACGACGCTTGGCGGACGAACAGGCAGGGGGCTGTTGAGTGCTTCGTTTCGAATTACTCGGCTTTTCGCATCGCTGCCGGATTTGTCTGCGCCCGATTGACGAAGGTTCGTGGCATTTCCAGATACGGAATGTTTCCGGTCATTCGGAAGCTGCTGAGGACGACTTGCCCCAGTTAGGCTGGCACGGCTGCGTGTGTGATTCTTGGAAGATGTTCGTTGCGATGGAACCGCGTAGTTTGTTCCCCGCATCGACGCGGCGCAGCTCATCGTCAGAATTAGGACCAGGAAAAGAAGACAGGTAGCCTTCATTTTGCTTCCCCTGTTACTTCTAATGTCGGGCTATTGTCGCGGCCTAGAAATATCATTCGCAGCGCGGGCACAGCGAGAAGCAGCATCACGGGACCGAGCAGCATGCCGCCCACGATCACCGTGGCGAGCGGGCGCTGCACCTGGCTGCCGATACCCGTGGAAATCGCCGCTGGAAGGAGGCCGATGCAGGCTGAAAGCGAAGTCATCAGCAGTGGACGCATACGGGTAGATGCGGCGCGGTACATCGCATCCACCGGCGCCAGGCCGTGAGCTCTTTCCTGGTTGTAAAAGGTAATCATCAGAATGCCATCCATGACCGAGACGCCGAAGAGCGAGACGAAGCCAATGGCAGCGGAGATGCTGAAATTTTGACCTGTGAGATAGAGCGCGAGGATGCCGCCAACCACCGCATCGGGAATGCCCGCGAGCGCCAGCAGGCAGTCGCGCAAGTTATTGAACAAGGTGTAGAGCAACCCGATAATCAGCACCAGGCTGATGGGCACGATTATCTCCAGGCGTTTCTTGGCTTCCTGCAGGTCTCCGAACTCTCCGGCCCAAATCAGCCTGTATCCAGACGGAAGTTGCACGTTCTTCGCAATTCGCGCCTGCGCCTCCTCGACCGTGCCGCCAAGATCGCGGCCTCGGACGCTGAACTTCACCGGGATGAAGCGCTGCACGCTTTCGTGATAAATCCAGGCCGCTCCTGTATCCAATGTGATCGTCGCCAGTTCGTTCAACGGTATGTAGGCGTTGGCGCCGCTGCTGGTTTGGTAGGCGACTTTGATGTCGCGAATTTTATCGATGCTTTTGCGGTATTCAGGCGTGTAGCGGAGGACCAGATCGAACTGCCGGTCGCCCTCCAAGACCTCTGTCGCTATCGCTCCGCCCATGGCCGCTTGAATGACCGTGTTCACATCTCCGGAATTGAGGCCATAACGCGCGGCCTTGGCACGATCTACCTTGATGTTCAGGTTCGGCTGCCCCAGTACCGGGAAGATGCCCAGGTCGGTAATGCCGCGAACCCCGCCCATTTGATCCCGGACTTGCCCGGCCAACTGCGTCAGGGTTTCGAGATTGGGGCCGACGATCTTGACCGAATTGACGCCTTTGACACCCGAGATCCCCTCCTCGATGTTGTCCTCAATGTATTGAGAAAAATTGAAGACGACTCCCGGCAACTCGTTGTTAAACTCCGTTTGCACCTGCTCGGTTAGCTTCTCCTTAGTCAGACCCCGCGGCCACTCGTCAAAAGGCTTCAGCGGCGCGAATAATTCGACATTCGAGAATGGCGAAGCATCGCTGCCGTCGTCGGGCCGGCCATGCTGCGAAACAACGGTGAGAACTTCGGGGTGCCGCAGGAGAATCTCGCGCATTTTTCTCGATGCCGCCTCACCGTCGTCGAGCGAGAGCGTGGTCGGCATGGAAGCGCGAATCCAGAAGTTGCCTTCTTCCAAGTGCGGAAGAAACTCGCTGCCGAGGCGCGAAGCTATCAGGAGGAAGGTCCCAATAGAAAGGGCAAGTTCGATTCCCACCACGAGAGCGCGGTGATTCAGCGCAAAACGCAGCGCTGGATTATAGATACGGTGCAAAAAGCGGACGACCAGCGTTTCGGTTTCTTTGACACGCTCCGGCAGGAGGAAGGAAGCGATGACGGGCGTGATGGTGAAGGTTGCAATTAACGCACCGGCCAGCGCGTAGCCATAAGTGCGGGCCATGGGGCCGAAGATCTGACCTTCCACTCCCTGCATGGTGAAGAGCGGCACGAACCCAGCTACGGTGATGAGCGCCGAGAACAGAACCGCCTTGTCCACCTGTAACGCGCTGATCAAAATCAGCCGCAAACGATCCGTCCATCCGTTGGCGGACGCTTCGTGTTCCAGGGTTCTCGTTGGGTCGGGTCCCCACGCGCCTGAGGACAGACGTTGGAGCAGACTCTGTCTGTCATCCTGGTTTCGTTGAAAATTCCGGAAGACGTTCTCGACCAAAATCACAGCCGAATCCACGATGATGCCGAAATCCACCGCGCCCACCGAGAGCAGATTTGCGCTTTCTCCCAGAATCACCAGGAGAATGGTGGCGAAAAACAGCGCGAATGGGATGTTCAATCCAACAATGACCGCGCTGCGGAGATTGCCGAGGAAAATCCATTGGATCAAGAAGACCAGCAGGCATCCGAAGATCAAGTTGTGCAGAACCGTGTGGGTGGTGAGGGCGATCAGCGACGAGCGGTCATAATAAGGAACAACCTTGACTCCCGGCGGCAGACTCCCGTCGTGATTTATTTTGTCGATTTCCGCTTCGACCTTTGGGATCATGTCACCGGTCTGTTCCGTGCGCCTCATCACCACGATCGATCCAACCACATCATCCTGATGGTCGCGACCCAGAATGCCGAGTCTTGGCCGGTAACCGACCGATACCTTCCCGACATCCTTCATCAACACCGGGACACCGTTTTCCTGCGTCAGAACCACATTCTCGATGTCATCAACCTTGTAACCTTGCCTTAAGTCATCATTGCCGCCGTCATCAATCAGACCGACGCCCCGGATATTGACGGACTGCTGGCCAATGCGGATTTCGCGTCCGCCCACATTGATGTTCGCGTTGCCCAGCGCGGTTAGGATTTGGGGCACGGTGGTGCTGTAAGCTTCGAGCCTGTGCGGATCTACCTCGATCTCGAATTCCTTAGTGGGGCCGCCCCAGCTGTTGATGGCTGCGATGCCGGGAATGGTCAATAGCCGGCGCGCCACGATCCAGTCCTGAACCGTGCGCAGATTCGTGACTCCGAAATGCTTTGGGCCGACGACCTGATAACGATAGATTTCGCCGGTCGAGCTGTTGGCTTGGATGTTCGGGACCTGGCCGCCTGGCAGGTTAACGTTCTGTTGCATTGCGACCGACGCCTGGGCGTAGGCAAAGTTATAGTCCACCCCATATTTGAAGCTGACGCGAACAAAGGAGAGGCCATAAAACGAAGTCGAGCGGATGACGTCAATGCCGGGCGTGGTGTAAAGCCCAATCTCCGTGGGGCGCGTGTAGTAACGCTCCATCTCCTCGGCGGAGAGACCCGGCGCCTGCGCGGTAATTTCCAGGATCACAGGCGTTGGGTTCGGATACGCCTCGATGTTGAGCATCTTGAACGCAACGAACCCGGCGCCGGCAAACAGCAGCAAGCCCAACACCACGATCGGGCGGCGGCTCAGGCAAAACGCAATGAGAGACTTGAACATGTTGGCTCGTCTTTTACTGAAATGAAGGCGGCATCAGATCTAGTCGGTTGGTGGCGCCTGCAGCATGTTGCTAAGAAACACGGCACCGTCCGCCAGGACCAGTTCTCCACGCTGCAAACCATCGAGAACTTGAACCCGGTCGTCTTTTCGCAGGCCTATCTTGACGATCCTTTGCGCAAAATGGTGGCGATCGGTTGTCACCCAAGCCGTCATCGTGCCATCGGCTTCGCGGACCACGCCATTCGCGGGTATAGCGGTCGTTTCCACCGGGTTGCGCACCTGAATGACGAAGTTCGCTAGCATTCCAGGACGCAGTTCATCGTTGGGGTCCGCTATCTCGGAACGGATCGTTACTCGATGAGTGTTTGGATCAACCGTCTCGTAGATCTTCGAAACCTTTCCTATAAACACACGGTTGGGATAGGCCATCACTTTGACTTGAACCGGCTGACCCAAGTGAAAAAATTGGATCTCACTTTCACTGACATTTGCCAGCATCCATTTGAGCGAGACATTGGCGACCGTATAAGGCGCCGGCGGATTTCCCGGTTGCACCAAAAGCCCCGGTGGCCCGTTGAAGGATGTGATCTTGCCGGAAATCGGGCTGCGCACAACCAGGGCGGGATCGGTCTTGCGCAAGGCGATCATTTGATCGATTTCGGCATCCGTCTTGCCAAAGACGAGGACTGCATCGCGCGCGGCTTTGAGAGCACCATCAGCGGTTTGTTGATCCGAGGTCGCCTGTTCTTTCTCGCGTTCGGCGATGCCGGCAAGCCCCTGGACACGCGCCAATTCCTTGTTGGTCAGTTCGAAAGTCGCCGCCGCGCCAATCAGGTTCGACTCAGCTTGAATCAGGTCGGGGCTTTTAATCGTATAGAGAGGCTGCTCCTTTTGAACCCTGGCACCGAGTTCCAGAAAGGTCTTGATGATGGTTCCCTGATAAGCCGGGAAGACTTGGACCGACAGGTCGTCGGCAAAATCAATGTTACCGACCGCTTCCTTCTCAACTGGAAACTGGTAGCTTCCCGCCGGTTCGATCTTGATCGAGTTCAGTTGGCTGGGTGACAGGTCCAAGGCCGCTTCGGACGGAGAGGCGTTCGGATTTGCACCCGATTGCTGCGGCGTATTCGCGTTTGCAGCCTGACCACGACTGCGGCCGGATTCCAAAAGTGCCGTTGCCACAATGATCGCCGTGGCCATCACAGATACCACGGCAATTCGCGTGCTGATGTGAACCGGATATTTCATCGTTTTCTCTTGATCTTCAAGCCCTGGATGCGCTGCGATTATTCTGCAAGGCGCTCAGTGCGAAGGGAATCCTATCTTTCAGTTTCCAACACTATCTTGGGTGAGCCCTGAGCCTATCTTTTGGCGTCTGAAGCCGTAGTAACAGCAGCACTGAAGAAACCTGAGCAAGCCAACTAGTCTCGAGCCCGATGCTACGGTTGGTGACCATCCTATCTTTCGATAGCGTTGACTATCTTTTGGATGACCGGCGCCTGGTTGACAAGAGTCAGGTGTACATTCCTCGTGCAAACGGTTGAGCGAACCGGAGACTATTTTCGTTCTTCTGCTGAGAGAGAGAATTTGTGGATGTCAGAACCCGTACAAAAGAGAGTCAAGATCCTGCTGGTAGACGACCATACTTTGTTCCGGGAAGGTGTGGCTCGGCTCCTCGGAACAGAGCCGGAGTTCGAGGTTGCCGGCGATTGCGGGTCCCTCGAAGATGGGCTGCAAAGTCTGAAGGAAAAGTCCATCGACTTGGTGCTCCTGGATTTTTATCTGGGAGAACGCGACGGCAAGGAATTCCTCCGTTTGGCCAGGGATCAGGGATTCCTCGGAAAGGTCTTGCTTGTCACAGTGGGAGTGCCTCGATGCGAGGTGGTGGATCTGATCCGCGCTGGTGTCTCTGGGATTTTTCTGAAACGTGAGTCGACCAGCTTGCTGGCGCAAGTGATCCGCCACATTATTGCCGGAGGACTTTGGTTCAACCAAGAACAACTTCAGAGCGTAATGAACCCGCCCACCCGCACCTCACCAGGAGCCCAACACAATCGATTCACAGAACGCGAACAGAAGGTGCTTTCTTACGTGTTCGAAGGGTTCACGAACCGGAGAATCGCGGAACGAATTGGAGTGTCAACCAGCGCGGTCAAAGCCACACTCCAGCAACTCTTCTCGAAGACTGGCGTTCGAACGCGCAGTCAACTGGTGCGCATCGTCTTGGAGCAACATCGGGATCAGCTCTAATACGGCAAGCCGCGAGGGCCCCTGACAAACGCTTTTCGGCTAGCTGGCGATGGCGAAGGCCCGAAGCTCGACATCTTCAAGGGACCCATTTTCGGGCGGCTCGCCACATACAGCGCGACTGCGGACGCGAGGACCGCCACCAGGAGCGAGGCCAGAACTGTCGGCCAGTGATATTCGACGGGCACTGGCAGGCGGAAGGCCAGCATTCCCTTGAAGTGCATCGCCCAGATGCCGATGCCCATCGCAATCGCGCCACCCGCTCAACCGTGCCAGGCGAATTCCGCTCTTTGCGGCAGTTACGCGTCCCGCAAGATCGAGCGCAGCATACGACGCGACGATGGCGATGAACACTGAGCGCGCCACTTCGGCGTAGTCGTAGGAGCCAGTTAAAGCCGCGCTTGCAGAGATCATAACGAAGAATCTCCTCTGCCGGTTTGGGAGAGCCCCTTAAGTCGCTGCAAATCAGCAGCTAGATTCTCTTACGGCGCGCGCTCCCAATCTTGCATGAGCCAAACCCACTTTGGGGACAGTTTACGCCTCGTCCATCGGGCCTGCATACAATCCGGAGATTTCAGACCCAAGGCTACAAAAGGTGTTCACTTGTTCAGATAACAAACAATCCGCTGCGAGATCGGTGGCAATTTGGCTGCATCCTGCTCTAGGTAAAGTGATCGGGGAGAACTCCTCCAATTGTTGCGCGGACAGAAATTTCCTGGTGGAGCGCTGATTGTTGTATGTCCAAGAAAGGGTAAAACGCACCTAGGCATCGGATGTACGGCGGCGCATCGCGCATGGCCATGCAAAGCACGTCGTGAATGGCTGATGAAAGAACTGGAGTTGCGCGGGACCTTGGAACAGTAGTGCACACATGATGTGGCTCGAAAGTTCTTGGTATGCTTGGCCCACGGCTTTCCGGCCTGGCTACAACAAAAGCCGGAAGCAGGCTTTCGGGAAACCGCCAGCAGGAGGGCCTTGACCGTTGGGTTTACAACCCAATTCTTTGCGGAGTTGTTGAGGACAGTTTGCGACTAAAGCTGCGAGCACGTTGGGGTGACGGATTATGAGAACACAAGAGGGACTTGCGGCGTTTTGAAGGGTTGCTGCGTTCCTGCCATTCACTCTTGAGCCATTCGACCGGGGCCTCGGGTAACCCACGCTCCCAATGTCCGCAACAGCAGCCGCGACGTATCATAATTTGTCCGACCACAGGCGCTTCTGTTTGAGAGGACAATCTTTCTGTGCGTTCACAACGCTAGACTAGTATCTCCAACACCTGGTCTCACTGCCCGATTTCGGCACTCCGCGGCAACAGTCTCGTGGAGTTAAGAATGAATGCCATCTCCGAGCTAACGTGAATGAATGCTGCCAGCAGTGGATTCAGAAAGCCGCAGGCCGCCATTCCGACCCCAATGCTGTCCACCACAAGAGTGCCCACGAAGTTCTGCATGATGATGCCGCGACAGCGACGCGCGATCCGCAACGTTTCGACAAGCTTGGAGAGATCGCTTCCGATCAAGATGACATCGGCACTCTCTCTGGCAACGTCCGTTCCTGAACCCATCGCGATTCCAACATTTGCTTCCACCAGGGCTGGAGCGTCGTTGATACCGTCCCCAACCATCGCAACTTTGCGATTCCGTCCGCGAAGTTCGTTTACCCATTTGGCTTTCTGGTCTGGCAGGAGCTCTCCCACCGCTTCGTCGACGCCGAGTTCACGCCCCACTAACGTAGTGACTCCTTGTGCGTCGCCGCTCAGCAGAACCGTCCTGAATCCCATCTCTCGCATTGCCGCAACTGCACTCTTCGCTTCGGGGCGCAGCACATCTGCAATACAGATCGTGCCCAACATCTGCCCACCCCGAGCGACATGAACCTCTGAGATCCCACCTTGGCCGTTGCCATTGACAGGCACGATCCCCTTCACGGCATGCTCCATCAAAAGCGTCCGGCTGCCGACCAGTATTTCCTCGCCGCTGTATGTCACCCGGACCCCTCTTCCTGGCGTGTAAGAGAACTCATCCGGTTCGACGACAGGAACCGCAAGTTCCGTGGCCCGCGCAATTATTGCCTTCGCCAGTGGGTGTTCGGACTTTCGTTCAGCGATGCTGGCAGCAGCGATGATTTCGTGCGGAGTGAACCCGTCGCTGGACACGATCTCCCGAATTTGAGGAGTTCCGAAGGTCAACGTGCCAGTCTTATCCAATAGCACGGTATCGACCGCGGCCAGCGTTTCCAGGTAAAGACCGCCTTTCACAATCGCTCCATGACTCGCGGCGCGGCCAATCGCTCCAAGAATGGCCAGAGGCGTTCCCGCCGCAATGCCACACGCCCCAGCAACGATTACGACCGAAATCGTCGACCTGACATTGTGGGTGATGACGAACGTGAGAGCTGCGGCCCCCAAGGCGAAATACACCAAATAGCCGGCCAGACGATCGGCAGTTTTCTGAATGGGAGCCCGCGATTTCTCCGCCCGCTCAACCGCTTCGATGATCCTTCCAAAGGTCGTATCGCGGCCCAGCTTCTGCGCTTCGACTTCCAAGGCTCCCGACTGGTTGATGGTTCCTGCGTAAACAGGATCTCCCGGCGATTTCTCGACCGGCATGGCCTCGCCTGTGATAGCCGCCTGCTCCACAAAGGACTGCCCGCCGACGACGAGGCCATCCACGGGGATACGCCCACCCGGCCTCACAATGGCTACGTCACCGAGCAGGAGATTATCGGCGGGGATTTCAACCACCTCGTTATTACGCCTGACGGAGACTCTTCGGGGCAGGAAATCAATCAGATCCTGGATGGCACGTCGGCCGCGTCCAACCGTGAGACCCTCCAAGACCTCGGCGGCAAGCACGAACGCCGTGATGACAAGAGCGGTAAAGAATTCTCCAATGGCCAAAGCCGAAAAAAGGGCGATGGTCATTGAGAGTTCCATCGTCATCTTTCGTTCGACGATATTCTCGACGGCTTCCTTGAAAATTGGATAGCCGCCGATCAGGGCAGCGGCGATGCCAATGACACTGAAGCGTGAGAACGGCTCCCACACCCGGAACCAGACTGCGGCTGCAGCCAATGCAACGAACGCAATGCGGACAAGTTCAACTCGTTCAAACCTGTACTCGGAGCCGTGCTCTTCGGAGTCGTTCTTCGAACCGTGTTTCTCTGAGGACTGGTTCGGCTCGATAGGAGAGAGCGGAACAGTCGCCAGATTGCTTTTTCCAAGTAAGGGGCGAGTGTTCATACCGTTGCCCTTTCCCGCCATCTGCGAATCGTCACTTCAGGTAAGACTTGACCATATCGATGACTTCATCCGCCGCGGCTACCTGCCCTGAAGTTGGGCGTTGCTTTCCGTTAAGGACGTGACTGCGGATGTGACCTTCCAGGAGCTCAGCCATCAGGCTGTTCATCGCCCCTCTGGCCGCGCTCATGACTTGCAGAACTTCAGAACAATCGCGCTCCTCGGCAAGGGCTCGCACCAGAGCTTCAACCTGCCCCTGAATGCGCTTGGCCCGCAGAAGAAGTTTTTGTTTGTCCTTGACCGTGTGGCTCATGGTTTGATATTCACTTGGACGATACCATACCAGGTAAGGTATTTGCATTTTGTTTACGGTTTTGATATAGGTCAACACATCGGTTCGTGGGGTAGCACTGTGCGTTCGATCTCGAAGCGGATAGCGTGCCTGTTGGTCTTGCTGACATTCTGGTCGGCAATCGCAGCCGCTGCGCATCAACATTCGAGCGTGGTCGAGTCGGCAAAGTGTTCGGTCTGTGCCGTCGCCCAATCAGCCTCTCCCAAGGCGCCGTCCACACTGACGCCTGTCACGTTCGTTATCATCGCGACCTTTCAGCCGCAGTCGGTTCCCGCCAAGCAACGCCTGATAGCCTTCGCCTTATGTGTCCGTCCGCCTCCTAGCGTCTAAAGATCAAATTTCAACTGTGTACAGGACGGTTTGCGTCTCGTGAACCGTGTCCCTTGATCTTTTGCATCGACCAATTTCTTTGGAGGAATTCATGCTGACTTCATACAAGAAGTCGCTTCACGCGGCTTTTAGGGTGGTTTTCTGTTTGGCGCTGGGTCTTCACGTTTACGCGCAGTCGGGTGGGAGTTCGGGATCGATTAACGGCGCCGTCCTCGACCCTTCGGGCGCTGTGGTTGCGAATGCGAGCGTCGAGATTCATCAAGCGGTCAGCGGCTATGACCGGACGACCACTACAGACAGTAAGGGGAATTTCAGTTTCACGAACGTTCCATTTAATCCGTATCACATGACGGTGACGGCCGCGGGATTCGCTCAATACGCGCAGGATGTTGAGACCCGGTCGGTAGTGCCGGTGACGGTGAAGGTCACTCTGACGGTCGCCAGCAGCCACGACACGGTCACGGTCGAGTCTGCCGGAGACCTGGTGGAAAACGATCCCACCTTCCATTCCGACATCGACAAGGAGTTGTTCGCCAGGCTCCCCTTGGAGAGCGCATCGTCGTCGCTGAGTTCTCTGGTTACTCTCTCCACGCCGGGAATCGCTGCCGATTCCAATGGCCTCTTCCACGGGATTGGCGACCACGCGGAAAATTCGTTCTCCATCGACGGCCAAGCCATCACGGACCAGCAAAGCAAAGTCTTTTCCAACCAGCTTCCTGTCGAATCCATCCAGTCCATGGAAGTCATCTCCGGCGCGCCGCCAGCAGAGTACGGAGGTAAGACCAGCGTGGTGATTGTGGCGACTACGCGCTCGGGCCAGGGTGTGACGACACCTCACGGCAGCGTGACCGCTTCCTACGGGGCATTTGGATCCTCCAACGTGGCGGGCGATCTCGCTTACGGCGGGAAGAACTGGGGAAATTTCATCTCCATCGGCTGCTTGAATACAGGCCGGTTCCTGGATCCTCCGGAATTTGCTGTATCGCACGACAAGGGCAACGAAGAAAACGTGTTTGACCGGGTGGACTATCAACTCTCGTCCGCCGACTCGATTCACCTAAACTTCGGCTACAGCCGGAGCTGGTTCCAGACACCGAATTCACTGGATGCCCAGAATGCGACGCCATGGAATGGGCTGAACGGGGTTCTTCCGGCAGTGGAGAACTATGCGGGCGTAGTTCCCATTGGTAATCCCACCGGTTTTACCGAAGGTGTTACTGTCGGGCCGACCGACCAACGCTCCAAGATTGGGACCTTTAATATTGCTCCTTCGTGGACGCGCGTGGTGAATACGAACACCGTATTTACTTTGGGCGCATTCGTGCGCCGCGACGACTACAACTACTATCCCAGCAGCGACCCGTTTGCGGACCTGGGGCCACCAAGTCTACAGAGACAGTCGGTGGGTCAGAACCGAACGCTCACTAATATGGGGCTTCGATCCGATATCTCTTACGTCAAAGGGGTGAACAACATCAAGGCCGGAGCCACCTACGAGCAAACGCTTCTCAGAGAGAATGACACTGTCGGCATCGTCGATCCAATCTTCAACGCGCCCTGCATAGCTGCATCACCAGTAACGGCCCTGAACCCGTTCCCGTACGTTCCTGTCCCGGGTTTCACGGATCCCTCACAATGCACCGGCGCCAACCAGCCCAACGTTGGTCCCGGCACGGACCCGCCCTTTCCGGGTAACCCGAATGCACCCGGCACCGCTTTTTACCCTTATTTCAATCCGCTCCTGCTTACCTACGACTTGACCCGGGGTGGAAGCCCGTACGCCTTCAACGGTCGCACGGACGTGAAGGAGCTTGCTCTCTATGTTCGCGACGCGATCACGGTGGGAAACTGGTCTTTGAACTTCGGCTTGCGCGGCGATCTCTACAATGGGATCACCATCGCGCGGCAAGCCGAGCCTCGTCTTGGGATCGCTTACAACTTCAAGAAAACCAATACGATCCTCCGGGTTTCGTACGCTCGCACCTTGGAATCTCCCTTTAATGAAAATCTGGTGCTTTCGAGCATCGGATGCGCCAATGCTGTCCTGAACCCGCTTCTCGCATGCAATCCCGCCACCGGGCTGGCAGCGAATCCGTTGAGTCCGGGCTTTCGCAATGAATTCCACGCTGGCCTGGAGCAGGCTTTCGGGCGGTACCTGGTGTTTTCCGGCGAGTACATCACGAAGTACACGCACAATGGCTATGATTTCAGTGTGCTCGGCAACACGCCGATCACGTTCCCTATTGAATGGCACAATTCGAAAATTCCCGGATACGCGGGCCGCGTGAGCGTGCCGAACTTCCACGGCTTTTCGGCGCTTATGGTCTTCTCCAGCGTGGCGGCCCGGTTCTTCACTCCCCAGATCGGTGGAGCCGGGTCGACTCCTATCCCAGTGGGGCCGTTCCGTATCGACCACGACGAGCATTTCAATCAGACAACGCACCTGCAATATCAGCCCTGGAAGCGTGGCCCATGGTTTGGCTTCAACTGGAGGTATGACAGCGGACTGGTGGCGGGCGCAACGCCATGCTACGGCGTAAACCCCGGCAACAACTGCCCACAATCAGTCACTATAGGCGGCGTGCAGAACGTGAGCCTGATGGCTGCCAACGTGGGCCAAGTGCCCCTTTCTGCCGATCAAGAGGCGGAGGCCGGGTTCTATTGCACATTGCCGAGCGGAGTCCAGCATGCAACTCCGACAGCGCCCCTGCCTTACAACTGCCCCGCATCGGGGTTTGGCTCCACGCTCATCAAGGTGCCGACGCCGAACACCGAGAACGACGATCTCCATCCGCCGCGCATCGCGGCACGCAACCTGTTTGATGCTTCGGTGGGGGACGACAACCTGTTCAAAGGCGACCACTACAAATGGAGTCTTACGCTCACTGCCATCAACTTGGCCAACAAACTCGCGCTGTATAACTTCCTTTCGACCTTCAGCGGGACGCACTATGTGACGCCGCGTGCGCTGACGGCTCAACTCGGGTTCCATTTCTAACCCGACGTGCAAAAGGTCTCTGGTCGATTCAAGACGAGAGCCCTACTGCTTAACGCATGCTCCTTCTTCACTGCGGTTGCGGAGTTTCTATGGGCAAATATTGCTATGGTAAGGGCAGGAGAAAAGTCATAGAGGAATTTACGAACCGGCAGGGCCTTTGGATACTGGGCGTGCTCAGTGCATTTGCGATCGGAACCCTGCTGCTGTATATGCTCGGTTACTTGCATCTCGATGGCGACTGATCAGATTGGATGAGTTCTCGTCAGGTGTTTCTTATCGCAAAGCACAGCGTAAACTGTTTCGAAACCGTAGGTACGGAAGGACGGCAAGAGAATTAGCGTTTCCCCTACAATTTTGCCTATCAGAGATAACAGCGGCGTAGATATGGCCTTCGATGGACGGCGTTCAGATTGGGACCTCAAATACGAACAAGGCCTCCCCTCCCTTGAGAAGCCAGACCCCTTTTACTTATCCGCGTTCTCTCGATTTGTAGCGGATCTATTTCCCAATGGCGGCACTGCCTTCGATCTAGGTGGCGGGATTGGCCGACATGCGCTTTGGCTGGCCAAGAGAAACTGGCGGGTCACCGTCGTGGACATCTCCGAGGTTGCGATCCGCAAACTCGATGAGAAAATGCGACAACTCGATTTGACGTTGGACCTGTTTGCGCTCGATGCCAAGGAGTATCCGTTCAAACCCGCCTGCTTCGACCTGATCGTGATGTTCTACCACTTCGATCGTGACATCTGTTCGAGGGTACTCTCAACACTAAAGCCAGGCGGCTTTCTGATTTGCAAGAGCAGTTTGAGTTGGGATGGCAATGAAGGAGCCGCTCCGACCAGCATCAGGCCACTGGAGAGGAGCGAAATCCTGTCGATGTTCCCAGGAATGCGGCTGATGCACCATCAGGAGCGGCCTGTACGCGATCGTGGTGTGGTGGAGTATGTAGGGAGGAAACCTGCGGTGGAGTGAAGGGTATTCCGCGTGCAGGTGGATAGATCCCTGTAAACGCGCTTGTGGTGAGTGAGGACGCTCATTTCTGGATCGTCGGCAATTCGGAAACTGGCAACACGTGGCGCGTAGTTCACGTTGGGAAGGACACTTACCCCGCCCTGTTCAGGCTTGCATATGCCTGCCTGCCGGACCCGGATAAGCTTCGAAAGATCATTGAGGACGGAGGCGAAGACCTCTTGGTCTCTCGCTTGATCCCACGCAGCTTCCACGGAAGCAGCGGACTGCCGATGTCAGGAGTCGGCACGACGGAGGAGGATCCCAAGGGCAACCTTGTCGAACTCTTCGGGAAAGACCTCCAGTCCAAGATGATCTATATGGTGCTCGGCGTACGGGCCGCGCGGGAGAAATTCAAGTACTCCGCTTCACAGCTAATCGATGAGATGCTCGTCGGCTCCCCTCTCTTCCGCGAAGACCGGCGCGAATTTTTTGAACAAGGCCCTAGCTGCCTACGAGAGCGGCGACTACATGAAAGCGATTCATATTCTTGTGCCGCAAGTCGAGAACATGATGAGGGAATTACTCGGACTGATTGGGCGGCCCAAGATGAAGCGGGCACCAAACCAACCGAAGTTTTTCGAGTACAAGAACATGAACGACTTTTTTCGAGAGCCCCGAATCGAGGAAGCGCTGGACGAGAATCTCTATCTTTTCCTAAAGACTCTCTACATCGATAAGCGTGCCTATAACCTGCGCAACGACCTTGTCCACGGTCTCGTTGACGCCGCGGCATTCAATGAACAGATAGCGAGCCTTGTCCTTCAGAGCATTATTCTGCTCTCAATGCCAAGACCGGACCAGGTATTTGTACCGGTTCAGGAAAACGCAGAAGATCCTGAGCCTGGCCAGTCAGGCTGAGGACGAGAGTCCTGACGAAACGGCCCAGGAACGCGCCGGCGGCCGGCTCTGGCACGATTCCAGCCGCTCCAATTGTAAGCGTTAGAGGAAACACATGGTTGACAGATCAAATCCGCAGCCGGCGTGACTTCGCCACTTGGATCCAAAAATTCTCAGTTCGCCGCGGTTACTACCGGTTTGCCCGTTAACCGACCAGAGCCGTCGAGATTAACGAGCAACGTGTTTGTTAGACGCCCACGAGAACGGAATCCCTCGTCTGAAGGCTCACTTCACGGACTTCTTCTTCAACTTGACATGCATACATCCTCGACTTTGGAGGAAAGCGAATGACCACTTACTTGTTCAGCAGTGCCGGCCAGTTGAGCAGTTTCAATCCGTGCGCCACGTCGGCTGAACCCGAGAACCGAGACCATCTCGGTCATGATCTCATCATCGGTTTCTTATTTTGCTAACTACCGCCTTCCACGATCTTCTCCATCTGCCCCAGATGGTTGAGGTCGTGTCCGGCATACAGCCTGACAAGATGGGCAATTGATTCCTTGCCTCGCTCCTGATGCATGCCATAGTTCTCCCACAACTCCTTAGGCAGCGCTTTGAGCATGGCCAAGTTGCGGGCACGCAGCACCTGAAAGAATTCCAGGGACTCTTTGGCATCGCGGTGGGCGTAGTCGAAAGTTTCAGCCCAGACATTCTGGTCGTATGCCTGGATGGGAGCGCCATTGTTGCCCAAGATGTGACGCAGCCGCCAACCAACCACGATCTCGGTATCCGCCAGGTGGGCCAGAATTTCGCTGATTGACCATTTACCCGGAGCCGGCTTTCGTGTGAGCTGTTTCCGGCTTAACCCGCGAATTAGACCTGCAAGTTTCTTTGGTGCCTCGCGTTGCACTTTCAAAGGGTCTTTACCCTCGATATGGCCCAGAATGCGCTGAGTGTACTGTTGTGGCGTCTCCTGCATGTGCGGCTCCTTAATTGTCCTCACCTATAGATTGCAGCGATCAGTGGGAAATTCAAACAAGGGCTCTTCGGCGCAATCGCTGGACAATTCCTGCAACATCATTTTCCTGGAACATCCGAATAGCTGCAATCCCATCTGCGCCCGCAGCGATACATTGCCCTACATTTCCCAGCGTGACTCCTCCCAGAGTCAGTACCAGCGCAGCACGATCCGGCTTCTCGCATACCCTTCTAAGTTTCTCCAAGCCATCGCTGATGGCTCCGCCATTTTTTTCAAACACCGGCCCAAAGACTGTGAAGTCGGTGCCGTCTGGTCTTTAGACCGGCACTTGAACGTATCCAGGCTCAAGTCCGGAATCCAATCTTGCTGCCGTCCAAGTTGCCAGTTTCCTGACTTCTGACTTCTTATTCCAACTCGAACCCATCCCACTTCCACCCCGCTATGCCCAGCTTCTTTTCCAGTTCACTGAGCACGAATCTGGCGACCTCGGGCTTTCGGAGAGCTTCAAAGACCTGTTCACTACCCCACGGCTCGAAAAAAACACCGTTCTTCGATGTGCTCCAGGTATTCAGCCAAGAGGTTGACGACTTTCAAGTCTGGCGATGAGCTCGATTTCCACTGCAACGTCGGCAGGCAGGCTGGAAACGCCCACCGTCGTCCGCGCGTGCCGCCCTGAATCGCCGAAGATGCCGACCAGGAGAGTGGAGGCTGCATCGGTGATCAGTGGCAGGTCATGGAATTCTGGTGTGCAGTTCACATAGCCATTCAGCTTCACGATCTGGCAGACCTTATCCAGTGACGAGAGGGCGTGCTGAAGTGACGCCAAACAGCCCAGCACTGCACTTTGCGCCGCACACTTTCCTGCCTCCACATCAACTCGCGGCCGATCTTGCCCCGGTACAGGAATTCTCTGTGATCGAAAGGAGCATGCCCGGAAACAAACACAAAATCGCCGATTATATTGACGGGGAGAAATTCGTGCGTTGGCGCCAGATCGGGCAGCTTAATCCCCAACCGCTGCAGCTGCTGATAGACAGTCACAGAGCCTCCGCGGTCGCCAGCGCCTGGTTGATATCTTCGATGAGATCGTCCTGATGTTCAAGCCCGACCGAGAGGCGAAGCAGGTCCTCTGCCAGCCCCGTGCCGGTACCGTGCGTAGGACTTGACGCCTGGTGCTGGATCAGGCTCTCGATGGCGCCGAAACTGGTGGCGTTCTTGAAGATCTTCACGTTCCTGCAAACCGCGATTGACACATCCCGACCACCACGCACTTGCACCGAAACGATCCCGCCGTAACCGCCGACGAGTTGCCGGTTCGCGAGCGCGTGATGAGGATGGGACTTCAGCCCGGGATAATGGACCGCCGCGACTGACCTGTGCCCCTCGAGTGCCTGGGCGACCGCGAGCGCATTGGCTGCGTGCACGCGCATGCGGCACGGCAGCGTCTGGATGCCGCGGTGGATCAGCCAGCAATCGAAGGGAGAAGGCACAGCGCCTTCGAGCGACTGGATCTGGCGGATCTCATCAATGCGGGGCCCCGCCTCTGCAGCCACCACAACGCCGCCGAGGACATCACCATGCCCGCCGATATATTTGGTCGTGGCGTGGACGACCAGGTCCACGCCATCGTGAAGTGGCTGCTGAAATATAGGTGTGACGAAACTGTTGTCCACAACGCTGAGCGCACCGTGGCTATGCGCAATATCGGAGACTTCCTTCAGGTCCGTGACTTTCAGCAATGGATTCGACAGCGTCTCCATCCACACCAGTTTCGTATTCGGTCGGAAGGCGGGCCCCACTGACGCCATGCGGCTAAGATCTATGGCACTGTATGTGATCTGCCACTTTGGCAAGACCTCGCGCAGGATACGGACCGTGCCTTGGAAGACATCGTCAGGAATGATGACGTGGTCCCCTGGCTTTAGCGTTCGCAGGACCGCCGTGATGGCCGCACACCCAGAGGCGAATGCGACCGCTACTCTTCCGGCCTCAAGCGCCGCAAACGCAGCTTCCAATCCGTTGCGATTCGGATTGCCTTTGCTGGAATAGAAGTACCCGCTTGGATAGCTGCCATCGCTGTCATTTTTAAACGTGACGGACAGGTTAATCGGCTTAGCAATGGCGCCGGAGGCCGTATCCACCTCGTGGCCGACATGCACGGCTTGCGTCTGAAGTCTCATCTGTGTTCATTTCACCAACTGGTGGCTTTTGACGGTTGGATCTCTTCTTCAGGTGCCGCCCGGCAGACCTTTCTGGCGTGTTTCACATGTACGGCAATGGTTACCAAACGCATGAATTCAACTTTCTCGGCCATCCTCATCCTCCTCGGGTCCGGAAAATGACTTCCTGAACGCGTCCTTACGGGAAATCCGGCCGCTGCGGAATTCAAAGATGTCGCACCCGCGGACCTCACCATCGGCGTCGGGTCCGGCTCGAAATAGATAAGACCACTCGCTGACACCAACGCTGCCTGCAATGAACACCCGGCCAGCACGAGACACGCCACCTGAATCGAAAGCCAACATCGCTAAAAACCCCTCTCGAACTGCTTCCCTGCCCACATACGTCGTTCCTGGCTCGGGTCCGACCGAAGCACAGTAAACACAATCGTCCGTCATCATGCTCATGAGCTCGTCAATGTCCCCTGCATCCCATGCTTCTCCGAATTGCTTCAGCAGGCGAACGTACCGGGAGTCCTCGGCTTGACTTGTTTCTGTCCCCATCATGGTTGTCTGGTCTTTAGACCGGCACTTGAACGTATCCAGGCTCAAGCCCGGATTCCAATCTTGCCGCCGTCCAAGTTGCCAGTTTCCTGACTTCTGACTTCTTGTTCCAATTATTCCAACTCGAACCCATCCCACTTCCACCCCGCTATGCCCCCCAGCATCTTCTTCACTTTTCGATTGAGGCGCGCGAGGCGCACTGCCGCTTTATCCGCTCCGTTGCAGTGGGGGCCGC
>JBEKQC010000071.1:0-17670 GCA_049520095.1 Terriglobales bacterium
CCGGCGGAGTATTCTGAAACTGGTTAATGCCAGCAGCGATTCCGGCGCCGACGATGGGATAGGGGCCGAACGCGTCGAACGCGTAGTTGCGGAGCTTCGTTGTCTCAGGCGGGCGTATATAAGTCAGATCCGGTGGCGGGTTCGGCGTACTGACTGACAAGTTGACAGCGCCGCTGGCTGAGTCTCCCGAATCGACCAGCGCTTGCGCCTTGGCCAGCACTGGTAGGGCTGCGAGGTCCGCGATTACCAACAGCAAGAGCACAATTCGGCGAATCTTCATATCGAGTTCCTCCGCGGTCAGACGGTAAGTGGGCAAGTTCCATGGTCGCATTGACACGCAATCTCGACTTCGTCGGATCCCGCTTCCTTACACGCTTGGCTGCAGTATTTGTCGCCTGGTTGCGCCACGCAGCGGCATGGCAGGTGGGCGCACTTGTTCTGTTCATTGGTCGTCATCATTTGTGTTCTCCTTAGATCTACCTTCGTTGGCTCTACCTACGTTTCAGCATCCAGCCAATCAATGTCCCGGCGGCAACACCAACCGCAAACGTCGTCGCAACAGTTAGCACAAGGTGTCGCTGAATGCGTTGAGTTGTGTCATTCAAGATTTCTTCGGCAGCGTCGCCGCCCTGCTTCGCGGCACGCCTCACTACTCCCACTCCATCCTCGATCGCATCAGCAATCGCACTGGTTGCTCGCGAGGCCCGGCGAGCTGATTCGCCAATATGTTCCGCTGTTCTCTCCACTACGGTTTGTGACATGGGTTCCTCCTGTGTGTTTTGCGAGCCAGCGGTTGATACTTCTTTATTTTCCGACAGCTTTTTCAGCGCGACCGATCCAGTTTTGAACTTTGCCGGCGTTCTTTTCCGCTTCCCCTGAAATTTCCAAATCGGGGTCGTTCGTCGCCTTTCCGACCTCCTCCTTAACCTTCCCCTTCACTTCGTGGAGTTTGCCCTCGGTCCGGTCTTGTGTGCTTGGTTTCACCTTTTCTCCTCTCTAACTCGTAGTCAATTTCGATCGTGTCACTGCTCGATAGCCAGCACGTAGTTGCCGCGCGCCATCACGCCACTTCTTTTCTTTCGACACTCGGCACCTGCACGAGCTCCTCAAATAGAGAGCGGTAGTGAATCATTGCCGTTCTCAGCTCTTCGGTAGTTGCTTCGTTTTTCCCCAACCGCAGCGCAATCTCATGCGCAGACCGGTAGTTCTCCACCACTCGGGGATGGTCGACAGAAATGTCGGCGGCGCGCTGATCGAAATCGGATACGGGATAGCCACGAGCTTTCATTAGAGAGGACACCAAGTCATCGGCTTCTGTGACCGCACCTTTAGGGGAATCAACAAAACGAGACTGTACGGACTCCCACCGTTTCGAAAAACGTTCGTGCTCGATCGGATCGAGATCGCGAAGGTTGAGCTTTTCAACCCGCTTCTCGCGATCCTCTAACTTCGTTTCTGCTTTTCGTCCTGCCCCATGTACGAGGACGGCGCGATCGTACTCGGGCCCAAATTTCTTGCGAAGGACTGCGGTTGTGTTCCTGCGTTTTCGCACGTACAGCCAAGCAAGCACTGCGATGATCAGAATGGCCACAGCGGCGAGGACAACCAGATTCATATCCAGCAGATGTAGATTCATCGAAACCTCCCATGCATCAAATTTCCACAAGAGCTGACTTTGTGCCAGGAAGTTTCCCTCTGGCGTCAGAACCCCGTGAGTGGCCAGTATCAAACATTAGGCTCCGGAAGACTGGTCAGAATTGATCGTTTTGTGAATCTGTGCTTACGGCGTCCAGCCGGAGTGGAGAGAATACAGCATGAACGTTCTCCCCTCCGTGTGGCGAATGTTGGAAACAAAAGAGACGAAGCGGGCCGATTTGCTCATTGCTGTCGCGCAGCTTTGTTTGTGGGAGTGGGTAGCGGAAGCTAGTCGTGGAGAACGATATTTAGAAGTGAGCTATGAACTTCCAGTCCACCCTCGCCATAGTCAACGAAACCTAACTTTCTGAACCTATTCATGAAAAAACTGACCCGCGACCGGGTTGTTCCGATCATATCGGCGAGGGTCTCCTGACTCATCTTTGGGATTACCGTCTCAGGCTTGCCTTCCTTGCCGAAATGAGCCAGCAAGAGCAAAATCCGAGCCAGTCTCTTTTCGCTGGAATTGAAGAGTTGGTCAACCAAATCCTCTTCATAGCGGATGTTCCGTGCCAGCAAATAGGCCACGAACATGTCGGAAAATTCGTGTTCCCGATGAAGCGCTTCCATCATGGCTTTCTTGTCGATGCATAGAAGTTCGCAGTCCGTCATGGCGGTTGCAGACCCCATGCGTAAAGGCTGTCCAGCCAGGCCACCTTCTCCGAAAAACTCTCCCTCGCTCAATATGCCCAGCGTCGCTTCCTTGCCAACCTTGGATACGACCGTGAGTCGAACCTTGCCTTCCTGGATGTAGAAGACTGAGTCAGCCGCATCTCCCTGGGCGAAGACTGTTTGTTTCTTGGCAAAAGCCACCACCTTCCTGCCCCCGCCGATAGTGGCAAGGAAGCTCTTTGGGTCGAAGTCGCGCTTTCTCTTGGCCAACGCGGTTGGTGGCGCCATCGTGATTGGTGGTGCCATCATGGTTGGTGGTGCCATCATGACTTCTCCTGGTGTAGAGCTACACTCTTGGATACTTTGACAGAATCGAAATCACCGAAGATGTTCACTTTTGCTCATAATCTTGAAAAAAGTTTTGGTGGACCCAAAATGAATCCTGCCGCTTCCCTAATGTATTGAGAATGATCAATATTGAACATACTTCCTGCTGTGAGCGCTGCATTCTATGGTAGTGAAGACCAAAGAACTCACCCCGAAACAGATATTATCCGTGCCTTGTGACACCTGTGGCGCAGCGATCGGGGAAGTTTGTGAACTGCACACGGGCGCCCCGCGCACCGAGCCACACCGGGACCGGAAGCTTTCCGCAGCCGAGGCCATGGAGAAACAAAGCCGCAAACGATAAGAGCCCGTGAGGCCGCCCGGTACTGTCTGGAATCTGTGTTGACGCCCGCGTAAAACGTGCCGAGTGTAAGAGTGGCACTTTGGCAACTGTCAAAACTTCTATCCGAAGGATGGCGCAATTTTATGGACGTACAGCAGATGAGTAAAGACCAGTTGATAGATTTAGCCAATGAATCCGGGCGGGATCTGGAAAACGGCAAGAGTCAAATCACATCACTCGAAGCGGATCAGCGGAAGCTCGTTGCTCTGCTCTTGAGGTTGACGAAGATAACCGGCAGCCTGCGGAATCGGCTATTTGAACTCTCTATGGATAACAAAGCTCTGACTGAATCTCTTGAAAAGCGCGCCCCCGATGTACATGCGTTATTCTCCGATCTGCGTAGTAATTCCAAAGATGGTCCCTCCTTGACTGATTTTCCAAGCATTCAAGAGTTAGAGGAGTCAATTGAAGCGATTCTTGGACCGATTCATTAGCCGTCTTCAATGCTCCTGAATTTGCTTACGGACATGGAAGCGGGCGACCGCACAACCGCGGCGTTCTTGATGTGAAGTAGTTGCGCAGCGGGTCACTGTGCAGCGTTGCCCGCCACTGTCGGAACCGGCGCCAGGGACTTTAACTCATCTAGCGCAGTCAACACGCCTTGCCAGCGAACGTGGTCCTTCTTCGTCTCGATCGGGACCGAGAGGTCGGAATAAAAGTCGAGAATGTTGGCGCGCAATTCCGGAGTCGTCTCGTCGAACTTGTGACTCGATAACTGCCCCAGCAGTTTTGCATAAGTGTCGTCGGCAAGCGAGTACTCCGCGGCCTTGGTCGCCTGGCCACTATCAAGATCACAATTTGGAAGCAGGACCGTGTCAGTGCCCACGGCGTGGAGGAAGGCCCGGTATTGATCGACGGTCAAATTGATGCTCTTGAAATACAGGTCCTCGGTCTGCGGAGTCGGGTTCTTGAAGCCCAGTCCCTTGAAGGGACCAATTCTCGGCATGTAGCGCAAGAGGGTTGAGAGGATCCGGGTTCCGACGCCGGGCTTGGTGTAGTCCTTCCCCCACTCCTTTTCGTAATCGGAGCGCGAAAGCCGATACAGAAACTTTTGTTTCGCGAAGTCGGGATGCTCGTGCATCATGTCTTTCTTGTGGGTCTGGAGCGCGACCTGGGTCATCTCCGGGATCAGCCGACTGACAGAGAAACGATAGGAGCCGATGGCGAGATCCTCATGAGCAAGCACATCTTTCAACTGCAATCCGTATACCACTGGGAAGGCCCGCTCCAACAGCGGCTTTGACACTTTAAAACCGATGAAATCGTGGTACTGCTGCGAGGCGTAACGATTCTTCGCCACCTGCAGCATGTCGAAGCCGAACTCGGTCTTCAAGTGTGCCGTTTTGTCCTCGGCATACGTCACCGTCTTGCCGAATTTCGCTCGTAGCTTTGGATACTCGATGGCCACCGCCTGATTGACTGCCATCCCGTGCCCGGTAATATCCGACGCATAGTGTGCCAGGGCCCCCAGAGCGAAGGCATACTCGTTGGCATCCTGGCTTTCGAGCAACAGCTCGCGAACAAAATCTCCGCTGCGAACGTAATGCACCAGGTTGCTGAAATCTTTACTGCCGAATGGGTAATAACCTAGATCCTGGATGACGGCGCCTCCGTATGCATAGGCATGCGCCTCCTTGATCTGATCTTCCGACAGTCCTGGGTATCGCTTGAGCAGCAATGGCCGAATCTCGTCGGTCCAGAGCAGGTCTACGATTTCCTCGTGGGTCAAAACGGAGTAGGCGAACAAAGCGCCGCTGCCCATGAGCACGACGAGAAGAAGTGCCAACACACGCACAGGAAGCAGGCGCCAACCTTTGGCTATGGCGCCTGGCGATGTGGGCCGGCAGTACATGTTCAAATCCGGCCGAGAACCAGGAGAATGACAACGATCACGAGGATCAGTCCCAATCCTCCGGTCGGGTAATAACCCCATTCTCGACTATGCGGCCACCGTGGTAGCGCACCAAGAAGTGCCAAGATCAAAATCACGATCAATATAGTTCCAAGCATATTTCACTCCTTTTCGTCTGCCCTGCGACGACGTTCAAACGTCACTCCCGAAGGAAGCGGCTTTGATTTCTTATTCCAGCATTCCAGCGCGGCGCCCCCGATCCTCAAGTTCCGCAACGGGAACCCAGCATTGATGGAGAGCCACTTTCCTTATAGGCGTTCCGCTGTTTTCTTACTGGTCAAAACTGCTCAATGTGAAGAAAAGGTCGAAAGGGCGGGGTTGGTGCCCTCGTGGAGAATGCGGGCGATGATAGCGGTTTGGATCGCATCTCCACGCCAGCAGGACATCACTTCGATAGCTGCGTACCGCCAGAAAGGAAATGGGTGCGAGCCCACGGAGTGGACCCGCACCAATCTAAGAGTTAATCGACTTTCCTGTACCGCACGCTACGTGACGCAATTCGTCGCAGTCAATTCGCTTCTGACGAGGCTATTCTTTACCTCCAGGGCCTTTTTTCTCAGGAGCGCCTTCGGGGCGAGCCGCAGGGCGAGGTGCAGCCTGTTGACGAACTGCCGGCTGCGCATGAGGTGCAGGCTGCGCGTGAGCTACAGGCTGTGCATGAGCTGCAGGCTGGGCATGGGCTGGAGGCTGGGCGTGAGCCGCCTTGTTCTCGTTCGAGCGAGTCGCTGCTGCTTTATTCTCAGCTGCCTTGTTCTCGTTCGAGCGAGTCGCTGCTGCTTTATTCTCAGCTGCCTTGTTCTCGTTCGAGCGAGTCGCTGCTGCTTTATTCTCAGCTGCCCTGTTCTCGTTCGAGCGAGTCGCTGCTGCTTTATTCTCAGCCGCCTTGTTCTCGTTCGAGCGAGTCGCCGCTGCTTTATTCTCAGCTGCCTTATTCTCGTTCGAGCGAGTCGCTGCTGCTTTATTCTCAGCTGCCCTGTTCTCGTTCGAGCGAGTCCCTGCTGCTTTATTCTCAGCTGCCTTGTTCTCAGTCGAACGAGTCGCTGCTGCTTTATTCGCTGCTGCCTTGTTCTCAGTCGAACGAGTCGCCGCTGCCTTGTTCTCGCTGGCCTTGTTCTCAGCTGCCTTGCTCTCGGTGGCCTTGTCTTCGGCTGCCTTGCTCTCAGCTGTCTTATTCTCGGGAGCCTTGTAAGGTGCTCCCGCCTCTTTGGCCACTACCACTCCAGAACCGCTAAACTCCCCAGGCTTCGCAGTTGCAGCGATTGCCGGCCGTCCCTGGTTCACGGACGCCAGGAGTGCGTGGTTGGTGCTGGCAGCGTGCACATGCTGGGTTTGCAGCGCCGTTGGCGGCGTGTGTTGCCCGTGCGCCGCAGTCTCCTCTGCAGCGGTCGGTCGAGCGCTAATTCCACCCTCGCCGCCGTTATAGCTGACGTGGTTCACCGCGGTTTCGTTGATTACGGTCTTGCTGTAAACATTGGTGATGTTCGTGACGTTCACGTTACTCACCGAGCGGTTGTAGAAGAAGGCTCCGTTATTCCAATATCCGCCCTCATAGCCGACACCACCGTAGCCGAAGCCGTAGTTGACGCCACCGTAGAAGCCGACACTTTGGCCCCAGTAGCCTTCATTCCAGGCGAAGGCATTGCCGCCCCAACCCCAGTAACCGGGAGTCCAGAGGAAGCCAACGGTGGGCGGCTCGACCCATGTACCCGGCACCCAGAAGTAGCCTTCATCACCATAGGCCCAGTACCCGGGCGTCCACAAATAACCGGCGTCGGGGCACATGGGTTGTTCGTACACCGGGAGCGCGGGCGGAGCGATCATGATCGACACGCCGAACTGCGCCAACGAGATGGCCGGTATGGCCAGTATCAGAAAAACTAGAAATAGCAAACGGATTTTGCGCATTTTGCACCACCTTGCCGGATCCATCCTTCGGTTGCCCGGTCCTACCTTGCTGCTGCGGGCTGCGTGGATTGAACGGTTACGCGTCGATGCAAGGATTCCACGGCCGCGCCGGCTGCGTCTGTGCACTACTGCTCACTTTTTGTGGATGCGCATGAAACCTGGCGAGCGACCTTCTCCAAATGACATTGTCTGGTCTTACATGGTTCCGCGGAAGCGGCACAGGCTCGACCGTATGGAGCGTATCAGCGCCCAGAAATACTCAAATTCAGGCGACGGTGCATGATCATCTAGAGAAGGTCCCAGGTGTCAGGTCTCAGGAGAGCATCCGGGTTTCCTGAGATCTGAAAACTCGAGACCAGATATCCCGCCTTCGACGAAAGTAAGCAATGTAGACCAGCTATCCCCTTTCTGCTGTGCGCTGATGACGCTTGAGACGAGCACTTCTTCTCTCTCTTTCAGGTTCTCTGAGCTAAGTCAGCCCATCTGAAGTCTTCTCCTGTTAGTTCCGCAGATCCTACAAGGACAATTCATGAAAAAGATGATGTCACTGCAGCTAGATCTGCGATCAAGACATGATTTCCGCTGACCGAGACCGTGGCGGTTTCGGTCAGCTTTTTCATGCCACTGGAATTGCCCATTTCTGACCACACGCCCAGGAACTGATGCGACGCGTTGAAAGTGAGCTTTTTTGAACAGATTTCGACATCTCCGGAATGAGAAAGTTCTTTCAGAAACTTCTGTGAGCAGACAAAGTCGGCAGTACGTGTCGTATGAAAATCGGCCGCTATCCACGCAACCCGCGTCAGTAGAGGTTCGCCGAGCGAGCGAGGGATGATGGGCCAGAGGAATCACAATGCATATTCGGTTGATTCGTACGCTGTCGTTCGCGTTATTGTTCGGGTTCGTCGTGCTGTCGCTCTCGGCAGCATCGTTCGCGCAAATTGGCGTCGCCATCCGGGTCGGCCCGCCGCCGCTGCCGGTTTATGAGCAGCCTCTTTGTCCAGGTGACGGTTATCTCTGGACGCCTGGCTACTGGGCCTACGATTACGACGTCACCGATTACTACTGGGTGCCGGGCACCTGGGTGATGGGCCCGGAAATCGGTTTCCTGTGGACTCCAGCCTATTGGGGTTGGGGCGGCGACGGATTTGTTTTCTACGACGGTTACTGGGGTCCAAACGTAGGTTTCTACGGCGGGATCAATTATGGCTTCGGCTACTTCGGTTCGGGCTTCGAAGGTGGGCGTTGGGATAACGGACGCTTTTTCTACAACCGTTCCGTGAGCAACGTGAACGTCACCAACATTCATAATGTTTACGACACTCACGTGACGTACAACAACGAGAGCCGAGTCAGTTACAACGGCGGCAATGGTGGAATCAGCGCGCGTCCGACAGCTGGAGAAGAGGCGGCGGCGCGTGACAGGCATATTCCGCCGGTGGCGGCTCAAACGCAACACGCGCAGGCGGCCCGAGCCAACCCGCAGCAACGTGCGTCGACGAACATGGGCAAGCCAGGCGTGGCAGCGACACCCCGGCCCGGAGATTTCAATGACCGTGCCGCGGTACCGGCCAAAGAGGCTGGAGCGCCTTATACTGCAGCCAATCGGGCCGGAAATCAGGGGCGTTCAGAGAACAGCGCCGGCGGAGGCACCACGGCCGTCCATCCTCGCGACCTTCCGCCCGTGGCTCGGAACACGCCCAATACGGGCAACCCGAAGCGGGACAGGAAGTACCAGCAACAGCAAGAAAAGCAAGCCGCGAAGCAGCAACAGGAACGAGACCAACTCCAGCAGAAGCAGGACGAGGAGCACGTGAAGCTGGATAAACAGAAGGCGAATGACACGCAGAGGCAGCAGGTGGAACAGAGCCATCAGCAACAGACGCAGCAATTGCAGGCAAGACACCAGCAGCAGACGCAGCAGTTGCAGCAGAGACAGCAGCCAGAGAGCCGGGAGCCGGGCAGGAAGTAAGATCGTTTTCCAACGGAAAGTAACGGCAAGGGTTTGGCTTGGATGAGAGCGCTCCTCGTCAACTCGAAGCGTTTGCAAGACAGCCACTTTGCTAGGAGTGCTGGTGGCGACGAAAAATGTCGCCACTATCGGGACTACATTCAGCGAACTAGTGATTTGCCGTCGCCGGCGGATCTGCGCTCCAGGTTTGCACGGTGGGAAGCTAGTCGTGCAATACCACATTGAGCAGTGAGCTGTGGACTTGCAGGCCGCCATTGTAGTGAATGAATCCCAATTCCCTGAACCGATTCATGAAGAAGCTCACACGGGAACGGGTTGTACCAATCATTTCGGCCAGCAACTCCTGGCTGATCTTGGGAACTACAGGCTCGGGTTTGCCTTCCTTGCCAAAATGAGCGAGCAGCAAAAGGACCCGGGCCAGCCTTTTTTCGCTCGAATTGAAGAGCTGATCAACCAGATCTTCTTCGTAGCGGATGTTGCGCGCCAACAAATAGGCCACGAAGAGGTCGGAAAATTCGTGTTCCCGATGAAGCGCTTCCATCATGGCTTTCTTTTCGATGCGCAAAACAGCGCAATCCGTCATGGCGGTTGCAGAGCCCATGCGGAGCGATTGGCCGGCGAGCGAACCTTCGCCGAAGAAATCTCCGTCACTTAAAATACCGATCGTTGCTTCCTTGCCAGTCTTCGAGACTACGGTGAGTTTTACTTTGCCAGTCTGGAGATAAAACACCGCATCCGCGATATCCCCTTGCGCAAAGATTCCTTGCTTCCTCTGGAAAAGCAAAGACTTCCTGCCCTCGCCAATGGTCGCGAGGAATGCATGGGGATCGAAATCGCGCTTCTTTTTGGCCACTAGACCTGGGCCTATGGTATTACGCGTTGTTTGGAGGGTCGGGTCGATTGACGGTTGGCGAGCGATTTTCCTTGTGCCTGGAGAACCGTTGGGTTGGCGAGCAGGAGACATACTCACCTCCTTCTGCGCAAACAAAGACAGTCACATTTTACCGCTTTCCCGGATAGCGTAAATCCGAAAACCACACCCACCGTGCGCTTTTTTGGATGGTTCCAAATCACGTAAAGAATGGCGGAGGGGAAGGATTGTGTCTGCGGGCTCACGACATGAGCCATTCTGCACAGTATTGCGGCTATACAATGAGCGAATCTATCGATGCCTTCAAGAGAGCACTTTTGCCCGTCAAACCAGGCCGCGGCTGTTCTCTCTTGAGGCGGTCCAGCCCAGGCGGCGTGCTCTTACGCGGTTGCCGGTCATTTTTATCAACAGAATCTGCAATCTAGGCTGCTCGAAAAGAAACCAGTTCGCCACGGCAGGGCTGAGTGGTGAGTCCCCGAAGGCACAGGATCACTCCGGACTCGGGTCTTCACCTTGGCTGCCGGTGTGCAAATGGAGGAGAAGAAATGTTTTTAGCCAGCAAAGCCGTGTGGGCTGGGATTGTCTTCCTAATGCTGACGTCGGGGATCTCCCGACCACGCCCGACTCTGCTCGCTTCGGGAGCCAACGACAGCAAAGAGGTGCCGACGGTCGTGCCGCGGAACGATGTCAGGAAGATACAGGAAGCGCTGCAGCACAACGGGCAATACGGAGCGAAGGTCGATGGCGTCTTCGGTCTCCGAACCCGGGCGAGCATTCGCGGATTTCAGAAAACTGAGAATCTGCCAGTCACAGGACAGCTTGATACGCAGACGGCCGGTAGACTTGGCGTCCGACCAGAGGAGCGCGACGAGACCGGGTACGAGGCTACACAAGGTAAACCTTCGGCAGGCATCAAGTGGAATGAAGCTTCCAGGCGAACCAGCAAGAGACTATGGAAGGCGGTCAAGAGACCGAACCCTACAGTTCCGCCGGCGTAGCGTGGATCGGACGCTCCACAAAAACCACATGCCTCCGGAGACGAGCACTCTTGCTCAGACGAATGGACCGTGGAGTGCTAACGTCAAGCTGTGCTTCCAGCTGAATCCCCGAGGGAGCCCAATAAGTCGTTTGCCGCCTTAACAGGACCGAGTTATGGTGAAGCGAATTGCGCCAATTCGGGTCGTTACTTTTCTTCTCTTGGCTGCTTGCGGGGCCTTGTGCCAGAATCCTCCTTCAGCGGACTTGCCTCAGGGATTACAGTCAGACGGCGCAAACTCATTGGAAGTGCAGTGCCCGGAGATGGGTACGTGGAGATCACTTCCGGATGCTCCGTCGTCGGTGCAGCCTCCAACCCAAGCAGAGAGATTTCGCACGTTCGTCAATGAAACAAGCCCGCCTTTGAGATTTGGCGCGGTTAGCGTCACCACGGGCGTAATGCGCCAAACAGAACCTGGACACGTCATTCCCGGACCGCGGCCCAGCTTAACCACTCTTTATCAAGTGGCGTTTACTCCAGAAAAGTCCAGCGCCTTTCTTGGCAAGTACCTGGATCCGCCATCGCTTACACAGTACCCGCGCTATTCCGCTTCGACCAGCAGCGGTTTTATGGGCCGGGCTTCCTACGCAGCTTCGCGCATTTTTGTCACGCGTGACGACCCCGGAAAGGGGAGGGTGAACACGCGGTATGTCCTCGGGTTGCTAACCTCGGTCGCTAGCGCTACTGCTCGCCGTCCATACTGGGCGCGATCCACTTCGGCGACATTGAACAATTTTGGTTCGACCATTGGCAGCGACGAGGGGATGAACGTCTTCCACGAGTTTGGACCCGGCATACGCCAAATGATGAAGGGTCTCACACCAAAGTTCGTGTCCAGGATCGAAGAGCGCATCAACCACAGCCCGATCCCGAAGGAAGCCGTCTCCGTCCCGGCAAGATAGTTTGTTTCCGTGATCTCGGGGGCTGATCTCTTTCCAGCATCCAATCGCTTGAGGCTACTGCTCTCGTCCAGCCTCGCGCAGCAAGCTCAAGATGCGCAGTGCCCGAGTGATCGCGTCCCGCTCTTTTCCATTGTGGTCTGGCGGGTTTGATGAACTTCGCGATCGCTTGAGAATCGCCGCCTCTGCATCGTCGATCCGCTGCAGCAATTTGCTCCGGTCAGACTCTAGGACTGCGGCGCGGTAAAGCTTTTTCCAATCTTGCTTGCTATAACGGGCGGACCGAGTGTGATCGGTGTGGTCACAATGAACAGGAACAACTTGACCTCCGCGCCAGGACGTAGGGTAGTCTGAATTATTCATCGTTCTTGCTCCTTGTGATCCTGGCCCTTGGGTGATCGGCGCAAACATGGGATGTAAACTCTTTGTCGCGCTGCAACTCGAAGTTGCGCATCATTTCATCGAAAGTTGCGTCGGCGGGCGGACCAGAAGGTCGGAACCGCCAGCCACATTCGGAGCAACCAAATCCCCGAAAACGCTGTTGCTCAATCCATACCAGCTTCCGGCTCATGGCGGGCAAATCTTATAGGCGCCAACCTGGATGGTCTGTCGGGCGTCCTACATACGTGGAAGATTTTTGTTTATGCGCACACCCGGTTTCGGGGCCGCATTGACGTTGCGGAATCGCTTAAGCGTTGGTTCGGTTTCGTGCGTCTTGGAGACGGTCAGTATTGCTCAGTTTCAGGATCGTATCCAGCTTAGTGTTGATATGTCTCCGAGAGGGGGCTCACCATGCCCTCCGAGGAATCCTACCCTGTTACGCAAAGCACGGCAGGGGAGTTCATTCGCGCATCTGCGCGGGTTTTCGGTTCTGATCCTAGTCTGTTAAGGACGGTTTGTGGAAAGCAAAGGCCTCCAAGTGGTGCAATCTGGCGAGCGGACGAACACCGAAGGGAAGCCAGTCTGCAACCTGATACTTCTATCGATGTCCGATAGTGACTACAGCTCCCTTCGTCCGCATCTTGAGTACGTCAGCTTGCCTAACCATTTAGTCGTTCACGAGGGCGGCGGAAAGCTGGAATTTGCGTATTTCCCGAATCGAGGGTTGATTTCTCTGGTGGTCGTAATGAAAGATGGAAAGACCGCCGAAGCTGGCATCGTTGGCAACGAGGGCTTTACAGGAACGCCGGCGGCAGTTGGACTGAGCAGGAGCCCGCTTCAAGCGGTAGTACAAATCACGGGCGATGGATTTCGGGTAAAGGTCGCAGCTTTGCAAAACACTTTGGAATCCACTCCACACCTGCAATTGATGTTGAGCCGCTATGCAGTAGTCCAGGGAATGCAGGTTGCACAAACCGCCGCCTGTAATCGGCTGCACGATATTAAGCAGCGCCTTGCACGGTGGTTGCTAATGACTCAGGACAGAGTGGATTCGGAGTCGCTGCCCATCACCCATGATTTTCTCGCAACGATGCTAGGGACAGATAGGCCTAGCGTGAGCCTGGCAGCCGGTGTTTTGCAGAAGACGAAGCTCATCGAATACACCCGTGGCGCGGTGAAAATCGCGAACCGCAAGAAACTTGAAGACTTCGCCTGTGAGTGTTACGGGATTACGCAACAGTACAATGGCGAGCTGGGTTTGAAATAAGTCCGCGAGCCGATATCCGGGCCATCGGGGCAGCGTGAGAGTGTTGGACGACACAGAGCAGGTGAATCTCGTGGAACAGGAATCTCGTATGTGTTTTTCGACGTTCGAACTCGATCGCCACGGATGTCATCGGACTTACCATATTGCTGGTGAAACGTATTGCAGATTCCTCCAGCGGCGTGTCTGCATAGGAATCGTAAATACAGAAAGGGCAAAGCTTCGGGTGCGACTAACGCCCGGTTGGTCGGCAATGCGGAAGTAATCCGGGAGCCTTCAGCTCGGATGTGGGAGGCTCAGACTGGCCACGAAAGAGAAGAGCGGAAAACCATGGTCCTACTCAACGTACTAGCTGAACTCCAGCGTTTGGAGTCGCCTTCATCAGCCTGAGGGACAACCTGGACCTAGCACGCCGTCTGGCCGTCCGATGTTTCAGATCATCGGCGCCATGGCTGAGTTAGAGCGGGCCTCTCAGGGGCGTGTCCGTGCGGGCATTCGCAACGCGCGAGCAAAAGGCAAACGTCTGGGCCGTCCGCGAGTCATTGTGGACGCCTCACGGGTTGCCGCTCTTCGCGCCCATGGGAACTCGTGGTCGCAAATCGAGGCTGAGCTAGGGGTGAGCAAAGGCACTGCGCAGCGCGCCTCCACAGGTTTGCCCAAAACCGGATAGGAAAGGACTTTGGGTTTTCCTCCGCCGCGCTCGCTTAAGCGGGTACCCAGCATTGCGTCAGCGCTGTACGATAGCCGGTAGCTTTTGATCCTACGGAGCGTGTCATGATACCTGCACTTACGAACCTGGAACCTGAACCGATATGGAAGCATTTTGACAGATTGGCGGCTATCCCCCGTGCTTCCACAAAGGAGGCTGCAGCGCGGGACTATGTCCGGGCGCTGGCCACAAAGCTGGGTCTGGAATCCGTACAGGACGATGTTGGGAATCTGGTGATCCGGAAACCTGCGCGCCCGGGACGCGAGGGAGCACCGATGGCCCTCTTACAGGGCCACCTCGACATGGTATGTGAGAAGAACGAGGGCACAGTTCATAACTTCGACGCCGACCCTATCAAAGTGGTAAGAGACGGCGACTGGCTGAAGGCAGATGGTACGACGCTGGGCTCCGATAACGGAGTTGGCGTGGCTGCCGCACTGGCCGTGATGGAGAGCAATGACATCGCGCACGGGCCGCTGGAGTTCGTTTTCACCATTGACGAGGAGACCGGACTCACGGGCGCATCGGCATTCCCGGGCGGCTTGCTGAAGTCAAAATATTTTCTCAACCTTGACAACGAAGAGAAGGGGACGCTCTGTATCGGTTGTTCAGGTGGTGTCAAGACAACTGCTCGACGTAAAGTCGGGCTTCGTCCTGCGGGTGCAGGGTCGGCCTGGCGAATCAAGGTGTCTGGCCTGAAAGGTGGCCACTCCGGTGTCGATATCCATCAAGGCCGCGGCAATGCACTGCGGATCATGGGTGGCGTCCTTCAGGTCTTGCTTGATCGCCTTCCGATCGAAATCGTTGAGATCAACGGTGGAAGCGCGCAAAATGCGATCCCGCGCGAAGCTGCGGCCTTGGTGCTGCTGGATCCCTCTCGCGAGAGTGAACTGAAATCTCTTGTTGCCACAGCCGAAGCTGGATATAAGGCTGACTTGGGAGGATTCGATTCCGGACTGCAGATCACGGCCGAGAAAGCCGAACGCGCGGAAAAGGTGTTGGATGCGACTGACGCGAAGCGAACAGTGGCGCTGCTCGCGAGCTTGCATCATGGCGTTCTGGCTATGAGCCCCGACGTTGCCGGCTTGGTCCAGACGTCCACGAATCTGGCGACTGTCAGTACAAAGGGGGATGTAGTGGAGATTGTTACGAGTCAGCGGAGCGCGATCGAGAGCAGCATGTTGGCTGCCGCCCGCATGGTTGCGACGGTATGCGGGCTGGCGGGGTTCGAAGTGGCGCACGGAGGCAAATACCCGGGCTGGAAACCGGAGCCCAACAGCGACATCGTGCATAAGCTCCAGGAGGTACACAAGAAACTCTTCGGCGAACCGGCAAAGCTGATCGCCATGCACGCTGGCTTAGAGTGTGGCGTCATTGGCGAGAAATATCCCGGAATGCAGATGGTGTCTTTCGGTCCGACGATCGTAGATCCTCACAGCCCGAACGAGCGAGTGCAGATATCGTCTGTGGAGAGCTTCTGGAACTACCTTAGGCTAGTGCTCGAGAACTTGTGAGTAGCAGCTGGGGGCGCCAGCTTGGCGAAGCTGTGGCCAAGGTCGTGGACAGTCATCTCTCCGAAGAGAAATCCGCATGAGTTTTCCTGCCGCTCTTCGTCGTGACCTAGCTGACCGTGCTCAGATCACTGTCCAGTCTGAATGCATCAGCGGAGCCCATCACTCACGTACAACGTACTAAGCACCCGTCGATATCGGTAGGCATACGACTTACCATCCGGTGTAATGTACAGCGTCGCGTAGAGGAGGCCTGCGGGATCTGGGGGGACGGTCTCCAGCCATAGCTTGCGCTGACCACTTCGGATGTCAAGCAGGCTGACGTGAGCTGGGAAGCTGCGGTTCCAGACGTAAAGCTTGGTGCCGGACACGTCCCACTGCACGGGGTATTCGTGCGCCGAGATTCCCTGGACGAGCTGCGGGCTTCCTCCATCGACTGGATAGAGCGCAAACCCTTGAGCATTCCTCGCCAGCACAAAATGACCGTCAGGCGTGATCAGGGTATCTGACGAGCCTTCGGGCGTAACTGGCCGGGCCTTGCCCGAAGCCAAATCGACCAGATATGCGCGGGGCGGCTTTCCAGCCTCGGAACCGGTAAAGGCGAATCGTGAACTGTCTCGAGTCCACGAGCCAAAAATGCCCGCGTCTACGATTGGCCCGACGTCAAAATAACGTGGTTCGCCAGTGCCGGTCGGATACAGGATGATCTTCCCGGGCGACGAGGGCCGGAACGAGACGACCCACTTGCCGTCCGGCGAAATTCCGCTCGGATCGCCTTCCCCCAGGCGAACCAGTTCCGGAGAGTCGGTTCGGACAATGTAGGTCAGATAGTCCGTACCCGAACCCACGCCGGTGTAGGCCACCGCCATCAAAGTGCCGTCGTCAGACAGGCCTGCAATACTGCCCGTGCCGCTACCGAAATCCAGTACTCGGTCGGAAGTGAATCCCGGACGGCGAATCGCAATCTCGCTGGTGGAACGAGTCGCCAACAACAACACCTGCCCCTGGGCATTGATGTCCCGAATCCAGAGGTCCATCGGCGCGGTCAGGACAACCCTTTGCCGCCGAGAACGTGTAACCGCGTACAAAGCTTCAGGTTCTCCGCCGACGCTGGCACTGAACCACACCTCGTCAGTCTTCTGGGACCACACCAGTCCCTTCACCGCGGACCACTCCTGAGTGAGCCGTTCGCTCGTGCCGGAGAGATTGACCAGCACAATGGATCCGCGATCGTCTCCTGTAATCGGATGATCAATCAATGCCACTGCATCTCCGCCGGGAGAGATAGCTGGGTGATCGATCCACCCGGCGGTGCGGTACAGCGTCTTACCGATCGGGAACTCCAGTGATTGCTGGTCATTGCCGCACCGCACCACTGCGAGGTTTTTGCCATCGCCACTGATATCCGCATCGCACACATCTTCCAGCAGGGGCCGGGGAGCTCCACCAGACAGGGGAGCACGGGCCAGAGTCCCGATGGTCATCCATTGAAAGAAATGGTGACGGCCCAACAGAATTGCCATGTCGCCGCTCGCGGAAGTGGCCAGCACATCGGCGGGAGGCAAGCCGAGGCTGCGCGATTCGACGCCATCAAGGCTTGTAGAAAAAATCTGGATGGGTTTGCCGTTCCATGCTGCCCCGTACACAACGTTGGCTCCGCCGGGAATGAAACGCGCTGAGCTTACGTATCCGGGGCCGAAGGCGAGCTGTTTGAAAACTGGCGAAGGCTTAGTCGCAAATTTGCCGCCGGTGATGAAGGCAATGACTGCTACGGCGAGGACTGACGCTACCGCGATCCAGGTAGCTCGACGCCGAAATATAGAAAGTGATGGGACCGCCGGTTGCGCGATCCTACTGCTGGGAGTCCCCGAGAGAGCCTCGATAGCAAATGCCAGATCGCTCGCCGACTGAAAACGCCGCTCCGGTGCCTTCTCCAGGCATCTCCGGATGATTCGTTCCAAATCTGGACTCACATTCAGTCCACTCTCGGTTAATTCAGCTGGCTCTTCCTTCAGAATGGCGTTCATGGTCTCAACGCTCGACTCGCCTTTGAAAGCGCGCTTTCCGGAAAGCAGTTCGTACAGAATTGCGCCGAAACTGAAAATGTCAGAGCGATGGTCGGCCGTTTCTCCGCGCACCTGTTCTGGCGACATATAGCCGATCGTGCCCAAAA
>JBEKQC010000072.1:0-17164 GCA_049520095.1 Terriglobales bacterium
GTGAACCTGGGCTATTCCGAGGAACTGGCGCGGCAGGAAGCGCAGCGCTGCCTGGAGTGCCCCAAAGCAACATGCACGATCGATTGTCCGGTGGGCGTCAAGGTGAAAGAGTTCGTGCAGTTGATCGTGGCTGGCGACTACATGGCCGCGGCGGCCAAAATCCGCGAGGACAACGTGCTGCCGGCCATCACCGGGCGTGTGTGCCCGCAGGAAGACCATTGCGAAGGCGGCTGTTTGATGGGCAAGAAGGTTCAGCCGCTGGGAATTGGGTATCTGGAGCGCTTCGTGGCCGACTATGAACAGGGTCACCTGGATATCAGCAACCTGCCCAAGGCGCCGCCGACGGGCAAGAAGGTTGCCATCGTGGGCAGCGGCCCCTCCGGCCTGACCGCGGCCGGCGATCTCGTCCAGAAGGGACACCAAGTCCACGTATTCGAGGCGCTACACACGCCGGGCGGCGTGCTGGTGTATGGCATCCCCGAGTTCCGCCTGCCCAAGCAAATCATCCGCGAGCAGATTGACTATATGCGCGCCATGGGCGTCGTGTTTGAAACGGATGTAGTCGTGGGACGCACGGTCACTATCGACGAGCTGATGGAAGAGGAAGGCTACGACGCGGTGTTTATCGGCACCGGCGCGGGACTCCCGCAGTTCATGGGCATTCCCGGCGAACATTTGAATGGCGTCTATTCGGCCAACGAATTCTTGACGCGCATCAACCTGATGCACGCTTACGAGTTCCCCAAGTACGACGAGCCCATGCTGGATTTCCGCGGCAAGAATGTGGCCGTGATCGGTGGCGGGAACACAGCGCTGGATGCGATCCGGTCGGCATTACGGCTGGGGGCGGGCAAAGCGTTTATTCTCTATCGCCGCAGCGAGGCTGAGATGCCGGCGCGCAAAGAAGAAGTGGAGCACGCCAAGCAGGAAGGCATCGAATTTCAGGTACTTGCCGCCCCGCTCGAGTTCCTCGACGACGGCAAGGGGTGGTTGGCGGGCGCGCGCTGCCAGAAGATGGCCCTGGGCGAACCGGATGCTTCCGGAAGACGGCGCCCGGTTCCGATTGAAGGCTCCGAATACGAAATTCCTCTTGCCGTGGCGGTCATCGCGATCGGGACCAGTGCCAATCCGATTGTCCAAAGCACCACGCCTGGCCTGGCTACCAACAAGTGGGGTTACATCCAGGCCGACCAGACCACGCAGAGAACGTCGCGCAAGGGCCTTTTCGCCGGCGGCGACATCGTCACCGGGAGTGCGACCGTGATTTTAGCCATGGGAGCTGGACGGCGCGCCGCGAAGTCGATCGATGAATATTTGACAACCTCAGGCGAATGGTAAGGCTCTCGTGGTAAGAGATAGACTGGTAATGACTTAGCAGTAATGGTACGAGTGTGACGTGCCTCACTATAGCGCATGCGTCAGATCACCGCCGCAACGGGGCAAATGGCTTCTAATCGAAACTGACGAGGTGCGCGACGGCCGTAAACACGGGGTTTCGCGCTGGGGAGTGCGTCCGGTGCGGCATCCGACGGGAAGCCGAGCACCTTGGGTTCGCACTATGGGGAAGACGGATGTCCTGGGAACTTGATTACAAGAATAAACTGCGGACGCCGGACGAGGCGTTGCGCTGTGTGCAATCGGGAATGCGTGTCTACATTCAGCCGGGTTGCGCCGAACCTGAAACCCTGGTAGAGGCGCTGATGCGCCGGGGCCCATTTGTAGAGGACGTGGAAGTCGTCCACATGCTGACCATGGGACCGGCGCCTTATGTGGCTCCAGAAATGGCCGGGCACTTCCGGCATAACGCCATGTTTATCGGCCCCAATGTGCGCGAGGCCATCAACGAGGGCCGGGCCGACTACACACCGATCTACCTGAGTGAGATTGAAGGACTATTCGAGAGCGGCGCCATGCCGATTCATGTGGCCCTGCTGCAACTCTCTCCGCCGGATTCCCACGGCTTCTGCAGCTTCGGTGTGGGTGTGGATACATCGCTGACCGCCGCCAAGTGTGCCCGCTACGTGGTGGCGCAGATCAACGATCAAATGCCGCGCACCTTTGGAGACAGCTTTATCCATGTGACCGAGCTTGACGCCGTTGTGGATTCCTCCCGGCCACTGTGCGAAATGAAGCGGCCGCATATCACCGAAATGCATAAGGCTATCGCCCGCAACGTCGCGGGTTTAATTGAGGACGGGGCCGTGCTACAGACTGGCATCGGTGGAATCCCGGATGCGGTGCTGCCCTTCCTTATGGATCGCAGGGATCTCGCGGTTCACAGCGAACTGGTTTCCGATGGCGTGATTCCTTTGATCGAAGCCGGCGTGCTCACGGGCGCGCGCAAGAACTTCAAGCCGCGGAAGATCATCCTGGGATTTGCGATTGGCACCAAGCAGCTGTTCGACTTCGTGGACAACAATCCGATCTTTGAATTTCACCCCACGGCCTACTCCAACGATCCCGGACTAATTGCCCGTAATGACAAGATGGTGGCAATCAACTCGGCGCTGCAGGTCGATCTCACCGGACAAGTTTGTTCCGATTCGATCGGAAACCAGTTCTATAGCGGCATTGGGGGACAAGTGGACTTCATTCGCGGAGCATCGCGCTCCCGGGGTGGCAAACCGATCATCGCCATTTCGTCCACCGCAAAAGATGGCGCGATCTCGCGGATTGTTCCCATGCTGAGCCCCGGCGCGGGAGTGGTTACTTCGCGCGGGCTGATTCGTTACGTGGTGACCGAGTACGGAGTAGCGTTTCTGCATGGCAAGACCATCCGGGAAAGGGCGCAGGCGCTGATCAACATTGCACATCCCAAGTTTCGGGAAGAACTTTATCAATTCTGCGAGAAAACCAGGTGGCTGCAGCGACCTTTGGTGGCGGCTGGATCTGATTTCCAAATTCAGCCACTACCCGGCGGTTAGATGGGGAGTGGTAACGAGGTGAACGACAGCGAGGGTAATCATGGCAGGCCAAGCGCGCGGTAAGGTCACAGTTGATGTCGAGGAATGCAAGGGATGCGGGCTATGCGTGGAATCCTGTCCTCCCAAGTGCCTGGAATTGGGGACGGAGTTGAATGCCTACGGCGCCCATCCAGCGCACTACACCGGGCACGACTGCACTGGTTGCGGAATCTGCTTTTATTGCTGTCCGGAACCAGGCGCGATCACGGTCTACCGCATAAAGGCAAAAGCAAAGGTAGCGGCGCCGGTACAGGGAGGCGAATATGCGGCAGCTCTGTAAAGGAAACGTGGCGGTGGTAAAGGGTGCGATCCTGGCCGGGTGTCGCGCCTATTACGGATATCCCATTACTCCAGCCAGCGAGATCGCCGAGGCCGCCTCGCTCTACTTCCCGCAGGTCGGCGGAACTTTTATCCAAGCGGAGAGCGAAGTCGCCGCCATCAATATGGTCTATGGAGCAGCAGCGGCTGGGGTCCGCGTGATGTCTGGATCCTCCGGCCCCGGCCTCAGCCTGATGCAGGAAGGCATGTCCTATCTCGCTGGCTCCGAACTTCCCTGCGTGATCGTGGATGTAATGCGCGGCGGACCTGGGCTCGGCAACATCGCTCCGGAACAAAGCGACTATTTCGCCATGGTGAAAGGCGGCGGCCATGGCAACTACCGCAATATCGTGCTGGCTCCCGCATCGGTGCAGGAGATGGCCGATCTCACCATGCTGGCCTTCGAACTCGCGGACAAATACCGCAATCCGGCAGTCGTGCTGACCGACGGCTTCGTGGGGCAAATGATGGAACCGTTGGATCTTGAGGATCGTGAGATTCAGCTGCCCGAGAAGCCGTGGGCGGTAAAGGGAACGCCAGAAACGCGCGCCAACTTTATCAGCTCGATTTATCTCGAAACCGATGAATTGGAAGAACACCAGCGCAGAATGGAAGCCAAGTACATCCGCGCGCAAGAAGCCGAGCCGCGCTGCGAACTCTGCCGCACCGAAGACGCCGAGGTGCTGTTGGTTGGATACGGCATCGTGTCCCGAGTGTTGCTTTCCACGGTCGAAGCGCTGCGCAAGGAAGGCGTCAAGGCAGGACTGCTGCGCCCAATCACGTTGTGGCCCTATCCTTCGAAGGCTCTGGTGGAAGCGGCGGCTAAGGTGCAAAAAGTGCTGGTCGTTGAATTGAGCAACGGACAAATGGTGGAAGATGTGCGCCTGGCGCTGAACGGCAAGGTGCCGGTGGAGTTTTACGGCCGGGTAGGTGGCAACGTGCCCTCGGTCCGTGAGCTGCAGGAACAAGTGTTGACACGCATGGCCGTGGCGGTCTGAGACCAGTTCCACGTCGATCTGGTCGGAAGAGGACAACGAAAATGGCAAACGAGAGCGTGATCGGCGTAGTGGAGCCAGAAATTAATGCCGAAGCTAAGCCCGAGGTTAAGCCCGAAGCTAGCGGAGTCAGCTCCGACTTGAGCAACAACGGATACGAGCAGGTCCACTCCCGGTCGTCGGTGTTCTATGACCTGTTCGAGCGCAAGTCAGAGCTGAAGCACCAGACCCACTACTGTCCCGGCTGCGGACACGGCGTGGCCCACAAACTGATTGCCGAAGCGTTGCAGGACCTGGGACTGCAGGACAGAACTATCTTCGTGAGTCCGGTAGGTTGCTCGGTGTTTGCCTACTACTACTTTGATGTTGGCAACGTACAGGTCGCGCACGGCCGCGCGCCGGCTGCGGGGACGGCCATCAAACGGTCGTGTCCAGACAAGATCGTTATTTCCTATCAGGGCGACGGAGACCTGGCGGCAATCGGCACCGCTGAGATCGTGCACGCCGCCAACCGTGGCGAGAAGATCACTGTCTTTTTCGTGAACAACGCAATCTATGGCATGACGGGCGGGCAAATGGCGCCCACCACCTTGGTCGGGCAGAAGAGCACGACTTCTCCGTGGGGCCGACGGCCGTCGAATGAAGGCTTCCCTATCCACATGGCGGAACTTCTTGCCACATTGGAGGCGCCGGCATACATCGAACGCGTGGCGCTCTCGGACAACAAGAACATCATGAAAGCGCGGCGGGCAATCCGCAAAGCGCTCGAGATCCAGCGCGATGGCGTGGGCTTCTCGTTTGTTGAAATCTTGTCGCCCTGTCCGACAATTTGGGGCAAAGACCCGATTGAAGCGCGGCGCTGGGTTCTCGAAAAGTTGACGCCAACCTTCCCGTTGAACGTTTTCCGCGACCGCAAGCCGGAAATTCCCGTAGGTAATGAGCCGCCGCAACGCCCCGTGGCGGATGTGCTAGGAATCACTCCTCCTGAAATCACACCGAAAGCCTCGGCACACGAGGCTTCCACCGCAAACCATGCCCATCGCTTCCGAGACGTCAAAATTAAAATCGCGGGCTTCGGAGGACAAGGCGTGCTGCTGTTGGGGCAGCTCCTCATCGAAATGGGCATGCGTGAAGGACTGGAAGTGAGTTGGCTGCCGTCGTATGGTCCGGAGATGCGTTCGGGCAGCGCGCACTGTCATGTGTGCTTGTCGAAAGACCGGATCGGGTCTCCTCTGGTCTCGCATCCGGATGTGCTCGTGGCCATGAATGAGTTCTCGCTGCGGAAGTTTGCCCACGAAGTCGTGAGCGGCGGAGTCGTTCTTTACAATGGGGAAAGTCTTCCCGCCGACTTCTATGCGCCGGAACTGCAGGTAGTCCCGATTCCGGCGGCGGAGATCGCCGACAAGCTCGGTTCGACCAAGGCAACCAACATTGTAATGATGGGTGCGCTGCTGGAAGAGACCGAGTGTCTGGCTCCGGGAACTGCATTGAGCGTGCTCGAAGACAAGGTGAAAAAACTCGATCTGCTGGAAATTGACCGCAAAGCGCTCACCGCCGGCCGACTGTTTATCGATGAGCAGGCGCACATTGGCGCGGTAAGCCAACCTGACGGCTTCGCTTAGGGATTTATGAACTTCCATCCCGAGCATCGGATGACCGGTAACTCTCATCAAACATTTGGATGTTAAAGGGGGCTTGCAATGTCAACTGCCTGGACCGCCCGTTACGCGCTACGCACCAAGAACATCACCAGTTCTGCCATCCGCGAGTTGTTGAAGGTCACGCAAAGACCCGGCATGATCTCCTTTGGCGGAGGCCTGCCCGCCCCAGATGTATTCCCCGTCCAGCGATTTCAAGAAGCCTGTCTAAAGGTGCTTACCGAGCAGGCAGCTTCAGCCTTGCAATACGGAGAGACTGAAGGCTACAGGCCCCTGCGCGAATTGATCGCAAACAACATCGCGCGCTACGGGATCAAGGCGAAAGTGGAGAACGTCCTGATCACTTCCGGCTCGCAACAGGCGCTCGACCTGATTGGCAAGCTGTTTATCAATGCCGGAGATCGCGTGCTAGTGGAAGCGCCGACTTATCTTGGAGCGCTGCAGGCTTTCAACGTGTATGGCGCGGAATATGTGTCCGTCCCCATCGACGAAAACGGCCTTCGCACCGACCTGTTGGAGGAGCCTCTGCGTTCCGGACCCAAGTTCATGTACGTACTCCCCAACTTCCAGAACCCGGCTGGAACCACATTGTCGGAGGGACGTCGCCACGAACTGGTGATGCTGTCGGAAAGGTATGGCATTCCGATTATCGAAGATGACCCATACGGCCAGCTGCGCTATGAAGGCGAGCACCTTCCCTCCTTGGTCGTGCTCGACCGCGAAAACCTGCGCCGCGACCATGGCTACTCCATTGGCAACGTCATTTACCTGAGTACATTTTCGAAGACGCTGGCTCCAGGGCTGCGACTGGGATGGATCGTCGCCCCTCCCGAGGTCATCAGCAAGCTGACGCAGTTGAAGCAGGGCGCCGACCTGCACACTTCGACCTTCACGCAGTTCGTGGCCTACGAGGTCGCGCGCGATGGATTCCTCGACAAACACGTGAAGTTGATTCGCCAGGTCTATCGCGAACGACGCGACGTAATGCTTCAGGCGCTGCAAGAATTCTTTCCGCCCGCGGTAACCTGGACTCATCCTCAGGGTGGATTGTTCCTCTGGGTAACTCTGCCCGAAGGGCTGGACATGCAGGCAATTTTCAAGGCAGCGCTCGAGCAGAATGTGGCGTTTGTTGCCGGTGATTCCTTTTATGCCAACGATGGCCGCGAAGGCAGCCGACACATGCGATTGAATTTTTCCAATGCCGCTCCGGAGCAGATACGCGAGGGGATACGCCGTTTGGCTGCAGCGGTGAAAAGCCATCTGACCGGCACGACGGTGCGATTGAAGCTGCCCCTCGAAGTGTAAAACCACCATTTCTCTCGCCCGGCTACTGGGTGGTGCCGGTAATCGCCATTGACACTGGGGTACCACTATTTGTGACCATCCCCGCGGCGGTCAAAGTGCCATCGCTATTGAGGGTGTAAATCGAAACCGTGCCGCCTTCATTCACCACGTAGGCAAACTTGCCCGAAGGATCGACCACAATGCGGAAGGGTTCCGCTCCGGTCGCGATGGTGGCTGGGTTATTTGGACTTAAGTTCCCAGTGCTGGAGTCAATGGTGAACATCGAAACTGTGCCGTCCTGTCGATTTACAATGTAGGCGTATTTGCTGGAGGAATCTATCGCCACCGATGTGGGGCCGTTGCCGGCCGCGACAGCGGGCGTCGTATTCTGGGTCAGCACTCCGGAGACGGAATCGATGGTGTATTGCGAAACACCATAGGTCATCTCTCCTCCGGAGAGATTGTTCGGCACGTAAGCGAACTTACCGGAGGGATCCACGGCGATCCCAAAAGGAATGGGCCCTGTAAACACCGTAGCGGGTGTCATTGGCGTGAGGATTCCAGTGGTGGCGTTGATAGTAAACATCGAAACCGTAGCGTCATCTTCATTGACTGCGTAGGCGAACCTGCCTGAAGGATCTACTATCACGGCAAGCGGGCTCGATTCAGTCCCGGTCGAAACGTCAGCCAAAGTCGAGACGGCAGGCGGTGTGGTTGGGGTCAGGACGCCTGTGGTCTGGTTGATAGTGAACATGGAAACCGTATTGTCGTCACTATTCGCCGTGTATACGAATTTGCCGGCAGGGTCGATCCCAATTCCTTGAGGCAAAAATCCAGTTGGGACCGTGGCCGGAACGGTCGGGGTCAAGACCCCAGTGCTGGAATTGATGGTGAACATCGAGATCGTGGCAAGGTCAAACGCGTTCGACATAAGATTCGCTACATAGGCGAACCTACCAGCAGGATCGACGACCATCTGTTCGGACCCGAAGTTATTGGCTCCGGTTGCGACGGTGGCCGGTACCGTCGGAGTAAGATTCCCAGTGCAAGAGTTCACTGTGTACATCGAAACCGTGTTCGCATAATCATCCAACACATAAGCAAACGCAGGCTGGGACGCAGGCGTGCATGCAGGTTTAGGTGTAGGAGGAGGAACTGAGATTCCTCCGCCACAACCGGAGATCACCAGAGCCAATAAACCCACAACCGCAGTCCGCACACACGTTGCGCGCATAATATTCCTCCACTTGCTCTAATCGCTCCTGTCGGAAAGTTCAGAAATGCAAAATCGCAGGGATGTCGTTAAACTATCCCCTCTGGTAGGCAATACTTACTCCAGCACGATAATATTCTTCCCCGCGCACATCTCCTTCAGCACCTTCGGCCACACCGTAACGCTGACTTCCCCAAGATGAGCTTTGCGGAGCAATAGCATCAACGTCCGCGATTGCCCGATTCCACCACCGATCGAGAGCGGAATCTGGTTGTTCAGGATCGCCTGGTGATAGGGCAATTGCATAAAGTCCAGCTGCTTCGACATAGTAAGCTGCTGTTTTAGGGTCTCGGCCGTCACACGTATGCCCATCGACGTTAGTTCATGGCGCCGCTTGGTAACCGAGTTCCATACCAGGATGTCGCCATTCAGCCCATGTGTGTCTTTGCCGGTTTGATCGTGAGTATCGGTGACCCAGTCGTCGTAATCGGCGGCGCGCATCTCGTGGGGATAGCCGTCCTTCAACGGCCAGCCAATGCCAATAATGAAGACAGCAGGATACTTCTGCAGCACCGCGGTCTCACGCTGCTTGCGCGGCAGGTCGGGATACATGTCGAGAATTTCCTCGGCATGCAAGAAGGTCAGCTTCTCAGGCAGATCCGGATAGCGCGAGTCTTTTAATTGCGGAAACAGGAATTGCGCAAATTTTTCCGCGCCCACCATCACCTTCCAGATTTTGCCGACAATCGCCTTGAGGAACTCGAGGTTGCGCTGCTCAGCGGTAATGGCGCGCTCCCAATCCCACTGATCGACGTAGGCCGAATGATCGTGATCCAGGAAATAGTCCTTGCGAACGGCGCGCATGTCAGTGCAGATGCCCTCACCAACTTTGCAATCGAATTGCTTGAGAGCGGCGCGTTTCCACTTGGTCGCGGCTTGCACGACCTGCGCCTCGACGGGATGCAGGTCGCGATCGTTGGAGATATGGAACTGAACCGGCGTGCGCGACCCGTCGCGATCCAGCATGTCGTTCACCCCGCTCTCCACGTCCACGATGAGCGGCACTTCGACCATCATCAGGTTGAGTTCTTTGCATAGGTTATCCGCGATATAACGCTTCACTTGGAAGATGGCTTGCTGTGTCTCTTTCGGGGGCAGCAAGGAGCGGTAACTCCGCGGCAGAACTTTTTCCAATTCTTTGTAGTCGCCGATTCCCGGTCCAGCCAGGTCGGCCTTCTTATCCTTATCGAGCACAAGCGTGCTCATGCGATTTCTCCTTTGCGGACGGGTTCCGTGTCAACGACGTGCGTCGTCACGCCCGCCTATCTAAGTTTTGGATTAAGAGAGGGGACAGCGCCGGAGGCTCCAGGGCGCGCGGCGTCGCTTTTGGCTATACGTGCGCGCTTTGAATTCTCCAAAACTACCGCGGCTGTCAGCAGAACCCCAATAAGGCCAAATACCAACAATGCGAGCAGAGCCATCAACAGTATCGGCATAGCTGCACCTCGCTACTACCATGGAGTTTCTCTCCTGATGGCGTGCGACGCTGTGATCACAGTCACCTATCGATGTGACCCTTATTGACGCAACCCAGAGTTTATCAAGCCAGTTGTTTTGAGCACGTTACCGTGCGGCCAGAGTCACCGCTTAGGGTGACCTGGATCACTGCGCCTATTCCCCCCAAGCGTTGAAACTCTCAGCTAGGCAGCAATGGAGCTGCTGAGTTCTGTTACATCCAGTTTCTTGGAGGTTGTATCGGTGGTTACTTTCGCAACATATGCACCGCTGCGAGAAGAACCGCTAATTTCATCGGGTTGCAAAATTCCACAAGGAGAAAAAGCGAAAACATGAAGACGACAAAGCTGATGGTTCTGGTAATGACAATCGCGGTGGCCCTATTCATCCTGATTCCAAATCTGTCATGGGCTGAGGACGGAGCCGCTCTATACAAAGCAAAATGCGCAATGTGCCACGGACCGGATGGGGCGGGCAAACCTGCCGCCAAGATTCCAAGCCTAGTTTCGGATGACGCCAAGAAGAAATCCGACGCCGACGTGACCAAGGCCGTGGCGGAGACAGCGAAGCATCCGGCCCCGGTTAAGGGTCTCTCCGCTGACGACACAAAAGCTGTTGTGGCTTACATTCGTACTTTGCAGAAGTAGCTAATTGGCTGGAGTACTGGCTGTTCTTCTTCGCGCACCGCCGCTATCGCATAAACGATTGTCGGGCGGCGGTTGAAGAGGGCATGAGGGGGTATGAAGAGGTCCCGCTCAATTCGGCGGACGGAATGGAATCCTGGCCGTTCCGTAGCCAACTGGAAAGCTTCTTCCCTGTTTTCTTTCCTTCTGGGAACAGCCCGCCTGGGTCCGGGCGCGAATGTCTCCGGACCCGGTTCTTCCTTTGCACTCGGCTCGGCAAAGGTGTTGTGCACAGTTCCCAAGATAGTTTCCAAGTCTGTTCCGCCCCAGCGAACGTTTGCCTCGTACTTCATTCCACTGGAGCGGAAGTCCTGCTTGGGAGCAACGAGGAGCAATTCCCATGAGTAAAGCCCTGCTGTATGACGCAACCATGTGCATCGGTTGCAAACAGTGTGAAGCTGGATGCGCGCAGCAGAACAAGCTGCGCTACGACGATGCCGTAGCCGCCGAGTCAGTGCAATCGGCACATAAATACACCGTTGTTCTCACCAAAGGCGACAAATTCATGCGTCGACTTTGCATGCACTGTGAGCATCCCGCTTGCGCATCGGTTTGTCCCGTTGGCGCCCTCCATAAGACAAAAGAGGGCCCAGTCGTATACGACGTCTGGAAGTGTATTGGCTGCCGCTATTGCATGGTGGCTTGCGCGTTTGCCCAGCCAAAGTACGAATGGCAAGCGCTGAATCCGCGGATTCGCAAGTGCATTATGTGCCCGGACCGTATAGCCGCTGGCAAGCAGACGGCATGTGCCGAGATCTGTCCGACCGGTGCGACCAAGTTCGGGGAGCGCGACGACCTTATTAAAGAAGCACAGGACCGTGTCCGTCAAAATCCCTCCACCTATCTACCTCGCATTTATGGCCTTAACGAAGTTGGCGGAACTTCGGTCTTTATTCTGTCCAGCAAGAACGTTGAAGAATACGGCTATCCCGCGTCCGCAAAGGTTGGCGATACCCCAATGCCGGAATATACCGGGCGAGTGATGGAGAGAATTCCAGATTTTATCCCAGTGTGGACGTTGGTATTAGGGGGCATCTATTGGGTTTCGCATCGCCGCGAGGAAGTCGCTGCTGCTGAAGCCGAAGAAAAGGATGGACGTGAGCGATGAAGTTCAAACTGACTTTTTGGCGAGTGGTATTCATTGTGATCATGGGCCTGGGCCTGTACTCCACATTTATTCGCTTTTTTTATGGCTTGGGCGCGGTTTCAAACATGAATGACCAGTTCCCCTGGGGCCTCTGGATCGGCTTCGACCTCCTGTGTGGAGTCATGCTGGCAGCTGGTGGTTTTTGCATGGTTGGCGCCGTCTACCTGTTCAACGTCGAGCGGTTGCACAGTGTTGTGCGTCCTGCGGTGTTGACAGCGTTCCTCGGCTATGTGCTTTTCATCGTTGGACTGTTATTCGACTTGGGCCGCCCCTGGTACATCTGGCATCAGCTCATCTACATGAACCCGCACTCGGTCATGTTCGAGGTCGGCATATGCGTGATGTCCTACACCACCGTTCTGTTCTTCGAATTCCTTCCCAACGTGTTCGAGCGCTTCAATCTGAAGACTCCAATCAAATGGATTAAGAAGATCTACCCGGTGCTGATCATCTTGGGCATCCTGCTCTCCACCCTGCACCAGAGTTCGCTCGGATCACTCTATCTGATTATGCCGAGCAAGCTGCATCCGTTCTGGTACACGCCAGCGCTGCCTTTCCTTTTCTTTGGTTCGGCGATTGCGGTTGGTTTGGCCATGACGATCTTCGAGTCCACCCAGAGCGCGAAAGCTTTCGGCCGTCACCTTGAGCTCCCGGTTTTGGTCGAACTTGGGGGCGCCTTGCTGGTTGCTCTCTGGGTCAATGCCCTGCTGCGCTTCGAGGACTACTTTCATCGCGGCTTGCTGGGACAGATCATTAAGCCCAGCTACGAAGCGTATTTCCTGTGGCTCGAACTAGCGCTGGCCTTTGTGATTCCGATTACTCTGCTCAGCTTCAAGAAGGTCAGGCTCTCTCCCGGTGGCTTGTATCTGGCCTCCGTCTGCACTGTGCTCGGATTCATCACCAACCGCCTCAATATTGCTCTGATCGGCTTTGAGACATACGTCGGGCATCACTACATACCAAAGTGGACGGAATTCTCAGTGACCCTCATGATTGTAGCGGCGGGCTTCGCCCTGTTCGGATTGGCAGTGAGGTACCTGCCTATCTTTCCCGACGTACGAGTTCCAGTGAAGGAACGTCTCATCACAACCGAAACCGGGCCTGTGGTAGCTACACCGGTATTAGGCCATGCGGGAGACTGATCCAATTCGCGGCGGTCTGGCGTGGAAGCGACTGACTCGCAGCATTAGTGCGAAGCTGATCGGTTCCCTGTTGGCGGTCATGGTTGTTATCTTCGCGCTTCTCGGATATCTGAATATCCGATTGCATCGCCAGCATCTGGAAACCGCCACGCTGGCCAGTGCCGAGCGCGTCAGCGATGTAATCAGCCGCAATGCCACGTATTACATGCTGCGCAACGATCGCGAGGGACTCTACCACGCGATCCGAACTATCGCGGATGAACCCGGCATGATCAAGGTGCGCATCCTTGACCAGCAAGGGCGGATCAGCTATTCCACCGATCCAGCGGAAGTCAGCCACGTCCTCGACAAGACGGCCGAGGCCTGCTATGGCTGCCACAATCAGTCGCAGCCCCTGGCGCGCCTGAACCGTCCCGATCGCTTTCGCATTTATCGCAACGGCGGCGGGCAACGTGTGCTGGGAATTATCACGCCCATCGAAAATCAACCCAGTTGCTCCAACGCCGAGTGCCACGCGCACCCTGCCAGCCAGCAAGTTCTGGGCGTGCTGGACACCAACCTCTCGCTAGCGACCGCTGACGCGCAACTTAAGGTCAGCAGCGCCCGCATGTTGTATTACACCGCGGGGGCCATGTTGATTGTGGCCATATTGAGCTGGTTATTCGTGTGGCGAGTCGTCGCTAAACCCATCCATGCGCTCAAGAACGGCACGGAACGGCTTTCCCAAGGTGAGCTCGGCTATCAGATCGAGGTGCAATCTCAGGACGAAGTGGGTGACCTGGCTCACTCCTTCAACGGCATGAGCCTGCAATTGCGCGCGGCCAATGAAGAAAGCGTTACCTGGGCAAGGACGCTCGAGGACCGGGTCGACCAGAAGACCAAAGAACTCCAGCGCGCCCACGATCACGTTCTGCACGTGGAAAAAATGGCGTCTCTCGGAAAGATGGCGGCCGTGGTCGCGCATGAGGTCAACAATCCGCTCTCCGGCATTCTTACCTATGCCAAACTGCTGCGCAAATGGGTAGGGACTGGCCAAACCCAGGGTGAAAAACGCGACGAAGCAATGCAATGTCTGGAATTAATCGCGGCGGAAAGCCGGCGCTGCGGCGACCTGATCAAGAACCTGCTCTCTCTTTCGCGAACCGCGCCCATGAACGTGCAATCTACCGACCTGAATGCAGTGATTGACCGTTCCCTGCTGCTGGTACGGCATCAACTTGAGCTGGGCGGAGTCGAGCTGCAACTGAATCTCGCGCAAGATTTGCCGGTGGTGCACTGCGATCCGGCGCAGATTGAACAAGTCCTCCTGGCGTTAATCATGAATGCAATCGATGCCATGCCCCGAGGCGGAACGTTGTGGATCGAGACTCGGCTGAGTAGCGATAGAACGGAGATCAAGATTAAGGTTCGCGACGACGGAGCGGGCATCGCTCCCGACGTATTGCCGCATATCTTCGAACCTTTTCTGACGACGAAGGAAAGTGGCCGTGGAGTCGGGCTGGGCTTGGCGATCAGCCGCGGCATTGTCGAGCGGCATAACGGGCGCATCGAAGTCGAATCGGAGCTGGGCCGCGGCACGACTTTCACCGTGACCCTGCCCAATCAAGGCCCCGAAACTTTGCTGGCGGCCACCGGCGGTGAGAATGCCGCGATGAAGGTGAGGTGATTGAAGTGAACACACAGGGAAAACTGCTGATCGTGGACGACGAATTGAGCGTGCGTGACTCGCTCGGCAAATGGTTCCGCGAAGAAGGCTACGAAGTAACTACGGTAGAAAACGCCAACGACGCACTTACTCAACTGGCCGAACAACGCTGGGATGTGGCGCTGGTGGATATCAAGATGCACGGCACCGACGGAATCGAACTGCAGCGCCGCATGCACGAAGTCGATCCCGAGCTCATTGTCATCATCATGACCGGTTATGCCTCGGTCGACACCGCAGTCGCCGCGCTGAAGAACGGCGCCTATGACTACGTGACCAAACCGCTCGATCCGGACGACATCGCACACCTGGTGAAAAACGCGCTGGCGCATAAACGAACGGCTCAGGAGAACGTGCTCCTGCGCGAGACCGTTGCCGAAGTCGCGCGTCCCGAGGACATGGTCGGCCAGAGTGGTCCCATGCGCAAGGTCTTCGACGCTATTGAAACGGTTGGCCCCACCGACGCTACCGTGTTGATCACGGGCGAAAGCGGCACCGGAAAGGAATTGGTAGCGCGCGCCATCCATCAGGCCAGCCCGCGAAGATTTCATCCGCTGGTGGCCATTCACTGCGGCGCTCTCACCGAGACGCTTCTCGAAAGCGAACTCTTCGGACACGAAAAGGGCGCATTCACCGGCGCGCAGTTCCGCAAGAAAGGTAAATTCGAAATCGCCGAAGGCGGAACGGTTTTCCTCGACGAGATTGGCGACATCACCCTGAAGACGCAGACCGATCTGTTGCGCGTCCTGCAGGAACGCGAAATCACCCGCGTGGGCGGCAACCAGATTATCAAGGTGGACTTCCGCTGCGTCGCCGCCACCAATAAGAACCTGGAGAAATTGATCGAGGAAGGCAAGTTCCGTCCCGACCTTTTCTACCGGCTCAACGTCTTCCGCATCGAACTGCCGTCGCTCCGCGAACGACCGGACGACATTCCCGTGCTCGTAAACCACTTCGTGCAAAAATTCTCGCTGGCCATGAACAAACGCGTCAACCGGGTTTCACCAGCGGCCATGAACCAATTGCAGCAGCAACCCTGGCTGGGCAACGTTCGCGAACTGGAAAACGCGGTGGAGCGCGCCATGGTTGTCGGCCGCGAGCCGGAACTGCAAGAACAGGACTTCATCTTCAAGCCGCAAAACGTCTCCAACGGCGCGGGCAAGAAGCTGGAGGACATGGAACGCGCCCACATCCTGCGCGTGGTGGAGGAGTGTGGAGGCAATCAGAGCCATGCCGCCGAGATACTTGACATCGATCGGGTCACTCTCTATCACAAGCTGAAGAAGTATGGCTGGTCGCGCACTCCGGTTGAAACGCATTGAGCGAGCCCGATGAAGCTGCTGCAACTGTTGCCGATCGGGAATGTAGATGACGGGCTGCTGAAGGATCTGCGTCCCGCCCTCGAAGAGACTTTTCTCGTCTCCTGCAAAGTGCTTCCTGTTCGGCTCGATCCGCAGTTTGCCTTCCACGGAGAGCGGCAGCAGTACCACTCGTCGGAAATTCTGCAGCGCATGCAGAGTTTTCTTACCGCGGACTCCTGGCGAATCCTGGGAGTTGTCGCCGTGGATCTCTACATCCCGATTCTAACCTTCGTTTTTGGAGAAGCGCAGATGGGTGGCCCTTGCGCCGTGCTCTCCGCCCACCGGCTCCGTCAGGAACTCTATGGCCTTCCACCCGACCCAGAACTATTTCGTCAGCGCGTGCTCAAGGAAGCGGTCCATGAACTGGGCCACACTCTAAACCTGACGCACTGCGAGGACTACACCTGCGCCATGGCCCCTTCCCACGCCGTGGAGTGGATCGACCTCAAGGAAAGCAACCTGTGCACTGCCTGCAGAGCTGCGGTAACGCCGGTGAAGCAGGTCCCGTTAGCAAAATTCTTCTGAAACCAGCGTCGGCCAACCTGCCTCGCAGCCGTACATCAGAAATGTCATCCTGAGCGAAGTGGCCGCTTCGCGAAGCGAAGCAGCCGCGTAGTCGAAGGACCCCTACAAATCCGACACTGTTGCTGGAGTATCAAGGCGTTCTCCCCGCAACCGTGATATAGTGATTTCACTATATTACTACTGCCTACCTATGATCAATGGGCCGCCTCTAAAGCCGAAGAGATACGAAACCGGAAGCGGCAACGTGTTCAAGGATCTCAGCCTGCCGAATGCGGAAGAGCATTTAGTCAAGGCGCAGCTTGTATTCAAGATCGACAAGATCATGAAAGCTCGCGGGCTGAAACAGGTCGAGGCTGCCGGCTTGTTTGGAGTGCGCCAGCCCGATGTATCGAAGATGCTGCGCGGTGAGTTCCGGCAGTTTTCCGTGGAGCGCCTTCTGCGTTTCCTCGTGGCGCTCGACCAGGATGTGGAGATCGTCGTAAAGCCGCACCGCGGCAGGAACAACGCCCCGGCTCTGCAGGTCTTCTGATTGACATCAACGCCGCTGTTTGCCCGATCGGTTTCGTTTAAGTTCGGCAAGTTCGGAACGTACCTCGTCTGGATCGAGCAACTGTCCGCGCTGGGCGGCAGCGTAGCCTTCGCCTATCTTGGATTG
>JBEKQC010000073.1:0-15523 GCA_049520095.1 Terriglobales bacterium
GGTGAGGTGGCTGAGTCTTAGGGCGGTTGCTCTAAGCGGAGTTCTCGAGGAACCTTTGGTCGGGGGAATCGGGAACATCTCTCGCAAACAATCCGTGAGTATGGGCTGATCCGCCGGACACAGGCTGTGCCCGGCACCGGAACGAGCGAGGGGCCACGAGAGTGACCACCTCAGTCAATCCCAAACAGTCCACCGGGCAGCCCGCAGGCTGGAAGGCTTGCGGGCTGTTCTTTTTCTGGGGATCACTCGGCTGGGCTGCTAGAAAATTTGTGATTTCAGCGAGTCCCACCAACGTCGGTTGAATCTAACAGTGCGTTCGGTGCTCAAGCCATGCAAATCCTGACGATTGATGGGTTCCTGGAATATCTCAACAAGGTTCACCAGCGGACCACCCGGGTTGCGCAATGCATTCCGCCGGACAGACTGGAGTGGTCGTTTCGCGAAGGCAAATTCACGCTCGGAGATTTGGTTCGCCACATTGCTGCCATCGAACGCTACATGTTCGCGGAAACCATTCAGGGGCAGCCCAGCCGATACGCCGGCTGCGGACGAGAGCTGGCCGACGGCTATGAAGCAGTAATGACCTTTCGGGAGACGCTCCATGGCCAGACGGTTGAGATCCTTTCCCGCCTTGGAGACGAAGGACTGACAGGAAAGTGCACAACTCCCGATGGGGCGAAGATTACGATCTGGAAATGGCTGCGCTTGATGACGGAACATGAGATCCATCATCGCGGACAGATCTATTTGTATTTGGCCATGCTGGAGATCCCGACCCCGCCGATTTATGGGCTCACATCCGAGGAACTCCGGCAGCGCAGCGTTAGCGTTTAATCGGCGCTATTAAATAACCCACACAAAAAACTGGCGAATTACGGTAGTCTATAGCACCGGCAACCGACCGGTCGGTTGTCAAATTCGACTTGGAGATCCCTAATCGCATGGACGATAAGCACTACCGGGCCCGAATTACGAAGCGCGCAGATTTTGCGCCGGATCTATGGATGATCCGCATTGACCCAGCGGCGGAGTTCACCTTTACTCCGGGCCAATACGCGACGCTCGGCATTGAACGCGACGCACGGCGACTGGAGCGTCCCTACTCGATTGTTTCTTCTCCCTACGAAAAGGAACTGGAATTCTTTTTTGAACTGGTGCCGCACGGCGAGACCACGCCGCCACTGTATGACATGCAACTGGGCGATGAAGTTTTGGTGCGCAAAGTTGCGAAGGGCCTCTTCACACTCGACCGCGCCCAACCGGAACGCACCAACCACCTGATGGTGAGCACCGTAACCGGAGTTGCGCCCTTTGTCAGCTACGTGCGAACGCTGTTCAAGGACTGGAAAGAAGGCAGATTTGCGGGCGACCACAAATTCTTCTTGCTGGACGGCGCGAGCCGGTCGTGGGAATTCGGTTATCGCGAGGAGCTGGAAAACTTCGCGAAACAAACGCCGTGGTTTCGCTGTGTCTTCACCGTGAGCCGTCCGTGGGAGGACGAGAGCTGGAAAGGCGAGGTCGGTCGCGTGGACGAACTGATTCGCAAGTACGCCGACTACTGGGGATGCACCGCGGCAAATAGTATCGCCTATCTATGCGGGCATCCGGAGATGGTCGAGCACGGCAAGGGCATCCTCAAGCGAATCGGCTTCAAGAAAGAGAATTTGAAGGAAGAAGTGTATTGGGTGCCGGCGAAGTGAACCCGTGGAGAGCCGGACGTGGAGAGCCGGGCGTCCCCGCCGCCCGGCCTTGTCAGAATTTCAGTGTTGCGAAGGCTGGCCTTTCGTCGTCCCGACGGCATCGACTATCGCGTCGTTGATGGCATAGGCCGTGCCATCGGCGCCGATCGCCGTCGGCGTGTACGCTTCGCCGATGCCGCTGGATAGTGTAATCACTTGCGTAAATGAGTTGGAGGTCAGGTCCCAGCGGTAGAGGTTGCCGTCTTCGCTATTGGCGAGAATCGACTTCGTGAACGGATCGACCGCGGCTGTGTTGATGCACCACTCTCTAAATCCCCCGGGACATCCCGGATCCGGGGTTACACCCAGATGCGTGATGACTTCTTTCATGACCAACGTGCTTGGAATGATCGGGTCAGGCTCGGTAGCATTCGGGTCCAGAATCGCGATCTCGTTCTGTCCAGTGCCGGTCCCGATTCCGCAATAGTTGTTGTATTTCGTCATGAGCAGGTAGGTCGAAGTCCCGGTATAACTCGGGACCAGCGAAGCAGGAACGATGGAAGCGGTGTCGTCCCAGCCGAAGCTGCCGGGAATCTTGGTCTGCGACAGATCGCTGTTGAAGTGCAGCAGCCAGCCCCGGTCGTTGTGTTCCGGAAAAGGATTTTCGAGTACTCCGAAGTAGACATCGCCATCGGGTCCAACGGTCGGGGTAGCGGAGCTGCCGCTGTAGAGCCACGAGTCCCACCCCGAGGCCGGATCAGTCAAAAGCACGCGGTTCACCAGCGCGAGCGTTGTGCTATTCAAAGCCAGCAGATATCCATAGCTTCCGTTGTCCACCGCCACATACAAGAGGCTGCCGTCGGGCGAGAGCGCGGGTGCGCAACTGATGGCGACTTCGGTAATGCTGGGGTCGCCGCTGGCGGTTGCCGCTGAAACCCACGTTCCCGTGCCATTGGAAGCAATGCGCGCCAGGCCGCTTTGCAGGTTGATCGGGGTGGCGCCAATCGCCAGGAATCCGAAGTAGAGGTTGCCCTTTGCGTCGGTGGTGAGCGGCGTGTCGATCTGCACGTTCTGCTCGTACGCCGTGGGATTCTTCCGGTAATTCTTTACGCCGTAGAAGTAAAGGCGAGTCACTGCGCCGCTGGCTTGATCGGGATTCTGCCGCACCAGTACCCGGCCGGCAATGTCAGGAACGAAAAGCTGTTTGCCGAAAATGGTTGGTCCCAGTCCGGGGATGAAGTCTGCTTCCGGCGCCTGCCAGCCGGTGGTCTGGGCCCAGATCCGCTTGCCGGTCGCGCCGTTGTGGGCCTCGACGCGAAAACTGTCTGTACCCGTCTTCACCGGAACGATTACCGTATTCGCCGCCGTGACCAACGGGGAGCCGTAGTGGATGTAAATGGTGCCCTGCGGCGGATGCAGGTCTACGGGCACATGCCAATGAATCGTGTCGAGCGCTTGCGACTGGACGGTCGAAAGCGCGGTGTGCTGCTCGTCATGCGAGTGCGTCAGCCAAGCGCCGGTTTGAGCGGATGCCTTCGGCGCCAGCATGGCGGCGCAGGCGGCGATCCAAATCGCGGAAGAAATCAGTTGAAACGTGACAGTCTTGATCAAGTGCTTCATAGTTATACCTCGCTTTGCAGCCATGGGCGCGGGAACTGACTCCCTACGAGAGTAGCAGCGTAGCAGTTTACCCTTTTGCAGTTGTCAACAATAGGTAAAAAAATGGCGCTGGATTTTGTGCTGGACGGGCGAGGCGCCCGTCGCTCCATTTGCATTTCACTCTTGTTCGGCGGGGGCGAAGAAAACCAGGAGTTCGAGATCTTCCTGGATGTCGTAGAAGCGATGCTCCCGTTCAGCCTCGACGAAAATTAGCGAACCGGGCCGTACCTCGGCCTGCTCGGAGCCGATTTGCATCCGGGCACGTCCCCGGATGACATAGTACATCTCGTCTTCCCGGTGCGGCTTCTGGGGATCGGTGGCGCCTTTCGGCAGCACGTAGACGCCAGTGCTCATAGCGGGGACGCGAATAAATTCGAGATAGGACTTGCCTTTTTCGCTCCGCTGGCGGGAGAGTTCGTCAATGTGGAAGAAATGATTCATGTAAGCCTGCTGAGAACCAGACACTGAGAACTCTCTTAGCCGACAGCTCCGTGAAAGAAAATATCCGTGTACTGCTGCACTAGCGCGTCTCCGGTCAGCGGGCCGTCGGGCTTGTACCACTGATAGATCCAGTTGATCATGCCGACCAGGGCGAAGGCCGCCGCGCGCGGCGTGACCGACGACGGGGAATTACGCTTGCGCTGGACCTCGGCAATAAGATTCTCGACGAAGACGAGGTAATCCTTCTTGCGTGCGTTGATCTTGCGGCGCAGGGCCGGCGGCAGCGGATGGTTCTCATGCAGCATGACCGTAATCTCACGGTCTTCAGGGCTGAGCACAACTTGAATATGCAGCCGGATTAACGTGCGCAGCCGCTCTTCGACGCCCTCGATGCGACGCGCGACCTTGATGACGCGCTCCTCGGTGATCTCCATGGCGTGCGACATGATATGGAACAGGATTTCGTCCTTCGACTGGAAATGGTGATAGAGGCCGCCCTTGGAGAGCTTGAGGGCGGCAGCGACATCGTTCATGGAAGTGGCATCGTATCCGCGCTGTTGAAACAGGCGAGCGGCGGTGCGCAGGATTTCCTGGCGAGGTTCCTGACGGAGTTCCTGGCGGCGTTCGATGGCAGCTTCGCGAAGCATCACCAGAGATGGTATCGCGGATTGGGGCTCAATGGTTCAATCAATCCGTTCCCCAGCGGAACCGCATCACCGCGACCACCCCGAACAACAGCGTGAACGCCAGTAATACAGCGATGGGCGCAATCGCCGAGGAAAATCCCAAGCCGCGCCAGGTCATGCCGTCCAACCCATCCATTGCCCAACGGGTCGGAACGACCACTGTCAGTCTCTTAAGCCACGCCGGAAAGACAAAAGTTGGCACCCAAGCGCCGCCGAGCATGACCATGATGAGCGTCGCCATGATGGAGTAGCCGCGAGTGGCCTCCACCGTCTCGCCCAGGGCGGCGACCATCAGGCCGAAAGCGGCGGTCATCAACGAGAATGCAGCGCACACTCCCACGAAGCCCGCGAAGCTGCCCAGGATACGGACTCCAAACACCACGCGAGCGAAGCTGAAAAGCACCAACAGAATAAATCCCGCCATCAGCGAGGCGCTCACCGTCCGGCTGCCCAACAGCATGGTTCGGGAAAGAGGCGCGGCCCGAAGGCGCTGCCAGAGCCCGCTCTGTCGAAGCATCAGCAGCGCGATCCCGACATCGAGTCCCATGAAGAGAATGAACTGTACGGCCATGCCTCCGAACGAGTGGGCGTAACCGTTGTACTTGACGTCTAGCCCCGAGGTGATCGCTTGCTCGCGGGTCTCGTAGGGCATGGTCAGGCCGCCGGATAACTCCGTTTGACCGGATGCACCCTCGCGGTCTTGTTGTTCGTTCCATTCCTTCACGCTGCCCAGCAGATTGCGCAAAGCCTTCCGGTCTTCCGCTGGCAGCCGAGCGTCGTTCTCCACCCGCGCCATCGACTCGTCGACGATCTCGCGTCCACTTCTACCGGTGAACATCTCTTTGCTGACCGCCTGCATGACCGCGCCCGTAAGGATGCCCTTCACCATGCCGAGTTCCACGCTGTGAGAAGGGTCATAGAGCACGCCGAGTTCGGGTTTACTCGCACCGGTCTCGCTCGCGCCGGTAAAGAGCGCGTGTCCGGCGTCCCTGCCAAAATCTTTGGGGATGACGATCGCGACGGTCGCTTTCCCCTTGCGAACGGCCTCGCGCGCGGCGTCCAACGTGGATGGCTTTACGTCAAGGTTCTTGTCGCCGGCGAGCTGAGCGATGAGGCCGCGTGAGATATCGCTGCCGTCCTGATCAATCACCAGCACCGGCACCTTGCTGGTCTCGGCGTTGCCTCCTTGCCCGCCGAACAGGTAGCCGAAGAACGAAGCCAACAAGATGGGAACCAGCACCCCGACGACCACGGCCTTGCGGTCGTTGAAGAACAGTCTCAGGTCTTTTCGCACCAAAGCCAGGAACGGAATCATTTGGAGTCTCGAAGGCTCCTTCCCGTGAGAGCGAGAAAAACGGTCTCAAGATTCGGCTGCTCGCTGGAGACATGATTGTAAGAATGGCCGTTCTCGGCCAGCCAGCGAAGAATAACGGGCGCGCCGCGCGTCAGGTCGTGGACTCCAACCCGGAGTGTCCCTTGTTCCAACTCAGCCGACTTCACCTCCGCCAGCGTCAGCATCTGCTCCGGCTTGAAACCATCCGCATGGTCGAGTTCGATGGCAATGACGTTGGTGACCGGCAACAGCTTGTGCAGTCCCTGCAACGTGTCGTTGGCAATCATCTTCCCGTGATCGACGATCACGATCCGGTCGCAGAGGCGCTCAGCTTCTTCCATATAGTGCGTCGTGTAGATGAGGGTTTTGCCTCGCTTCTTCAGCGTCTCGAGATTGTCAAAAATGGCGTTACGGCTTTGCGGATCGACCCCGACCGTGGGCTCATCGAGCAGAAGGATCTGCGGATCGTGAAGCAGGGCCGCGGCCAGGTTCAGGCGCCGTTTCATGCCCCCGCTGAACGTTTTCACTTTGTCGCCGGCGCGGTCCGATAATGCGACCAGATTCAGAGCGTCGTCGATCGCCTGCTTTGCTTTCGCACCAGCGAGCGAGTAAAGCGCCGCAAAAAAGGTCAGGTTGTCGCGGGCGGTGAGCTGGTCATAGAGCGCCATGTCCTGCGGTACGAGGCCGATCTTCAGCTTGACCGGGTCGGTGTCGCTCCGTACCTGCTTGCCTTCGATCAAAACTTCGCCGGAATCCGGACTCAGCAATCCCGCAATGATGGAGACCGTGGTCGTCTTGCCGGCGCCATTCGGTCCGAGCAGGCCGATGGTCTCTCCACGATCGGCCCGAAAACTGACGCCGGTGAGGGCAGTTAGCCTTCCATAGCTTTTCGTCAGGCCATTCACTTCCAGCATGGCTGGGAAGTGTACCACCGCCACATTGAGAGTTGATTAATGCCGGGGGACGATTACGGGCGACGGACCAGCTCTAGCCCTTCTGCGGTCGACCGCGAACCGGTCTGCCCGGGACCTTGCGCTTGCTCGACGGCAAGTTGCCGGGCTTTGACGGGATGGCTATCCGTCCACCGTCAATCGCGGTGATGTTGTTGGCTGCATCGGCGGGGGAGCCTGTTCCGGCGCTTAGTCGCAGAACCGGCCGGCGGATTTCCTCGGGCGCCCCGATCTGTGGGACCTTTCGCAGCTGAGCTTGCACGGCGACGTCGATCGCCGCGGACGAACGCGCGTCCCGCTGACGGAGAGAGTAGCGGGCGAACACGGCCTCGCGGAGATCGCCATGTAAGCGTCCGTACTCAAAAGCCTCAAATTGGACTTCCTGCAGGCCCTCCCTGTACATGCGATCAGGACCGGTGCGTGCGCTTGCGTGCAGTCGCTGAATTCGCGACACAGCACGCTCAATGACGCGAGCGAGTTCGGCGCCGAATTCCGGTGCGCGGTCTTTCTGCAGACATTGCTTCGCGTTTTTGGCGGAAAACCAGGTGGGGCTTCGATCCGCTTCCTGCGGCGGTTCGAGCCCGGTCACTTCGCAAAGGTGGGCAGCGACGCCAAGCTCTGGCTCGGAGGAGGACCCGGCAGAAGATCGCGTGCTTTTTTTCGTATTGGCAGCGTCATGCTGGCGGCGGAAGTAGCGGACGAAGGGCATTTCCTCCATCCGGCCATGAACGCCAGCCTCTTCAATCGCCTCGACGGCAGCGGATTGGGCTTGCGTGAGTCCAGACTCGACGCCGCCTTTGGGGAAAATCCAGCGTCCACCGCGGGTTTGAACCAGCAGAAATTCGATACCGCGTTTGCCCATGCGATAACAAACGGCGGCGACCTGCTGTCGTTCTTTCGAACGTTTTTTCGGAACCTCCTTCGGAAGCCGCGACAGTCGCAGGAACTTTACGGATGGATCATTTATGGATCGGTCAAAGCCCATGGCAGTAGAGTGCGCGATGCGATCCACCTCTGCCTAGAGCAAATCTGGTTCTGGCGCGGGTTCGGGTGCAGGTTCCGGCACTGGTTCGGGCGCAGGCAGGAATCCTTCTACATACTTGTGCCGCCGGCAGCGCCTTGGAGACAGTATCGTGAAGACCATTGCCAACCCACCGGAGACCGGACGTTTGGACAACTTGTATTGCCTTCGTTGTAATCGGGAGCTCGAGGCCGGACACAAATCGGTCGCAGTGTACCTGTTTGCGCAGACGGTGGGAGTGAGGCCGCGCCGAAAATCCTCGGCACAACGCATCTGTTTCTGCCCGCAGTGCTCGGTTTCGCTGGCCATGGGGCCCGCACCGGAGGGCGCGCTCAACCTCGCCGCCTGGCAAATGATCCGTGACATTGTTGGCGCGGATCCGGCTCTAACTGAGGCCGCGTGGGAAAGCCTGCATGGAATTGAAGAAGGCTTGCTCCCAGCTACAGGATTGGCGACCGGAACCAATGGTAGCGCACACCCAACGCGCGCTGGATCTTACCTCGAGTTTTGAACCCTCACTCGAACCAACGTTGGTCTAGAATAGACACCGAGTAATCCAAGATTGACACCGGGAGGTTGAGGTGAGTAGCATCCCTTAAACCGACCGTTCGGTCGGTTTGCTGCTTTCAATCATGATCCAGCATTCTCGCCAACATTCTTAACTAATACATTTGACTAACATCGATAAGGAGTTCTCCAGTGGCCACAGTCTTTTATCAGAACGATGCCAATCCTTCCGCGCTGCAGGGCAAAACCATCGCCGTGTTCGGCTACGGCTCGCAGGGACACGCGCAGGCGCAGAACCTGCGTGACAGCGGATACGACGTGATAATCGGTCTCGATCCCGAGCGTGGATCAGCCAAGCAGGCGCGCGCCGATGGCATGGTTGTGGTCGCTCCGGCCGAAGCCGCCAAGCGTGCCGACTGGATTCAGATTCTCACCCCCGACGAGACCCAGGCCGATTTCTACGAGTCGGCCGTCAGGCCCCATCTGCGCAAAGGAAAGATTCTCGGCTTCTCGCACGGCTTCTCAATTCACTTCAAGACCATCAAGCCTCCGAAGGATGTGGACGTGGTCATGATTGCGCCGAAGAGCCCCGGCCATTTGCTGCGGCGCGTGTATTCTCAAGGCGGCGGCGTGCCCTCGTTGCTCGCTATTCACCAGGATGCCAGCGGACGCGCGCATGAGTACGCGCTCTGCTATGCGCACGGCATCGGTTCGACGCGCGCCGGTGTGCTGCAGACGACCTTCAGAGAAGAGACCGAGAGCGATCTGTTCGGCGAGCAAGCCGTGCTCTGCGGCGGTTTGACTTCGCTAATGCAGAAAGGTTTCGAGACGCTGGTAGCGGCCGGTTACGCTCCCGAGATCGCCTACTTCGAGTGCGTGCACGAGGTGAAGCTGATCGTCGACCTTATCTACGAAGGCGGGTTGAGCCGGATGCGCTATTCCATTTCAAACACGGCCGAGTATGGCGACCTGACCCGCGGCGAAATGGTCGTAGGAGACGAAACGCGCAAGGCGATGAAGAAGGTGCTGAAGCAAATCCAGAACGGAAAATTCGCCAAGGAATGGATTGAAGAGAACAAGAAGGGCGGCAAGAAGTTCGCCAAGCTGCGCGAGGCCGCCAAGCAGCATCCGATTGAAAAAGTGGGCGAGCAGTTGCGAGCGATGATGTCGTGGCTGCCGTCGGAGAAAAAGAAAGCGGCCGAGACAAAGCCGGCGGCGCCGAAAGTGGTTAATGCATAGAAGCAATTTCTCAGTTCCCAGTTCTCAGTTCTCAGAAAATCTCCCGGCCTTCACTGAGAACCGTGAACTGGGAACTGAGAACTTGCCGCCGTTCAGCTAAACTGTCCGCACCATCATGGACCTCAAACATCGCAGTCGTAGCATCACCGACGGGCGCGACCAGGCTCCAGCGCGCGCCATGTACAAAGCCGTCGGTTTCACTGACGACGACCTCGCGAAGCCGCTGATCGCAGTCGCCAACACCTGGATCGAGACCATGCCGTGCAACTTCCACCTGCGGCGCCTTTCGGCCAAGGTGAAGGAGGGCATCCGCGCAGCGGGCGGCACACCGATGGAGTTCAACACCATCGCCATCTCCGACGGCGAGACCATGGGCACCGAAGGCATGAAAGCGTCGCTGGTGAGCCGCGAGGTGATCGCCGACTCCATCGAACTGGTCTGTCGCGGACAGCTGTTTGACGCTGCAGTCTGTATTGTGGGCTGTGACAAAACGATCCCCGCCGCCGCCATGGCGCTAGCGCGCATGAACCTGCCCGGCCTCGTGTTTTACGGTGGGACGATTGCCGCCGGCAAGTATCGCGGCAAAGACGTAACCATTCAGGATGTCTTCGAGGCGGTAGGCGCGAATGCGGCAGGCAAAATGAGCGACGCGGATCTGCTGGCGCTCGAAAACGTAGCCTGTCCCGGAGCGGGCGCATGTGGCGGCCAGTACACCGCGAACACGATGAGCACAGTGATGGAGTTGATCGGCCTTTCGCCAATGGGATTCAACGGCATTCCGGCGATGGATCCGCGCAAGGACGAGGTAGCATTCCGCTGCGGCGAAGTCGTCATGAATCTTCTGAAGCAAGGCATTCGTCCCAGCGATATTTTGACCCACGCGGCGTTCGACAACGCGATAGCGGGGGTGGCCACCACGGGAGGCTCGACCAACGCGGTCCTCCATCTGCTAGCCATCTCGCGCGAAATGGGCTTGCCGCTGGAGATCGACGATTTCCAGAGAGTCAGCGAACGCACGCCGCTGCTGGCGGATTTGAAGCCCGCCGGAAAGTATGTAGCGGCAGACGTGGACGCAGCCGGCGGAATTCCAGTGATCGCCAAAAGGCTGCTCGACGGCAAGCATGCAAACGGTTCGGCGATGACAGTAACCGGAAAGACATTTGCCGAAGAAGCGAACCGAGCGATAGAAACCGCAGGGCAAACGGTGATCGCTCCGTTGAGTAAGCCGTTGAAGACGACGGGCGGCCTCGTCATCTTGAAAGGCAACCTCGCCCCCGGCGGCGGAGTAGTGAAGATGAGCGGCCACGAACGCGGCTCGCAAACTGGCCCGGCGCGAGTCTTCGATTCCGAAGAAGCCGCGATGCAGGCGGTAACCAGCAAGCAAATCAAGGCCGGGGACGTGGTAGTGATCCGCTATGAGGGTCCCAGGGGCGGTCCCGGCATGCGCGAAATGCTCAGCGTGACCGCGGCAATTGTGGGCGAAGGCTTGGGCGAAAGCGTAGCCTTGATCACCGACGGACGCTTCAGCGGCGCAACCCGCGGTCTGATGGTCGGCCACGTCGCGCCAGAAGCGGCTCTGGGCGGACCGATTGCGGCGATTCGCGAAGGCGACCGCATCACCATCGATACCAAGATCCGAAGGCTGGAGCTCGAGATTTCCGACGCCGAGATTGCGCGGCGCCTGGCGGAATGGAAAGCCCCGGCGCCGCGTTACAAAACCGGAGTATTCGCAAAATACGCGGCTTTGGTAAGGTCGGCTGCAGAAGGCGCAATTACAACGCCTACCCCCCAGAGTCACTCCAAGCCCTAGCAGGCCGCAGAGGACTCGATCGTGCACCTGATCTTGAGTGGCACAGCGCCTCTGCGCTGCGATAACTGGGAACCTTCCCAGAATTCTCCAGCGTCACCTCACTGGGCTCGCGACATCGCCTTCTGGAAATCGCCTGCGGTGGTGCGATAACAAGGCAGCACTGCGTTTAGGTCCAGGGAACGCAACGCTGCTGGGAGTTCTGGGTACTCTGTGGCTGGATGAGTTGGGTCGGTGTGAGGCTGTATTATCTGCCCCAATGACTCGTTACAGCTCGGATCTGGGGTTACGCGCAGTTTGATTACCCGCGGCGGCAGGTTGTTGAGATTATATTCTGACAGCCGCCGTTGATAAGGAAGAAATTCATAAACCAGCTTGATGAGTTGCAGTTGGTTGCCAACCCGTCTCTTGGCGACGAAGACTTCAAAATTGGAAAAAAAGGAAGTACCTGGCGCGGCAAACACCACTCCCAGCAAACCGAGAGGCAACTCTTCTACGGTAGATTTGTCTTCGTTGTTGCCGGCTGGTGCGGGCGAAGACGCGTCGACCGGCAGGGGATCCATTGGCTCCAAGAGCTTTCCCGGTCCACCCGCGCCAGAGGCACCCGCTCCCGCAACTGATGGAGGAGGCTGCACGATCGGTGAGCCATCTCCGGATAACGAGCCTAAGCGTCCACCCGCGCCAGAGTTGCCCGCACCGTCAAGCGATGGAGGGGGCGGCACGACTTCCGAACCCGCACGGGAAAGCGAGCCCAACCTTGTACGTCCAGCAGGGCCGCCTGAACCCTGGACCGAAGGAGGCGGTGGTACCACTTGCGAACCCGCGCCAGCCATCGAACCTAAGCGTGCATCTCCAGCAGCCTTGCCCGCAGCCTGAACCGACGGGGGAGGGAGTACGACATTTGGCCTCGCGTCGGAAAGCGAGTCCAACCTCACACCTCCAGCAGAGTCGCGGGGGCCCTGAACCGAAGGAGGCGGCGGTACCACTTGCGAACCCGCACCAGCCATCGAACCCAACCGTGCATCTCCAGCAGCCTTGCCCGCACCCTGAACGGACGGGGGAGGCGGCACGACTCGCAAGCCACCCGTATTGGGCGCCTTCATAGCCCGTCCTGCCGAAGGCTCTCCAAGCTCGGGCGCAGGAGCAACCGCAGAAGATTGAGGCAGCGTCCACCGGCGAGCTGTAGCTTGGTCGACCTGCGGTTGCGGGGCCACCACCCCGGATGGTCCCGCCAACGAGTTCCGCTGCGAGCCCGCGGTGGCTGAGAGTGGGACCATCGGTGTAACCGGATGGGAGCCCAGGAGATTCGGCATCTTGGCCGTGGCTTGCTTGATGTCAGGTGGTGTGACGATGCTCGGTTTTTGCTCTGGCGTCACTGGCATCGCCGGCTGATGTGCCGGTTGTCGTGCTGGTTGACGTGCCGGCGCATGCTTCACTCGCGACCGCGCCCGAACGCTCGGCGCTCTGCTCTCGGCTGCTCGAAAGGACCGAGTCGGTGGGTAGTAGGTGATAGACCTGTGGAACGCATCTCGCTGCGGGAACAGTTTTACCGATACCCATACTCTGGATTGGCCCCATACGAACAGAATAATTATCAGCAAATGCAATAGCATTGACTCCATGACCGAGGACCAGGGAGCGCCGGAGGGGACGAAAACGTCGCTCCAGAACCGTGCAGGCCGTGAGGTGATAGGGATCTGCGGGACTCGCCGCGACAAGAGCAGGTCTGCCAGATTGCGGAAGAACACACGATGGCGCGGTTCCAGTTCGATCAGCAGCCTGAGACGGGGTACGGGCCGTGAGCGCGGAGCTCTCTGGTTTGCGATTAAAACCCCAGGGGCTTTGTCCATGGATACTCGCTGGCGGGGGGAGAAAAACTGACCCGATTATAGCGCCATTTCACCAGCAACCGGCGAGTACCCCGGTTACTGGATCGCGGCATCGGTATTCTAATCCGAACGCCAGATGACTCTCCAGCTTTGAACGCCGGGATTTGGCTTGTTGATGCGATCTTATTCGTTACTAGTTAATATACTAAAAGTCAACAGTAGGGAAGACCCACTCTAGCGCCTAATGCTCGGACTTGGTTAGACTGCTCCTTTCTTACCAAAAGGAGCAAACCATGTCGAAGCTAATCGTTCGTTTCCTCGCCATCCTGGGCGCTCTCGGGCTGATCGGGATGGTCATCGTGCTGGTGGCTGTGATCGGCTGGAAGGGCAAAGTTCCATTCAAGACGATTCTCGAAGCCAATTTCGAGCAGACGTTTTTGGAGGACGCACCCGACACGCCAACAGCGCAGTTGATGTTGAACGAAAAACAAACGCTGCGCGACGTGGTGGACGCCATCGATCGCGGAGCGAGCGACGATCGCGTCGTCGGCATGATTGCCAAAATCGGCGCGGCTCCGATAGGAATGGCGCAAACCCAGGAAATTCGCGATGCGGTCCAAAGATTTCGCGCGCACAAGAAATTTGCGGTCGCCTACTCGGAAACTTTTGGCGAGTTTGGCCCAGGCAACGGCGCTTACTATCTGGCGACAGCGTTTGATCACATCTATCTGCAGCCCTCGGGTGACGTCGGACTGACGGGCATCATTCTGGAGTCGCCCTTCATCAAAGGGACGCTCTCCAAGCTGGGCGTGACTTTTCACGGCGATCACCGCTACGAATATAAGAACGCGCTCAACTTCTACACCGACACCAAGTACACGGGGCCATACAAAGAAGCGATGACTGCGATCATGACTTCATGGTTCAACCAGATGAAAGATGGCATCTGCCAGGCGCGGCAGATTGCGCCGGAGAAGTTTCAGGCTGTGGTGGACGCTGGGCCGTATCTGGGCAAGGAAGCAGTCGCAGCGCAGCTGGTGGACGCAGTTAAGTATCGCGACGAGGTTTACAAAGACATAAAGAGCCAGGCGGGTGACGGAGCGGAGATCCTCTACCTCGACAAATACCTGAGCCGTGCCGGGCGTCCGCACGATCGCGGGAAGACGGTGGCACTGGTGTTCGGCGCCGGCGACGTCACCCGTGGCAAGAGCGATTACGATCCGGTGCAGGGCACCCAGAATATGGGCTCGGATACGGTGGCAGGCGCGATTCGGGCCGCGGCGGAAGACAAGGACGTAAAGGCAATCCTGTTTCGCGTGGATAGTCCGGGGGGTTCGTACGTCGCTTCCGATACCATCTGGCGGGAGGTGGCGCGGGCGCACCAGGCCGGCAAGCCGGTGATTGTTTCGATGGGAAATCTGGCGGGCTCCGGCGGATACTTTGTGGCCATGGCGGCCGACAAAATCGTGGCCCAGCCGGGCACCATCACCGCTTCGATAGGAGTGCTCGGTGGAAAAATGCTGACCAGCGGCTTGTGGGACAAAGTCGGACTTTCGTGGGACGAAGTGCACCAGGGCGAGAATGCAACGATGTTTACCGGAACGCACGATTACACGCCCGCGGAGTGGGGACGATTCCAGGCGTGGCTCGACCGCGTGTATGTGGATTTCACAGGTAAGGTTGCCGATGGCCGCAAGCTGCCAAAGGAGAAAGTGCTGGAGATTGCAAAGGGCCGAATCTGGTCCGGCCAGGACGCGAAGAACCTCGGCTTAGTCGATGAGCTAGGCGGCTACGACACCGCACTGAAGCTGGCCAAGAAAGCAGCCGGAGTTCCCGAAGGCGACGACGTCAAAATCGTAGTCTATCCGCGCCCCAAAACTTTTTTTGAAAGCGTAATCGAGCACCGCGGCGCGGATAACAGCGAGAAGGAAGCGGTAGGGCAAACGCTGGCGCGGATCCTGCAGGTGGTGCAGCCCGTGGCGCGCCAGCTGGATGCTGTGGGCATCAAGAATAGGGACGATAAGGATCAGGAGGACGTGCTGAGGATGAACCCAGCACCCAGTACTCAGTAACCAGTACCCAGCAGTTCTCAGTTCTCAGTTCCCGGTTCTCAGTGAAACCTAGGGATTCTTCTGAGGTCGGAATAGTTATTTAGCTCGGTTTACCAAGCCTTGCATTGGGTAGCGAACTTGGTCTGCCAGGCATGGTACCGGGTTGCTAGGTGGGTATGGCTGTTGTGCGTCATTTGGCGGGTTCAGACACTTGACGCGCGCCCACGCGAGGACGGCTACGGGAGCGAATAATCGAAGGTCCAGGTGTGTTTACCCTGAGCGTCGATATGGATGATGAGCGAGCCAGTGAGTCCGGTCAGT
>JBEKQC010000074.1:0-14864 GCA_049520095.1 Terriglobales bacterium
ATGGTTCGGCATTCAAACCTGGATCGGCGGCGAAGCTATCAACACTCTGATTACTACGCTTGCGCCGGGGTGGGCGCGCGTTTCGCACGGCGCTGCTATCTGCTTCATGGCATTCTGGGTCGCCAATCTTCTCGTGATTCTCAAGGGCATCGAGTACATACGGCACTTGCAGGGGATCAGCGCGCCGATTCTGCTGGGCGTGGGACTCTTGCTGCTGGCGTGGGCTTACAAATCGGCGGGCGGCTTTGGGCCGATGTTGTCGTCGCCATCGCGCTTCGTCAGCTTTCCCGATTTTTTGAAATTCCTTATTCCTGCGCTCAATGGGACCGTTGGTTTCTGGGCCACCGTGTCGCTCAACATTCCGGATTTCACTCGCTTCGCCCGCAGCCAGCGGCAACAGGTGATTGGGCAAGCACTCGGCCTGCCGACCACCATGACACTTTATTCTTTGATTGGAATTCTGGTGACTTCGGCGACGGTGGTGATTTATGGAACTGCGATATGGGATCCGGTGCAATTGCTGAGCCGTTTTCATTCGCCCGTGGCCGTGGTGATTTCGCTGCTGGCGATTCTGCTGGCGACGTTGAACGTGAATATTGGCGCTAACGTGGTTTCGCCGGCCAACGACTTTTCTAACTTGTGGCCGCGAAAAATCAGCTTTCGAACGGGCGGCGTGATCACCTGCTTCATGGGAATCGCTTTGATGCCTTGGAAATTGCTGTCAGATTACGGAACATTTATTTTCGGGTGGCTTGGCGGCTATGCCGCGTTTCTTGGGCCGGTGGCGGGGATTATGATCTGCGACTACTTTGTGATTCGCAGGCGCGTGCTCGTGGTCGACGACCTCTATCTGCGCGGCGGCGTCTATGAATATTCGCGCGGCTTCAACTGGCTGGCAGTGCTCGCGCTGGCGTTGGGAGCGGGCACGGCGCTGGTGGGATTGGTCGTAGCTCCGCTGCGCGTCTTATACGATTACTCCTGGTTCGTGGGCTTTGCGGTTTCGTTTGTGGCATATTACGCGCTGATGAAGTTACAAGGGGAGCCGGGGATAACAGTGCTGGAGGAGGTGTCGTGAGTGAAAAGGCGGGTTATCGCCAATTGATAATGGACAACGGAAAACGACGTTTCGCCATGTGGAATAATGATGGCTGTATGAAGCGAAAGCTGCTAGTGGCAACCCTCGGGCTCGTTATCGTGCTGCTGATCAGTTCGCTCGGCTGCTTATACCGCTACCACAGCGCGGCCTGTAAGCAGCGGGGAGACGCCTACAGCGCGAGAGTGGAAAAACTCAGGAGAGAAGCCCACGAGACGCTAAAGATCGGGACGAAAAAAGATGCTGTAATCCGCTTCTTCGCAGAAAACGGTATCCCCGTAACGTTTTACAAGGGCGAGGCGGAAGGAACGATCTACACCACTGGATGCGCCCCGTCGGGCTGTGGATCAGACGCCGCGCTCTTAGGGTTGCGGGTGAACGTCGATGAGGCTGGCACCGTCGTTTCTGAACCAGTTGTCGGCGCAATTTATGCCAACTGCCTGTAACTTCCGACAATCTGCAATCTACTTCTGAAATGCCGGCAAGACTTCCTTCTTGTATTTCTCCAGCGTGTCCTCTTCGTCCCCGCACATCAGATAAATGTTGAACTGCGTGACTCCGGCGCGAGCCAGCCTGCGAAGCTTTTCTATGTGCGCCTCGGCGGGACCGAGCAGGCAGAAGCGGTCGGTTACTTCATCCGACACGAAGTTGCGGTTGCTGCTGTCGACTTCGCAATGATGAAGGTAATCGTACTGTCCGCGGTCGCGTATATAAGAGGTCAGAGCGGGCGGGAGTTCCTCGGGCTTGTAGCGCGAAACCAGATCGACGACGTGATTCGAAACTAGTGCGGGGAACCAGCGCACTCGTTCGCGGCCGACCTTTACGTCATCGGAGACCCAGACCGGCGCGGCGGCCATGATTTCTATCTTCTTCGGGTCTCTCCCTGCGGCCTCGGCGCCCTGCTTGACGAAACCTACGCACCACGCGATCAAGTCAGGGTCGGCGAACTGCAGGATAACGCCGTCGGCGATTCGGCCGGCGAGGTCGAGCACCTTGGGGCCGTATCCCGCAACCCACACGGGCGGAACGCCTCCGTTCGCCCAGGTGAGACGAGCCGGCCGGCCGTCGTATTCGATCTCCTTCGCGCCCGTTAGATCGCGGAACGCCTTCACCGCCTCTTCCAACTCCGCAACCGTGACCGGCTTTTTTCCTAGCACTCGACGGGAACTGTCGCCTCGGCCTATGCCTAGTTGCATGCGCCCGCCGGAAATCAGATTCAGCGTAGCGAACAGGCTTGAGGTTACCGTGATGTCTCGAGTCGCGGGATTTGTAACGCAGGTGCCGAGGCGCATCTTCTTTGTGCTGGTCGCCATGAGCGTGAGCATGGGATAAGGTTCGAGCCAGAGGACGTGCGAATCGAAGATCCAGCCATAGTCAAAGCCGGAGGCTTCCGCCTGGCGCGTGAGTCCGACGATGCGCTCGACTGTCATGTCGGGCTTGATGGTGATACCGAAGTGCATGTTTCCCCTCTGTCCCGATAGTGGAGCGACGGACGTCTCGCCCGGCGCTCCATCAACAAGTTCGAATAACGTCACCGCAGTTTCGGGAGTTTAGCATAAAATCTGTGCTGCGCCGTTAGAGGAGAACACACTGCCATGGGCTTTGACACCATCATCGTTAACGGTCGCGTCGCCACCGCCACGGACACTTACACGAGCGACGTCGCGATCAACCAGGGGAAGGTCTCCGCCGTCGGGCAAAGTCTGCCGCGAGAGAATGCAGGAAAGATCATCGATGCGGCGGGCAAATATGTGTTTCCCGGTGGAATCGATGTGCATACCCACCTCGACATGCCGTTCGGAGGCACCACGAGCGCGGATGATTTCGAGACCGGTACGCGCGCCGCGGCTTTCGGCGGGACGACGACTTTGATTGATTTCGCAATCCAGTACAAAGGGCAAACACTGCGGACGGCGTTTGATACCTGGATGCAGAAGGCGTCCGGCAAGGCGGTTTGCGATTATGCGTTCCATTGCATCATCACCGATTTGGCGGGCGCACAACTCGACGAGATGAACGCCCTGGTGCGCGAAGGTGTCACCAGCTTCAAGTTGTTCATGGCTTATCCCGGCGTATTTATGCTCGACGATGCGAGCATTTTCAAAGCTCTGCGCGCGACCTCGAAGAATGGCGGACTGGTCTGCATGCACGCCGAAAACGGAGGCGCGATTGACGTGATTGTGCAGCAGGCGCTGGCGGAAGGGAAAACCGCGCCGAAGTATCACGCCTTGACCCGCCCGACGACGGCGGAAGCGGAGGCTGTCTCGCGAGCGATTGCACTTGCGGAAATGGCCGGAGCGCCGCTTTACATCGTCCACTTGAGTTGCAATGAGGCTCTGGAAAAAGTGCGTGAAGCACGCGATCGCGGACTTCCCGTGTACGCCGAGACGTGTCCGCAATATCTGTATCTTTCGCTCGATAACTTCGATGCGCCCGGCTTCGAAGGAGCGAAGTATGTTTTCACACCTCCTCTGCGGGAGAAGTGGCATCAGGAAAAATTGTGGAACGGATTGAAACGCGATCATCTGCAGGTGGTTTCGACCGATCATTGTCCGTTCTGTTTCAAAGAGCAAAAAGAGCTGGGCCGCGACGACTTCACTAAGATTCCGAACGGTGGTCCTGGAGTCGAGCACCGCATGAGCCTCATCTATTCCGGTGGCGTTGCTCAGGAACGATTCAGCGTGAACCGCTTTGTGGAACTGGTTTCGACAACGCCGGCAAAGCTCTTCGGCTTGTATCCGCGCAAGGGCACGATTGCCGTGGGCAGTGATGCGGACCTGGTAATCTTTGACCCGAATCGCAAACACACCATCAGCGCAAGCACGCACCACATGCGCGTGGATTATTCGATGTTTGAGGGCATTGAGGTGACGGGCATGCCTGACGCCGTGCTGTCGCGGGGCCGTATTGTCGTGGAAGGGGATAAATTCCTGGGACGCGCGGGCGCGGGAGACTTTCTGAAGCGGGCGTTGTACTCCCAGCCCTAGCGCAGTGCATATCGCCGGCGTGATTGTAGAATTCGGATGTCACAGAGGCGCTACGCGCCCATGGAGATAGGGCATGCCTGATCTATGGGGAATCTGGCGAATCTTGCTCGCCCTGCTGTTCGTCTACCCGTTCTCGTCAGCGCAGGAAACACCCAGCCACGCCGCACCTGAAAAACTGGGAAAAGTAACGTTTCCGATTTCTTGCACGCCAGCTGCTCAGGAGCAGTTCGACCGAGGCGTGGCGCTGCTTCACTCTTTCGCTTACACCGCCGCCGAAAATGCATTTCAGGGCGTGGCCGAACTGGATCCGCGGTGTGGGATGGCACATTGGGGAACGGCCATGTCGTATTTTCACCAGCTTTGGGAGCCTCCCATTCTGCACGCGACAATTTTGATTGCGCAAAAGGAAATCCAGCGAGCGCAGCAGATGGGGGCGAACTCCGAACGCGAGCGCCAGTTCATCAAAGCGCTGGGCTTGATCTATCAGGACGCTGCCACCGTTCCGTACCGCACGCGGGCGTTGAACTACGAGCGCGCGATGAGCGATCTCGCTTCAGAGAACACGAAAGATGTCGAAGCCCAGGTGTTTTACGCGCTCGCACTCTTGGCGAACGAATCTCCTGCTGACAAGACGCATGCGAAGCAGAAACAGGCGGCCGATCTGCTTGAGCCGCTTGATCGTGCCTATCCGCAGCACCCAGGAATCCCTCACTACCTCATCCATGCTTACGACAATGCGGAACTTGCGGCAAAAGGCCTCCGGGCGGCAAAGGCATACGTCCAGATTGCACCCTCGGCTCCCCATGCATTGCACATGCCATCGCACATATTCACGCGACTTGGCCTATGGGAAGACTCCATCGCTTCCAACCTTGCGGCAAGGGAAGAGGCACACCAGCAGGGCGACATGGGAGAAGAACTGCACGCCATGGATTATCTGGTGTATGCCTATCTGCAGAGTGGACGCGACAAAGAAGCGGCTCAGGTCATTCAGGAACTTAAGAACATGCCGAAGCTGAACACGGACGACTTCAAGATGGAATATGCCTCTACCGCGATGCCAGTTCGCTACGCGGTTGAGAGGGGTCAGTGGGCCGACGCTGCCAGCATCGTTCCTCCGAAGGGAGCCCCACCTCATGTTGTCGCAATTGCGGTTTGGGCTCGGGGGCTGGGACTCTCTCGGGGTGGACGAGCCGCCGAGGCTCGCGCGGAAATGGATAGATTGCAGCAAATCGAAGCGCAACTGCGCACGTCAGGTAGCGATTATTGGGCTACTCAGGTGAGGATTCTGACGAGCGAAGTCAGAGCGTGGTCAGCCCAGGCCGACAGGAAACCGGAGGAAGCTGCGGCGTTGATGCGCGCTTCCGCCGATGAGGAAGACGCTATCGAGAAGCTTCCCGTGACACCAGGGCCGATTATTCCGGCCCGCGAACAGCTCGGCGATTTGTTGCTGGAGCAGAATAAACCAGGGCAGGCGCTGAAAGAATTCGAGACTGCACTCTCCAATGCGCCGGGGCGGCGCGGAGCACTAGACGGCGCAGCGCGGGCTGCTCTACTCTCCGGTCAAAAGGAGTAGCTGACCTGACAAGTGCTCTAGTGCTTGTCGCCTTGCTCAACGAAGAATTGACCTGTTTCTCCCGCCGAAAAATAGCGCGAGGTCACGGTCTTCTTGCGAGTAAAGAATTCGACCGCATCCCAGCCGTGGACGTGCAAATCGCCGAAGAACGAATCCTTCCAGCCGGAGAACGGGAAATAGGCGGGCGACGCGGCCACGCCGATATTCACGCCCACCATTCCGACTTCGATGCGCCGACTGTATTCGCGCACGGCCGCACCGTTCTCGGTGAAGATTGACGTGCCATTGCCACGCGGGTCGCTATTCACCAGCGAAATCGCCTGCTCGAGCGTATCTACGTGCATCACCGAGAGCACTGGCCCAAAAATTTCTTCGCGAGCGACCCGCATCTCGGGGGTCACGTTGTTGAGAATGGTCGGGCCGACAAAGTTTCCTCCCGCCGGAACTCCCTTCGGACGCCGTCCATCGACGAGCAACTCCGCGCCTTCTTTTAATCCACTTTCGATTGATTCATGAATGCGCTCGCAGGCAACGCTCGAAATCACGGGCCCGAGGCTCACCTTCGGGTCCCTGCCATCGCCGGCGATCAGCTTCTTGGCGCCCTCTTTCAATGGGTTCATGATCGTCTTTTGCGCGGTGCCAACCGTTACCAGCACCGAGCCAGCCATGCAGCGCTGGCCTGCGTTGCCGAAGGCGCTGCCGAGAACGTTCGACACCGTCTTATCGACGACGGCATCCGGCATCACGATCATGTAATTTTTTGCGCCGCCCAGAGCCTGCACGCGTTTTCCTTCTTCTGCTGCACGCCGGTATATGTACTTTGCTGTAGTGACCGAGCCGACGAAGGAAACGGCGCGAATTCCCGGACTGTCTAGAATCGCGTTGACGGCATCATGCGCGCCATGCACAAGATTCACCACGCCAGGCGGCAATCCGATCTCTTCAAAAATGTGAAACATCAGTTCGGATGTAAGGGGAACCTGCTCCGAGGGCTTCAACACGAACGTATTCCCGCAAACGATCGCGAACGGCAGGAACCACATCGGCACCATAGCAGGGAAGTTGAAGGGCGTAATTGCAGCACAAATTCCGATGGGCTGGCGAATCGTTTCCGTGTTAATGCCGCGCGCCACGCCTTCGAGAATGCGCCCCTGCATGGTCATGGGCGCGGCGCAAGCCACTTCGAGCACTTCAATGGAGCGGGTGATCTCCGCGCGCGCATCTGACAGCACTTTGCCCCCTTCGCGTGTTACCGAAGCGGCGAGCTCGTCAATCCGCTGCCGGAATTTCTCGCGCAGCGCGTAAATGAATTCCGTGCGCTCACCGACCGATCGGGCGCGCCAGTCCGGCAGCGCCGCGCTAGCAGCATCGACCGCCGCTTTGATCTCGGCAACGCCCGACAACGGGACGCGCGCCAGAACTTCGCCGCTAGCCGGGTTGGTCACGTCGAGAAGGCCGGATGCCTGCGCCGATACCCAGCGGCCGCCCACGTAGTTCGAGAGAATTCGTGGTGTCGCCGTCTTCCCGGTGTTCGGGGCAGCGATCGCGTTTTTATCGGCGGTCAGAGTATTGGTTTCGGCTGTCATCGCTAGCATCCTGTTGCCGCAATTTCTTCCCAAGTCGGGGGAAGGCGGGCGTTCATACCCAAGCGTCGAGTGCCATCCTGTGGTCCCAACTGCTTGGTTTTATCACGTTTTGCGGCACAGCGACAGCGCGGAGATGGCTGAAAAGCAGTCATGAAGGGCGCCGCAGAGTGGTAAAATCTCGTATTGGCGCCGCGCACTCCGTGCTACGCTGCGCCTGAGACTGCAAGTCTCCGCGATAGATGTAGGCGCGTAGCTCAGTTGGTTAGAGCGCTACCTTGACACTTCTTCCCTATCCAATACTTTCAACAACTTGACTAGGCTACTGGGGACTGCCAGGTACCTCATAATACGTGGTAGCCGAAAAGAGAACGGGTGCCAATGCGGGTGCTAGCGCATGCGTGTCACAAAGATTCGTTTTTGTGATTTAGCCGTTCACGACCGCCCGTCCCCGCTCCAACCCCGCATCAATCTTCTGCCGCCCGGCTTGAATCGCTGCCTCGATAGCGGACTCCTGCGTGGGAAAGGTGTCGGGCAGGTAAAACTGAGTTTCGGTCACGCCAGCGCCGTCGTGCTCTTCGATGGAAAACTCCGCAGAGAATCCGCCATCCGGGAGTTCGTGTGACCGCGCCTCGTACAATGACAACGGCGGAGAAACGGAATGCTGATGGTCTTCTTGCGCGGAGTGCTCCTCGTCGTGATCGGTATCTACCTAATTGCACTACTCGGGGCGCTCTTTTTCTCCGAACGACTGATTTTTCAGCCACAACGGGCTGGATATCGGGATGACGCTGCGATCCTGAAACTCACGAGTTCGGATGGGGCGAGGATATCCGCAACATACCTGCCGAATCCAGACGCAACTTTTACGGTTCTCTTTAGCCACGGAAATGCCGAAGACATCGGTGACGATAAGCCTCTTTTGGAACGAATAAGGGCCGCTGGATTTGCGGTCTTGGCATATGACTATCAGGGCTACGGCACGAGCGAGGGCAAGCCCACTGAACGCCATGCTTACGACGATGAAGATGCAGCGTACAACTTTCTGGTGCAAACCATGCATATCCAGCCGAACAAGATCATTGCATTTGGGCGCTCGGTGGGGAGCGGTCCGGCAGCCTACTTGGCATCCCGCCGCTCGGTTGCAGGACTGATTCTTGAGAGCGCATTTACGAGCGCCTTCCGGGTGATGACCAGAGTCTCGGTGCTGCCTTTCGACAGATTCGACAATTTGCAGAAAATCAAGAAAGTACATTGTCCGGTATTGGTCATCCATGGAACACAAGACTCAGTAATTAACGTCGTTCACGGGAGAGAACTTTTTGCCGCCGCGAACGAACCGAAACAAGCCTTTTGGGTAGACGGGGCGAATCACAACGACGTGGCGTTCGTAGGGGGAGCTCGATACTCCGATGCACTGAAAGCGTTCGCGATTTTGATTCAGCGGCACCAGCTAGACGCTAGATCGCAAAGACTCTGATCGTTTGACGCTCGTGCCATCGCAGACTGGCATGGGGCCTCGAATCGGCTGGTCACGCCCTTCACCGCGTCTCCCGACTGAGCCATTTCTCAACCCGTACCGGACGCCATTCTTCCAGTGCCCGCAACAACTCCGCAGCCGATTCCCGTGCCAGCACCAACCTGCGGTTCTCCGGTTTCAGGAACCGCTCCTCGACGGCATGGTCGAACATCATCAACAGAGTAGTGTAAAACCCCAACGTGTTCAGGATGCCGCAAGGCTTCGCATGGAGACCAAGCTGCGTCCACGTCACCACCTCGCAGAACTCCTCCAGTGTCCCGAATCCGCCCGGCAGCGCCACGAATGCGTCCGACCTCTCGTGCCATCAGGCTCTTGGGAATGACTCCCACGGCTTCACCGCCCGCCTCAGCACCGCGTCCGCGATGACACCCATCAGACCCACATTGCCGCTACCGTACACCAATCCAATGTTCCGTCGCGCCAACTCCGCACCCATCTCCTCGGCGGCAGTACGGTACTCCGGGCGGCTCCCCTGACTGGAGCCGCAGAACACACAGATTCGTTTCATGGAAACATTCTAATTTTCGCTTTGGCAGATGAGGGAAATCCACGTCCGGAAAGAGACTGTTAAACTGACGAACAAACAAGGAGGCACTCTTCGGTGCACCGACGCAGCAAGAAAATGGATGACGCCGGACTAGGGACGCGGGGAGTATGGGCGGGCGAGACGGGCACGTATTGGGAGCGTACCACGCAAATCCCAGTGGCCCTGAGCGTTTCCTTTGGCTACGACGATGTGAACGAGTGGCTCGCTGTGGCGCAAGGCAAGACGCATGGCCATATCTATAGCCGGAACACGAATCCAACGGTAGCTGCTTTCGAAGAAAAGGTAAGAAATCTGGAGACGGCGCAAGCCGCCACCAGTTTTTCGAGCGGCATGGGAGCGATCAGCAATACGCTATTTGCACTTTTGTCTCCGGGCGATCAAGTCGTCTCCATTAAGGACACCTACGGAGGGACAAACAAACTGTTTGTTGAATTCCTACCTCGATTCGGCATCAAGGTATCGCTCTGTGATACGAGCGATCAAAAAACAATCGAGGCAGCCATCGGTCGAGGGTGCAAGGCGGTGTATTTGGAAAGTCCGACGAATCCGACTGTGAAGATTGTCGATCTCTGCCGCTTGTCTAACGTAGCCCACCGTCACGGTGCCACGGTGATCGTGGACAACACGCTAGCCACGCCGATCAATCAACAACCTGTGAAATTAGGTGCCGATCTCGTAATTCACAGCGCCACGAAGTTTCTCGGCGGGCATGCGGATGCGCTCGGCGGTGTGGTGTGCGGCAACTCCGATCTCGTAGGTCGGATTTATCACTTCCGGGAGATCACAGGCGCGTGCCTCGATCCGATGGCCGCATACTTGCTGCTTCGCGGAATGAAAACGCTCCATCTCCGGATCGCACGACAGAACGAGAGTGCGCTGAAGATTGCCCGATTCTTGGAATCAGAACCTCACGTAACTAGGGTTTTTTATCCGGGGTTGGAGTCCCATGAACATCATGAAATTGCTCGCAAGCAAATGAGTGGTTTTGGAGGAGTGCTGAGCTTTGCCATCAAAGGCGGTTTCGAGGCCGTCAAATCTTTTCTTCCGCGTCTGCGTTATGCACACTTAGCTGCGAACCTCGGTGCCGTTGAAACTGTCGTCGGTCCGCCTTCTACTACAAGCCATGTTGAGTCCACGAAGGCAGAACGCGCAGCGACCGGCATCCCCGAGGCTCTCATCCGTTACTCGGTCGGGATTGAAGACACAGAAGACCTGATGGCCGATCTGCGTCATGCGTTAGACAAGGTTCGCCCCGCAACACGGCGGGCAAGATCGTAAGATTAACCATGCAGAAGGTGACAGAGGAAGATTGCGTCGAGGCAGCGAACCCCTCGCTTGCTAGAAGGACGCGGTTCCAACTTTTAGCTCAAAGAGGAATCGGGCGCAAATACGGCCATACTGTCGATGCGCTCTGCGGTAATCCTGTCTGCATCCGCGACGAGCATGTGATCTACCGTCCATGGAAGGCGTTGACTAAACCAACCAAGTGGGGCGAATACGCCGAGAAATTGGCGGGGCTGCGGGTTGGCAAGTCGTTTGAGATTGCCGATTACCCGCACAGCCAGACGAAGATTTCCAAGCTGCGCGGTGGGATCGGCGGGAACCGATCTGCCCGGCTGGTAAGGTTTCACCGTGCGCCGTCTTTCTGGCACCACCGGAGTCAGGATCACGAAGGTCGGGACTTGGAAGACGGGAGGATGAAACCGTGGTTCGATGGTCTCGTCACTCATCAGGAGGATGATGCTATGGGCATTCGTTTTTATGCGACGTTGCCTATCACATCTCCAAATATTCTCGGCGACGGTTTATGACGCCAGCCTCGATTTGATGGTCGATTACAGGCGACCATCCTGCCCCCGATCCTGCAATCTTCCCGACAATTCTAGAACGTGTCGAAACCTTCATTTTGACCATGACCAATCGGATGAAGGCTTTTACAGTGTTAGGGCTGATCTGCATACGGGTGCCGATTTCTTTGCTGGTGAGACCTTGCAGGAGGAACTCCACTGTTTCGCCCTCTCGCTGAGTCAGATCGAACTGTGCACACATGTCTGCAAGCGTCGAATGGCTGCTCGCTGCATCCCGCTCCAGCAACACAGCGAAAGCGGGCTGCAGGGAATTGTTTCCGTTACAGGCGACTTGAAAGCTCTTGCAGATGTAACGGCGCTTACCCGACTTAAACTCTTTGACGAAAGCCATTCCGCCCTGATGCCTATGATCGAGGAGGGTGGTGCGTACGAACATCCACTTGCTTGTCAGGCGTGAGCAACTGGCTCTCGTTCATTCAGCGACCGTTTCGGTGGGTTTTTCACCTTCAATTGTCCGGAGCGAGGTTTGCTTTTGTCGCGAGGAAACTTGAAACCCTCGCTGGGCGCAACTGCTCGGTTCAATTCCGTCGATTTAAGTAGCGTTTTCCTGCCACCGTTCACAAAATCGATGTCGAGCTTGTCTCCCCGAGACTCGCTGACTTGCCCTACACCAAATGAAGCATGGTCGATCCAATCCTGCGGCTTCCAATTCCTGATGGGAATTGGCTTTTGGCGGTCTGCATTCACTGCTTCCATAAGTGCCACTGCCTCCGATGGTGCCGAAGAGCATTTCCGATTAAAACGGTAAAACAGGCGCAAGGCCCGAACGTTGGATAAACAGTTCCAAGCCTACTTAGCTTGCCACCGAAACTGGAGTGGCGCTGTTCACAATTGCACATTCCTGAAAGAAAGCACAGACGTAGAATGCCAAAATAAGGTAAGGGTTATGCCAGTCTCCTCGCGTCGGAAGCATATTCATCATTGGTACAAGAGTCTCGCGGGAGGTTTCCGATGCGTGTGCGAGGCGTGGCGCTGCCAGTTTGCCGAAGGAAGCCAACAGTGTGAGATTGCCTCGGAACGAGGTCGCAAGTATTGCCTAGCTCATCTGGCATTCAAGCCGAAGTGATTCTTTATCAAAGAAAAAGCCCGCCACCGAAGTAGCGGGTTATTCTCGTGAAGTATTTTACGCCGCCTTCTTCCCCGCTTTCAGCTTCGCCCACCGTGCCCGCTGAGCCGCTGCGATCCTCTTTCTCCCTGCGGCTGAGATCGTCCGCTTTGGCTTCGGCCCTCGACCGTTCACCTTTGCCCAACGCGCTCGCTGCGCCAGCGCCATTTTCCGCCGCGAAGCTGCCGATATAATTCGCTTCGGTTGGCTTGACTTGTGGGATGTCCCCGTACCGTTCAAGGATTCGATTCCAGAAATAATTTTATCTAACTTCTCAAGTTCCACTTGCATTCCACTGCGCCTCGCATGAAGCTCACGCAGCGCATTATCGAGATTTGACATTGTTTCCCCCTCGGGATTTTGACAGCGCCTCATTGTATAGGACTAGAACGAACTGGCGCAGTGAGCGCGGGTTGTGGGGCAGAAGCTACTCGGTCTTTCGGGGTGAGTCACTCACCATGATGGGACTTGCAGGGGACTGACCTGAGGGGCAATGGAGAGGATGGTTACCTGCTGAAGCCATTCACAAAACCGGAGTTTCTTGCACTCGTTCGCCGCTCAGTCGGAAAACCGCCAAGGCGATGAGAAGTTTCTGATCTTGTCGCCCATCATTTTGGGGCTCTGTTTGTCGGTGCGACCACCCAGACATACTCAAGGCTTTGTGTTCCGTTGTTCGTGACGTTGTGCCTTGTCGCTGGCGGGATGTACGCCAGCATCTTCTCCATGAGCGGTACATCGGGATGTCCCTCGATATTGGCAACGCCACTTCCATGCAGGATTACCAGAGCTTCCTCATTTGCCGCAGTCGAGTGCCAGCCCACGCTCTCGCCCGGCTTGAGCTTCACTGAACCGCCCCTCATCCCGCTTGTCTGCGGTGCGCCATTGAGCAATGGGCAGTCGCCCCCGGCACAGTCCAAGGCAAAAGTCATCGGCTCACGCTTTGCATGCTCTTGCGCCGCGATGACGCCGAACGCCACGGCAACGCAGATCAACTCGATCTCCGGGAGGATTTGGCGATACTCGGTGAAGATGCCAGTGTGGGAGTGTTTCCAGAAGCATTGCTGCGCTGGGCAGAAGCGCCGAACCAAATGAAGCCCGAGTGGATTCGATGGTTGGCAGCGATTCTCTGCATTTCGGCAGTAGGGGGCGCTGTGGTTTGGAAAATACTTGGAATCGCTACGCCGTTTATTTTGATTGTCCTGATTGAGGCAGTTATAGCCTATCGATTACGCAAGCCGCTGGAAGAACTCTTTCATGGCTCCGAACAGGCGTTAGGTGATTTGACTTTGCTTTCGGGCGTTTTGGCGCGACTCGAACAGCACAGCTTTCGTGCGCCACGCCTTCAATCTCTGCAAGCCGAACTTTTGTCGCGCCAAATTGCAGGTTCCCACGCTGTTGCCCGCCTGAGAACCATCGTTGATTTAATCCAGTCACGCCACAACATGATAGTAGGAATTTTAAATGTTCCTATCATGTACTCGGTGCAAGTGGGGTTTGCGGCAGAACGCTGGAGGCATGCCCACGGCCACGCGGTACGGTCGTGGTTAAGGGTGATTGGCGAGATCGAAGCAGTCGTCTGTTTTGCCAACTACAGCTATGAGCACCCCCACGATCCATTTCCGGAGTTTATCCAAGATGATGCCGCGCTTTTTGACGGCATAGAGATCGGGCACCCCCTAGTCCCGGCAGCAAGATGCGTTCGTAACAGTGTCCGTCTCGCCGACGGTAAACGTGTTTTCTTGGTAAGTGGATCGAATATGTCTGGCAAGAGCACCTTGCTGCGAACAGTCGGGGTCAATGCTGTGCTTGCGATGGCTGGTGCCCCAGTTCGGGCACAAGGGCTTCGACTGACTGCGCTGCATGTGGGTGCCAGTATCCGCATCACCGATTCTTTGCAGGATGGAAGCTCGCGCTTTTATGCGGAGATCACCCGCCTCCGTAAGCTTTTTGATCTTGCAGGTGATGGCGGTGCGTCATTATTGTTCCTGCTGGATGAACTGTTGGAGGGCACAAACTCAAATGATCGCCGCATCGGAGCAGAGGGTATCGTTCATGCTCTGCTGAATCGCGGAGCTATCGGATTGGTGAGTACCCACGATCTGGCGCTGGCCGACATTGGCGGCTCACTTAATGGCCAACTGTGCAACGTCCATTTTCAAGAAGAGTTTGAGCACGGCAGGATGCTTTTCGATTACAAGCTGCGAGCAGGCGTGGTCACGAAGAGCAACGGGCTGGCGCTGATGCGGTCGATTGGGTTGGATGTGTGACCGTTCGGCTCAATATCTCCTTTTTTCGAGGGCTTAGCCACGATGGTCAAAAAGGGTTTCTCCGCAGCAGCCGTAAGTGGCGAGAGTCGCTATTGCAGCCTCGCGTACTCGGCTTTGGCCTCTTTCAGGATGGGGATGTCGGGGTCGGCGTCTTTCCAAAGGGAGAGGAAATCCAGGTAAGCTTGGCGAGAATTTTGTAAGTCTCCGGAGGACTTGTAGGCGCGAGCCAATCCTAGATGAGCCAGTGCTCCGAGCGGGTAATTCAACACAAGGCCCGGCCGGTCAGTCAACTTTCTGA
>JBEKQC010000075.1:0-14121 GCA_049520095.1 Terriglobales bacterium
CACATTGCGCGTTCCGTCGAGTACAGCTGTGCAGTGCTTGCAGCCACGGAGATGCTCTTCCATGGCAGCGCGCAAGCTTGGATCGACTTCACCTTCGAGATAGTTCGAAATCTCCCGCCACACTTCTTCGCAGCTGATTACCATGGCTTCGTCCCCTTAGCTAAAAACAGCTTAGTGCTCCAGCTACCGCCGAACCCCGGCGCCAGCAGATCACGCAGCATCAGCCGCGCCCGCAACAAGCGCGTCTTGACCGATGCGGTTGAGATCCCGAGGGCATTGGCGGTCTCTTCGATGCTCAAGTGCTGCATATCGCGCAGGACAAAAATTTCGCGGTACTTCTCTCCCAGCGCGGCCAACGCTTCGGCCAGTTTCTGCCGGATCTCCTTGCGTTCCAGGGTCTCCAAAGGGATCTCGCGCCAGTCGGCAAAATCGCGGGGAGTATAGTTGCCTTCCTCGTCCTGACGGTCAATGATCGGCTCCATAATGTTGGCGTGTTCTTTCCTTCTCCACATACGCGCCTCGTTGATAGTGATCTGGGTCAGCCAGGTGCTGAATCGCGCCTCCGCACGGAACTGCCGAATGTGCTTGAAAGCTTTCAGCACCGCCTCTTGTACCACGTCTTCGGCATCCGCCTCATTGCGCAAAATGGCAAAGGCCGTAGAGTACACGCGCCTTTCGTACGGCCGGATTAGCTCGTAGAAAAGATCATGCTCGCCATCCCGGATACGCTGGATCAGCATCTCTTCGTTGAATGGTTTCGCTGGATGTTCTAGCGAAGTCACTTCTTCCGGCATCGTTCCTCACCGTAAACGCACTGCAGTTAAAAACGGTTGTTATTCTGATCGGTATTCCGGGTCCTTCTTCCACCCTGTCAACATGGAGACGAAGTTGTTCCAGCCATGGAGCACCACCATCACCAGATGCCCGAACACGAATGCCAGCATCGCCCACATGATCAGGAAATGCCACAGCCGTGCCCAGTGGAAGCCGCCCATCATCCATGCCAGCCACGAGAACTGCACCGGTTTCCATACTGCGAAACCCGTCAGCACCGACAACGCGCCCAACGCAATCGCAGAGGTGTACGCATGTTTCTGTAGCGGGTTGTAGGCCTCCCTGGTCGGCGGCTTGGGGCCGAAAAGGAAATAGTGGCGCACCATCGGCCACACGCCGGGGAGATCACGTCGTACAAAGAACACCTGCTGGTAGTTTCCGCTGAAGATCTGGTAGCCGATATACAGCAGTCCGGTCGCGATGTAGATCCACATGAAGGTGAGGTGCCACTGTAGCGCGCCTCCTAACCATCCGCCGAGCGCGAAAGCTCTAGGCCAGTTGAGAAGATCCTTTTGTGGGATCTTTGCGCCGAAGCTCGGAAAAGCGCGAAAGATCTGCAGTCCGCTGCCGACCATTACGAACAGCGCTACGGCGTTCACCCAATGGCAGAGGCGAACCACAAGAGGGTGCTCGTAAACCGCTTCTGTTGCTTCGCCCGTCTTCACGTCTTCGATTGCTATTGCGCGGGTGGCCATAGTCATCTCACCGGGCTACAGACCATAGAATTCGGAGTAGCCTTGATCTTCCCAGTAGCCGGCCTTTCCCAGTACATGGCTCACTTTGAGGTCAGTGAGATACTTTGCCTGCTTGTAGCCAATCTTCGTGGGAATGCTCAAACGCAGCGGAGCGCCGTGTTCGCGGGTCAGGGGCCTGCCGTACATTTCGTAGCAGAGCAAAGACTGCGGATGCACGGCGGTGATCATGTCGAGCGACTCGTAGTAGTCGTCCGCGCATTCGACGGTCACGAAGCGAGCAGTCGGGTCGGCGCCTATCATTCTGAGGAAGTCGGAGAGGCGCACCCCACCGAACCGGCCAATTACGTCCCATCCCTCGACGCAAACATGCCGTGTGTTTTGCGTGAACTTGGGCAAAGCCTGAATCTGCGCGAGAGTGTAATCACCCGGCTTCTGCACCTCACCAGTCACCGTGAGAGTCCACTTGTCGAAATCCACTTGAGGATCATCGACGTCGTAATCATTAATCGGGTACTTATCGAAAGGGGTCAGGTCGGACTCAGCAAATGTGGGTGCCAAATGGCCGGAGCGAAACAGCCTTGCCGAGGCCCAGTCGCTGAAGCCAAGGCCGGTCTTGAGCAGTGGTTTCTGCAGTCGTGGGATGGCAAAGGCACCCAGCGCTACCACCGGTGCGAGTTTCAGCAACTCACGCCGACTGATGGCTTTGAATTTGCGGCTATCGGTTCGTGAGCTCATGATCGCGGCCTTACAGACGGTAAAGGAGCTTACATGAGATTCGCGAATCAGGCAAAAGTTACACGGCGACCTTGGATTGTGAACTTGTGGACTACGTGTCGGAAACGGTAAAAAGGCCGTTTCCCAGTTGCCGCCTTTGGAGTGGACCCTCTCGGGAAAATTGGAAGCGCACGGATGTCCGGCGACTTTATGCCGAGTTAATTTTGAGCGGCGCGATAGACGTTGTCGGAGCGGGTGAAGGCGAGAAAATGGCGCGCTAAGAAGGCCGTTCAATATTGAGACATCGCGTCACCGGCAATCCCCTACGGTTAACCCACCGACGCAGTTGACGTAATATCCCCATTTCGCTCATTGACCCCGCCCGGAGGGGTTTTAAGCGCTAACGCCTGGTTGCGACAATCATCTTGATCTCATGCGATGGAACACAATCACACCTTCCCCCGAACGGCTGTTGGCTTCGGCCAAGTCAGCAGCAACCACGCCCATATTGGCAAGGCCAGCAGCAATGGAATGTACAAGTCCAGGTTGTTCAGCAGTACGTCGATGTACATATGTAGCGACACAGCGACCATCACTGCGCGAGAGCGTTCGGTGGCGTATCCGATGATGAAGCTGAGGACAATCACGGCGGAATAGGAAATCAACAATGTCACCGCGATTCTCAACGAAGACCATCCGTGTGTGGTCCTAGTCGTGAAGTGCCAAAACTCCCACAACACACCAATCAATACAAACCTCTTGACCGGCGATAAGGGCCGAAGCGCGTCTTGAAGGAAGCCTCGCCATCCCAACTCTTCTCCAAGAATGGAGACAAACATAGGAAAGGCAGCAATCAGAGCAGGTCGGTCGTATCCGTACAAAACATGTCCTCGGAAGGCGGCTAGAAGTAGAAAGGGCGCAGCGTAGAACAGGATGCTCCGACCCCACGAATTCCCCGCAAGAGTGATGACGCGACGGTGCGAGCTGCGGAAAGCTACCATGCACACCAATGCAGCCATGCCGGGTCCCCACATCAGTCCCCAGTGGATCAGCAGCTTGGAGATGGAAGTGATTGGTGTATCAGGAAGATTGAGGATGTCCCGACGCCAATAGAAAGGCCACGACCACAGACATGCGATGGCATAGTATGCCGCAACGCTTTTCCAATTGACGGATACTTTGGCTGGGTCCTCCATGGCGAGACGCTACCAAAATGGTGGGTAACGGTCCGTGTCAAGGATCATATGTTGATGTGATCTTGAAGGGAGTTTAGAAGCTGCGCGGGGGAAGCCTACGCCTTGGGAATTTGGCCCTTTAATCATTACAATTTCATTACAGTGTCTCGACGCGACCAGGGGCATTGAACCGGTGGGCCTCGAAATCTGGCGAGTACACACTGAAGAGCAGCTTGGGATCTCTGTTGAAAGTGCCGGTCTCAATGATTGCGTAACGGCGATCCAGAGCTTTCCATCGAGCATCGTCCCTCGGAACGGTGCGACACTCAGAAGCTCTGGCCGAGGGACAAATTAGCATTGCGGCGGCAGCAATGAGAATGATCCTCATGCTGTTGTAGACGCAGAACTGCAAAGCCGTGAGCAACTAGGCCCTAATCCGCTTTGTGCAGCCGGAACCGCACTTCATGATCTTGAGTGTAATCGCCCTGGTTTCGTAAATTATCCAAACTGCTGTCCCAGCGTGGTGCGGCACATCTTCATCTCTTTCCCAGTCCCCCGCCCATTCTATGCACAAGTAGCTTGCTTTCCGATGGCTGGAGGCTCCTAATGGGCTCCGGCCACGGGGCGCGGCGGCGCGTTCTTCACGTATTTGTCGAACCAGCGAAGCATCTCGTAAACTTCCTGTTCGTTCGACTCCATGGCGGTATACAAGTGCGGCTCGTGCGGGAGGATCACCAGGCGAGTGGTACCGCCGTTGCCTCGGATCGCTTCGTAGAGCTTGTTGGATTGCAGCGGTATTGTGCCTGGGTTTGCATCCTCGGCGCCGTGCATGAGGAGCAACGGAGTCTTGATTTTGTCGGCGAAGAAAAATGGGGAGATTTTCAGATAGACATCGTTTGCTTCCCACACCGATCGCCGTTCGTTCTGGAAACCGAAAGGCGTCAGCGTTTTGTTATAGGAGCCGCTCGTCGCGACACCAGCCCGGAACAAGTCGGAATGAGCCACCAGATTTGCGGTCATTAACGCGCCGTGGCTGTGTCCGGTGACTCCGATGCGGTCGGGGTCGGCAACGCCCAGCTGCACCGCTTCATCCACTGCAGCCTTCGCATCGGCAACGAGCTGTTCCATATAGGTGTCGTAGGCTTTTTTCGGGTCCCCGATGATGGGGAACGAAGCGTTGTCGATGATTGCGTAGCCCGCCAGGAGCAAGAGTCTGTATTGCCGTAACTGCGTGAAGGTTTCCTGCGAGCCGGCAACCTGGCCGGCTGTCGAAGCGTCGGCGTAGTCGAGAGGATATGCATAAAGAATGGTGGGGACGCGCGTGCCCTCCTGATAGCCGGGCGGAGTATAGAGCGTGAAAGACAAGTCCAGCCCGTCGGCGCGCTTGTACTTGACCAACCGCTTCTTGATTGCGCGCACCTCTGGCGTGGGATCGGGAATGTGGGTGATCGCGACGCTCGTTGAATCAAAAATGGCTTCTCCGGCGGGCGCATCAAGCGATTTTCCAAGCGTTCGGGCGAACGCATTCGGCGGGTCCGTGGGCGATTGATGCCAGGTAAGAAAACTTTGGGTGTCCGCCCCGGCAAAGGAAAGAAATCGTTCGTAGGAAGTCTTATCGCAGCGAAACAGACGTTCGGTCTTTAGCGTGTTGAGATTGAGTCGATCGAGGAACGGCCGGTCCCCGTCAGGTGAAGAGCCGACTCCTGCAAGATAGGCCGAATCACCGTCCTGGCGAACCACCCAGGAACCATTTGCGAGCTGGCGTCTCACTGGATTGCCAGGGTTCTTGTACCTCTCGTCAGTTGAAAGATCCCAAAGCAAGCGAAGCTTTTGTTGCGGATCGTCGACATTGATGACGAAGCTCTTTCTCCAGTGCCGGTTGTTGTCGTACTCGGTGAGGAGAGCGACGCTCGCTTGTTCGCTCCAAGCGAAGCCGGCATACCGCTGCCCGGTGCGGGTGATTTCGACGGCGGGTGAGCTAAACGGCGCCTTCACAAGCATGATCTTGTCGCGAGCCGGAACATTTACATTCCAGTCGCCGCCATCGAGGGCTTCCGCATAGACAAGCGTTGCCCGTTCGGTGGCACGCCAGGAAAAATCACGCGGACCTACCGGAACGCCGTGGATGGGAACTCGATCCGCCAGTGGAAGTGACGCGACAGTATGACTGAGAACGTGGGAGGGCCGTGATACGTCCCAGACCTCGACTTCCTTCGGGAAGCGATCGTAAGTGGTGACGTACGAGTAGGGCTTGTGAATCGCAGTGACGAGGACGTGCCGACCATCCGGCGCAGGATCGAGCGATTCGTAATTTGCCGGCTTTCCAATGGGCGTGATGGTCGCGGTGGCCGCGTCAACCAAGGCGAGTTGCGACGCCCCGAAGTAATCGAAAAGATCCTCGTCGTGCTTGCTGCCGAGCGTGTCGCGGTTTTCGTAGGTGCTGCTCTGTCCTTTTTCGCCTTCGGTCTCTTGGATGCTCGGGCCAATCGGCACGATCGGTTCGGGCGGCGGATTTCCCATTCCTTTCGGCACCAGCTTGACCAAAAGCGTTCTCTGGTCCGGCATCCATTCCATCTCGTCGTCGAACATGGGGTTGAGACGCGCTCCGGGTACGCGACGCACTTCGCCGGTCTTGGCATTGCCGATCCAGAGCTCGACCGACTCGGGAGCGATATTCGCGAAGGCAAATCGTTTTCCATCCGCGGCCCAGATTGGATCGCCCGGGCACGCGTCCGCGGGAAGCGCGACATGGATTTGTGCGCCATCGGCGATGTGCACCAATTCGAAGTTCCTGGCGCATGGCGTGATGCCGTACCCGCCTGGAGTATCGTGCTTGCTGTGATTCTTTGGCTCTACGCGCGCGCCGGCAAGGCGCAAGAAAGGTGTCGCCACCCGGGAAATCGACGGGTAGTCCTGCCGCGACACCAGAAGAATCGTGTCCTGTGTCGGGCTCACCTTGGGAACCGGCGGTGAGGGCGCGTGTATCACGTCCAGAATGTTTTTCGGCGGCTGGTTATATCCGGATGCACCCTCGACCGCCGCCGGTGCTGAGGTTGCCTTCGAAGAAGATGAAATTGACTGAGCTGCAATGGACACGCACGTCGTGCACGCAACGAACGTTCCGACCAAAAGACAGTTCAAGGCTTTCCGCACTTGCATAAGTTCTCTCCTCTTCAATTCACCCAGCAAGAACCGGTAGGCAAGACGATACTCCGTGCTTTGCGTAACCGTGCAAGGGACAGCCTTCGGCAGGAACTTGAGACCCACAACGCGACCGAGTTCTGACATCCTCACTTTGTAGACCACGCTCATCAGGCCGCCGCTGATCTTCGCGACAATAGCAGTGCGATATGGTTTGGCCGATTACTGGAGCAGAATCCTACGTCCCTGAAACGGGCAAGTCAATGAAAAGGCGTGGGGTTGGAGATTGCTCAAAGGGTCAATTGACGTAACATCCCCATGACACTCATTGAGGTTTCCGGCAGTCCCCGTCCGGGGCAATGAGTGAAATCGCCTGTTAGCGGAAGTTGATCGAAAACGCTAAACATCTAAGGCACGGCCTATATCGCTTTTGCGGCTACTGCAGCTTCGCGTACTCGGCCTTGGCTTTTTTCAGGATGGGGATGTCGGGATCGGCATCTTTCCAGAGGGTGAGGAAGTCTTTGTAGGCGGCTAGGGCGCGGACGCGGGCGGCATCGCGATCAGCTGCGGAGCTTTGCTCCGCCTGGACGGGCGAGACGCCCGTCCCCACATGGCCGTAGCCGGCTTGCAGCGCGTTGGCGCGAGCCACGCCCAGATGCGCCAACGCTCCCGTCCAGCAGCTCCAGACGATGCCGCTGTGGTCGAGAAGTTTCTGGAACTCGGCGGCGGCTTCTTTGCCCTGTCCGGCTGCCAGGTACGCTTCGCCGCGAATGTACGTCGGATAGAGGCAGGAAATATTCTCGGCGAACGCAATTTGCCCGAACTCGATGGGCGGAGCAGCGGCTTGCAGGGCAGTCACGGCAGCAGCCGGGTTCTTTTTGTTTAGCGCCAACTGTGCCTGAATCGCGGGCAGCCAGAGCGACTGCACCTGCGTGTCCAGCGGGTAGCGCTTGTTCAGATTCTGTGCTAACGATTCTGCTCGCGCGGTATCGCCCGCCATGGCAAAGGCGAGCGCGGCTTCGACCTCGACGCCCTGGCTCGTGGGAACAAGTTTCAAGGCCTCTGCCGCTGACTGCCGGGCCATTGTGGCGTTGCCATAAGCGGCTTGTGCGATACCAGCATTCTCCTGCCATATTGCTCCGGCCTCCTTGCTATCGGCGCGGATGGCGGAGTCCACAGCCCGCTTGGTCAGTTCCCGCGCCTTGCCCAGATGACCGCCGTACGCTTCGGTGTCGGATGCGAGCGAAAGCCCTTGGTTTTCTTCGGGCTTGCCCGCAAACCACTGTTGCTGTTCCGCCATCGCTACGGAGTCCGAGCTGAGAAAGCCAAGAGCGTAGAGAGCATTGTGGAGCAGGAAGTCATCCAGTTTCCGGGTCTGCGCCTCTCGGAGGATCTGCCGCGCCTCGTCGAAGCGTTGCAGGCAGAGCAGGCTGTTGCCAAGGTTTGCATAGGATGTGCCAACACCCGGGGCGACGCGGAGGGCTTTACGAAGCGCCTCGGCAGCCTTCTCATACTGTCCCTGCTCAACGTACACAACGCCCAAATCGCCGTGGGCTGACCAGTAACGCGGGTAGCTCGCAACCTGCTCCTGAAACGTCTGGGCGGCTTTATCCAGTTCTCCCGTTACATTCAGATAGTAATTAGCGGTAATGTGGAGCTTTTCCCACTCGCTGGCATGTTCGCGCAACTGAAATGCCTTGGTGTAGTAGTCGCTGGCCCGCCTTAATTCGGAGAGATTGGCGTAATCGTCGCCCACTTCCGCGTAGCCCATGGCAAAATTCGGGTCAAGCTCGATAGCACGCTGATCGTAAGTTAGGGCTGCGGAGGGGCCTTTCTCGCGATCAGCTTTTCTGCCCAGGGTGTACGCTTTCAGGGCTTCGAGCGAAGACGTGGTCGCTTCGGCCAGCGGAACATCGAACTTCTGCACCGTAGCCAGCGACTCGCCCAACTCGGCGCGCAGCTTTGATACTGTCCCGCCCAGTGTATCCAGCACTTTTTCCTTGCTTGCTGCCGTTGCCTGCTCCTGCGCCAGTGCGTCCCCACTCTGGCAATTCACCGCTTTCAACCCGAGCACGTATTGGCTGCCCAGACTGGCAATCGACCCGGCAACGTACGCCTTGCTGCGCGCCCGCTGGCAAAGCTCCCTCGCTACGCCGGGCGTGAGCTTGGTATCGGGTGGCCTGGTCATCAGCTTCAACGTCTTGCTGACTGTGCTGTCCGAGAGCACGCTCAGGAACGGGGACTGACTCAGCGATACGCTAAGCGCCGTCTTGAGCGTGTCGTCGAAGACCGTATCGCCCGTGCTGTTGGCGAAGTCGGCGAGCACGATGGTGTCTTTGTCGGTGAGGCGTTTGCTTTGCTGGTGGGAGCGGTAGTAGAGGCCGGAGGCGACCGCCGCCGCAATCACCACGACGGCAGCCAGAATCCAGCCGAGCTTTTTTCCGAAATAGGCTCGGCCTGGACGGGCAGGAGTGCCCGTTCCCACACGATCCGCGGCGGAGGCGGCTGTTCCCACATGAGCAGCGCCCGTATCCTGGGCAGCGGGCACGGTCCCAGAACTCGCCGCAGCAAACCGCCCCGTCTCTGTGTCCCGTTTCAGCCGCTGCAGGTCGGCACGCATGTCGGAAGCGTGTTGATAACGCAACTCGCGATCCTTCTCCAGCGCCTTGCGGACGATCGGCTCCAGTCCGGCTGCGACATTGGGATTCAACGAGAAAATCGTGGCCGCTTCCTGGTGAAGGATCGCTCCGCAGATTTCTCCCGAACTCGCGCCCTCGAACGGCAACTTCCCCGTCGCCATCTCGTAGAGCACGGCTCCGAAGGAGAACAGATCCGTGCGCGCGTCCAGTTCCTTCGCCTTCACCTGTTCCGGCGACATGTAAGCGACCGTCCCCAGCATCGCGCCGGGGCTAGTCAGCTGATCGGATGTCGCCATGGTCGCAGTGTCCCCGCCCGACGAGCCATGCTTTTCGGTGACCTTCGCCAGTCCGAAGTCGAGAATCTTGGCGTGGCCGCGCCTGGTGACGAAGATGTTGGCGGGCTTGATGTCGCGGTGGACGATGCCTTCCGCGTGGGCCGCTTCGAGAGCGTCAGCGATCTCGATGGCGAGGGAGAGAATCAATTCCGTTTCCAGCGGACGCCCGGCGATGCGGATCTTCAGCGTCATGCCATCGAGATGCTCCATGACGATGAAGTGCCGGCCTTCGCGCTCGTCAATCTCGTGCACTACGCAAATGTTGGGATGGTTCAGAGCGGATGCGGCTTGCGCTTCGCGCTGGAAGCGGGCAAGAGCTTGCGCGTCCCTGGCGACTTCATCGGGCAGGAACTTCAGGGCAACGAAACGGTGCAGCTTCACGTCCTCGGCCTTATAGACGACACCCATCCCGCCGCCGCCGAGTTTTTCGACGATGCGATAGTGGGAGATGGTCTGGCCGATCATTGGGCGGAAATTCTACGGCCTGACCTGAGGCAAGTCAATGAAAGCGATGGGGTTGGCGGTGGCTCAAAATGATGGTTGGCGAAAAATCCCGATTACACTCATTGCCGCTGCCCGGAGGGAGTTTTGAGTGTAATCGCCTGTGGGTGTTGAAAAAGTCACCGTGATGAGCGTCGCGAAACCAATGCGCGGTCCGACTTAAGCTGCACCGCGCACAACACGCAAGGGCGCGGCGGCCTCTTTCCGCGTAAGCAACCTGAACGCAAGAACATGGGTGACCAGGAGGAGAGGGACTCCAAAGATTGGGATGATATAATCAGCGCCCAGCAATCCCGGCGTGTCCGCAAGCGCGAGGCGGTTACCCTGGTAAAAAGCATTCAGCAGGTCGGCAGTCCCAATAATGTTGAAGATCCAGACCAGAGGTTCGGCCAATCTGGTTCTGAGAGCGGCGAGCGCGATGAGGGCCAAGGTCGCGGCTACCAGATCGCCATAGGCGAGTCCGCGAGCGAATACAGTGGCGGGCAATTGTGGAGAAACGACGCCGGGGATCAAGACTGCGAGACCGATGTACCTGAACCCGTGCAGCACGAGGATCGGCCTGAGTGCTTCTGCGCGTTCCCGTTTGCTTATCGCCGGCCAAATGTATTGCGCGGCGAAAACGCCCCATGCAAGAAAACCGAAGGCGACAGTTATGCCCCAGATCAGAGGGATAGGCATGATGTGCTCCTTTCTTCGCCTAGCCTGTAAAGGTTTTACATTTCGCGGAGAGGCGAGTCACGCTAATAACTGATGATTCAAAGTGCCTCCGAGATTCGTGCGAACATCGCGAGGTACGTCGAAGAACCGGGAGTCTGTTTTGATAGCGTTTAGCCCTGAAGTACCCACTCGGTAGTGGGCTGAACTCGTGCACGGCACCTCGCGGAAACCAATTGGCGTAATTCGCTTACACTCATTGACCCGGATCAGCCAATTCTCAATGAGTGAAATCGCCTGATTACAACACTTTACTGAATTCCAGCCAGCGCGGGTAAAAATGCCGGGTGTCTCTGCGTCAATTCTGTTTCTGCGCGGCCGCGTTCTTTGATTGGGCGACTTCTTTGGCGTGGGCAACGAGGGCGTCGAAGCGCGGATCGCCGTGGAGGGACTTGAGATCGGGGTCCTTTTCCATTTGGAGCGCTTGGCTTGGAGGCAGACCGAGGTCGACTGATTCGCGCAGAAGCGACAGTGCCTCCGTGTGAGTTCCCGTGTGCGCCACGGCACAACCTAGGTTGTAGACGGCCTGAACCGTTGCCGGATGCTCCGGCCCGAGGACACGGCGCATGATGTCGAGTGTTTCCCGAAACATCTTCTGCGCTTCGGCGTAGTGGCCTTCGTTCGACAGCGTGTTGGCCAAGTTGCCCATCGAAATTAGTGTTTCCGGATGCTCCGGCCCGAGGACACGGCGCCGGGCGTCGAGCGTTTCCCGACCGAACTTCTCCGCATCGGCGAAGTGGCCTTCCTCACCCAGAACATTCGCCAAGTTGTTCATCGAATCAACTGTCTGTGGATTCTCCGGCCCGAGGGTACGGCGCTGGATGTCGAGCATTTCTCGCCACAACTTCTCCGCATCGGCGAGGCGGCCTTCGCGAACCAGGGCAACCGCCAAGTTGTTCATCGAAAATAGTGTTTCTCTACTCTCCGGTCCGAAGACACGGCGGTGGGCGTCGAGCGTTACCCGGCCTATCTTCTCCGCTTCGGCGTAGTGGCCCTCGAGATCAAGAGTGCCGGCCAAGTTGTTCGTCAACTTTAGCGTTTGCGGGTGTTCCGGCCCGAGGACACGGCGGGCGATAGGGAGGTTGTCTCGAATCAACTTTTCCGCTGCGGCGAGGTGGCCTGCGTACCCCAGAGCAGAGACCAAGCTGTTCAACGAGTTCATTGTGTCGGGATGCTGCGGCCCGAGGACACGCTGCCGAATTTCCATGCTCTGCTGATCAAGCGCCTGTGCGCGGGGATAGAGGCCGAGGTTCTGGTACACGTCTCCCATGACATTCATCATCTGCGCCTGTGTTTCCGGGTCCTTGGCTAGCCCGGTGTCAATGTCCTTCGATGCTTTGTCGAGGATTTCACGCGCGGTAATGCTATTGCCTCGCGCCTCGCTGGGGTCCGACACCTTGAACATGCTGGTCATGAAATCGGTGATGCGCGTGGCGCGGTCGCGCTCGCGCGTTGTGCGGCGCAACTGTACGCTCTGCATCGCCACGAATGCCGCGAGCAGCATCACCAGTCCTGCTACGACAGCCACTCCGACGCGGTGACGGCGCACGTATTTTTGCAGGCGATACCCGGTGCTCGCCGGACGCGCCACAACCGGCTCATGGTTCAGATACCGGGTAATGTCGGCGGCCAGCTCCGAGGGCGTTCCGTAGCGCCGCGTTCGGTCTTTCTCCAGCGCCTTCATGGTGATCCAGTCCAAATCGCCGTGAATGGCAGCCTTGCAAACAATTTTTACTCGAACGAGTGCTTTGGTTTTTCGTTCGTCATACCTGACGGTTGGCACTTGACCACTCAGGCTGTTGCCGGAGATTTGAAAGCTACCCACAGTTCTAGGGTGTCGCTTATCCTGCTGACGCTTGAGCAGTACCGAGGAGGGCCTTTCAAGAACAGACTGAGCCTGACCGCCCACGACGCTGTTTACGCCACGACCCTTCAGCAATTCGTTTCCGATGCTGCTCACGGACAAATTAATCTCGATCAGAAAAACAGGGGAAATGCTTAAAGATGCTTTCGCCCTGGACTACGGGGCAAAGCATTTTTTTCGCGCAGACTACAAGCAGGCAAGCGGCGACGGCACTCTGTATGTCGCTTTGGCTTTTACGATATTCCGAGGGTACTTCATCGGTGAAACCATCATGGCTAAGTCGCCCGAAGATCTAGATATGGCAGCGAGTTCGCTTCGAGGGATCTCATTCCGGGACGATAAGCCAAACCCAGAATGCGTGATGAACGCCGACGAGCGCTTAGATTCTACCGACGCGGCGCACACCCCCGGGCCGAGTTTATATCGCAGTCCCAGTTCGGACCCGTTGCCGATATTTGTGTCATCACTTGTTTCGACCGGCTTACTTACCAAGAAAATTCCGCCGCAATATCCCGAAAATGCACTGAAGCACAGGGTTCAGGGCCGGGTTGTTATCGGCGCGGTGGTCGACAAACATGGAGATGTCGAGGATGCATCTCTTGTCTCTGGTCATCCTATGCTTGCTCCTGCAGCTATTGAGGCGGTCAAGCAATGGAAATACAGGCCCTATCTGCTGAACGGCCAACCTGTGAAAATCGAAACGCGCATCAACGTAGTTTTCCAGTTGAATGGACAGTAGTCTCGCCTTGATGCGGTGGGAACACGTTCGTCAACTCGGAGACAACGACGCTATAAGAATCCTGCGGTAGTTGGCGAAAGATCTCGATTACACTCATTGACCCTGTGACCGGGGTTTTGAGTGTAATCGCCTGTTTGCTTCAACTGATGGAACGCGGTTTGCTTGTTGTAATGATTGATCATACTCACGCTGCAAGAGCTTGACCTTGATTTAGTTGAGAATAAGGGCTACTCTGTCCAACCGCTTGCAATTGGGAGATTTGTGGACATGTTTGTCGGCTCCAATCTGTCATCGCAAACCATGAGCGAATCATCATTACGTGAGATCTACGTCAGCACGGATATAGAAACCGCCGCATCGGTCCCGGATCCCAAGACCGCCGCATGGTGGGCCACACAGCCGCAGGCGTGGTCGGCCTGCCGGCAAAATCCCGAAGCGCCTGCTGTCGCCCTGAAACGCTACGTTGCCTGGCTCAAGGCGTTTGGCGGACGGCCAGTGTTTGTCGGGTACCCGGCCGCTTTCGATTTTTCTTTCGTCTATTGGTATCTCGCCGAGTTCGCGGGGGAGAACCCATTCGGCTATTCGGCAATTGATATCAAGACCTACGCGATGGCATTGCTGCGCAAACCATATCGAGCGTGCGGCAAGCAGTCGATGCCCTCGGAGTGGTTCGACCCCGTGTCTCATACGCATGTGGCGCTTGACGATGCCATCGAGCAAGGACAACTCTTCTGCAACATGCTTAAGGCCAACGTCGGCGCTTAACCAGC
>JBEKQC010000076.1:0-19780 GCA_049520095.1 Terriglobales bacterium
GCGTCTGGTAGACAATACTTACCGGTTACCAGGCGCAGTGCGCCACTTGGCGAGTTCGTCGGCGTCTTGTAGACGCTCAGTCGGCCTGAAGCTCTCAAGATACGACGTTCTGGGAAGCCAGAAACGGCTTCCGGGAGATCACACCTAGCGGATCGACACCAAATGCAGCGCAACGGTTTTGAGCTGCTGGGATAAGTGCGGACCTGCGTTGAAGTATTGGCGTGCTGCACACGTGCTGCACAACTGCTCCCGAACAGGAGTATTCCAGGCCAAAAATCGCCTATTGTCTCCGCTGTATGTCATTGAATCCGAACAGCAGGCCCCAGGACGGTTTCATTTGCTAAACCGTTATACGGGCTAACACCTGTATCGAGGGTTCGAATCCCTCCCTCTCCGCCACGCAGTCTGGACTGATGCGAACTCTTGCCGTAGTTTGTTGAAATCCTCGCGAAAAGCGCGCCAATTTCGCGATTATCGCTTCGGTAGATCCAATCATTCGTTCTCGTCATTGGAAGAAGAACCCGTCGAGAAGAGTTTTTCTGCGAGCCTCAAAGCTCCCGAGATGATCAGGAAATCCGCGATCCCGATCGGCATCGTGTAAAAAAGCGTAGGCACATTCCCCTGGGGCCGTCGAACCATAAAAACTAATGGGATGTGGAGTGCCAAGATAACCACAATGACCGCCCAGAACCAGATGTGTTTTCTTAAATGCCAGCGGAGTTTGATGGCGAAGAGTATCAGACCTGACACAATGCAGGCGGCCAGACCTGCGTCGGCGTTATACAAGAAAGTAACGAGAAAGAATACCGGCGCTGCCATAGCCCCGATTTTGAGGCCTGTGTAGTCGACAGGTTCTTTCGGCTTGGGTGATTCGTAATCAAACATGCGCATTCACCAGCGATGAACTACTAGCCTCCCGAATTTCCTACCAGCATTTTTGAATCGTCTTGGCCAATTGATAACCGTCATATAGTCCTGTGGCTACCGAAAGAATATTGCCGACGACAGGTATCACCTTCCCACCTTCTAAGGCCGCATCTGCAAGCGTAAGGCCAAGCCCTGCACCTGCGCTAGCTGCTCCTACGGGGGATTCATCACCAAGTCCCGTGCCTATCCCATAAGCTGCACCGCCATATGCGACGATGCCGTTAACTGCCCTAGCACCAGCTGCAGTTGCCGAAACCGCGTTGCCAAATCCAGGGATAGCGCCCACAACGTCCAGCCCAACGGAGAGAGCACCCTGTGCTATGGCTAGGCCACAACCATGTGGGCGCGGCTGCTGTGGAGTTTGAGGCGTGCCGTTGTTTGCGGCTGCCACGCTTGTATTCTGCGTCACCACCGGATCAGGGTTAATTGCTCCTAAGCCGAGGTATGTCCAGCCATCCTCCGATGGGTGATTTTCGAAGCTCTGGCCCCAGAAATTAACAGGAACCCATTGTTCCTCGACTGGACCGTCGTCATCGGAGAATTGCCACCTGTCATACAGCTGGCCGGAGCCTTGAAAGAGTTGGAATTCACTATAGAAACCAGCTGTACGATCCATTTGGACATCGTAGTGGCACGCATCTAAGCATGGCCCTAAAAACAGTCCCAGTTTGTCCGCAACGTTGAGGGGCGAATTCCCGACGTACGCGTACCTGTTCCACGTCTGCGGCACAGCAGGGTTGACCGCACCGAGTCCCGCTCGGTCAGGCCGAATCCATCGGCTCTGCTGCGGGTCGTACTCGCGGAAAAGAAAATCATAAAGTCCCGAGGTCGAGCTTGGAACCGTGTCCTGATTCTGCCCGGTAAAGTTCAGATCCAGAGCCCCCGTGACGCCGTACGACTCTCCGTAAGGCGCATACTCGGTGTCGGCATACACGGTCGTCGGCGTAACCGGCGTCGACGCCAGCCGCGAACTCCCTAGCCAGTCGGCATGGCGATAGTACGCCACGTTCCCATTGGACGTGACTGTATATACCGCAGTACCGCCGCCCGGCAACGGGATGAAACTCTCTTCCATCGTCGTACCGTTCATCAACGCTAGTTTACGCCCACTTGGGGTGTAAACGATCTGAGTGTAGCTTGAACCTCGCTTCTGCTCTACCGCCCGCCCCAGCGCGTCATAGGTCAGCGCAACCGTGTCCACTTTGGCGACTGAACCATCCGCCAGCCAAAGGTAGGTGTGCGAGCAGCCGTTAAGCAAATCGCCATTGCTGTCGTAGCTCGGTGTGCAGCCCGGAATCGAGCTGTACCGGTTGGTTGCCAGATTGTACGTTGGCAGGAAACTCGTGCCTGTAGTGGCTGTTTTGTCGATGTTGCCGAACGGATCGAACGCGAAAGTCTGGCTCCAGAGCATAGTGGAGCCATTCACGCAACTCGCTGATGCAATTCGCGCCAAGTCATCATGGGAGTAGCTGCAAGTCTGCGCATTGGCCGGCGTGACATTGTCGGTGAGGGCCAGTGTGCCCAGGCTGCCATTCGCATTCCACGTGAGGCCCCCAGTCTTCGCCGTCGAGCCGTTCATGTTGAATATGTACTTCGTCAGGCGGCCAGTCAGGGTGTCATAGCCGAATGCGTCGGAATCGCCCGACCCCAAAGTGACACTCGTAAGTGAACCGATCGGCTGCGTCGTTCCGCTGGTGGTGTAGATGACGTTGTTCGCAAGAGTGGCGGTTCCCGATGAGGCCGTCACGCTTGTAACTCTACCTTCTCCGTCCAGCCCCAAGCCAGTGCTGCCGCCGTAGTAAATTGTCGGTAGGCTGGTGCCGACGAGGGTGAGGCTCGACAGCAAGCCATGTGCCCAATAGCTGGCGTTCACTTGATAGTACCCGCCAGAGTGTGGAGTAGATTCGTAAACGCTTATCAGCTCTCCACGCGCGGAATAGGTGAACCCGATATCAGTCAATTTTGTTGGGTTAGGAGTGCATGTTGTGCAGGTGTAAGCTTCCGCCAAGCGACCCTCTGTGAGTCCCATAGTTGTACCATTCACCACAGCGCTGTCGTAGACAAAATACTTGCTCGGAGTGGTATTCGGTCCAGCGGCGTAAATGATGTTCAGCACACGATGCAATCCGTCATAGGTGAGGCAGGCTACGTTACCGTTTTGGTCAATGGTTTTGACGAGGTCTCCAGGGGACGATGCAGTTCCACAATTTGCGTCGCCAGTCAGGCTGTCGTAGAAGTACTGATTTACTTTGGTTTCGGGATTGGATTCGTAGGTCAGGCGGCCTAACATGTCGTAGTAGTACGTCCTGTTTTGTGACGTGCCGCCGTTCGGCTGGCCGTTCTGGGTGACGGTGAGAGAATTCACATTCGGCGGCGTGTCATAGACATATTTGGTTAGGTAACCGGAATAGCCGCCCGTGACCTGGCCGCAGGTTCCGGACTTGGCGGCGCTTGTAATTTCGCAGACGGAAGTCAGTCGTCCCAGGCCGTCGTACTCCAGTTGTTTTTGCTTGGTGTTCTCACCGGTCGGTGCGGGGGCGATTTGCTGATACACATCATTTTGTGAATAGCTGGTGTTCACAATGCCGCCACCCGCATCCTGCACACTGGTCGTACGCATCATCGCGTCGTAGGAAGTTTGGGTATAGATGCCTGAACCGGGGGCCTGCCCGGCAGTGCCCTGATAGGGCATGCTCGTCTCGTAAGGCCTGCCGTCACTGTCATATACCAGCTGAGTTGAATCGAAATAGCTACTGCCGACTCCTTGCCGCTTCTGCTTGTACTCACGCCTTCCAAAACCGTCCAGCGTACTCACCACATCCACAGTAGATTTGTTGCCATTGAACGTGAGCACGCTTTCGGCAATGGTCTGCCCCGTGTAGCTGTAGGTCGTTGCGTTGCCGAGCTGATCAGTCGAGCTATAGGGGCGCCAAAAGTAGGGATCGGTGTAGCTCGCGGACTTTGTTTTTCCGTTTGCGTCCGTGCTCGAAGTAAGCACAGTACCCGTACAGTTGTAGGCCGCAGACGTGGTAAGCGTCGTCGATGCGAACTTGACCTGCGTCTGGCTGGGGAAGGCAGCGCAACCGCCCGAACCGTAGGTGAAAGTCGTCACGGTCGTCCCGTTCGGATCCGTGCTTGTGGCCACAGTTCCGTTCAGGTTGTAGGTCATTTGCGTTGTGAAGCTCGTGGAGCTACTGGCGTACTTCGTTAGTTTCGTGAGATTGCCTCTGCATGTGGTCCCCGCGGGCAAGCACGTTTCTTTATCGCCCTGGATGGCAAAATCGTCGTAACTGTATGTCGTTTCCGACTTTAGATTCCCCGAACCGTCCACCACTTCAACGGTAGAAGGATGATCCACGATTCCGTTGCCCAGAGTGGTGGTGTCGTAGGCGATCTGTGTCTCCTGTGTGTAGGTAGTTGCTCCCCAATCGTACTGGTCATGCGTCGTAACCAGTCCATACGTGTTGTAATTGGTATCGTCCTCCGAGTACGGGCCTCCGTTCAGGCTCCGGAAAACGGTTTTCCGCAGGAGATCCAAGAAACCGTCACTTTGGCACGAACTGGCAGTAAGCTGACCAGTTAAGCCGTAGCAAGTAATTACCATTTCGAGGGGAGTTCCGGTGGCAGCACCCTGATACACCATGCGCTGCACTTCGTACAAATTACTCGCACCATAACTGCCAGCGGAGAAATCATACTGGCTGACATTTCCTGCATTGTCAGTAACCTGCGTCGTCGATTGCTCAATGATGCCATATTGAGTATTGGTGGCGGTTCGCGAATATTGGACAGTGCCAGACTGCGTGCTCACCCGATTGAAGCCCGATGTGCTTCCATCCGCACAAAAGATTCCTAAGCCTGTGTCACCGCCCGTGTAGGTGTAGCTGACTGATCCTCCGGTTGGCAAATCGACAGTGCTAATTCGGCCCGTTGAATTGCCGCTGCCGTTTGGTGTCGCCTCATAAAAAAACTCGTAATACGTTCCGTCTGCTAGCTCAATCTTGTCGACCAGGTATTGTTGGGTTGGTGGGTACTCCGCGACGCCACTGCATCCCCAAGCCGATTGCACCGTGACCGTCTTGTAGGTAACCGTCACAGTGGCTTGGGCTCCCGAAGGCGCCGTATAGGAATACGTCACTCCGGTCGGCGGCGGTCCACCCGAAGATGTAATGGGTTGAGTACCAAGCGTGTCGAGGATATAATTAATTTGCGAGCTGTTGGCATTTGCAGATACATAGATCTCGTTGCCATTTGTATCTTTGATCGAGTAATTGCCATTTCCGAAGACGCCGTCTGACGGGCCAATCGACGGGGGCGTGATGACCGTTCCATTAGGCAAGGTTACGGTCGCAGTGGTATAACCCGTCATGTTTACCGTTATTCCCGACCCGTCTGATGCAACACCAGTCGGGCTATTTGTGTAATTTCCATAACACGAATTAGTGTACATCCAGGCACCGACCGGATGACTCGTGTTATCGGGTCCGGTATAGGACCCCACGGAATATCTCGTGACTGGGAATTTGGTCCCTTCATAAATGCAATAGTATGTCGAAGTTGAAAAGAAGACTGCTCCTATAGCCATCACTCCAACCGGCTGCGCCGTCGAGAAGTCGGCTCCCCAGTGATAATTCAAGTAGACGTCTTGGTATCGGTACCACACGCCATTGTCCATCGGCAGCGAATACGAAAACGGAAGACCAACGCCAGCCCTAGCAAACACCGGGACAGTGTAATGAATATTTAGGTTGGCGTCGTCGATGACATCGGGTCCACCGCTAAAAGTGCCGAAAGTCGGCGTTCCGTTGCTGGCAACCGACTGAGCTTGCGCTGGAGGAATCGCGGCCACAAGCACAAAGACAATGAGAATCTCATAGATTGGTTTCATTGTTCTCGCCCTCTGAGCGAAATCACTGGATAGCAAACAGGCTGTCTGATAAGCCGGAATTAAATTGCACACTCATCACTGACAAATCAAAGCCAAGATTCCCAGCGACATACCTCTGAATGCGGAAGGGCACCTGGATTCCATTTACCGACTTGTAGTTCGAAAAATCGGCTTCCACACCGATGTTCTGGGCCGCTCCACGGATTGGTGTGGTGTTGAAGGCAAAAGCTGTAGGCAGAAACGACGTTGCGTCCAAATAAATATCCATCGTGCTCAGAAGCCTAGTGGTGGCAGCACTCATTGAGGTGTAACGATAAGACTGGATATGTTGGACGGACACTCCGTTGCGGCTCTCCAGTCCGACGTAAACGAAGATCAACGTCGGGTCTCCCGTCGCACCCAAAACGGATAATTGTGGGAAGAACCAACTAGCATTAGTTAGGCAGTTCCCGATGGACCAAGGATGAACTGTCCCATCCGAAGCCAGCACCTCGCCCAGAGACGTACTGGAATTATCGTTGCGTATTTCACTGCGTGGCCCGACACCAAGAGTCATGTCAAACCGGCTTTCCTTTGTGCCCTTGGCCCGCAGCGTCGCGTTCGCAGTCTCGCTGCTGGACGCGACAATCCATTTCGCAGCCCCGCGAAGGGTGACATCGGACATGCTGGTGCCGCCGGTAAGAGCCGTCATTGACTGCGACACCAAACTGAGCGCCTGAGGATCGCTTACGGGTGGATTCTGGGAGAACAGGGTGGCTGAACCGACGAGAACAAGCAACGAACAGAGAGAACGGCAGCAAATGCGGATATGCATTGACTCTTCCCCTTTTGAGCACAGCACGACACTGCATGAACAAATCTTCCGTGCAAAGCACGGGAGAACTCTACTTAGGGAAGAATCCTGAAAGTTTCAGAGAAAGCGTTGACCTCAAAGTCTTTTTCCGCTTTGATTGCCAAACAATCTAGGCAAATTAAAAATCGATGTCAAGAAGAAAATACAGAAAAAAACTGCGATCAACTACCGCCGCGGTGCCCAGCTCGTGTGCCAATGATCCGCTTAAGAACATTTACGTGCCGGTCGCGGTTTGCCCGAGCGATTGTGGGTTCCCTGCAAACCGATCTGCAAAGATCAGAGGCGCAACGGCAGGAGCAAGTCGCCGCGCTTCAACGACGGCTGACGGCGATCAGCACCCGTATGGGTCAGATTTACGAGGACAAGCTCGACCGCAAGATTGACGAGCAGTTTTGGACGCGCAAGCAGGCAGAGTATCGAGAGCAGGAGCGCACACTGGAGGCTGCGCTTTCGAGCTTGAGTATTCCGGTTACAAGAGAAAATGTACTGACCATCGAAAGGATTTTTGAACTCGCGAACAAGGCGCAGTTTCTATATTTTACGAGGAATCCAGCAGAACGCGGTAAATTGCTCAGGGGTCATCGCATGAATTTGTGGCGGCGAAGGACAATTCTGCGGAATTCGTTGGTGCACGAGTCGGCATATCAGCGATCCGACGGCTACACCGCCCATTCCCTGCACTTTCCAGAGCAATCCAGGCGGGTTTCTCTGCATCTCAGACTGTGTGGCGGAGAGAGTGGGATTCGAAGTCACCCGCATATTGATAACACGCAACTTGTTGATTTCCCAGTACTCTAAATACACGAAAAACATACGTTGCATGATTCGCTAACACAAAACAAGCACAATTTCCGTTACAAATACCGCTTGAGACGCTCTCACCGCTCACCCCTCAATATCATGACACAAAAAGGGCACACTTTCGGCGCTCCGGGTCCCGGTCCGCCCGACCAACAATTCAAGGCCGCGCAGATTCAAATCGAAATGTCCGACAATTTCGCCGACCTGATGCTGGAGATGGCGGGAGCCTCAACACCGGACACATGCGAACCCTCGAACCACGAACCGCCCGCAACACCACGCCGTTAAGGTGGGCCTCCCGACCCCTGCAAACACCAACTGAGTGTCTCTTCAGTCTGTATAATAGGTCGCGTCATGGGTGCTTGGTGTGGCGCTTCCTAACCTGTTGTTCATCGATACCAATATCTGGCTTGACTTTTATAGAGCCAAGAACGAAACCGGTCTCCAACTGCTCGAACGCATCGAAAAGATCGCTCATCGTCTCATCGTAACGTTTCAACTCGAAAGCGAGTTCAAGAAGAATCGTCAATCGGCGATCGTTGATGGCCTGGACGCATTGAAGGAACCGTCTCGACTGTCTCGTCCGGGAATCTTCTCGAATGCGAAAGCTACTCACGTTATCGAGCGTCACCTGCAGGAAGCAGAAAAGCGAGTCAAGAAGCTGCGCGACCGCCTCTTAAAAGCGCTGGAAAATCCAGCACAGAATGACCCCGTGTATCAAGTGTGCCAGCGAATATTTCAAAAAAACGACGATCTAACGTTGACTCGCAACGACATCACGAGACGCATCGTCCGCCGTGCGGCGATGAGGAGATTCATGCACGGCTGTCCGCCGCGGAAACAGGGCGATACTTCCTACGGAGACGCCATCAATTGGGAATGGATGATTCGATGCGCCGCGAAGAAGAGAGCGGGTCTCGTGATCGTGTCGCGGGACACCGATTACGGTATCACCGTGGGCAAAAAGTCCTATGTCAATGACGAACTGCGGCACGAGTTCAGCGATAAGGTGAGCCAATCGCGCAAGCTGGTGCTGTACACTCGGCTGTCAGACGCGCTCAAATCGTTTGACGTTCCAGTCTCGAAAAAAGAAGAAGAGGCGGAAAAGGACTTGGTATCCACTGCGGCGAGGTCGCTCTCCAATTTCGACGCAATCAACAGCTATCTCCGCACCATCAATTTTGACAAATCAAACCTCGACATAATCGACGACTATGTCCGCATGAATTGGGACAAATCAAATATGAATAACCTTGCGGCTGTGGCTGCCTCTCAAGTTCCGCCAGAGCAACTGAACAGCCTCGCGGCTCTCGCTGCTACTCAAGTCTTGCCACGATCGAAGGAGAAGGACAGAGACAAAGAGTGATTAGCACGTAGCAAAGCCCTGGGCGGGGCGGTCACGAGCGCCGCGCCAATACTCTCCCACTTCTAGCCTCTTCCACGTCCGAGGCAAGCAACGCAGCACAAGCCGCGAGGATCGTGAATGAATCTGTAATCGCGGCCATTCGCTCTCGCGCTCACCCCTCAATATCATGACACAAAAAGGGCACAATTTTTGCTCTTCGGGCAGGTTCTCCGCCGATCCCCCACCCGTACGGGCGGCCTGTCGTAAGACGGCTTTTGGAACTCCCTAGCAGCCCCAGCCTCTCCTTATCTCCTTCGATAGATGATCTAGATCGTAGTAGGTTGTGAACTGGTTAATATTAACGCGGTGGAGTTCGTCGCGTATTACAGGCTTTTGAGAGGCGTTGACCTTGATTGTTATTAGCGTTGGATTATCAACGGGTGCCGCGCGATGCATGTGGAACGTGAAGCAGGAACTTTGCTGACCAATTCGGCCTGGGATCACGTCCGGGCGGACCGGCAAAACATAAGGTTTGTACTTTAGGTCCAGCTGCATCCAGAATGAAACCTCGACTGCATATTGAACGATTGGATTGCGCATCAACATTACGGACGGCCACAGCTTTTTTCCGTTAGGCTTTATCGCGTCGTCGGGAATCACCTTTGTCGCATCCATCACGTACACGAACCCATCGTGACCGTCGTCTTTTTCACAAGCAAAGAACAGCGCCGCTAAGGGGTTAGTAGACCAATCAAGTAATCGCGTGGGCATCCCAAAATGCTGCGCCGAAAAGTACATTTCAGTTTGGCTGTACTTACTAAGAAATGCAGCTCCCGCAGTGCGAAAGTTGGAGATCATATCTCGTTCAAGACGGAGGCGCTTGTCCTCAATGTCTCCGCCGACCATGAGCTTCGCGGCTCGCTCGGTAAAGTCGTCTCGGTAAACCCCCGGAGCTTGGTCACCGAAATCCACACTCACGCCGCGATACCACAGGTTGCTCAACATCCCGGTATCAGGCTGGGAATGCTTGTTGTGCCATTCACCGGACACTTTGAGAAAGTCGGCTAGCTCGTTGACCGCCTCAGAGGGGCTAGGCGTTTTGATTACTGGAATATCCACCGTGCCGCTCATTCTACAGCGAACGGCCCTCGCCTTTCATTAGGCAGTGTGCCACTCTCACCGCATCCCACGGTCTCTCCAGACCTTCAGCCCTGCTGGAGTTTCCGCAGGTCCAAGCCGTCAACGAGATGAATGCCATTCGCCTGAGCCAAAGCACGAGCGGGTTGTGTGAATCTCCCGCTTGTTATGACCCATCCTTCGTCAGCTTTATAGAATTTCAACGCACCGACAACTTCTTGAACTGCCTGATTTCCGACGCTCCCCTTGTACCGCTTTGCTTGAATGGCTATCTTTCGACCATCCTTTCTGGCCAGCAAGTCCGCACCTTGGTCGCCTGTGGCAGGAGTTCCGGTAACGTCTTCAAAACCAAGTTTTTTCAAAAGTCTTGCCAAATAAACCTCGAAATCGACGCCTGAAAGCTCATCGAACGTCTCAGTCGGTGGGTTCGCCTTGCACTTGGCGTGATAGGCCCGGAATAACCCTTCTAGATTACGCTGGAGCCTCGTATATTTGAGCCAACCATAATTCACCCCTTTGCTGTCGAGTTGAGGAAGTTCATACATCTCAAACGTCCATTCCCCGTTCGCATCTCGAAATCGCTCGTCACCTTCAATCTTTGCTATTTTCAGAACGCAGCGGTCAACTTCCTTTTCTAGCGCGTCCCAATTCTCGTCGCCGTAATCGTCAACAACACCGACCTTACGCTCGGCGATTTCAAGAAACTTATCTATGAGACCACGGTGCTTGGCCAAGAGTGCATCGTCTAATTCTTTGGTCAGCCTTTGCCAAAGGGGATCACCTCCTGCAAAAGAAAGTGCCCTCACCTTTGTACGCGGTCTAGCTTTTTCAAACGAATCCAAGGCTTTCTTTGCCAACTCCCTTTCTGCGTTTGCTTTCTGCCTTTCTGCATTTGCTTTCTGTACGCAGTAGTCGTGAGCATCAGACAACCATCCAGCGTTTGTCTGGCAGTATCTGCAAATGCCCATACGTTCCTCCCATGGCTATAAAGACGTTTTTACCTCTTCCACGTCCGAGACAAGCAACCCAGCACAAGCCGCGAGGACTTCGCCTCGTGTTCTGGAGCCTTCATGCGCGAGCTTCTCAATGAGTGAGACTGTCCGATACGGCAGTTTGTAGGTCCTCGCTGTAATGGGAGATTCGAGAATCGAGGACGGGATTTTACCTAGTCTTGTGGTACGCCAGAGAATCTCAACGGCAATTTGTACGGCACGGGATTTCTGTCCGTGGATTTGCCCTGCTTGGTCAATTATCTCGGCAGCAGCGGTTGTGAGCTTGTATCGCTTCGCTACGCTTCTGCTTGCGCCAGTGAGCTTGTTGAGCCGGCGAGTCTCGCTTTTCATTGCAGCAATTCTAGAACAGACTTAGACACAGCTCAAAACCCGAGGAAGCCTTTCACTTTTTCCGCGATCAAAGTCTCCCTCCGGGTTACAAAAGACTCGAACGCTGGGGCCGTGAGGTTCTTTCTGGCTTGCAAGAACAGCTCATTCAGTTCACGATCATCCGAGCCGAAGAATTCAGCATTCTCCGCAGGCACACTCTTGCTCTTGAGAATGTTCCTCGTTTTGTTCAGTAGGCGAAAATTTCCGAGTCTGTTTGCCAAGTCCTCTCCGAATCCCTTGCTGATGAGAAGACTGTGTGGGAAAATATGATCCTTTTCCAAACTCCACCCTCTGAGCTTCGGAATCTCCGACACCCCATCTTCGGTAATGTTTAGCAATAAATCCAAATCGCTTGCTGCGAGAGCGAGCTGGAAATCGTATTTGATTCCAGTCCTTTCTTCCATATATGCGCCAATTTCTCGTCGTGGAAATTTATCTCCCTTGGCTTTAATTCTTCCGTGGATCACGTCTAGTTTGCCGTCCGGGCCGTAGGAATAGAACCTCATAAAAAAAGACATATATAGGTATTGCCGGATTCGTTTCGACTGTCCATCTGGCAATTGTTGGTGAGGTTGATTGAAAAGATAATCGATAACTGGTATCAGCGCCAGATCAGATTTGAGAAATCGCTTTGAAAGGAGTTTCGCGCCTGTCTTGAGGAGCTCTTTGGCAGATACCACGGCTCGTTCTAATCGCTCGAACTGATTTTCGAGGGCGGTGACGTACTTCTTATCTCTGAGCTTCTCGACATCATATTTCGCCCCCTGCCCTAGAACTACGAACGAGCTTTTGATAATAAAATCTGTGTCAAAATCGTACTCCCCACCACCGTTCATCTGGTCGACCAATTCGATAAACTTCTTCTCCATCTCAGGTGCATGCAACACAATCGTGGAGAAAACCAGATCAGATTTTGTCAAGATCATCCCGCCAGAATTAACCCGCACAAAGACCTCTAGAACGTCCTCGTAGGGCAGATCCTGCTTGACGACCTGAATCGCCAGTCTTTCATCGATCTTAAACACCTGTATGAACTTGGATAAGTTCTCGACAATTCTCTCTTTTATGTCTTTCGAAAAGTTTGCGAAGCGGCGTTCGACGAACGAACTTATCTTTGGAATTTCAATGCCGGATGCCTCACTCAATAATAGCCAGGGAGACTCAGCAACAGCGGTCTGGGGCTTGCGAAACTCGAACTGGTATTTGGAACCATCCTGTTCTTTCGACGGGTCGCTGTCGGCTTTGAAATAGAGACGCTTGCCGTCATAGCTTCCGAAAAACGACAAAAACAGAGACTGGGCGCGCTTTTCGCGAGGATTTCAACAAACTACGGCAAGAGTTCGCATCAGTCCAGACTGCGTGGCGGAGGGAGAGGGATTCGAACCCTCGGTACGGTTTTGAGATGGCGCAAGCGCCTGTGGCTCGGGATATGGATTGGCTACGGCAGCGAATCCTCGCCGCCAGGTGGAACGGGCGACGCTGGAGGCGGCTGGCTCGTGGAGTCCAGTACGTTTTGAAGAGCCGGGAAGGAATCGGGCCGCCTCTCTCAAGTTCCCAAGTTCCCGAAACCCCTCACAAAGGATTGACCGTTCTATACCACTCCTGGATCGATCGTCGGCTAAGGCGGGGCATCTCCATCTCGATCTTGAAACGGCGATTCTGGGAGCAATTGGTTCGTGGAGTTCAATGTCGCGTGATTTTCCGGCAGCCGAGTGGAACGATTTTCGGCTAACAGACTGACTTCACCGTCGCTTTCGACCGGGTGCGCCAAGAGATCCCCGCTTCTATCGCATTCAGGAGCGATCGTATTCGCTTGATCAGAGGACTGATCGCTTTCCGCCGTGCCCTCACCCGAAGATTCCTCACTCGCTTCGAACATCTCGAAGAGTTTGGCTTTCACGCTGCTAGCCATCGCGTCCATATCCTCGGGTTTTACCATGCCGGGGGAGTAGATCATCCTGAGTTTTGCGTAGAGCTCGATCGCCTTGGGATCACCGCCCGCTGCTTTATTCACCAATTGCATGCAGATGGCTTCCTCTTTGGTTATGTACTTGGGCCCATTTTTTTGATTCACCAGGACTTTCTGTTTTGCCGCCTTCGCGAGCATGTCTGGAAATCCCAGTGGTTCCCGAGGACGCCCGCTCGGGTTACCAGAACGTCCCTTTTGGAACTGAAATGCCTTGGGTGGTTTCCGGTATCCAACGTCATACAAATCCTCAGCCACAGGTCACTTCCGCCGGATCGAAGTACTGACGAGTGGCAGCGTGAATCGCCCTTTGGCCGGTGTGCTTTTCCCATCGCTGGACCGCCGTGTCGATATATAAAGGATCAATCTCGATTCCGTAGCAAACTCGGCCGACTTTTTCCGCCGCGAGGATGGTTGAACCAACACCGGAAAAGTTGTCGAGAACGACGTCGCCACGTGCCGAGCAATCGAGAATCGCGTCGGCAATCATCGCCACCGGCTTCACGGTAGGATGCAGGGCCAAGAGATTGCCTTCCACTCCTGATTTCGACAAGGTATTCACGCCGGGATAGCGCCAAACATTGGTGCGGTTGCGCCCGAACCTTCCAAGCTGCACGTTATTGCGATGCAGTTCGTTTCCTTTTCTGAAGACGAAGATCAACTCGTGCTGGGAGCGATACAACGAACCCATTCCGCCATTGTCTTTCGTCCAGACGCAGAGATTGAGGAGCGTGTCATAGGCTTTCTTGCCGGCCAGCAGGATCTCGGCTGCATGACGCCAGTCCATGCAGATGAAGTGAACCGAGCCATCCGAGCTGTGGCGTTCGAGGTGTGAAAGTGCCTGACATAGGAAATCAGAAAACTCGCGTTCGCTCATCTCCCCGGAAGCCATCCGAAATTCGCGATGACGGATTGCTCCCTGGCCGCAGACGTTTCCATCGATTCGGACGTTATACGGAGGGTCTGCGAAAACGACATCAGCCTTCTGGCCATTCATGAGCCCGCAGTAGGTCGATTCGTCGAGTGCGTCGCCGCAGATCAGACGATGATCCCCCAACAACCAAATGTCGCCAGGCTTCGTAACCGCCGGGCCAGAGCTGATCTCTACCGGGTCTTCCTCTTCCTTTTCTTTTTCGGCTTCTTCGAGAATCAGATCGATTTCCGCCACCTCGAAACCTGTGATGGAGACGTCGAACTGGAGGTCAAGCGAGGTCAAATGCTGCAGCTCAATCGCGAGAATCGAAATATCCCAGCCAGCTTTCTCGGCCAATCTGTTATCCGCCAGGATGTAGGCCCTGATCTGGTCGTCGCTCAGGTTCTCCAGGCATATCGTCGGAACGCTCTTCATCCCTAGCAGTTTCGCCGCGTCAACGCGACCGTGGCCGGCGATGATCATGCGCGAGCGATTGACCAGGACAGGATTGGTGAAACCGAAGGTGTGGATGCAGTCGGCGATCTGACGAATCTGGCGTTTGGAATGGGTGCGCGCGTTTCGCGCGTACGGAACCAGATTCTGAATTTCCTCGTAGGTAACCTGCAACTGATTGAATGACATTGCCTCAAAACTCCTTCTCCTTGAAAACGTCGCCCATCACATCACCCAAGGCTTCAGCCGGTCGATCTGCCGCTCGATCTCTTCGAGCTCGGGCGAAATCGGCCGAATTTCGGAATGTTCGAAAATGATCTCCTGTTCGTAATCGTCACTTAATTCCGTCAGCGCCCATACCAGGGCATCCATTCGGTCGGGGGACTTTGAGGCCGTGGGAACGTAGTCGCACATCTGATCTTCGAGTATTCCGAAGGCTCCAACATGGTGCACGCGGTGCTGCTCGTAGAGGGCAGCAATGGGTTCGGCACGGGTCAACTTTCCGCGCGAGGCATGCACGGGCTGGTAAGCGAAGTTAAGATCGACGTTCCTCAGAACAGCTTCGACCAGGTCACCGCCGTTGTTGACTTCGGCCACGACCCGATCGGCTTTGTGCTGCTGGTAGGCGCGGACAATAGAGGCTGCAGCTTCCTGGGGAGAGTACTTGCCGCTCAAGTCTTCCATCACATAAAAGTGATAGGGATATTCGGCGCCGTTCGGATTCGGTCCCCTGCTGACCACGACAATCCCCCATTCGGCGGAATCTTCGCCGCTTGAGACCGCAGGATCGACCCCAATGACGACGCGCCACAGTGGAGGGCATTGGCGGACGCGGTCTCGATCGATCGCCTTCAGCGTCCAGAGTGCGCCAGGCCGATCGTCGAGCAGCTCCGCCATCAGCTCTTGACGGCCGAGCCGGGTGCCTTCGTACTTGGTGATGATCTTGTCGTAGAAATTCTTTGCTAAGTTCGCTTTGTTGTCATAGGTGGAGCCGCGCGTGACCGCCGTCGCAGGATTCCGAACCAGTTCCTTGATCAGTTTGATTGGCTTCGGAGTGGTAGTGACAACAACCTGTGGGTTGGATCCTAACCGTAGACCAAACTCGAGTTGCTCCCATACTTCGGACGGGTACCGCCAGGCTGCAATCTCATCGCACCAAGCCTTGTAGCATTGCGGACCACGCAGTCGCTCCGGTTCCTCTGCCGAAAACAGAAGCGACTGCGCGCCGTTTGGCCACAGCAGGCGGCGATTGGATTTCTCGTAAACCGGTCGCTCATCTTTTCGACAAATCTCCATGATTGCCGAACCGGAGCCGCTGCCTGCGACCATCACGTCGCGAGCGTCCGCCGCGGTTGGTCCGACGAGATTCACGATGCGAAATTTTTTGACCCACTTGCGGACTTGCTCCGCTCCGATGCGAGTTTTGCCAAATCCTCTTCCGGCCATGACCAGCCAATTCACCCAAGGCCGGCCCGCAGGTTCGACTTGATTGGGCCGCGCCCAAATCGACCAATCATGAAAAATGCATTCCGCCTCACGGTCGCTGAGCCCTGCGAGAAACAGTCTGCGCTTCTCGCCCGGAAGAGCGCGTAGCCGCTCGGCCCACGAGGGTTGCGAGCTATTTTTGCCTGTAGACATCGGTTTCATGCTCCTAGGGTTCCCTCGTTATCGGGGTCGACCGGATTTGGCGAAGGCGCATTTGCGGATGATCTGCTCCCTTGCCAGCTCCAAAATCATTTCCCCCCTTTGTGTGCTGTACCGGACGTATTCATTGGAACAAAGCCCGGCGGCGTTTTTTCGGGATTCAATGCGTCTATGCGGTCGTTCGCACTTTTACCTACCCAATCGAAGACATCCCGGCCATTCACAGTGCCCGACCGACGAATCTCGCCTCTGCGCGCAAGCCTCGGGATGACGACCAGAATCCCAGCCAGGAGATTTGCCCATCGTTCCCTGTGGCCCGTCGCTTCCATTTGTTCGCGGACATCATGAGCAGACATCGACCGGCCTGCCGTTCGAAATACCTGTCGGATCGCGTCAGTTAATCCAAGGGCATCTTCCTCAATGAGCTCAGGTTCTCCGCACAGGCGTCGGAGTGATGCAATCGTCTGTCGCAAATCCATGATTGCCTGTTCTGCGCCTTGAATAGTTTTTTGGGCCCTGGCGAGAATTTCTTTCTGTGCTTTCAGATGGGCCTCGGCTTGGCGGAGCGCTTTCTTATAGGTCTGAATTGTCATGGGAGAAATTTACGCAATGTAAATAGCAATGTAAATATGAATGTTAATAATAAGTTAAACTATAGTAATGCCTATGCGATATTGAAGCTCGCGCAAGGGGAGGCTTCGGCTCGTGGAATCCATTTTCGCCCGTCTGGCTGGCCACAAGCGGCGCAGCGGGACTGCGCAAAACGGCCCGTGATCGCGGTGCGGAGTATGTCCGTCCCAGCCCCGCTTTGAGGCTGCGCTCAGGATCAGATTCCACTTGATTGTTAGCGCCAAGGAAGCGTGAATGTTCGGCTGGAGGCCCTTATGCCGGACGCGGTTGAACAACGTCTTGCCGCCTTGCCCACAATGAGCAAAGTGGCGCTCTTGGATCTGTGGAAACAGTTCTTCGATTCCACGCCGCCTTCCCAACTGCGCCGCGATCTGATGATCCCGATCCTCGCTTATCGAATCCAGGAGCAGGCTTTCGGAACGCTAGGCGCCCGCGCCCGCGAGCGCCTTCGCCAGCTCAGCCAGAACTTCGAAAGCGGGAGCGATTCACCTGTTACCGTCGCACCACGAATCCGGCCAGGAACACGACTCGTTCGTCAGTGGGGCGATCAGGTTCACCTGGTAAACGTGCACAGCAATGGCTACGAGTATCAGGGCACCCGCTACCGCAGTCTCTCCGAGATCGCCCGCCTGATTACGGGCACCCGCTGGTCGGGGCCACTGTTTTTCGGTGTCACAAATGGAACAGCAAGTCCCAAGTCGCAGGAGGTCGAATGAGTGCAGATCGAAAACCCGTGATGCGTTGTGCCATCTACACGCGGAAGTCTTCCGAAGAGGGTCTCGAACAATCCTTCAACTCGCTCGATGCGCAACGCGAATCCTGTGAGGCGTTTATCAGCAGCCAACGGCATGAGGGCTGGCGGCCCGTGGCTACGCATTATGACGACGGAGGATATTCGGGTGGGAGCTTGGAACGGCCCGGCCTGAAGCGACTGCTCGCCGACATTGCAGCCGATAAGATCAACGTCATTGTCGTCTATAAAGTAGACCGGCTCACTCGCAGCCTGGCTGATTTTGCCAAGATCGTCGAAGCCCTCGACGCCAAAGGAGTTTCCTTTGTCTCGGTCACCCAGCAGTTCAATACGACAACCTCGATGGGCCGGCTCACGCTCAACATCCTTCTTTCCTTCGCACAGTTTGAACGGGAAGTCACCGGGGAGAGGATTCGGGACAAGATCGCAGCCTCGAAAAAGAAAGGCATGTGGATGGGAGGACTCATTCCCCTGGGCTACAACCTGGAGGATCGAAAGCTGGTTCCGAATCCGAAAGAGGCCGAACTGGTCTCGAAGATCTTCACCCTTTATCTCGAACTGGGGTGCGTCAGGAAGCTAGCCGAACGACTCGACCGGGACAAGATCCGAAGCAAGGTCTGGATTACCCAGACCGGGGCTCGACTCGGAGGAGTGGCTTTCGCGCGAGGTGCTCTTTATGCTCTGCTTCGCAATCGCCTCTATATCGGGGAGATTCGGCACCGCGACCAGTGGTATCCCGGAGAACACGAAGGGATCGTACCGCGCTCACTGTGGGATCGAGTCCAGGCACAGCTGAATAGCAATCTTCGGAGGCGCCGGAACCAGGTTCGAGAGCGGGCATCGAGTCTATTGACCGGGCTAGTTGAAGACGAGCATGGCACCCGGTACACCCCGTCCTTCACGGTCAAGCGAGGCCGACGATATCGCTATTACATTTCGCAACTTGCCATCAAGAACACGGTGAGCGAGCGAAACGATCTGACGCGGGTACCAGCGCAGGAACTGGAAAGTCGAGTCATCGAGAAGCTTCTCGCTTTCCTAAAAACCGACGCCGAGGTTTTCGATGGGTTGGGTCTTTCGGGAGAAAGGCCTGGGGTTGCGAGCCGACTGGTCAGGGCTGCAAAACAACTTGCCACGCGTCTCGCTTCAATGTCCTCCCAGGATCTGCGGGACCTGCTGGCCTCCATCGTCTGGCGGATCACGATTTATGAAAACCGGATCGAGATCAAAACCCGCAGCCAGGAACTGCGTCAACAGTTGGAAGGCAAAGGCATGATCAAATCCGCTAATGTCCCCGTGCAGAACGCCGCTCCGCCGAGCGACTTAATCAGCTTGACGGTCGAGGCAAAGAGAAAAAGGTGTGGCGGCGAAGTCCATCTCGTCGTGCCGCCGAGCTCGGGTGTCCCGCGCGAGCATCCTAAGCTCCCGTTGATCAAAGCACTGGCGCGAGCCCAGGGCTGGTATGAAAAGGTGGTTCAAGGAAAAGCCTTCGATATGAGGTCGCTGGCCCGCGACGCCGGACTCACGGAGCGTTACGTTGGTAAGGTCTTCCGCTGTGCCTTCCTCGCGCCGGACATCGTCGAAGCGATCCTCGCCGGTCGGCAGCCGCAGGACTTGAACTTTGACAAATTGGTTCAGAACGTTCCCATGAGCTGGGCTGAGCAGCGGGAACAGTTGGGTTTCTCTCCTTTATATAGGTGTCGCCCGCGAACGTCCTCGGTCCAATAGTCTGGTTTGGGACAAGTCTCTATCTCGCAATGAGATTCGCTGCACCCATCGCTGATACCTGAAATCAATTCGCTGATCCACCGCTGAAAATTCCCTGCTCGATTTTCGACCCGAAGACGCTCTCTCCCCTGAACTGTGCAGCTTAGAGAGAGGGAGTGCGGTTTTCGGAGGCTAAAATCTTCAAAATTCCCTGTTAAATTCCCTGTTACCAGGGAATTGGGGCGGAGAAGAGTTAGCGCTAGACTGCCTGCTCCGCCACGCAGTCTGGACTGATGCGAACTCTTGCCGTAGTTTGTTGAAATCCTCGCGAAAAGCGCGCCAATTTCGCGATTATCTTCTCTTAAACCGGACTGGAGAGAGTG
>JBEKQC010000077.1:0-12329 GCA_049520095.1 Terriglobales bacterium
ATGATCACGTACTTGGGCTGCTCGGAGCCGATGGAATAGATGTTCTGATAGACCGCGTCGGCCGTCCCCATGTACCAGTTCTCGCTGACCCGCTTCATGGGGGGCAGGATTTCGATGAACTCACCGATTTCGCGGCCGAAGATGTTCCAGCCTTCGCGGATCTGACGATTCAGCGAGAGTGCTTTGTATTGCGTCAGGATAAAAACACGGCGCAGGCCGGAGTTGACACAATTGGAAAGCGTGATGTCGATGATGCGGTAGATGCCGCCGAAGGTCACGGCCGGTTTGGCACGATCGCGGGTTAGCGGATAAAGGCGCTCGCCGGCGCCTCCAGCGAGCAAGATTCCGAGCGTATCTTTCATTGGCACACCGTCATCGGCACACCATAGAGATGCAGCGAGCAACGCGGACGCTGCTTCGTGCCAACGCGAAATACTAGCACAAGGCTGCAGGTCCGAGCGTCTGCAGAGGACGCAAAAAATCGCGGCTGGACTTTGTCATCGCTCCGCTCGGGATAACAATTTGTGAAAGGTATTGCCCCGAACAGCGTGCCAGCGCGATCCCACCACGCGCACTAGCAGTGCACGATCTTGTCGCTCTTAATACCGCGGGTGGCGTTCCGCGAATCCACTACAAGATTGGCCTCATTGACGATCCTCTTGTAGTCGTAGTCGGAGTGGTCGGTGACGATAAGCACGCAGTCGTACTGCCCGAGATTATCGAGCGAGGCGCACTTCATTTGCAGGTCGTACTTGCGGCCGCGGCCGACGAAAGGGAAGTAGGGATCGTTATAGCTGACGAGGGCACCCTCTTTTTGCAGCAGCTCGATGATGGTGAGGGCGGGCGATTCGCGCAGGTCGTCAATATCCTTCTTGTAGGCCACGCCCAGGATCAGGACCTTCGATCCGTTGATGGCCTTTTTCTGACGATTGAGTGCGGAGATGGTGGAGGCGATCACGTTGTAGGGCATGGCTACGTTGATCTCGCCGGCCAGTTCGATGAAGCGCGTGCGGAAGTCGAACTCCTTCGCCTTCCAGGAAAGATAGAACGGGTCGACCGGAATGCAGTGTCCGCCGAGACCGGGCCCGGGATAAAACGGATGGAAGCCGAAAGGCTTGGTGGCGGCCGCGTCGATGATCTCCCAGATGTTGAGATCCATGCGCAGGCAGAGCATCTTCAGTTCGTTGACCAGCGCGATGTTGACGCAGCGGTAGATATTCTCGAGCAACTTAGTCATCTCGGCCGCGGCGGGCGAGGAGACGGGAACGGTGCGGCGGAAGATGGAACCGTAGAGTGCGGCGGCGATTTCGCTAGCCTGAGGATCGAGTCCGCCAATCACTTTCGGAATGTCGTGACGAGCCACCTGGGTGTTGCCGGGATCCTCGCGCTCAGGCGAGAACGCCACCCAGAAATCGCTGTCTCCGGCTGAACCCGTGCGGGAAGCCCTCAGGCCGGCCCTGTTCTCCTGTTCGAGAATCGGAACCAGGACTTCTTCGGTGGTGCCGGGGTAGGTGGTGCTTTCGAGGATGACGATCTGACCGGCGCGCAGATAGGGCGCTACGGCGTGAGCGGTGTTGGTGATGTAGCTCAGATCGGGTTCGTGATATTCGTTGAGCGGAGTGGGGACGCAGATGATGATCGCATCCATGGCGGCAATCTGCGAATAGTCGGCCGTGGCCTTGAAGCCCTTCGATTTGGCCGCCGCTATTTCCTCGGGAGTGATGCGGAAAATGTAGGTGCCGCCGTTGGCGAGAGTATCGATTTTTCGCTGATCGATGTCAAAACCTGTGACGGGAAACTTCTGCTCGCTGTAGAGCAGGGCCAACGGCAAGCCGACGTAGCCGAGGCCGATGATTCCGACCCGAGCTTGGCGTGCGTCGATGCGGCCTTTCAAGTCGGTAAACAGTGAAGAAGCGGTGAGCTGAGTATTCATAAGGGCAATCATAATTCTAGCATCGCAGTCCGCGCTTAAGCCGCGGAAGGTGCGTCGCCACGATGATTCTCTCGCGATTCTAATGCGATTATTGCTGCGCCAATTGCGATTTTGATTACTATCGTAATCGAAATCGCCGCCGCGGCGGTTTTCTTAGTAACATCAAATGAGATGAGAGTCCGACGGCTGCTCATAGTCCTGTTCTTTGTCGCTATCCTGGCTGCACTGACAAGCCAGGCGGCGCGCTTTTTGGTAGCGGACGAACCGGAACCGGCCGACGCCATCGTGGTGCTGGCCGGGGAAACGAACGTTCGTCCGGCGCTCGCGATCGAACTGCTGCGCCAGGGAGTGGCGCCACGCGTGTTTCTGGATGTTGAGACGCGAGAACCGCTCTACGATCAGCGTCTCACTGACATCGCGCAGAGATACATCAATGATCTAGGGGAAAGCCACCGCGTATCGGTGTGCCCGATCGTTAGCTTGTCTACTTTCGCTGAGGTCGACGACGTAAACCGATGCTTGCAGTCTGTGGGCGCACATCGGGTGCTGATCGTAACCTCTGACTATCACAGCCGCCGCGCCTTGACGATCTTTCGCCATCGCCTGCCGCAATATCAGATCAGCGTGGCTGCGGCCCGCAATCCGGCCCAATTCGGCATAGCCTGGTGGACGACCCGTGAATGGGCGAAAACCACTTTCGATGAGTGGACGAAAATGCTGTGGTTTGAAGCCGTAGACAGGTGGCGAAAGCCACTTCCGAGTTCTCAGTTCGCAGTTAAAGTCGAGGCGCGAAGATGACGCTCCCGGTTTTGGGTTTCGGTACTGCAGCCTGAGAACTGGCAACTGGCGACTGGCAACTTTTTCTCTGGTGCGATAGTTTGAAAGTTGCTCGTTTCCACCGGAGGTTTCATGGCGCAAGTCACGATTACGGTGCGCAAGAACGGTCCTTTGCGCATAGACGATCCCAACGGCGTTGTCGAGATGGTGGACGCCGACGGCAACAAGTACGACCTGACGGGCAAGACGGCGTTTTCCCTCTGCCGCTGCGGCGCGTCCGCCAACCGGCCTTTCTGCGATGGCACTCACAAGGTCGCCTTTCAGGCGCCCGACACCGCGATTAAGATCGGGTAGCTGCTGGCCCATACCTTTCAACCACTGTCATCTGTCATCTCGACTCCCAGCTTGCGCGGAAACGGACCGAGGGATGGGGGCATTAGCGGCGCTGCGGTGATACACTGCCTCGCCGGAGGGCTTTGTGTCAGGCGACTCTGAGTCATTTCAAGTGAAAAAGGAACGTGACCGAATACTGGGGATGGGCGCGAAGATCACGCGCCGCGATTTTTTGAATGGAGTGGTATTGACGGCGGGAGCAGCCGTCGTTCCAGCCATCGTTTCAGGGGTCTTTCCTAGCTTCGTTCCGCCTGAAATGTGGGCCGCGGCAGCCGCTGATCTGGAATTGCAGGACGTCCCCGGTTACTATCCTCCCGGCAAGACCGGCCTGCGCGGCGACCACGTCGGGTCGTTCGAAACCATGCACAAAGTCCGCGATGGAGCTTTCTGGGACGACGCTCCCAAGGCCGTGGACACGGGCGAATCTTACGATCTGGCGATTGTGGGCGGAGGCATCAGCGGACTCGCCGCGGCACACTATTTCCGCAAAGCTGCCGGCGGCAGGGCGCGCATCCTGATTCTTGAGAACCACGACGACTTCGGCGGGCACGCCAAGCGCAACGAATTCCGTACGGGACGCACGGGCGGCCGCACGATTTTGGGATTCGGCGGCACCTATTCCATCGAAAGCCCGGCGCCCTATAGCGCGGTCGCCAAGGCGCTGATCGAAGAACTCGGCATTGATGTGCCTTCATATCCCAAGTACGTCAGCAAGGATCTCTACCGTTCGCTGGGTTTGAAGCCGCGCATTTTCTTCGACAAGGAAACGTTTGGGAACGACAAGCTGGTCTTGAACGCGGTGCATACCGGGGGCGATGAAAGCGGTCTTAACGACGAGGCCAGCGAAGCGGGCTGGCAGGAGTTTCTGAAAGAAGTTCCATTCTCGACGAAAGCCAAGGAAGATTTTCAGCGGCTTCTCAAGGAGAAAAAGGATTATTTTCCCGGTCTCAGCTCCGACGAAAAGAAAGCGCGCCTGGCTCGCATGAGCTATGCAAGGTACCTGACCGAAACGGTCGGCGTGAGCGACGAAATTGTGAAGCTCTTGCAAGCCTTTCCGCACCCCCTGTTTGGCGTGGGTATTGATGCGGTTGCCGCGCAGGACGCCTGGGGCCTGGAACTGCCGGGGTTCAACGGCCTCAAGCTCGATCCCACACCGGGCAAGGGGATGAATCGCGATTGCATTCGCAACGCCGAGGCGGACAAATACTTTTTTCACTACCCCGATGGCGTGGCCAACATCGCCCGGCTGCTGGTGCGCATGCTGATCCCGGCGGCGATTCCGGGAAGTTCTGCCACCGACGTGGTGCTCGCGAAGGCGGATTATGCAAAGCTCGACCAGCCATCTTCTCCGACGCGCATCCGGCTGAACAGCACCGTGGTCAAGGTAAAGCACCGGGGCGATCCGGGTTCGGCGAAGGAAGTGGAAGTCAGCTACTTCACGGAGAAGAAACTCAAGACGGTGCGTGCCGCGAACTGTATTCTGGCGTGTTGGCATGTGGTGATTCCATACATCGCGCAGGAATTACCGGACGCGCAGAAAGAAGCGCTGGCTTCGGCGCAGAAAGTTCCGCTGCTCTACAACAACGTGCTGGTGCGCAACTGGAAGGCCTTTGAGAAGCTGAATACGAGCGCGATCTACTGTCCGGGCATGTATCACACGAGCGTGAACCTGGATATTCCGGTCAGCATCGGTGGCTACGAATGCACGAAAAAGCCGGACCAGCCAATCGTGGTGCACATGATGAAGGCGGCCTGCAAGCCGGGACGCCCGGCGCGCGAGCAGCATAAGCTGGGGCGCATCCAGCTCTACAGCACGACATTCGACACATACGAGCGCAACATTCGCGAGCAGCTGCTGCGGATATTGGGGCCGGGCGGATTCGATCCGGCGCGCGACATCCTGGAAATCACGGTCAACCGCTGGCCGCACGGCTACGCCTATGAATACAATTCGCTGTTCGACCAGTTTTGGCTGGAAGGCGGCGAGACGCCATGCCAGGTGGCGCGCAAACCATTTGGGCGGATCGCCATCGCCAACGCCGATGCCGACGCGTATGCGTACACCGACTGCGCTATCGATCAGGCCTACAGGGCGGTACAGGAGCTGAAGAAGAATTAGGGTGGTGCGGGGACGCCCGCGCCTCACGGGTCAAGGAGTTTCTTACATGAATGCGCGGCCTTCGAAGCGGCCGAAGACGAGGGCGAAGCCACAGCCTAAGGCGGATCGTCCGTTTGCGCCTGGCTATGGCATTGTTGGAGCCGAAGACGGCGAGGGCCTGCTACCGTGGGCCTGGGTTGCGAGAAAGATGAATCGCTGCCGGACCTTTTGGGTGGCCACGATCCACGCGGACCTTCACGCTGGTGAGGGACGACCGCATGTCATGCCGGTGTGGGGAGTGTGGCTCGACGACGCTTTCTTTTTCTCCACTGGGCGCAAATCCCGCAAAGGGCAAAACCTCGCCGCAAATCCCGCGTGTACGATTGCAAACGATGATGGCCAGGAAGCGGTGGTCGTCGAGGGCTTGGCAACTCAAGTCGAGGATGCGGCGTCGCTGGAGCACATCGCAATCGCCTACAAGAAGAAATACAAGATGGACCCGCGGAGCATGGGAGAGCCGATCTTCCGCGTTCAGCCTCGCAAGGTTTTTGCCTTTGTGGAGAAAAGTTTTGCACAGTCCGCAACTCGCTGGAAAGTATGATCTGTGATCGATACCTCCAAACCCCCCATTGGTAACGGGCTTTGCGGTTACGGCCAATGCCGAAAATAAGTACGGTTGTGCGGTTGCCGTTCGGCGGCTGATATGGAAAAATGAGTTGCAGTTCAAAAGTACTTCCTTCCCCCTTTGAATCTGATGCATGACCAGGTGCGCTGATCGCGGTTGAGACTGGCGCTTGTACCTCGACGAATCTTGCTCGCCGAGAGCGATTTTCCACAGACGATCTCCAAGTGGTCGGGAGTATAATGCGAGTCCGAGTTGTATCTGCAGTTCTCCATAGCCAGCCAAATAAGAATCTGAGCCGTAGAGTAGGAAGCCGAATGCCGCACTCACAGCGGGTTAGAACGGTGGCCGTTATTTTCTTCGTCCTCTGCCTGGGATGTTTTCCGGCTTGGGGACAGAATAATGTTCTGACTCAGCACAACGACACTACGCGCTCGGGATTGAATGCGAATGAGACGCTGCTGACGCCTGCGAGCGTCAACGTCAATAATTTCGGACTGCTCTTCACGCACAACGTTGACGGGGCGATCGTCGGCCAACCGCTCTACGTCAGTCAGATCATGATGAACGATGGCCTCGTCCACAACGTTGTGTACGTCGCCACGCAGAACAACACCGTCTACGCCTTTGATGCCGACAGCATGCAGGGCAATGACGCTAATCCAATCTGGTCGGTGAACCTGGACGATGGCGGGACCCCCGATCCGATTGCCGACTATGGCTGTACCGGGACCCACTACTCCGAGATTGGAATCATGGGCACGCCGGTGATCGATCCGGGATTGACCACGCTTTACGTCGTGGCCAAGACCGTAACCGGGACAGAGCCCAACGTAGTCCGCAACTTCAGTCTGCATGCCCTGAGCATCACCACCGGCAGCGAACTTTTGGGAGGCCCGGTGATCATTACCGGCACGGCGCCGTCCAAGAATGGATCGGGAACGTTTAATCCCGTCTATCAAATGCAGCGTCCGGCGCTGTTGTTGGACAACGGTGTGCTCTACATCGGATTCGGCGGAAACGGGTGCGACGAATACGCCTATAACGGGTGGTTCTTTGCCTACAACTCCCAAAATCTGCAACAGGAGTATGCGTTCCTGATCACTCCCGATGGGACGCGCGGCTCAATCTGGCAAGGCGGAAGCGGTCCGGCGGTGGACGAGCAGGGCTACATTTATGTGGCCACCGCAAATGGCACATTTGACGGGCCTACGGGAGAGAACGACTTTGGCGATACCGTGCTGAAGATGACATGGAACGGGAATGTTTTTGGCATGGTGGACTACTTCACACCTTACAACCAAAAGTCACTCGCGAACGAAGACCTGGATCTGGGTTCGGCTGGGCCCCTGATTCTGCCCGACCAACCCGGCAATTACCCGCACGAACTGGTCGCGGGAGGTAAACAGGGCACTCTCTATCTGGTCAACCGGGATAATCTGGGGCAATACAACTCGACTACTGACGATGTCATCCAGGAACTTCCCAAGGCAGTGGTAAGTGAACTCACCGGCGTGCCTTCGTATTGGAACAGCAGCGTGTATGTGGCGGGCGAAGCGGACTACATCAAGCAGTTCTCTTTGGTCAATGGACTGCTCACGCAGCAGCCGGTTTCAGAGACCACGATCAAGTTTACAGGCAACGGTCCAGCTTCCACCTCGATCACGGCGAATGAGAACACAAACGGAATCCTCTGGGCAATCCAGCACAGCACCCCAGCCCTGTATGCCTTCGATCCAACCAACCTCGCGAACGAGTTCTGGAACAGCACGCAAGCGCTGAAAGCACGGGATAAGTTGCTTCCCGTCATGCGCTTCGTAACTCCGACCATTTCTAACGGCAAGGTATATGTCGGCGGGTCGGCCGCCCTGCAGGTATACGGGCTCCTGCCGTTGCTATCGGTGGGGACGGGGAATAATCAGACAGGTGTGGAGAAAACAATTTTGCCCGTTCCGTTGAGTGTCGTGGCCACTGATGCCTATTTTGCAAATCCGATGGCCGGGGTAGTTGTCACCTGCAAAGACGGGGGAGTGGGAGGAGTGTTCTCTCCCAGCGCAACGCAGACGACGAATTCGTCCGGAACCGTAACCTACAGTTACACGCTTCCCGCCAAGGCGGTCAACATTACGATCACATGCACGAGCCCGGGGTATCTCAATGCTGTGTTTAGCGAAACGAGTACGACGGGAGTTGCGACATCGCTGGTCATTGTTTCCGGAAACAACCAGACCACCCCACCGAATGCCCCGCTGCCAGCGCCTATTGTGGTAAGGGCGGAAAATGCCAAGGGCTTTGGCGTGCAGGGAGTGCCCGTAAACTTCACGGATAATGGTGCGGGCGGGACTTTCAGTCCCACGTCGGTCGTCAGCGGTTCGAATGGAAATGCCACGGTCCAGTACACGATGGGTCCGAAAACGGGGAAGGTCACCATTACGGCCTCGTCGTCGGGACTCAAGAGCGTGAACTTCACCGAAAATGCCGTGGTCGGCCCCGCCGCCAATATCGCCGTCACCAGCGGCAATAATCAGTCTGGTCCGGTGGCAACCAAATTGACTCAAGCTCTAACCGCGCTGGTCACCGACGCTTACAACAACCCGGTTTCCGGCGTCAGCGTCTCGTTTAGCGATGGCGGAGCCGGAGGCACGTTCTCCGGCCCTAATCCCGTCGCGACCGGAAGCAATGGAACGGCGACCGAATCCTATACGCTTCCCGTGGCGGCAGGCACGGTCACCATCACCGCCACTGCCACCGGAGTAACCAACCCGGCCACCTTCACTGAGAGCGCCCTACCCGGACCGCCGGCCATCGTGGCCATCATCAGCGGCAATAGTCAGTCCGCGACTGTCGCGACGCAATTGCCGCAGGCGCTCACCGTCGAGGTGACCGATCAGTTCGGCAATCCTGAGCCTAATGTCAGCGTCACCTTCAGCGATGGCGGCGCCGGAGGCACATTCTATAACCCCAATCCTGGCCTCACTGGCGCATCCGGACAGGTCTCGCAGACTTACTTGCTGCCGACGACCGTGGGCACCATTACCATCACAGCTACCGCCAACGGAGTGACCAACCCCGCCACCTTCACCGAGACCGCGACATCCGGGACCGCCGCCAACATCAGCATCAGCAGCGGCAATAACCAGACCGCTCCTAACGGAACTCAATTGCCCCTGCCGCTCGTGGTGCTCGTGACCGACCAGTACAACAATCCCGTTGCCGGCGTCAATGTTACTTTCAGCGACGGCGGAGCCGGAGGCGTTTTCTTGTACGCCAATCCCGTCGTGACCGGGACTAATGGAACGGCGAGCCAGTTCTATACGCTCCCGGCGGTGCCTAACGAAACCGTCACCATCACCGCGACTGCCGCCGGAATAGCCAACCCCGCTGTCTTCACCGAATATGGGCAATAGCCAGGCTGGTGGGAGAAAGCACCACGCTCGCTTGACAATTTGGTGAAAGTTTTAGTCGCGCAACATTTTTCGCGCCGACAGATGGGCTCCAGTCAGCAGCAACATCCCTGACAGAAACGCCCAGAACATCAAGCTGACGGAGATGGCGAACGGCCCATACACTTCCGCAAAATTCAGCCGCGGCAGGGCGAAGATATAAGCGTACTTCAGTGCCTCGGAGAGCAATCCCATGATCACCGCGGCTGGCAGCACTCCCCTCGCTGGAACCTTGCCGTTCGGCAACAGCCAGTAGACGAGAAAGAAAATCGCGATGCTGGCCAGGATCGAGAAGATTTTCATCGTCAGAAAGTCGGCCAGGGTCACATACCAGGCGCCGTAGCCGTGCAGCGCCCTCTTCACGAGGGGCACGTTTTCCGCTGTCAGTCCTACCGAAAGCAGGGCGAGCGATCCGCAGGCAAACACCAGCCCCAGCGAGATCAATTGATTTCCCAGGTAAGAGCGATTGTTACGAAATCCCCAGACGCGGTTCAGCGCAACTTCGAGCGGCATAAAAATTCCCGTCGAAGTAATCAGCAGCATGACCAGCGAAAACACTTGCGCCCGGTGGTGCGCACCGACCAGCGCATTCAGGTTTCGGATCACGAATTCCTGGCCGGTCGGAAGATAGTCGCGCAACAAGCTCTCGACTACGCCGTACATCACCTTGGAATGAAATACGTAGCGGATCAGCGTCATCATCAGCAGCAGGAACGGGAAGAGCGACAAAATGGAGTTGGCGGCAACGGAGAAGGCAAACGTATGCACTTCGGTCCGGAGCAAATAACGCGCCGTGGAACGGACGATGCCTTCAGCCGGAGCCGCGCGAAATTCGGATGCGCCTGCCTTATCGGAGAGCTTGATGGGAGTGAGAGAAGGCACTGGTTTCTCAAATATTATCAAATACTTACGGCTTTCCGTCGAGGCGCGCCGGATTCGGGTCCAAGCGGCGCAGTCTTTGCTCGAGTCGGGCTTGAGCCGGGGTCATGTCCGTTTTCAGTAACTTAGCTCTTGCCAATCGCAATCTTCCTGCTATTATCTGGTGCTTCGCCAGCCGGACCCGGTTGGCGAGCAGCAGGATTGACGTTTCTGTGTGCAGTCGGATATCGCGCCTTCGTCTTCGTTCTTGCGGCTCCACAGCATTTCGTCGCGGGCAATCCCACGATGAAATGCCGGGGAGCCGTTTCTGTTGGTGCGGTTTCGTCCGTGCGCGGCGACGCTGGTACAAAATTCTTACCGTCCCTTCGAGGGGGTTGCCTTGTATCGGGTCCCAAGGCAAACAGAAAAGCGGCGGAAGAATAACTCTTAGCAAGAGGTGAAAGGAGTTTCTTTGTGAGAGAGAAGGGTACTGTGAAGTGGTTCAACGGGGCGAAGGGATACGGATTCATCCAGCGCTCCACGGGCGAGGATGTCTTCGTGCATTTCTCCGCCATCCAGGAGAACGGCTACCGCTCGCTGAACGAAGGCGAGACCGTCGAGTTCGATCTGCTCAAAGGTCCAAAGGGCTTCCAAGCGGGCAACGTCGTGCGCGCAGCAGCATAAATTTCTCCAACCAGTTCGCAAACCCTCTCGGATTGTTGAGAGGGTTTTTTATTGTGGCGAGGCTGTGTGCGCGAATCACTATTGCACTTGGCTTCCCTGTGACCAATTCAGCTTGATCCTCTGGCGGTACAAGACGCGTACGTAGCAGCAGTCGTTGGCGTCGGAGCGTACGTAATAGAGGTAGGGAGTGTCGCCGATGGTCGAGAAGTTGGGGTCGGTGGAATCGGGATCGAGCAGCGAAAAATAAGCATAGGTCCAATTCCCCGGCGGCTCCTTGGCGAGCAGCTGCGCGATCGTGACGACCAAAGTCGGCTGGCTCCAATTGATCAGATCCGGTGAAGTCGAGAGATAGAACCCCGGAGGCCCATAGTAGTTGTTGAAGGGATCGAATAACGTCGCCACAAATAGATTCGATGCCGGGTGGAAATTGATGGCGTTCACGTAGACGATGGTCGGCACCGGAAAGAAGATGTGTTCAAAGGGGTCGGCGATCGGGCCCAGGTAGGGATCGTCGAAGGTAACGCTGAAGTCCTGGCCGTTCCAGCCGCGCCAGGAAGTAGGATCGGTGAGATCCGACGTGCGAATGGGAGCAGCGCCTCCGTAAACGAGACAATTGAAATTCCCAACAGGACAGTTCCCTGGCCAACTCCAGCCCGTAACTACCGCATAGTACCAATCTCCGGCCTTCACGATGTTGGTATCGATGCTGTAACCCTCGGGGCCAGAGTTGACGATATAGCGATACGGAACGCTGAGGATATAGTTGGCGGGCGGCTTGAATGAGCCGAAGTGGTAGCCTCCATCGTTGGACATATGAAACGTGTCGCCGTTATACCAGCAGGCGGCCGAGTAGTTGCCCTGTTCATAGCATTCACCCGGATGCTCCCAGCCGTGATATTCCATGTGTCCGAGAGCGACGATATTTGTGCCGTCGATGCTGTAGAACGAATCGAGCCAGGTGTTGTCGTCGAAATCAGCGGGATTCGGATCGTGATGGGACCGATAGGCCACTTCGCAGCTGTGCTTGACGGTTTCAAGCGTGGGCCCGATGCTGGCGCGCATGACGTAGTGCGAGCTCACCAGGTGGACCGTGCCTTGGGAGTCCACGAAAGCGCGTGCGGGCGCGTCCGGAATGTCGATGAGCTCACATTGATTCCTGGTATCGAAGACCGTAACTCGCGGACCAATGAGCGCGCCTTGAACCTGGGGTATGCCGGAAGGTTGCTGCGCGGCTGCCGTCTGATTCGTTGCTGCGATCAGCGCGAAGGCGAGAATTCCGTAGGCGAAGCGGAAGGGATGCTTCATGGTACCTCCAACGTTCTTCGTTCTTCGCCGTATGAAACCCCACACCGAGTCAAACGACGCGCAGGACCACAGATATTTTAGCAAGGGGCGCTTCGCGCTTCAGAAATCAGACTTAAAGAGGCTTGGATCGGCGAGAGGTTTTTTATTTCTCTTCTGGCTTGACTTCATTCTTGGATGTTTACCGTTGAGATTTTACCTAGGGGAGAATCCCCCCCC
>JBEKQC010000078.1:0-12197 GCA_049520095.1 Terriglobales bacterium
CGTCTCTCCCGCTGGATCTGAGAGTAGTGTGGCAAGTGTTAGTCCTAGATGCGATTTCCCGGTGCCGTAGCCCGCAATAGCCAATGTAAATGGCTGGTCTTCTTGACCATAACACCGCCGGACAACGGCGCGCGCGAAGCTTGCGGTGTCCATGAGTGTATGGCCATGTCCCGTACCCACATCCTGCTGTTGTACGCCATGGTATTGCGGGCCGTGGAAGACGAACGCGTCGCTAGCAGCCCGGCATCTTGCTACATCCGTGCCAAACCAATTGATACTCACGGCGCCGTGGAAAAGACGGTCGTCACGAAATCTTACTATGTCGCTAAGACGTTGTGGCATGGCATCAATCCCTACAAGAGGTCATCGTAAATCCGCTTCCACGTTTGTTCCGCATCGGCGGCAGGTGCGATCAGCCAAGGTTCCATGTGACGGTCGACATCGACCAGCCCCTTCCGCACAATCATCTCAAGGGCCCGCTGTAGACTGGATATATCCCATCCCGGAATCGTTCGCCACCCGGCTGCGGCGTCCAAGTCAGTGATCGGAATTTGACGGAGATTGGGAAAATGCGTTCCCATGAGTTGAAGTATCCATGCCCCATAGCCCAGAGCCATCTCCTCTGTCACGGGAGCCAGCTTGCGCTGGATAGTCCCTGATGTCTCTGTTAGCGCTCCGCACGTTTTGAAAGCCGCCTCGTCTTCGTAAGCCCCAATCAACGGGCCGATGAGACCGCTTTTCTCGACGCCATAGACAAGATTCAGATGGGATTCGAGTTTTCTCCGTTCAAAGGTCATACCAAGAGATTGAGTGCCCGCAAAGAGCGTCTGATACCAAACGTCAGCCCCAGTAATCGGGCTACACAGGTTGAAATGTGCGATCCACTGACTGATGCCAAGCTTCAGGAAAGGGTCCTCCAAGAGAACAACCCGGCCAAACGGTGTCAACTCGGGCTTCTTCACTGACGATCGCTCGGCTCCAACGAGGCGAATTAGCCGCATGCCTTTACAGTAATCCAAGATGGCCGGAACCTTGCCAGTTGAGGTGCCCGTAGGGATGCGTGTGGCAGCGGCGATCTCTTGGTAATCTCCTTCGCGGCCAGAAGCTGCAAAGCGAAGCATCGCGTTTAGGTAACGGCGTTCAGGTATGAACGTCTTGTGGAAGTTACGCGCCAGCCGTCTATGTTCCAAGAGTTCAGGCATTGAATCCACGCTCCTCTAAAGAAGTGATCTTGATTCTTTGGGCTTGGAATACCAATCTGCCTGTGGTCTCGTTCAGGCTGCGCCCCAAAGACCAACATTCACCTATTTGGAGCGAAGCCAGGCGCGTCGCCCAATCTTGGACGCTAACATTGCTGATCGCATTATGAAGAAGCTGCGCATGCTCTCGCATTTCGTTCTCGGTCGGCTTGAAGAACACTTTGTGTTCGGCCTGAAACAGCCGACTGACTCGTGCATCATTGACGCCTCCGACCCCCTTCACCGTTTGTGTCGCGGTAATGAGCGCGAGTCCGTGTTTACGGCCCTCGGTGAGATATTTGGCGACGGGTGCATCTGGGCCAAGATCGAGGTTCTGCACCTCATCAAGGACAACTACTCGCGGAAGGTGTTTACTACCAAAGCTGCTTACAAACGAATACAGGTCCCACAAAACAAATTCAATCAAGGCGCGTGCCGAATGCCGGTCAACCATGTGAAACTGAAACACGTGGCAGCGAAACATTGTATCAGTGAACAACTCACGCCAACCGATTCCATTGTTGTCGTCTGCGAAAGGATTGCTTTGGATAAACGGCTTCAACTTACTGATGGTCGTCCGCACAGTCCCGGTCGAATGGATTTCGTCCTGGATGTATGTTTCGAGTACTCCCAGTAATTGCGCCATAGTGAAACTATCGCCAGAATGTTCGACGCCCTCTGTAATTGCGTCGATCAAGACGGGGAATTGTTGGTTGCCAAGTTCGTACACGCTCTTGAATATAGCGGCGACCCTTTTGGCGATAGTTATGGGAGTATCCCTAAATGTCAAGCCAGCTTCTTCGCTGACCTGTGCCTTGAATGGACTAATTGGAAGTGGTTTTTGTCGTATGAACCATTGTTTTGGCTCAAGACACGATTGAGTCGCCTTCTCAAGCTTACTGGGAATAAATCCATCTGTATAGTCGATCACAAGCGAGTTTTGGCCTGCACGACCAAGTTCGCTCAGCAAACATTGGATCGCATAGGTTTTCCCCATACCGGAGGTCCCGAAAACAAGCATGTGGCGGTTCGCCAATTCGGGGTTCGCGAACTCCCAATACACCGGCTTTGCTCCATTGACGGTCTTGCCGAGGAGAATGCGATCTGGGATTGATGTGGTCGGAGTAGGGATCAGTAGCGTGTCACAACCTGCAATAACGCTCATTGGTGCTGGCTGGGATGGCGGGGGGGGCAAGACCGCATCCAAAATCGGCACAGGTGCCGCGACGACTGGCTCTGTTGTAGGCTCAGGGATTGCGGGCTCGGTTTCGTGGGTGTCTGGCAACTCAACACCCTTGGGCTCCGCATCGCCTTCTTCACGATCCTGTTGCTCATCCCATAGCGGCATATCCTCATCGTCATCGTCGCCGGGGGGAAGTTCGATGTCGTCTAAGTTGTCACAAACATTAGCACCTGCCTCTTGGGCCAGATTTCGCCATTCATCCCACGTTAGGGAAGAATGAGTGCCGTCGACCGCTAGTCTGCGCACGAACTCGCTACCAATCGCATAAATGTCGGCGGTCAGTTCTTTCGAGTCGATGGGTTTCCACGCGCCGATACGCTTTGTTCCGTCTGAGTCATCATCGTTCCAAAAAGCAAATACAGAGGCCCCCCAATCGATTACATAGTCGCCTTCGGCTAGGCGCTCCAGCGCGGAAAGCATGTCTGCTTGTTGACTGCGTTCGATTTCAGCCTTGCTGGTGACCAGTCTGTGAAGCTGAAGCCACCAATAGCGCTGGTCCGGACGGTTATCCTCACGCTCTGTGGTGCCGTGCTGCGATGAGCGGGGAGCAAACGCAGGAATCAACACTCGCAAACCGTTGTTAATCTGTGCTCGTGCTTTGAGTAGGTGTTCATCTGACTGTTGTGCCACTTTGCATTCAATCAAATGTATTTTCAGACAAACGCGGTTGTCGGAATCGAGCCATGCGATCAGCCACATTAAGTCAGGGCGTCGCTCGTCATCGGCCAAGTCGAACCAATGGCGGTAAGCATCCAAGGAAACCAAGTGATCACACAGCACCGTGCGGCTTTCCCGCAACATTTTTCGCGTGAGCGAGTAGGCCATGAAATCACGAATGTAGTGTCCAACACCGGTTGCACGCACAAGCGACAAGCCAGATAGTTCGCGAGCCTCACGCAAGACGCCTTTTGCCGCAGACTGATAATCCTCAGCAGTCCATCCGCATCCAGCATATACCTCTTGGATGGACGCGGCCAAGCGAAACTGAACGTCGGCTAGTGAAAACTGCTCAGTGGAAATTGTATAGTTGGCTTCGCCGTGGGAACCTACGCCTGATCCGAATCCAATGATCTCCCGCTCTCGTATCCTGCCCCCAGCAGGGATCTTTATCAGCCGCTCATCCATGTTCGGATCAATGCAGATTACCCATTCGGCCTTGGTGTGCAGCGCGTCCACGACCCCTCGCCACGGTGCAAAATCACCGACGCCGAGAATTACAAACTCTTTTCCCGGCTGAACTCCCTCGTTCTGGAGGCGATGCATTACTTCGGCATGCAGTGTCCCCAAAGCAAACTGCCGGTTACTGATAACCCTGGAACGTTTGAAACTTTCAGTTGGATGCCGAACAGCACAACAAGACTTTTCCAAGATGGGAAATTTCAGCGTGCGGGTTGTTACATCGAAAGGTGCTACCTCAGCAAATCGGTTGCCACCTTGGCCGGCACCGATGAAATCGTAGAGCACCGCAATGTCGGCCTCGAAACTGTCATTGATCAATCGTTGGAAAGAGCCAAGTTGACGGGCCTCGACGATGCGATGCGCAACCGAAAACCGACACCGACGATATGCCTGAAACTTGTTCTCGGTTTCTGCCGCTTCCCATCGCTCCCGCCATTGTTCGATCCAGCGTGCCACATCCACGTCATCGCCGGATTCAGTGAAAATGGTTACACCTATGGCGTATGGTTTGGGTCGCTCGGGCGACAAAACGTAGTACCGCCGATCTTTCTCATCCGCGAGTTTGGTCAGGTATTGATGAACGGCAGCGATAATTGGCTGGATGTCTTGATTGCGGAACACGGCTAGGTTCAGGCCGTCGCGCGCATGAGGGTGAAGGCGGAAATAATCCGTCATCAGACGGTACAGCAACTTCGACTCACGGCTTTCACGGAACATTTCGGCGTCAGCAACCTGTTCGTCCTCATTGCTGTTGTCGTACCGCACTAGGAGGCGAGTAGAAAGCGTCGCTTCACGCTCTGCGGGAGAGCCGATGCGATGGATCAGTTCGTGACCGCGCACGTTCGTGTCGAGGTTTCGGTCCTCGTTATACAGCAGCCCCATGACGGGAGATTGAATGGACGCGAGATCGACGTAGCCAGTCCAGATGTTTTCCGCAAATGCTTTGCGCCGGTCTTCACGGTGTATCTCTAAAGCTCCTGCCGCATTGAAACAGGAGAATAAGAACAGCACATGCGCCTCCAACATTTCCAGTGTTGCCGGATGCAGTACGGTAGCAACGCCGGAACGCTCGAAAGGTTCCGTGCCCCACGCTGTGCCAAGCTGTGATCCGCGTCGTTGCACGACAAGAAAGACACGCAGAAGCATCGCTGCCATCTGGGATTCTCCGCCGTTGGGATCTTGCACCAGAAACCGGCAAGCTGCCGCATGTGCCTGTCGCAATTCGGCCCATTTATCACTGAACAGGGCTGCGTGTAGCCCCTGTTCAAATGCAGCTTGAACAAACAACACGTACCGCTCCGCCAGGGCTTTTAGTGGCGTCAGCAAAACATCATTGCTCGCGAGCCATTCTCGTCCAAACAGGTTGGTCACCTTAGAATCATCGGGCCGGGGATCACGGACGCAATGCAACATCACGCGGCGGGTTTCCTCATCGTCAGTCGCACGAAGCAATTCCTCGTAGTAGGGCAAATGAAACACAGGCAGTTTCCACGTAGACCGATCCGCATTCAGCGCATTTCTGGTCCAATGTAGCAACGCCTCCGCAAGACGGTAAGACTGAATCTCCGGCAACCGCCAAGCGAACCTTCGACGATAGGGTTCGGTGTCGTCGGTATGAATCAGTCTGATTGAAAATTCGAGTTGTGGTTCGGCTGTTTTTCCGTAAACGCATGGGATTTCATTCAGCCCCAAGTTGCTCGTCACCGGCAAATTCTCGCCTTCCTTGCCGGGTAACTCCAAGCGCTTCGCTACCAGCGCATCGACACCGCCAAGGAGCCGCAGTAGATATTTCCGCGCCGATTCAGTTCGGTCTGCCGTGGCGTCGATTTCCTCGCTATCGTCTGCGTTTTCATAGTCATGCTTGAAACGATCGGCAACGATCTCAATTCCCTGCACCTGCGCGTCAAGAAAGCGCTTGTCGCGGCCAAACTCGCGGAATGTCTGCCACACCGCGTGTAAAACAACTTCGACCGGTCCACCAGAAAGCTTGTGGAGGGTGTCCTTTTTCTCTTTTTCTTCGGCCTTCTTGCGGAACTTCAGAATCTTGTCGACGATGGTGACGAAGTCGCACCGCCGGAGACGTTCGCGGTCTTGGCGATCTTCCGTCTGGATGTAGTTCTTCAGGCCAACAAGAAGGTCTTGGGCATTAGCATACGGACCAAGGACATCTTGATCTTCAAAGCGCACGCCGGTATCCTGTCCCTCGGCCAAGGCTGCAAGCATCTTACCAATTGCCTTGGTGGCCTTTTCTCGTTCTCTGGCGTCGAGGAAGATCGTGTACGCAAAGAAGGCGTTAGCCTTCTCGATATACGGAGACAAGGTGGTGCGTTTCCGCCCCAACGGGAAGCCAGTGAACCTCGGAAGTTGGAACGTATCGAAGCGTCCGAGCATGATTTTCAAGGCGGCGCGGACCGAGTCAGCCGAATTTAGGTCCAAGTTAGCCAGCCATTCACCAATACTCAGGAGATCTGCTTTGCCGTGATCCAACAACGGCAGCAGCAGTCGGTCGAACTCCCTTAACTCCGCTGGCTCAACGTCTTCCAGACCAATACTTTCCAGTTTCTCGCCAACCCATGTTTGGAAGCTTCCCCTCATTTCCACATTCCAGACCACATCCAAATCGCAGCGGTGAAAATCAGCCAGGCTACCGGCATCGGTGATCCGGTCGGCACCGCAGAGGACGATTAGATTAGTCTTACCGGGCTTGGCGGGAAGATTGCGGTAGTAGGTCAGGTTGCCCCTATCATCAATCCAGCCGTGACGCGATGCCTTGGCAGTTCCTTCCGAAGACCAATTTTTAATTGCCACCAGAGCGATCTTGATCGAGAGTTCCAACCCGGAATTTGGGATGCACCGGTTGGTAAAAGTCTCCGCGAGCGTCAACATCCTGTCCTCGTCGAGTGATGGAACAATCACCAGCAGCCTGCGTCCAGCGGGACCGTCTTTTTGAAGACGGTCGATTTTCTTGGCGAGGTAGTTCCAGGCTGAATCAGCAAAGTAGCTCATGGCGCAATGCCTTTCTGTGTCACGGGGTTCACCACCAAGGCGCAGGAGTCAGACAAGTGAATCAACAAGCCGGCAGCCTCCAACATCTCTTGCAGCCAATAATCAATGCTGTTATCCCCAAATAGCCAACTACTGCCGTCTACCCAGGCGCTGGCGCGTTTGAACCCATCAATGTCAAACACCAGACCGTGGCGGGCTTCGAGCAGTTCCTTGAATCGGTCGTAGGTCAAGCGCCCTCCAATTGGTACTGTCGTCACCACCAGTAATCGCAGCAGTTGCGCGTTCAACGTGAACCGCACACCGGCACCGCGCCGTGGCACAAGCAGGCCGATGCGTTTGGCCATACCGACGAACAGCTTGCCGCCGTAGCCCCTGTCCGCCTTTTTCAGTAAATCCTCTTTTGCGGCCTCATCGTTTGGCAAACGAACATCTTCGCAACGGATGGCCCGGTAGATGAGTTTCTCGACCACTTTCGCCGTGTGTCGCGACAATCTCTTCAGCGCAGGGCCGTGTTCGTTTGGCGCTGAGATAGCCAAGCGATACCCCGGCCATGTGGTTTCGTGCTCTGACGGGCAATGACGCGCACTTTGCGCCGCGAGACTCCGCAGCACTTGCATAGCGCAGGCCGTTTCGAGCAGTTGCAGTCGCTCGATGACATCAAGGTCTGCCTGGCACAGGCGCAAGAGGTCGACGGCGAAGAGATAGCCTTCCCGCCAACTGTCGGCCGGGCAGTAGCCCGCCTTGATGTATCGCGGCTCGCCTCCATCAGTGTTGTCGGTCGCGGCGGTCGTTTCGGATTCAACCCCGGTATCAAGAAACTCAGCAATATCGGTAACTGTTTGCGGACAGCGATCGAGCAGTTTCGCAAGTTCGTCCTGTAGTTGATGGTGCAACCATTCCGGGTCTTGCTCATTCGGCTCAAGCTGCACGGCACTCTCTTTGTTCCAGCGGCAAACGGCTTCAGCTGGTTGCCGCAATGCGTTGCACAGCTGCAGGTATAGCACTTCACCGCCACGAGCAAGAAAGCGGTGCTTGTTCATTGTGAGATATGTTTGGTGATCTTCCAGTACCTCATCCCAGTTGTGGGGAGGCCAACGTCGTGCGGCTGTCTCATTCCATATGGTTTCCCCGGCCAACAGTCCCGAGCAGACCGGCATGAAGCTTTGAGCACACCATGTGCGACCAACTCCAGTGCCTTGAAAGCCGAGGAACAGGTTTTCGAGAGTCCTTAACACGTCATTTTCGCTGCCAGTCTCGGTTACACGGATTGTGTCATGTAATTTCTGCAAGATGTCTTTGTAATGCTGCCGGTGGGTTTCATGTCGAGAATCCAATCGTGAAGCCCCCATGAAGGCGAATAGTTTGAGATTCAGATGCGCCTTCGGTGCATACCGGAGTTCATCCATTAACGGCCACTGTTTCAGCATGTCTGCTGATGGCAGAGAAGTGGTGATTGTCTCTCCCTGACTCCCAATGCACTTCGGCGATGTCGTCACCAAGAGCAGCTCGATCAGAAACTCCATCGGCGACTGGTCGTTGAGCAATCGTAGTCCGAACAACTGGATTGCCGGGTTATCCTCTCGCTCTCGATCTGAAACAAAGGGGAAGGGATCACAGGACATCGTTCACCTCCAATTTGCCGTCACGGACTGTGTATTGCTGTCTCCGGAAAGTGTGATCAGTTTTGAGTCTGACGAGCATCACGTGAGCGCGCGCCTCCTTGGCCAAGTCCTGAACTTGGGCTTTGAACCGCTCCAAACGTTCGACATAGGCAGGCTGAAGAACCTCGCCCGCCTCGCCAAAATGCCGCATCAGCACGTAATCGAGAAACGGCAACGTCAGCACCAAGCTGGCACCACTGATACGTCCAGCTCCCTGCAATTCCAAATCTGTGCGGGCGCCGCCCGCAGCGTTCGTTCGAGGAACCAACTCCAACCGGATCTCGTTGCTCCAATCAATCTGCGCTACTACGACCTGGGCACTCTGTCGAATTTCACCTTTGCCGCGGCTCAGCGTAATGTAGAGACGACGGTCGTGGCCTTTAGATCCCTCGGGTAAGCGAACACCCGTGAAATGCTCTTGAAGGACGTGGTAGATACGTTGCTCCAACACGTTCATTTCCGTCATTTCCAGTTGTGCTTCAGGTTTCTGCCAGTCTTGCCAGCGCAAGATGGTGGGGGAATTCAGGAACTGCATTAAGTACGATTGATCGTCTTTGGGAAAGTCATAGAGGAAGTAAAGCATCCGTCGAACTTGTTCCCGCGCTTGGTCTGGGGTCAGTCCCGGTTGGCTATCACTTCCGGGCCCAGAACCGTGGCTGCGCAACAACTCAAATTCGGCGTCGCAGTCTTCGACACCAAGCTGAAAGTTCTGGCCGCGCAGTTTGAGCCACAGCTTCCGCTCCCACGATGGGCATGGGCGCTCGCCAAACCCTTGACGCCGGATTTCATGCACTGCCCGCATTTGCAGTGCTGCTGGATGGTCTGCCTTACCGTTGTCTCCAAAAAAGCGATTAAAGAACATGAACTCGGCTCTCAGCGGCGTCACTTGCTTGTCCCGCATTTCGGAGAGGTCTATTTCTTCCAATCCAGAAGTGATCAGGTACGCCAGATGTTCCGTTATTTGCCGTAAAGTCAGACGCGTGCCGTATTCATACATGCGCCGGTAAGCAAGAAAAAGTCGGTCAAACACAATCTCGCGACGGTGGTTGATCAGGTCCACATTGAGATAGATGGGGCAGTTCGGCCGGCAGGCGTGTCCAGCACAAGTTGCCCAACGCGCCGGATCAACCATCCGGGCGAAGATTTGACGAGCGATATCCAGGTTGTCGATGCGTGCGAGGTTGATGACTAAGAAGTTGGCGCCGCCAACTGACATCTCCTTCTTTCCCTGTTCGGTGCTTATGGCTGTCAGCACATCACTTTCCATTTGGACGGAAGAAACACCGCACGTCGCAGTCTGTGCGCGGAACAGATCAAGAAGAGCACCGGTATTTGAAACGATTAGGAATCGCCTCTTTCCTCCGAACACCTCTCGCATCAATGCATCATCGTCTTCTTTTCTTCGCTCACTGAGGTCTTTGAGAATTGTGATGTTGCTCGCTGGCAAGTCCTCCCGGGGACGAAGTTGCCGCGGTAAGGGTTGATCGAACGGAGTTTTGGTCAACTGCTTGTAGACGTCGAGAGCTATGGTGGATTTTCCGTCTCCAGCATGTCCTGTCAGAATGACCTGTCTTCCAGATGGATTCTGCAGTTCGGCTAAAACTGTTTGGGTAAGCGGATGCGGTACGTGAACCTCGGCAAAGAAAGGATTGCATGCTTGATACTCTGCCAAGGCGTTCTCATTACTAGCATTCAGCCGGTGAAGCGAGTTTAAGTAGGCAACAAATGGGTTTCTTTCCGTATTGGTAGAAGGTGAAAAGTCGAGTCTGCGAAAAGCATTGCGCCCCCGTTTCGGGGGGACGGCATCAGGGCCATTCGTTCCCTTGCGACCTGAAACCACACAGCGTAACAGTGTTGATTCTATAAGTGCGCATGACGTTTCGTCGCGCAAAGCCGCTAGAAACTCATCGTTTAGCTCAGCATACTGAACTAATTCATTCAGTTCGGCCGGACCACCGACTCTTGGGGTATTCCTAAGTGCTTCGTCATGACCTGGAGTGGGCACCAACGTCCACAATGATGTGTTGCCTAGGTGAAAAAATGGGTTATAGGGGCGATCTCGGTCCTCGGTACTGCCATGTTCGGCGAGTAGCTGAGTGAATGCAACTCTAAGCGGTGCATCAAAAAAAACCCGACTTGCTGTGATCTTCCCACTTTTGATTAACCGCAATACCGCGAGCAAGAGTAAAGGTCGGTGCGGTTTGAATCCAGGACCAGGTCTTCCAAGTTTTTCTATTTCTTCGAGATAGTGGGGCGGATTCATATAGCTCGTTTCTCACTTATCAAACCCACGCTTGTAGGAGTTGACGCTTGTTTTAGTACACACAGCAACGGAACCACCGCTACCAGCTTGTGCGGTTTCGTCGTGGCCGCCTCATCTGTAACACAATTCAAATCTCTCAGGAATGCGTTAGTAGTCATCGTATGTTTCTCTTCTGAATTTTATCAGCTAGCGCTTCTGAGTTGCTCGACCGCAGTCACTAAACACGTGCATGCAAAATCAATTTCTGTCTGGTTATTATATCGGCCAACCCCGATCCGAATCGTGGATCGCGCTTCTTCCCGAGAAAGTCCTAGAGCCAGTAGCACGTGGGATGGAGAAATAGTTCCATCGCTGCACGCGGAGCCGCCACTAAGGCAAACGAGTGGCATGTTTGCGATCAAAGTGTCAGCAGAAATTCCAGGAATTGTAATGTTAGTGGTTCCGGCAAGGCGTTTAGACAATGCACCATTGACGGTTGCTCCAGGGATGCGACTTAGCAAATGCGTTTCAATTCGGTCTCTAAGGCGAGAGATTCGCTCCGCGTCTGAGGGCATGTTTTCACGAGCAACGCTGCATGCTGTGGCGAAACCAACTATGCCAGGAACGTTTAGTGTGCCTGCACGAAGCGCCTCTTCTTGACCCCCTCCCAATAAAAGCGGAGAAATGAACTGGCGAGCTTGACCCCGTCTTATGTAAAGAGTGCCGATTCCTTTCGGGCCATAAAGTTTGTGAGCACTAAGAGAGGCGAAATCTAAATCAAGGTCATAAACATTCAGGCTCCCCTTGCCCAATACTTGTGTTGCATCACAGTGCATAAAGGCCCCGCAAGCGTGCGCGCGCTCAGCTATTTCTCGAATTGGCTGTATAGTGCCGATCTCATTATTCGCAGCTTGAACGGAAACGAGCAGCGTGCGTGCATCCAGTAGTTCGTCCAATGAGTCCACGAGCGCAGTGCCGTTCCGGTCTACTCCGAGGGTTTGAATAGTAAAGCCACAATTTGAAAGACGTTCCGCTGGCGCTTGAACAGACTTGTGTTCAATCGATAGAATTACAAGCTTTCGGCGCGTGCCTGTTGACAGTGCGCAACTTGAGAACACTTGGTTGTTGCTCTCGGTTGCTCCGCTGGTGAAAACAAGTTCCGGCGCTTCGCAACCAAGCATGCTGGCGATCATCTCTCTGCCGTTTGTGACGGCCGCCTGTGCTTTGCGCCCAAGCAGATGAATACTTGAGGGGTTACCACACTGAGTCGAGAAGAATGGAGCCATTGCCTCAACCACTTCCGGCGCACATGGCGTCGTCGCGTTGTGATCGAGATATATTGGTGTTGTCATACTAAACAATGAGCTGCTTTGATGTCAGAGATGACAGATTAAGCACCCTGTTGGATCGCTTGAGAACACGTCCATCAAAGGACTGTCACTTTTCTGCTTTTGGGCCGCTTGTTGGCGACGCTCGTATTCTTCCTTGATCTGGGCAATGCGCTCGGGTTTCGACAGTTCTGCGAGGCTTTCTCCTTGCACCCAAGTGTATGAGACGCCCGTGACTGGATCCGTCTTCTCATAGTCCATCGCTTTTTTGAACAGTTCGGGATGCTTTTCCAACAAACC
>JBEKQC010000079.1:0-12118 GCA_049520095.1 Terriglobales bacterium
ATCTCGCCCTCGGCGGCGGAGTTCCAGATTCGGCGCGTGGCGTCGGAACGCAAGATTCCGGAAACGGAAGTCGCCCGCCTGGTTGAAGCGAACTCCGAGAACCGGCAATGGGGATTCCTGGGCGAGCCCCGCGTGAACGTCCTCGAGCTGAATATGGCGCTCGATGCCCGCTACGGGCGACTTCACTAGGAGTCCGTTTTAAAGTCGGGTTCGAAGAATGCACGAGCGACACAAAGGGGAGAAGAACAAGGCGACAGCCCCATAGTTTCTGAGCGCGTAACGACGCCTCGGTCGCTTCTGAGTAGGGCTGGTACGGCGATCAGCGTCTCGACAACCACTACAGGCAGGCCTAAGCGGGCGAGAACACGATGAGCTACTGCAGCCAGATGGTGGGGCTCTGCGCGCAGAATATCCTGGCTGGCGCTGCGGGGTTTCGACCTCGATGCGCTCGAAGCGCTGCCCCGGTCCGCGACGGCGAGTAGCAACACGTCCGCATATCTCCCCTCAACTTTTCTCGTACATCGTGTGGCTACGTTGGCCGAACTGACGGCTGGACCGACCTCGCGGGCAACTTTCAAATGGACTGGGAGTTCGATGATGCCCCGCCGGCGAGGAACTGTTGGAGATCATCATGCGCCGCTACGAGCGGGCCAGCACCATGCTTACCTCGAACCGTCCGGTGCAAGACTGGGGCAAACTGCTGGGGGACGCGGCCGCTGTGAGCGCCATGCTCGACCGCCTACTGCACCACGGCCGCGTGCTCAAGTGCGGCCCGCGGGAGCTGGCGCACCAAGTTGGGGGCCGGAACGATAGGCGCTTACGGATGCTGCGGACCGGGGCAGTCGCGGTACAAAAAACAGAATCTGCCCGTTCCCGCGCAGAAAAATAAGCGCTCCAATTGGCGGTTGACACGTACATCAGTTAATGATATATCAATCGGAGATATAGTTGCGATGGGCCCGCAAATGCCGTCAAAGACCAACAACGTACCTGATGACCTGCAGCATTTGTTTCCCCTGACACCAGCTGTGTTCTTTATCCTCTTCGCGCTGGCTCAGGGTGAGAAGCATGGTTACGCGATTATGCAACAGGTCTCCGTTCTTTCTGACGGCAAGTTCCGGATGGGACCCGGTACGCTGTACACGACCATACAGCGTCTGCTTGAACTGTCGCTGATTGAAGAACTCGATGCGGACCCAGGCAGCCGGCGGCGATGCTACCGCCTGACTCGAACTGGAAAGCTTGTTTTCAAGGCCGAGGTTGGCAGGATGGACGCTGTGGTTAGACTCGCGCTCGAACACAGACTGATGTTGCAGGAGGGAGGGTGAGTCTTATGGTGCCGGCGTCATCAGTCCCCCTGAGCTGTCGCGTGTATGCCAACCTTTTACTTCTCTATCCAGCCACTCTTCGCCGTCAGTTCGGAGAGGAGATGATCGAAGTGTTCGCAGACCAAATGCGCGATGCCTGCCAACGGGACGGGTGGGTGGGTTGGATAGGTGTTTGGTGCTGTGTCGGTGGAGAGGCCCTTCGGACAGTCGTGTCTAGCCACCTCCAGATCGTAGGCATTTCTCTTGTGTCTGGCCTCACTGCGTTAGGGCTTATGTGTAGTTTCTTTTGGGCTACGTTCGGGCAACGCTGATCTCGCAGCATTTGCCTGTGGAGTTTCGAGATGCTGGAAGCAGTGGGTCTGACAAAGCGCTACAGCGGCATTCCTGCCGTGCAAGACGTCAGCTTTCAGATTCGCCGCGGGCAGATACTCGGCTATCTAGGGCCGAATGGTTCTGGAAAGAGCACTACGGTCAAGATGCTGACCGGTTTGATCGAGCCTTCCGCTGGACAGATTTTGTTCGATGGCGCCAGGGTCCATGAAGGCAATCCCTCGTTTTCGCGCAACCTCGGATACGTTCCTGAAGAACCCCATCTCTACTCACATTTGACCGGCCCGGAATATTTGCGCCTCATCGGACGGTTACACTCCATCCCGCGCCAGCCCTTGGAACAAAAGATTGACGCTTTCATCGACTTGTTTTCCCTAAGCGATGCGCACTACGAGTTGCCGTTGAACTACTCCAAGGGCATGCGCCAAAAGATTCTTTTGTCTGCGGCGTTGTTGCATAACCCCGAAGTTCTCATTCTGGACGAGCCGTTTTCCGGCCTGGACGTTGGGGCCGGTCTGGTTCTGCGCAACCTTCTCAGAGCTCTTGCTCGAGAGGGCAAAGTAATCCTCTACAGTTCGCACGTCTTGGAAGTTGTCGAGAAAGTCTGCTCGGAAGTGGTCATTTTGCACAAAGGGAGGGTCGTGGCGTATGACACCGTTGAGCGCCTGCGGGAGTTGCAGGCGAGCCCTTCGCTGGAATCGGTTTTTGCCCAGCTCGCGATTCCAGAAGACACATCCGCCATTGCCGAACGCGTCATTGCCGTTATGAACGTCTGACAGATCATGCTCCGCAAAAACATTCGGTCATGGCTCTCTGAGACCCATGGCTCCCAGTTCGAACTATTTCGCTATTTCTTGTCCGAGCAACTCGTGAACGACCTGATCTCTTCCGATCAAGTTCGCAGGTTTGTCGTCACGGTGCTCGCTGTGCTGGCTTGTGTTGGTCCTCTCATCGTTCGCCTTTATATGCCGAAGTACAAGTACCTCCAAGGACTCGATACGGGGGATCTATACGTCGCGGCAGTTCGCGCCGACCGTCTCTTCTTCATTTCCCTTTCCATGATTGCGGCTGGACTGGTGACCGTAATTCAATGGCAAGGTCTGTTTCCAAACCTGCGCGATTACCTTGTACTAAAGCCGTTGCCGTTGCGTCTGTTTCAGATCTTTGTCGCACGATTCCTGTCTTCTCTTGTAATTCTAGTGGTCGTTATCGCCGATCTGAATCTTGCAACCAGCGTTTTGTTCCCGTTCCTGACTTCCGGCAGGTGGCAATCTCCGTCCTTTGGCATTCGATACATCTTGGCTCATGCGGCAGCGACTCTCTTTGCAGGACTGTTTGCATTTTTTGCGATCGGTGCTTTGCAAGGTGCGCTAATGAACCTCCTGCCGCCACGCGCTTTCGATCGTCTCTCAGTGTTGTTCCAGGCGGTGTTCGCTACAGCATTCGTCGCTGCCACTCCGTATGTGTTCGACATCCCGAACTGGTACGAAATGATTGCGGCCAAGCCGCGCTGGATGTTGCTGTTTCCCCCGGCTTGGTTTCTGGGTCTGTATGAGACGTTGCTGGGGACGCGAGACAGCTACTTCCTGCAGTTGCGGAACATGGCCATCTCGGGGATCGGGGCAGCCCTCTTTCTGGCGCTGGCGACATATTTTCTGAGCTATCGCCGGCACGCCAGTCGAGTTCTGGAACAGGCGTCGCGGAAACCGCGCGGGCAATCGTCAATTGGGGAAGCTGCGGCTATGCTGTTGGAGATCGTCTTCATGAAGAATTCCCTGGCACTGGCGTCATTTGTGTTCGCCCTTCAAACGTTGCGCAGAAGTCGACCTCACAAATTGGTAATCGGCTTCTGTGTCGCGATCGCATTTGTGTTGGCGCTGCAGACAGCAGGTCCGAACATGGTGGCCCATCTTCGTTTTGGCGAACCCTGGAGCATCTGGCAGCTCGAATCCATTCTCGCTGTGCCTCTTGTTATCAGCGCGGTCCTGATTTCCACCCTCTGCTACGTTTTTCAGCTGCCGTCCCAGATTGAGGCTAGTTGGGTGTTCCGTATGGCGGAGAGATCGGGCCCGCGAGAACTGCTCGACAGCGTCGAATACTTGCTGGTCTTCTACGGTATCGTGCCGGTGCTGCTCGTGACTCTACTTTTTGAAGCTCTCGGGCTTGGCTGGGTCTTGGCGTTTGCCCACATCGCGCTTGTAGCCGTACTGATGCTCTGGCTAGTTGAGGTGCGGTTGCGCGAATGGCATAAGATTCCGTTTACCTGCTCTTATGTGCCAGGCCGGCGCAATCTTTGGCAGACCATGGGAGCCTATCTGCTTCTCTTCGGAGTCCTAATACCAACAATCACGTACTTCGAGGCACACCTGCTTCGGCCATTCGTCCTGCTCGGCGTTGCCGGAATCGTCAGCTTTCTCTATCTCTCTATGCGCTCCGCACGGCAGGCCCAGTGGAGGCTCGTCCCCGTCTTATTCGATGAGTCGGATGAGCCCCTAATTCGCACTCTTCGATTGAACCGGGAGTAGCGGAATGAAGTTCACGCGCACGCAATAAAGTGCCGGGCCGACCGTGAGATGCTCATCAGGAGAAGACGACTTCGCCGTTTCTGCCAAACACTAGCTCCTTCACAAATTGAGCTTGCGCGGGTGGCTGTCGGCAGGGTAGAACAATCTAGTCCTGGACGGCCACTCCCATTGGCCGGTTTTGAAGTGATATGTATCGAAAGACGGCTCGTCAGCCTGCGGATCGTCAATGTCGATTGCGGGCGGTTTGACTTCAAATGCAACCGGCGCTGCAGAAATTGCGCTCTGCCTGCAAGCAATCTGCCAATGCGATGCTCATGCGGCCGGTGGCCTATCCAGTCTTTTTTAACTCTGCCAGCTGTCCTTTCAAGTTTGCGACGGCTTCTTTAGCGTCGCCTATCCGCTGTTGCACTTTGCCCGCCTTCTTTTCGGCTTTCCCTTCGGCTTTCAGAATGGGGTCACTCGTAACCTTTCCGACCTCCTCCTTAATTGTTCCCTTCATTTCGTGGAAGCTGCCCTTGAGCCTGTCTTTCGTGCTGGTTTTCATATTTCTCCTTCCGCTCGCAAAGAGCCGATTTGCGGCACCTCTGTGTCTCTTTGAGGGCTGCCATCTTTTTAAGTCTTGCGGCTTTCCGAGGTCTGAGCAGAATTGACCACCTCTGGAATGGGCCTCGGCTTCATCCCGAAAAGCGGGAAAGGTACACGCAGGGGGCGTTATGTGAAATCTGACTTCCTGCATTGGGTTCACACAGGACGCGGAACAGGACAGGGTGGATTTTTTCCGCGACAAGTTTTCGGCAGTACTGTGGCAAGTGAGCATTATTGCTCAGACCTTTTGAATCCCCATTTGTTAACGTCGGAATCGACCTAATACGCCAGCATCAGAGTTGTGCCCTAAGCCGGAGATGCGGCGGAGAGGAAACAGAAACGAGGATCCCATGAAGAAAGTAATGTTCTTGCTTGCGATGTTGAGTCTCGGCACGTTGTGCTGGGCGGGGTCGGCGCGGGAAGATGCCACCGACCGGCTGGACAATGCCACCAGTGTGATGCACGAAATTATGGGGATGCCTGACAAGGGGATCCCGGAAGAAGTGTTGCAGCACGCAAAGTGCATAGCTGTTATCCCGCACATGGTCAAAGGCGGCTTTATCTTCGGCGCCAAAGAAGGCAAAGGCGTCGCCACCTGCCGTACGTCGGATGGCTGGAGTGCGCCGGCATTCATCACGATTTCGGGCGGAAGCTGGGGCCTGCAGATCGGTATAGAAGCGGTGGACGTGGTAATGATCTTTCAGAATGACAAAGCCATGCAAAGGCTGCTCTCGAGTAATTTCCAAATTGGCGGGGACGCTTCCGCGGCAGCGGGTCCAGTGGGACGGCATGCTGAGGCCGGTACGGATTGGAAGCTGGATACAGAGATCCTGACCTACTCTCGTGCCAAGGGTGCGTTCGCCGGGCTTACTTTAGAAGGCGCATCGCTCCGCCAAGACAGTGATTCCCGGCACGCAATCTACGGAGACGTCACCACTCGGGCGTTGCTGTTGGGCGAAGTGCCAGTCCCAGCCGCCGCCCAGCCGTTCCTTGCGGAAGTTCGCGGCGCAAAAGCGGAGGCCAGAACCGACAAATAGTAGGGCTGCCGCTAGTAGGGCTTTCGCACTCGATCTCTGCGGTTGTTGGTCATCAGCCGACGCCTCGTGCGAGTTCGAGTGGGAGCAGAGTCCATCATTTGTTGTCTTATCCGTTCGCGCGAAGCAGTTCTCATCGCCAACGTTGGATGAGATCCACATGCGTGTGCTCACAAATGAGCACAGGAGGTTGACATGCTTTGGACGATTTTCGTTGTTCTTCTGATTTTATGGCTCCTAGGTTTCAGCCTGCATATCGGTGGAGCCCTGATCCACCTGCTACTGGTTGTGGGGTTGGTGGTTCTGGTCATTAACCTATTGAGCGGACGACGAAGTGCGGTTTGAAGAAGAAAAGCACTGCGAGAGTCCCAGCACCAGGGGGCCCCGGTACAGCCTCCTGGCGCTTATTTCACCCTGCGTGTGGTCCCCTTCCAACCGGACCCTACCGTTAAGGAGTCTGCAATGTCCGCGCGTGTCCTCCCCATGAGTGTAAGACCGAACAGCCTGATGCGGTGCGAAGCGCGTCTTCCCGTGTTCGAACAAATGTTCGAAAAGAAGCCAGTATTATCCCCGTCAGTGATACCAAGCCGCTCGCTTCCAGTGCGGGTAGCGGTTGTCGGGAACCACCTTCCTCGACAGTGCGGAATTGCGACCTTCACCACAGACTTGTGTGATGCGATTGCCAGTGAGTACGGAGCGGCTGGAGTTTTCGTAGTCGCCGTCAATGACCCGCAATCACGGTACAGCTATCCGGCACGGGTGCGATTCGAGCTGACCGAGGGCGACCTCTCGTCCTATCGAGCAGCCGCCGACTTTCTTAATTCCAGCAATGTCGATCTCGTATGTTTGCAGCACGAGTATGGGATTTATGGAGGAAAGGCCGGCAGCCATGTCTTGCGCCTGCTGCAGCACCTCAAAATGCCAGTGGTGACAACTCTGCATACGGTTCTTCGTGAGCCCGACATTGACCAACTAATCGTCTTGCAGGAAATCGCCGCGCGCTCTGATCGTCTGATTGTTATGAGCGAGCACTCTTCCCAGTTTCTGCAAGATGTATTTAGGGTTCCAGGAGAAAAGATTGATCTGATTCCTCACGGCATCCCCGACTTGCCCTTTGCGGAACCGGCTTCTTACAAAGATTCGTTTTCAACCGGAAAGACGGTCCTGCTCACGTTCGGCTTGTTGTCTCCCAACAAAGGATTCGAAAGCATGATTCAAGCCCTGCCGCGCATCGTGGCTCGTCACCCCAACGTTGTCTACATAATCGCAGGTGCAACTCACCCGCATGTCCGACGCCGCGAGGGCGATCGATATCGGCTCCAGTTGCAGGCCTTAGCCAAGGAACTGGGAGTGGAGGAGAAAGTGGTCTTCCACAACCGGTTCGTCAGCCCTCAAGAAATGGCTTCACTGGTCGGTTCCGCTGATATTTACGTCACGCCGTACCGTTACGAAGCGCAGGCTGTATCCGGAACACTCGCGTATGCCATGGGTGCCGGGAAGGCGATCATCTCGACTCCGTACTGGCACGCCGCTGAACTCCTGGACAATGGGCGCGGGGCGCTGGTTCCCTTTGAGAACCCTGTCGCTATCGCAGATACGGCGATTGAACTTTTGGACAACGATGCGGCCCGCCAGACAATGCGCGAACGTGCTTACCTCTATGCACGCCACATGGTCTGGAATCGGGTAGCGCAGTCTTATATGCGGGCCTTTGTACGAGTTCGCACTAGTCGCATGCAACCTGCCCGCGTCGCGCTTCCCCTCCAAGCTGCCGAGAAGAACGCTACAAGCCGACTCATAAATGTCTGAGCGCTCCTTCAGCGTGGATTGGCAAAAGGATAGGCTCATAAACAAGTTATGCCCGTGTGGACGGACACTGCGATGACGGTTAACGCACCGGGGAAGGCACAACATGTTCGCTACTTTGTTAACTTTTGCTCGACCACTCGAAAGCTAAGGATCTTCTCGGGATGAGTGGAGTAGGTCAGTATCCCGTGCATCCCTTCTAGCACCAAAACGTCCTTCCCGGGAGTCCACACTTCGATCAGTTCCCCGCCGTCCGTCTTGTACTTGACCGCGTAGCGCGGCTTGATGAAGGGTAAGTTTAAAAGGTGAACGGACAAAACAGTTCCAGGTCCTACGATGGAGACCGTGCTGGGCTGTCGGATGAAGGACAATTCCGAAGTTGATTTGCCCCAGGCCGGAGTCAGACACGCAGTCAAAGCCACCACCTGAAGGAGTTTGCTCAGCATCGCAGTTTCTCACCCACTCCGGAATTTCCATTCCAGCCTCGAAACGGAAGGCATGATTGTGCATACTTTTGATCGATTTTTCAACGGAGAGGTCTCCGGCTTAGTATCCAAGTAGTTAAGTCTCGGCGGAGGGGAACGCACCCGCCGATAGACCGGCGAGGGAGAGTCGCACGTTTGGGCCATTATTGAAAGAGTGCTATTCCATTGTTGATCAGCACGATGGTTGATCAGAATCAGCGTTGCCCAGGGGCAAAAGCTCTGATTCAGAGCTTGGCGTCCCTGAAGAGTGTCGGAACGCCGACCGAGACCCGTTGCGCAAAACCGAATCGTGTCCGGAGAGGGATCATCTAATCGGATGGAGAGGGACCATGCCACCAAGCCCGCACAATCGAATCGCAGAGCTCCACAGCCTGGCAGCTCACGCCCACACCGCAGCCGCAGTCGCTCATGGCAAGGGAGATCACTTAAGCGCTCATGACCTCAGCAAACAGGCGTTCGAGCACTCTATGAACGCCCACAAGCTCTCCCAAGAACTCGCAACTAAGGCCGCAAAGTCCAGCAAGGCATAAAGCGGTAACCCGACAGGTCGTTGGTGGCAGGCGCTACTGCTATTTCCGTGTCGCGGCCGCCGAAGTTCGCACCGGTTGGTCCAGCGTTGTTTTGGACGAGATACCCACCGCCTGCGTTTGCTTGCTAGGCGGTATCTCGGTTCCAGCTGGATAGATGAAGATCTGGACCGTTCCCCAGCCGGCATCAGAACTTGCATCCGCCTGCTTGCCCATCCCCATAGTCTTGAGCTGACTATCGTCAAATCCGAAGTTCTCGACTAAGTACTCACGCACAACCATGGCTCGGGCTTCGGTTAGCACCAAGTCCTTTTGCGTATCGCCTTCCATGCCCGCGGATGCCACAATCACCGCGAACCCGATCTGGTTATTCGCGAGAAACTCGCCGCTGGCGTTTAGAGATTTCTGGTTCTTCAGCTTCGCCGAATCCTGCTTATCGAAAAGCTGCTCCGCTGAGTACGTAAACTCCTTTGTCGGCGTGCCTTGCGGCAGGCGCTCGATTTCGTTTTGTGTTAGCTCAGCGGAATCTTCGTAGCCACGGCTCTTGAAGTACCCGCGCAAGAAGAAGTTGTGCTTCATGGCTTCCATATTTTCCTGGAAGTCGGTAACCCCGGCCTGCGCCTGGACCATCGTGTTCTGCATGGCGCTCGTCGTCTGTTCGAGGTTGGTATAGAGCTGTTTGTCGTTCACCAGGGCTCCTACGGTTCCCTGACCCGCATTGATCTTCGCGCTGATCGAGTCCAGATTGGCCGTCGCCCGGGTGGCGTTCTGGATGGCTTGCTGGCTGCTATCCAGAATGCCACTCGTCTTTTGGAGCAGGTCTGACATTTCGAGTGGCGGTTCGCTCGCGATGGCATCGCCATTCCGCACATCGGCTTTCCCAGCGGATCCAAACGAGATCGCCAGATATTGGTTGCCCAACAACCCCTCGGTTTCAATCGTGGCCACGGAGTCCTGCTTGATAATCTCGTGCGTCGACTTGCCGAGATCCATAACCACGGTGACCCTTTCGCCCGGTTTGTGGGGCAACACGATGCTGCTCACGGTTCCACTGTGAACGCCGCCCACCCGTACATCGGCTCCCGCATCCAGGCCCACGACATTGTCGAATTGCGCCTTCAATCGGTAGGTGGAGCTGAAAAGATACTGCTTGCTCCCGATGATGAAGACTCCGAGCACCAGAATTGCCAGTGTCGCAACGATGAAAGCTCCCAACCGCGCCGCCCTCGACATATCTCCTCCTACGAATGCCCTAGAAACTCACGAACAAATTTAATGTCACTTTTCTGAAGTTCTTCAAAGCTGCCTTCGATCACCACGTTTCCCTCGTTGAGCAGGGCCAGACGGTCGGCAATCGTCTTCGCGCTGTGCAGATCGTGAGTCACTACGATCGATGCCATGTGATGTTCCGCCTGAAGCTTGAGCACCAAGTCATCAATCTCGGCGGCGCTGATGGGGTCTAGACCGGCAGTCGGCTCGTCGAGGAGCAGAATATCCGGCTCCAAAGCCAGAGCACGCGCCAGACCTACTCGTTTCTGCATGCCTCCCGAGATATCCGATGGCATCTTCTCCAGGTGACCTTCCATGCCGACTTCCGCCAGCAGTTGCATCACTCGGGCGCCGAGCTCAGCCTTCGACATGGCCTTTCTATGGTGCCGCAGCGGAAAGGCCACGTTCTGCTCGACGGTTAGCGAATCGTAAAGCGCGGCGTGCTGAAACAGAAAACCCATCTTCATTCTTATTTCGCCGAGTTGGTCAAGACCGAGGCCGGTGATGTCTCGACCGTGGATGAGAACCGATCCCGAGTCAGGCTTCTCCAGGCCGATGATGAGCCTCAGCAATACGCTCTTACCGGTGCCACTGCGCCCCAGCACCGCCAGGGTCTCGCCGCGGTTCACGGTCAGGCTAATCCCGTTCAAAACCTTTTGACTTCCGAAGGACTTGTGCAAGTCATCGACGGCGATAACTGGCGCACTGCCGTCTTTCGCGGCTTCTTCCGGCTCCATCGCAATTTGATCGATTGTGTCCATACTTGTTTTGCGATCGGACTTAATCCTTTAGTCAATGGTCACGGGAAAAATATGAGAATGAGTTTCACCAGCACGACATCGGCCAGGATCACAAACAGCGAGGACAGAACGACCGAACTTGTGGCTGCACGGCCCACGCCGGCAGCGCCTCCTCGTGTACGCATTCCCTGAAAACACGCGATCAGCCCGATGATCAGGCCAAACACCATGGTCTTAAACGTGGGCGGCAGGAAATCGTTGAAATCGGCGCCGTTGAAGCCGCTATTGATGAACTGATGTAAAGAGAGCGGCTCAACCATGGCCTGCGTAACCCAGCCCATGAGCAGGCCGCAAAAGTCGGCAGCGAGGGTCAGGAGAGGTAGCATGAGGATGCAAGCCAGGATGCGGGGCGCGGCCAGCAACCGATAAGGGCTAACGGCGGATGCCTCGATAGCATCAATCTGCTCGGTCACTTTCATCGAAGCCAACTCCGCGCCAATGCCAGCGCCCACCCGACCACTTACTACCAGACCGGTGATGATTGGGCCGGTCTCATGAATAACGGAGAACACGATAGCGGCGGGAAGCAGCGACTTAGCACCAAAACGAGTCAGGCTGTAACGGGCTTCCAAAGAGAGAACAACCCCGGTGGCGGCGCCGGCCAAGGCGACTAACGGCAGGGACATTGATCCGATCTCGTCGAGTTGTCGAAACAATTCGCGGAATTCAAACGACGGCGTCACTGCAGCGCGCACAACTCGCCAGAAAAATATGCCCAAGTCGCCGAACCACTCGAAAAACTTGTTGATCAGGCCCAGAGAGGAGCTCACCACGGGAGATACAGGAGATGCCCGGGGCCCCGGAAGGGGAGGGTCCACGCTTGCAACCGTGCTGAATTTGCGGTCGATCATGGATTTTTGGGGCTAGGATTTGCGCTCGAATCCGGCGCTCCGTGCCCATTATTTAGGTGCATTCGGGAAAGCCATGAGTGCGGTCCGCTATAGAGAAATTCAAGGGAGATGTTTGCGCCTACATACCCCAGCAAGCTGTAGTTGCCCATTCGGAATGCATCCTTGTAATCGTAGCGGCCGGGATACCAGCCATAGACAGCCGTCATGGTTCCGGCATAGGGCGCAACCAGATCAGGAAAAGAAAAGACACGATGGCCATCGACGCTGCGGCGCGCTGTAAAGGTAGAAATCACGGCATGTTTGAGCCGCGGGAAAACGCCTTTACACTCACAACGGTAATACAGCGTGTCTTCGTGGAAGGCTTCCGAGAGCGCATAGCGCGTCGTCGTAGTTACACCCGCGATGGCGAAGTCGGACCCAAATCGCTTGCCGTAGCCATCCACTCCTTGCTTCCACTCCGGCGGAGTATTCTGAAACTGGTTAATGCCAGCAGCGATTCCGGCGCCGACGATGGGATAGGGGCCGAACGCGTCGAACGCGTAGTTGCGGAGCTTCGTTGTCTCAGGCGGGCGTATATA
>JBEKQC010000080.1:0-22587 GCA_049520095.1 Terriglobales bacterium
ATGCCGGCGTACTTCCGTCCTGCAGTCAAACATCAGGAGATACACATGATCCAGCTCACCCGCCTCAACAATCACCCGCTGGTGGTCAATTCCGATCTGATCAAGTTTGTCGAGCAGGCCCCCGATACCGTCATCACCCTGGTGAATGGCGACAAGATTGTCGTCCGCGAAAGTGCTCAGGATGTTCTCGAACGTGTGGTTCAGTTTCGCCGCTCAGTTCTGCAAGGGATGACGCCATATGGTGAGAACCGTCCCGCCCCCCCGCTGGTCCCCGAGGGTGACGGCCACCCCGCTGGCGAGGAATAGGAGCCGTTCGTGGATAAGGCAACCCTCGGCGGTCTGGTGCTCGCTATCGGCGGCATCCTGCTTGGCTTGATGCTGGAGGGTGGAAATATCGGCCAGGTGCTTCAGCCCACCGCAGCCATGATCGTTTTTGGGGGCACGCTGGGCGCGGTCCTGATTCAGTATCCGTTGCCGGTGGCGCTCAGTGCGTTCCGGCGGCTGGCACAGGTGTTCGTCGAGCCTGCGAACACTGCGCAATCGACGATCGAACTCCTGGTCAAGTACGCCAACCAGGCGCGCCGGGAAGGCATCATTTCGCTCGACAAAGAACTGGCCACCATCCGCGAACCCTTCCTGCGCCGCGCCCTCATGTTGGCGGTGGACGGGACGGAACCGCAGGAACTCCGCAAGATTATGGAACTCGAACTGGATAACAAAGAAGAACAGGAAGAGAAAATTCCTCAGCTCTTCGAATCGGCCGGCGGATTTTCTCCCACCATCGGCATCATTGGGGCGGTGCTCGGTTTGATCCAGGTCATGCAGCATCTGGACAAAATCGACGAAGTTGGAAAAGGGATCGCCGTTGCCTTCGTGGCCACGCTTTATGGAGTAGGCGCTGCCAACCTGATCTTGTTGCCAGCCTCTGGAAAATTAAAAATCCGCATCCGCGGTGAGCAGATCATCCGCGAAATGACAATCGAGGGTGTCGTTTCCATCCTCGAAGGAATGAACCCCCGCATCCTGGAAGCGAAGCTCCTGGGGTTTCTCACCAAGGCCCAAGGGCCCGGGGAGAGCAACCTATGAGCCGCCGGAAGCGAAGTCGCAGTCATGTCAGTCACGAACGCTGGCTGGTTTCCTATGCCGATTTCATCACCCTCCTGTTTGCCTTCTTCGTCGTGCTCTACGCCTCCTCGCAAGTCGACAAACGAAAGGTTGGAAAACTGGCTATGGCAATTCAAGTCGCCTTCCAGGAGATGGGAGTCTTTCAGGCTTCGACCACAGAAGTGCCGATCGATGGGACAGCGCCCATGCCCTTCAGTACGGCGCAGGCGATCGAAAACGCGGACCGCACTGCGAGCCTTGGCCGGATCGCGTCTCACCCCGATGGCTCGCTGGGCACAAGCGCAGAGAACGGCGATCTGGCTCAGTTGCAGAAGGAACTGGAAAGCGTGCTCACTGCGGAAATCGAACGCAAGGAAATTGCCATGCGCCGCGATCCCGACGGACTGGTCATCAGTTTGCGTGAGGTAGGTTTTTTCGAGAGTGGATCAGCCCAGATGAAGGCTGCTTCGCAGGCTGCCTTCGACCGCATCGCCGATATGCTCCACCAGCGCGAGTGTCGCTTGCGAATCGAGGGTCACACCGACAACGCCCCCATTCATACCTCGCAATTTGCTTCGAACTGGGAGCTTTCGACTTCCCGGGCAACCGAAATTGTGCGGCTGCTCATCGTCCGGAACGGGTTCGCTCCCGATCGTTTGAGCGCTGCCGGATACGCCGAGTATCATCCGGTCACAACCAATCTGACCGCTGAAGGCCGGGGCATGAACCGCCGCGTGGATATCGTCATCCTCGGACACACCCTGACGGAGGCTTCCATGGTTGAGACTCGATCCCAAGTCCAGACCCAAGCCGCCTTCCCATCCGCGAAGAAGACAGTGCAACCGTCTCCCACTGTCGCACCCAAGCCCAAGGTCGTGAGCACTGCAGGCGAACATTTACAGCAGTAACTCCATCCAGAACGCGCTTTCGATACGGAAGGACTCTACAGTTGCCTAAGTAGCTCCCTCCGATTCTATCCCCCGCCCGGTCGATTGCGCGCGGCGCAGCGGACGATTAAGATTTCTCCACTCCCATGTCTGAAGTAATTTCAACCGAGCCCACGACTTCGCATCCCGTTTCTACCCCGGCGCCCGAAACTTCCGTCGAGGTATTCGCCGTCTACGGGGTTGAGCCCGAGATCCAGGCCTACGCTATGGCGAAGTATTCGCGCTCATCCCTTTCGATGAAAGAGTCGCTGAAGGAAATTACCGCGCAGAAGGCTGAGAAATTTCTCAACACCTTCTACTTCCAGTACGGGCACCGCTCCATCGCCGACCTGGCCCATATCGCGCTCGCCATCGAGCGCCTCTCCATCCTCGCTGCCATCGTGGTTGCCGACGAGCAGCGCTGGGACGGCCAGGAACGCTCGACTCGCTATCAGGACTTCAGGAAGAGCGGTTACTACACGCCCAATTTTCAGAGTGATGGTGGCGTCCCGGACGTGTCGTCCGCCCGTGCTCTTTATCGCGAAACCATCGAGTCCTTGTTCACGGCCTACGAAAAGGTCTCACAGCGGACGTTCGAATATCTCGCCAGCATCACACCCCGGCCCGCCGAAATGAAGCCGGAGGCTTACGAGCGCACTCTGCGTGCCCGCGCCTTCGATATCTCGCGCTATCTCTTGCCTCTCGCCACCAACACTTCACTCGGGGAGATCGTAAATGCCCGCACGCTGGAAACGCAGGTTGCTCACTTGCTTTCGCAGCCGCATAAAGAGGTCCGCGACCTGGGAGCGTTGCTGAAACAAGCCGCTATTTCCCCGGCTTACAACGCGAACGAAGAATCGTTGCGCGCGCTCGTGGCCGAGATCCGCGCCGTGTCGCCCGAAATTGCCGATCGTGCCGAACGCGAACTCCTGCGCGAAGTGCGGGTCGCGCCCACGCTGGTCAAGTACGCCGACCCGAATCTCTACGAAATCGAGACGCGCCGCGAACTCCAGCAAGCCGCGGCTGAACTAATGCGAGACGCCGCCATCGAACCCGCACCACTCGTCGATCTGATTGATGCCGATCCGATGGAAATCGAACTCGCGGCCACGCTGCTTTACGCCCATTGCCATTACTCCTATCGGCAGATTCGCAAGACGATAGAAGCCGCCGGCGAAGCACGCCGCCGCGAAATCATCGACCTCGGCCTGCGCCATCGTGGCCGCCATGACGAACTGCCGCGTGCCTTCTCCGCTGGCCAGCAGTTCCGCTTCGACATCCTCATGGACATCGGCGGCTTCCGCGATATGCACCGCCATCGCCGCTGCGTCCAGATCATGCAGGATTTCTCGACCGCCCACGGCTTCGATACGCCGCCCGAGGTCGAAGCCGCCGGAGTGTGCTCGGACTACGAAGCTGCCGTGAAGCGCGCTGAAGCTGCGGTGCAGAGACTTTCTGCGGCCGGCGGCGAGGAAGCGCAGCAGAACGCGCAGTACGCGATCCCGCTCGCATTCCGCAAGCGCACCCTGTTTAAGATGGACTTCGCCGAGGTCGTTTACATCTCTGAATTGCGCACCACCCCCGCCGGACACTCATCCTACCGCAACGTGGCATACGCCATGTACGAGGCCGTCGCCGCAAAATGTCCAGCGCTGACGAAATATTTCCGGGTGCACGACGTCCGCGAGCCAGTCGATCTGTTGAAACGCTGAGCACGTGTGGCGCGGGCTTCCCCGCCCGCGGAGAGCTGCGGGCGAAAGGGCGGCTTGTAAGTAACGGCGCATCCGCAAAATTGACGCCAATGAATCTCCGCCTCTAAAATCAGCTCACCCATGCCCAACTACGAATACCTGTGTAAGAACTGCGGACACCGCTTTGAACAAATCCGCAAATTCTCCGATAAGCAGGCGCTGGTTCCGGGGCGTCTTCTTCTTCTGAAGGCGACAGCGTCGCGAAAGAAGCGAAAGAGACCAAGGACGGGAAAGATACCAAAGACGCGAAAGATACCAAGAAGGACGAGAAGCCCAAGGCCGAAACCTCGCACAAAAAACACAAGAAAGACTAACCACTTCTCGTCTGCATTCTCATTGCGCTCCTAGACCACTGAGGATCTGCCCGTCCCCTCAGGCATGCCGATAACCAAAGTTCGCCGCCGAGGCAGTTCGCCATCGGAGATTTCCCCCACGAATTGCAGGTTAAGACCCAGCCGCTCGCATTCCTGACAGGCCGCGTCGTTGAGAAAGTAGACGATGTCTCCGCCAAATCGATCCTTGACTCGGCGGCGTTCATCGAGGTCGAACGGGCTCACTGAATACACTTTGATCTCGACATGCTCACGCAACGTAGCCCCCAGCTGACGTTGGAAGCCAAGCGCTCCTTGCCGCACTTGTGCCATGGTGAAAGCCACAACGCGATATGACATCGGCTGAAGGGTCATCGAGTCATCGAGAAATCGGTCAGGTTTGATCGCCCGATGCCCCGATCACCCGATATCCCCTTTCATTCCGGCTTGATCCCTGCCGCCCCCATCATCCTGCCGGTTACGCCCTTCTCCGCCCGAAAGCTGAACAGCAGCTCCGTATGACATGCCGTGCACGGTCCCGACATGTCAATGTTCTTCGCCATCATGCCAGCGTCCAGCAGCTGTCGCCGGTTTGCTTCCACCAGATCAAGAAAAAGTTTCATCGGTAATTCGCTGTGTCCCGGCGCGCGCGCCGTCAGAAACAGCAGCGGATATTTCTCCCGCACCGGATCCGATTCCTTCACCGCGCGGAACAAGCTGCCGGCGTAGGCAAACTGAGCCTCGAATTTGGTGCGCACCTCCTCGCCGACTTCGTAGCAGCATCCCTGCACGCCCGGCCCAATCGCCGCCACCAGGTCTCGCGGATCGCTCTTGAAATGTTTGCGCATCTCGCCGATACCCTTCTCGACGATTCGCTTGACCGTGCCGCGCCAGCCTGCGTGAAAAACGCCGACCGCACGCCGCTTCCGGTCCGCCAAAATGACAGGAAGACAATCGGCGGTCTGCACGGCTAAGACCACCCCCGGCGTATCCGTGACCATCCCGTCGCCGGTCAGAAGCCGCAGTGGCAGTCGGTCGGCTCGTATTCCGTCTACTCGATGGATCAGATCGGAGTGAATCTGCCGCAGTGAAACCAGCGGCCAGATTGTTCGTCCATTCGCAGCGCCCAGTTCTTTGAGGAAGAGCTCGCGGTTCCGTTCGACGGCTGCACGCGAGTCAAGTTCCGTAAAGCCAAGATTCAGCGCATTGCCGCCGTACGCGCGCGAAACCCCGCCGGGCCGCGTGGAAAACGCATGCACCAGCCAGGCCAGTTTGCCCAGCTTCTCGGAACGCAGAAGTTGTAGTTTGTTCTTTGCGACGCGATTGCTCACCACGGATCGATCCTACTTCTTCTTTACTATTTCCGCGTCAATCTGGATCTTTACGATATCTCCGACCGCGGCCTCGCCGGTCCCGAGAAGCTTGTTGTACATGAGATTGAAATCCTTGCGGTTGATGGTCGTCGTCGCCGAAATTCCACGGCGCGAGTTGCCCCAGGGATCGCTTATTTCCGGCGTAGGTCCATCAACGTCGAGCGTGACCTCGTGCGTGGTTCCGTGGATGGTCAGATCGCCCACTACTTGTAGCTTCCCGCCGCTGCTTACAATCCGTTTGGATTTAAATTCGATGGTCGGGTATTTTTCAACGTCAAAGAAATTAGGGCTTCTGAGATCTTTGTCGCGCATCTCCACCCGGGTATCGACCGAGTTGACGTCGATGCTGGCCGCGACCCGCGACTGTGTGATGTCCTTTTCGTTCAGAGCGACGCTTCCCGTTACCTTCGTAAAACTGCCGGTGACATTCGAGATTCCAAGGTGGCGCACGGTGAACTGTGCGGTCGAGTGTGCAGGGTCAATGTTCCAGGGTGCCGTTTGTGCGAGCGCCGATAGGCTTGAAAGAAGAACGATCGTTGAAACCAAACCAATCCGTTGGGCTGTCTTCAGCATGTCGATTCAATGTCCTTTTGAGTGGTTTTTCGATTTCCTGAGCAGCAAGCAATCCCGCGGGGACAGCCTTCCCAGAAATGAAGATAACGTTCAGATGTAGCGTGATTCAACAACGATGCAATAACTCATCGGACCATTGAAAATCGGTCGGGGCTTTCAACGATTCAATGATCCGATGATCCGATGGCTCACTTTCCTACGCATCGATGTCGAAATAAATCTTGGTGGTGGCGCGGTATTGCAGAACCTTCGCTCCGTCCAGCAGCATGTCGAGCGAATCCACGTGCGCCCACTTGATGCCGCGAACGGTTTTCGCCGCTTCCTTGACGGCGGCCTCCGCCGCCTTGGCAAAGCTTTCTTTTGAAGTACCAACTACCTCGATAATCTTCTGCGTCATTCCACTCTCCTCGCTGCCCCCGAAATTGTACGCGATTCAGCCAAGTTTCGGCATCGCCCAAAACACAAAGGCCACGCACGACGTTCGCGTGGCCCTGGCGTTATCGCGCGCTTTCAGTTTATTCCTTGCCGCTGGCGATGCCTCCTGCCGGTTCGGCGATAGGCTCCTGCTCGACCGGACGGATCTTCACCGTGGCCAGAATCTTCTCTAGTCTGGCGAGAACTTCATTGCGGCTGACGTGCTCAATTCCACCCTCAGTAGCAAATCCTTCAGTGCCCAGACCGAGGACGTATTCGTAGCACGTCCCATTTTCGTAGCTGTGGTAATACTGCGTTTCGGCTTGCTCGATGGCGCTGGCGGTGAAGTTGGACGTCGTCTCCATGTCGGTCGAGCCGATTTTGACCTTCTCGGCGTCGACCGGCTCACCGTCGGCATTCCGCGTGTCGACGAAGGCGAAGTGCTCGCACTCCTGCTCGGAGATGTGGCGATTGACGTTCACGTTGAAGAAGGCGGACGCGAAATCGGTGCCGGGATACGAACCGCTGGGCACTGCAACGGTCGCGACCACGACTCCGCCGGGCTGGACGAAGTTCATTGGCACATCATCCATGCCGGCAAGTTGAGGCTGCGCCTTGTCGCCCGAGGTCAGCGCGAACTTTCGCGGATAGAGGAATGAAACTCCGGAGTTGGGGTCGCTGTAAACGACATTCGCGGGACGCTTCTTGGGCGCCTTCTTTTTGGGTGCGGGTGCGGCTGGGGTGGTTACAAGCGCGGCTACGGCCGGTGGTGTTGCCGGAGTGGAAACTGGGCTGGAGACCCCGACCAGCGCCGGTTTTGCGGATTGCTTCGAGCATGCGCTCACCGCGAGTAACAGCCCGAGTATCGCGAAGCCTGCAGTCGTTGCCATCGCCAGTTTCTGCTGGCGCGACCAGGACGAAAGCGTCGTCCCGGAAATGGCGTTGCTAGTTGCCTGATATGTCGAATTTTGGTTGGTGGATCTCTGCTTCGTCGATCTTTCGTTCGTCGATCTTTCGTTCGTAGATTTCCAAATGGTTGCCATTTTGTCACCTCCTCTGCGGCTGGCGCAGTCGGAAGTGATATGGCACCGGAGCGGCCAACCGGGCGATCGTTGATGAAGCTAGACTTATGGGCGAACCCGGCCCGGGACCGTGTCCGACTCCATACACGCCGTGTGCCGGGCAACACGCTGCCCGTGTGCCGCAGCACTTCCCGCTAGAATGCTTTCGTGACGCAAGCTTCGCCCAGCATTTCTACCAGTCTTTCTTCCGGTCATCGCGCTTCCGGTCATCGCGCAAGTTATCGCGGACGCCTCGCGCCGTCGCCGACCGGGCTTCTGCATATTGGTCATGCCCGGACTTTCTGGGTCGCGGCCCAACGCGCGCTTGAAAATCAAGGAGCTCTGGTGCTGCGGAACGAGGATCTGGATCCGCAGCGCTCACGCCCGGAATTCGCTCGCGCCATGTTTGAAGATTTGCGCTGGCTCGGAATTCGTTGGAGCGAGGGGCCCGATTGTGGCGGGGCGTACGGCCCTTACTCGCAGAGCGAGCGCCGGGCCTACTATCTGGAAGCCTGGCGGCGGCTGCGCCAGGGCGGCTTTCTCTACCCATGTATTTGTTCGCGCAAGGATCTGGCGCAGGCGGCGAGCGCCCCGAATGATGCGGATACTGACGACGAGCCGGTGTATCCGGGGACTTGTCGCGAGCGCAAGGACGTAGCCGGGCTCACCGATCCTGCGGGCGTGAACTGGCGGTTTCGCGTTCCGGAGGGCGACGCGGTCGAGTTTGCGGATTTGAATCTAGGCCGGCAGCGCTACGTCGCAGGAAGAGATTTCGGCGATTTTCTCGTCTGGCGGCGCGACGATGTTCCCGCTTACCAACTCGCAGTGGTAGCCGACGACGCAGCAATGCGGATCACAGAAGTCGTACGGGGCGCGGATTTGCTGAAGTCGACCGCGCGGCAGCTGCTGTTGATGCGCGCGCTGGGCTATGCCGATCTTGGGTATGCCGCTCCCGATTATTTTCATTGCGAACTGGTGCGGGACGCCGCCGGAGTACGCCTGGCGAAACGGCACGATGCGCAGAGCATCCGGCATTTGCGCGAGAGCGGGATGACTCCACAGAAGGTTCTGGAGATGGCAGGTTGGCCATGAATGGTTCACTTTGGTGAACCGGGCTAGCCGGTCCGACCATCCTAAGAGATGTGAGCGTCGACGGAATTTTTCTCACTGCTGAGTGGCAGCATCTGGCCATGCTGAACTATGAAGTGGACGCCGGTCTGCTTCTTCCCTTCGTCCCTGCCGGAACCGAACTCGATCACTGGAGCAAAAAAGTATTTATCAGCCTCGTCGGGTTTCGATTTCTGAAAACAAAGATGTTCGGGTTGTTGCCAATTCCGATGCACTCGAATTTCGAGGAAGTGAACCTGCGCTTTTACGTGCGCCGGCAAACCAGAAGCCAAGCCGGGAACGAGGTCCGGCGGGGAGTGGTTTTCATCCGCGAAATGGTTCCGCGCCGGGCCATTGCATTCGTTGCCCGCAGGTTTTACAACGAAAACTATGTTGCTCTCCCCATGGCGCATGAAATCCACTCCGCTGGCGACAATCGGTTGAGGGTGGCGTACCGATGGCAGAGCAGGAAAGGCTGGAACGAGATCAACGTTGAAACCGACGGCAATTCTGAGCTCCCAGGTGAGAACTCGATTGAACAGTTCATCACCGAGCACTACTGGGGATATGCGGCTCAACCCGGCGGCGGTTGCATGGAGTACCGCGTGACGCATCCGTCGTGGAGAGTCTGGCAGGTTCGGGGATCGGCATTTGAGGGCGATGCGGAAGAGTTCTATGGAAAAGAGATTGCGGCAGTGCTCCGGGGTAAGCCGCAGTCCGCTTTTCTCGCGGAAGGATCTGCGGTTACTGTGATGCGGGGACAGAGGTTGTGAGCGCGCGGGGGAACGTCTTCCACCCCCGAACCGGGCCATTTGGGTACGCTCCGGCTGTCAAACCCTCATTTTTCGCCCATTTTGAAGGGGTATTTTACTGAAAACCGCATAAAATCTGCATAAAATGCTACTTTTCCACAGCCGATTGCGTTACTATGCGCTCGATACAAGCAAATTTGTAAGTTCCTGAAGGAGGAATTCATGGCTTCTGGTATGACCAAAACTCAACTCACTCGGCACCTGGCTGAGAAGCTCGAATCCAACAACAAGACTGCGGCGGCCTTTCTGGAGCACCTCGCAGACACGGCGATCAAAGAGACGAAGAAGAATGGTGTGTTCGTTGTTCCCGGCCTCGGCCGCCTGGTGAAGGCGCATCGCAAGGCCCGCATGGGACGCAATCCGCAGACCGGCGAACCAATTCAGATCAAGGCGAAGACGGTTGTAAAATTCCGCGTGGCGAAGGCCGCGAAGGATGCGATCGCGCCGAAGAAGTAGTGTATGCGGCGCGGGCGCCCTCGCCCGCGAGAAGTTGGAATCAAGAAGAAGGCCGGCCTTCGAGCTGGCCTTTTTTATTTGTTTGTCAGCCCGAGCGACCGGTGCCCCCAGCCCGCCGTACTTGCTGGGGGTGGGAGAACGAGGGATCTGCAGCTCGCCTCGAACCCACTATATTTCCAACTCCATCAACTCCGCTCGCACTTTTCCTGCTGTAATCCTCAGCCTCCCCACGCTTACCGGCAAGTGAAAACGGCGCGGCCCGGCACTCCCGGGATTGAAATAGAGCACACCGTTTCTCTCCGCTATCTTCGGCTGATGGCTGTGGCCGTACACCACGGCGCGGAATCCGGCGGCTTCCGGCTTCAGGTCGAGTCGGCCGAGATCATGCAGCATATAGATGGACAGGCCGCCGGCTTCGACGACTTCGGTTTCAGGAAGCGCGCGCGCCCACGGGCCGGTGTCGACATTACCGCGGATCGCCGTTACAGGCGCGATGTGCTTGAGCGTATCGAGGATTTCGGAAGCGCCGACGTCGCCGGCATGGAGGATGCGGTCGGATCCGCGCAGGGCTTGAACGGCTTCGGGACGCAGCTGGCCGTGGGTGTCCGAGATCACGCCGAGGATCACTGTCTTCCTAGTCATCACAAAACACGTAGCGACGGCCGCCCTCGGCCGTCCTGTAGTGCGCAGAATCTCACAAGAGTTCCCAAGACGTGTTTATCAAAAAACACTTAAATCTCAATTCATCACAAACTGGCCGTCGAGCGCTCACAGACTTCGCCAACAAGTCTAAGGCTATACTGCCCAGAAGGTCCGAATAAGAATGCCCGATGTTCCAAACTTGCCGGAAGCGCTGCGGCGCTATTGGGGATACCACGAGTTTCGCCCCAAGCAGGAGAATGTTATCCGGAGTCTGCTGGCCGCGCACGACACATGCGTGGTCATGCCGACCGGAGGCGGAAAGTCGCTGTGCTACCAGCTTCCGGCGGTGATTTCGGGAAAGACGGCGGTGGTGGTTTCCCCGCTGATCGCACTCATGCAGGACCAGGCAGCGCAACTGGCGCAGATGGGCATTCCCTCGGCGGTGATCAATAGTTCCCAGAGTTCGGCGGAGCGGCGACAGGTGATGGAGAAAGCGGCGCGCGGCGAATATCGGCTGCTTTATCTTTCGCCAGAGCGGCTGGCCGCGGGCAATACTTTCGATTGGCTGGCGAAAGTGCCGGTTGGTTTCTTTGCGGTCGATGAGGCGCATTGCATTTCAGAGTGGGGGCACGAATTTCGGCCGGACTACCGGCAACTGAGCCGGTTGCGCACGAGCTTTCCGAAGCTGCCGATTGCGGCGTTCACCGCCAGTGCGACGCGGCAGGTGCGGCACGACATTTTGAAGCAGTTGCAGATGCGCGAGCCCGATCTCTACATCGCCAGCTTCCATCGCCAGAATTTAAGCTACGTGGTCCATGAGTGTGAAGCGCGGACGCAAATGGAGCTGCTCTGCCGTGCTCTACGGCACTATGCCGGGGAGAGCGCGATCGTGTATTCACCCACGATTCGCCGCGTGGAGGAGACGGTCGAATACCTGGAGGAGAGCGGGATTGCGGCAATTCCTTATCACGCGAAGATGGAATCGTCGATGCGCCGGCAGAATCAGGAACGCTGGATGTCGGACGAAGTGCGGGTGCTGGTCGGAACTATCGCGTTTGGGCTCGGCATCAACAAGCCTGCGGTGCGGGCGGTGATCCACCTGTCGCTGCCGCAGTCGATTGAGCAGTACTACCAGGAGGCGGGCCGCGCCGGCCGGGATGGGCGTCCTGCGGATTGCGTCCTGCTCTGGCAGAAACGCGACCACATTCTTCTCGAATACTTCATCAACAAGATTTCGGATGACGCCGAGCGCGAGCGAGCATCCGGCCGGAAACGCGTGATCAGCCGATTCGCGGATTCTCACGGCTGCCGCCACCGGCAGATTTGCCTGCACTTCGGCGAGACTCCGAAATGGGAGAGCTGCGGGAGCTGCGACAATTGCGGCGCAAAACCGGAATGGCTGAAGAAAGAGATCGTGACCGTTGTCGTGCCCGAAGTTGCGGCGCGAAAGGCGCATTTTCCGCCCATGTCGTCTCCGTCCTTCTATACCTCGCTGCTGCCTTCCGAAAAACCGCGGGTACGGGATGCGGCGCTGGCAGAAGCAGATCCAGCGCTGGCGGAGTATCTGCGCGAATGGCGGCGCAATATGGCGCGAGAGAACAAAGTGCCTGCGTACATCGTTCTGCACGACAGCACGCTCGAGGAACTGTGCCGCAGGCGTCCGGCCAATTTTGCGGAGTTGAAGCAAGTGCCGGGCATTGGCGAAAAGAAAGCCGATGTGTATGGCGCGGAGATTCTTCAAGCTTTGCGAAACTTCGGCGAGGGAGCGCGCGCCGCGCCGACGGTGTCCAAAGAGCCCGCGCCGGCGGAACAGACGCTGCGGCTCTTGAACGAGGGGCGTAGCTTTGAGGAAATTGGCCGCATTCGCGCCCGTCAGGTCTCGACGATTGTGTGCACGGTAGCCAGCCTGATCGAGACCGGGCAAATCAAACTGGATGCGAAGTGGATTTCTCCCGATGCCCAGCCACTGATTGAGGCGGCCTGCATGAAGCAGGGAGTCGAGAGGCTGAAGGATATTAAGGAGGCGGTGCCGCCGTATGTGAGCTTTGAAGACATACGGCTGGTGGTGGCGCATCTGCGCGCCGAGAATCGAGTGCGGGCCCGGACGGCCTAGGGAGTGCTGCCGCCTATTGCGGTGTGCGAGCAATGCCTTCAATAAATTGTCGTCCCGAGCAACGCGAGGGATTTGCAGTTCGCCGCAAATGCAGATCCCTCGCGTGGCTCGGGATCACAAAATCTAATAGGTTGTTTGAAGAGTCGAATCTCACTTCGGCAATGCGTAATTACACACCCTTAGCGGCGGGATCCCAGATCAGTTTGTGAATTTGCAGGCTGAGCCGCGCGGGAGCGTTGTCGGCGACGATCCATTGCGCTAGCGCCTGCGGATCGAGGAGGCAATGAGAAGTGTCGCGCGCGCCGGAAGCGGCCTTGTCAAACGCCGGAGAAAATAAAATGGCGTGAACGCGTCCGGCCAGCCCGTGATTCAAGATGAAGTCGCGGGCGAATTCGTAGTCAGTGCGGTCGGTTAAGACAAACTTGAGTTCATCGTGAGACCGGAGCGCGTCCAGATTCTCCATAGCGAAGGTGTTTGGCTCGCCGGAGTGCGGACACTTTACGTCGACGATCTTGATGACTTGTTTCGGGACGCGCGCCAAGAGGCGTTCCCCGCTGGTCTCGAGCAGCACCTGATAGTCGGCGTCTAAGAGTTGCTCCATCAGGGGAATGACCTCGCGCTCTTGCAACATAGGTTCGCCGCCGGTGATCTCGACCAGTCCGCCGGTCGGACTTAGGCGGGCGATTTCGCTGAGTACCTCCTGCAGCGTAATCTTGCGTCCACCGTGAAAGCTGAACTCGCTGTCACACCAGGAGCAGCGCAGGTTGCATCCTGTCAGCCGCACGAAGACGCAGGGAACGCCGGCATAGGTCGATTCACCCTGCAGCGATTTATAGATTTCCGTGATCTGCATGGAAGTGAACCATCGGATCATTCAACTACTAAATGATTTCATTCGCTGTAGCGCGCCGTGGTCGTATCAGTCTCGAAAACGGTGACGTCTTTCACCCTCACCCTGCCATTGGTTACGCTGCTCAATCGAGTGTTGGTTTCGTCGTAGAAATATTTCGCGAGATTTTCGGCGGAGGGGTTAAGGACGGTGAAGGGCTCGATATCGTTGATCATCTGATGGTCGAGACGGTCGATGGCGTGCTTCATCACGTCTTTTAGATCTTTGAAATCGAGCAGCAGGCCGGCTTTGTCGAGCTCCGCGCCGGCTAGGGTCACACGAATCTTGTAATTGTGCCCGTGCGGATTCTCGCACTTCCCTTTGTAGTTGCGCAGGTAGTGCCCTGCTGCGAATGTATCTTCGACGGTTACTTCGTACATGAATCCGGTTAGCCTCGGCCGTGTTTTATTGTACCTTTTGAGAGCCGCCGAGACACGGGGCGCGAACTTCGGGAAGACTGCCGATTCCCTAGCTCCGCCCGGGACAACAATTTATGGATGGGACGCAACCGAACATCACGATTCGAGAGGCACAGGCGAGCGAGTCGGCGATCATTCTTCATCACCGGCGGTCGATGTTTCGCGATATGGGGGAAGGCACGGTCGAGGAGCTCGATCGGATGGTGGAAGTTGCAAGTCCTTGGCTGGCGCGGACTCTGGCCGATGGTTCGTATCGCCATTGGCTGGCGTTGGACGTCTCGGGCCGCATCGCTGGCGGCGGCGGGGTGTTCCTGTGTCCCTGGCCAGCGAATCCCAAAGACCCGTGTACGCAGCGGGCGGTGATCCTGAATGTATACACGGAACCGGAGTTTCGGAAGCGCGGAATTGCGCGGCAGATCATGCTGACGATCCTCGGTTGGGTCAAGGAGCACGGCTTCCACTCCGTCAATCTGCACGCCAGCGATGAGGGCCGGCATTTATATGAGAAGCTGGGTTTCGAAGCTACGAACGAAATGCGGCTGAGATTCGATACACAGAAACAGTTATGAGACTCGGTTACCTTGCTAGGGGCCCCAGCGATGATTCCAAGGCTGCCTCCTCCTCCGAAGGACCTCCCGGCCGCGATTGCCGAACGCGTCGAAGAAATAGTCGAGGATTCCGGCAGCCGCAAAAAGCACCACAGCAAGGACGGACGCCAACGTCTGCTCAAAGTCTTCTCTCTTGGTCAGGTACAACGGAAACCCATGGTTGTTGATAGGGTAAATTCTGCCAAGTTCTGGCTGCGGCCTGCTGGGGAAGCCACGATAATAAAAAGAAATCGAGAAAAAAAGGGACGCGAAGAATCCAACGACGCAGATGATTCCTATGATCTTGGTCTTGTTTTTCATTCGCCAACCGTCCCCCAGAAAGCGCGCGCGGACGCTGCCACAGCCCACTGTATGCCTAGAGTTGCCTAGCGTGCAATGAGCGGTTTGGCCCGGCCGCTACCTGTTGGAGAACACTTGCTTTCATCGCTGTTTTCAACTGTCAAGCAAGCCAAGGGCCAACTCCTGATAATCTGCTAACGTTCGGGTTGCTGCCCCGTCTATTTCTGTGCAAGGCAAGAACTAAGGATTGGGACCACTAGAGGACAGATTGTAGAGGACGACAGACAATGCCGGCCGATTCTTACGCAGTAGCAATTCCGGTTGGCGACCATTACCGTTACAGACGGGCGGAACAGGGCAGCGACAACCGGAACCCCACGTTGCAATGGAATATGAGGGGCTCTTTGGCAGCGCAGGGCAACCGCATTGACGACACGAGTCTGATCCGCGAGGCGCAACAGGGAAACCGCGCGGCCTTCGAGGTATTGGTTCGTCATTACGATCAGTCGGTGCTGCGACTGGCGCTGCATCTCACTGGATCGGAGTCCGACGCCCAGGACGTCTATCAGGAGGCCTTCCTCAAGGCCTACAAGAATCTCGGCAGTTTCCGCTTTGAGTGCTCTTTCTACACCTGGATTTACCGCATCGTTACCAATCTTTGCCTGGATCATCTGCGGAAACGGAATGTGCGCAAGGAGGATGCTCCGGTTGCGGTGGATGCGTCGGGCGAAGAGTACAGCCGGTTAGAGCAGTTCGCCGACGCGCGCTCGGGAGCCAACCCGGAACGCGATTTGATGCGGCGGGAGCTGGGGGGAGCTGGGTCGGAAGATCGGGGTGGCCTTGTCGGGGCTGACGCCTCGCGAGCGGATGGTGTTCGAGTTGAAGCACTATCACGGGCTGAAGTTGCGCACGGTGGGCGAGATGCTGAATACGACTGAAGAGACGGCGAAGAACACATTATTTCGCGCGACGCAAAAGCTGCGAGCCGCGCTGGCGGAGATGCGATGAGTTTGGAATTGGTTCCCGCGAAGGGATACGACAATGAAATGTGATTGGGTACGGCAGAACATTCTGTTCTATGTGTACAACGAGCTCGAGGACGATGCCCGCTATGAGGTAGAGCAGCATCTGGCGCGGTGTCCGGAATGCGCCACCGAATTGAAAGCAACGCGCAAGTTCCACGCGACGCTTTCGGAGACGGCGGTGGCGGAGCCGACTCCGAACCTGCTGGCGGCATCGCGAATGCGGCTGCAGGAAGCGCTGGAAACGACGCGCCAGGGAGGGCTCGGGCAGCGGCTGATTCTCGAGCCGGGAGCGTGGCTGCGGCAGATTCGGATGTCGCCGGCACTCGCAGCAGTGATTTTCATCGTGGGATTTGGTGGCGGCATTGGAGCGACGTACAACTTTCTTGCTTCTGGACGTATTGGAGATGTCGCAGTCGTGAACCGGGCGGATACCCCGCCGCTGGAGTCATCGGCTATTGCGGGCATCCGGTCGGTGACCCAGGAGCCGGGATCGAATCAGGTGAGCATCAAGTACGACACGGTTTTGACTCAGGAAGCGCAGGGCTCGCTGAACGACCAGCGCATCCAGCAGTTGCTGTTGTTTGCGGCGCACAACAATTACAACTCGGGAGTGCGGTTGGACTCGGTGGATTTGCTAACCCAGGCACCGGATGACTCGCGCGTGCGGGAAGCGCTGATGTATGCCCTGCTGAACGATACCAATCCTGGAGTGCGTTTGAAGGCGCTGGATGGCCTGAGTGGCTTTGTGCGGCAGGATCCGCAAGTGCGGGACGAAGTTTTGCGGGCGTTGATCAGCGACACTAACTCGGGCGTGCGGATGCAGGCCTTGCGATTGGTGGAGCCGATGAAAACGGACAGCAATGTGCGATCGGTGCTGACCAGGTTGTCGCAGACAGATCAGAACGTCTCGATTCGTTCGCAGGCGCGCACCATGCTGGCGCAGATGCCGGAGATGGATTGAGAACGGCCGTTCGCTGTTCGCTATTCGCCGCCTGAGATCAGGGTTGCGAATGGCGAACGACGAGCAGCGAGCGGCGTGCTAAATAAAAGTAACGGGCTAAGGAGGAAACTCATTGAAGCAGGCAATCAAACTCGCCGGCGCCGGAATACTGGTGGCTGCGCTGGCGTCTCTGGCTCTATGCCAGGAAACTCGGGTGTATCGCGAAGGCAGCAACTGGGTCCAGGAAATGACTGGAGACTTGGGTGCAGCGAAGAATCTGCGGGTGAAGCTGGCTGCAGGTTCGGTACACGTTCAGGGTGGATCACAAGCGGGAATTACATACGTCATTCATCGCAAGGCATATACATCTTCAGAACAGCAGGCCCGCCGCGAATTTGAATCATACAGGATCAGCACGTCGGTCAAAGGAGACACGGCGTGGGTCGTAGCCGAATCGAGCCGGCGGGATTCCAAGTGTGCTGATGATTTTGTAATCAATGTGCCGCGAAATTTAGACTCCGCCAAAGTCGAGACCGGGGGCGGCAACGTAAACGCGACTGGTATAGCCGGACATGTCGGCCTCGAGAGCGGTGGTGGAAATATTCACCTGGATGATATCGGTGGCGAGGTTACGGCGGAAACCGGCGGGGGCACGATTGACGTCGGCAGCGTCGAAGGCAATGTGAATCTGGAGACTGGCGGAGGAAATATCAAGATTGCATCTGCCAAGGGCCAGATCAAGGCCGAAAGTGGAGGCGGAAGCGTAGTCGTTCTTTCCGGCTTGCAAGGTGCCGTGCTGGAGACGGGCGGGGGTAGTATTCGGGTGGACAAGTGCAGCGGGCCGGTGAAAGCCACGACCGGCGGCGGCAGCGTGGATCTAGGCGAGATCGGAGGGTCGGCACAGATTGAAACGGGCGCGGGCAGCATTCGGCTCGCTTCCGCGAAAGGACATGTGCAGGCTGAGACCGGCGGCGGCAGCATCCAGTTGGATGGCGCTACATCGGTGCAGGCGGAAACCTCGGCAGGTGGAATCATTGTGAAACTACTCTCCTCGGCTGGCGCGGGCGGTCGCAGCAATTCCACGCTTGAGACTTCAGCCGGCGACATCACCGTCTATCTTGCGAATGATCTGGCGATCTCCATTCGGGCGGAGATCGAAATCGCTAATGGCCACACGATCCGCACTGACTTCTCCGATATTCGCGTGTCCAGTGAAGGCGGACCGTGGGGGCCAAAGACGGTGACGGCAGAGGGTCAGCTTAATGGTGGCGGACCGGTGCTGAAGGTCCGGACGAACTCGGGGAATGTCAACTTCCGCCGCGTCAGTCGCTAGCGGCGGCGCTTTTTTCTGGGAGGGTCTATGATCCATCGCTTCCTGCTTTGCATGTTTCTTCTTTCGCTGGTCGTCCCGCTCGGAGTGAGCGCGCAACCAGCGGAGTCGAACGCCTTTTCGAACATCTTGTCGAACTATGATCGGACGGGCGAAACCTGGGACTGGAGTTACAGTTCAGAAGAAGGCGGCAGCGGATCGTCGTTTCTTGGCGTGGACATCGCCGACGTTTCCGCGGAGCGCCTTGGAGAATTGAAGCTCAAAGAAGAGCACGGGGCGGAGGTCATGATGGTCGACCAGGACGCTCCTGCCGGAAAAGCTGGAGTGCACGAGCACGACGTCATCGTGAGCCTTAACGGCACGGCGATAGAGAGCGCAGCCCAATTGCGCCGCATGATCAAGGAAACGCCGCCAGGCCGCGTCGTGACTCTCGGCATCAGCCGCGACGGTCAGCCTCTGACCATCAAAGTGCAACTCGCCGACCGGCACAAGTCGACGGGGTGGGGTCAGAACGGCAAGTTCGAGATGCCAGAGATGCCGAAGATGCCGGATTTGCCGGACTTCGACTTGCCCGTCTCGATAGTCGTCGTCCACTCGGGGTTGCGTAGCGGACTGATGGTGGAAAACATTACTCCGCAATTGGGAGATTTCTTTGGGGTCAAGGACGGCAAGGGCGTATTGGTACGCTCGGTGGAAAAAGGCAGCCGCGGGGAAAAGGCTGGATTCCGCGCCGGAGATGTAGTCGTCAAGGTCAACAACCAGCCGGTCCACGATACCTCTGATTTCACCCATGCTCTGCGGTCGTCGTCGGGCGGCGCAGCAGCTGTGACGGTGATACGCGACAAGAGAGAGCAGAATCTCACACTCACTCTTCCCGAGAAAAAGGATTCCGGCAACCTCTTGGAAGAAAGCCTCGAAGGTCTCGATTTCACAGCCGAGACCGAGCAGGCAGTCAACCGCGCCGGAGATGAGATCGCCCGCTTGGGGCCAGCCCTCGCGCAGATGGAGAAAGCGCAGCAGCAGTTGTGCCGGAAAGATCTGGAGAAGAAGCTGCAAGACGCGCAGCGGAAAATGCAGAACGGGCAAAAAGCAATACAAGACCGCCAGCAGAAGCTGCGCCATGAGCTATCCGGGGAGTGGGCTGAGATCTGACATTCTCAGAGCCCAGTGCCCGGTTACGAAGGTCACCAGTCCTTTTTTCGGGAACCGCCTGTCTGGCCTAGGGTTGGCCGGATTCCACCGGCGCACTACCCGCCGGTTACCTGTCGCGGCGCGGGAAGTCCCGATAAGCTATTGCCGCGATGGCTTTCCGCGCCCTATTGTTTTCAAAGAGCCCCGAGACGAACACGGCCATGACGGCGGCCTGCAATAACACAGGCATCCGCGTTGAGGTCTGCTCCGACATCTTTACGGCCATCGAAAAAGGGAAGAAAGAAGCCTTTTCGTGCGTGATCGCGGATTGGGCTGACCAGCCGGAGTCGAGCTTCCTGTTGAAACGTGCTCGCGAGTCGACTCCGAACCGAGGCACGCTGGCCGTCGCCATCGTCGATCACGATCCCACGCAGGCCGAACTGCGCGATAACCGGCTCGATTTTCTCATCTATCGTCCAATTTCTGCCGAGGAAGCCGACGCAGTGCTGGTAAAAGCGTGCGAGCAAATGCAACCCGCCGGTCCAGAGGAGACTACGGAGGCGGCCACGCAAGACCCCCACGCCAACAGCGCCCCTGCAGCTTCTTTTGCCGTCGATCAACCGGAGCACAGTCAGCAGGTCCAGCCAGCTAGCTATCCGGAAGAGAATGCATCAGAGGACGATGACGGAATCGCGAATGACAATTACAAAGAAGAACCTCGCCAACGCAGCCATGCAATAAGCTTCCGCGGAGCTTGCGCTGCGGTGCTGGTGCTAGCGGCAGCATTTTTCCTGTGGAGATCGCACGAGATCTTCGAGTATCTTTCGCGGTCGCCGGAAGGGAGTTTCCACGTCTTACGGGAATCGGTGGCGGCGCTTTTTCAGACGAACAAAACGGTTGTCTTGACCGTCAGTTCCCCCGTGAGCGACCCGCAACAGGACGCGTACTTCAACCGGGATCCGGCCAACTCCAATGCGCAGACACCGGCGCTCGGAGTGATTGCAGGCGAGTCCACCCTGGCGGAAGCGCCCATACTCATGCGAAAGGCTCCCGACCTTCCGCTTCCTGTACCAGTGATCGAGCATCGAGACTCCACGCCAATCCGCCCGCAACGAGCGGCAATTCCGGAGAGCATGAAAAACTCGGCGCCCATTGCGCCGCCGCTGGTGGTGACGGTGAGTCCGGCACAAATGATGCCGGTCTCCGCCCCGCAGGTAGAGCCTGCGGTTCAACAATTCAGCGAACCCGTTACGGTGAGCGAAGAAGCGGAGCGGGCGCTGCTGATCCAAACCGTGAATCCCGTGTATCCAGCGGAAGCGGTAGCGCAAAAACTTCACGGACCGGTCGTACTGCAGGCGCGGATCGGGCGCGACGGCACCGTCGAGGATCTGAAAATTGTCCGGGGATATTTCATTCTGGGCCGGGCGGCGATTGCCGCGGTCAAACAGTGGCGGTTCCAGCCCTACAGCGTCAACGGCCACGCCGCCGCTACTCAGACCGTGATCACCATCAACTTCAGCTATCCGCCGGGATAGCGTCATATCTCTGCATTGTGGTGGTGGGGCAACGTCCCGCTGCCACACAACCTTCAACCTTCTACTTGTGGTCGTGTTCTTCCGCCTCGCCAGCCGGAGGGTTCACGCCGGTGGATTTCTTCCAGTAGTCCTGCACCGCAGGCGGCAGCTTTTCTATGCGAGTAAGGAACGCCGCAATCTTCCACATGTCCGGCTCGGAGAGCGTCTTATCCCAGGCGGGCATGCCGGTATAGCGAACGCCGGTGCGAATCACGTAAAAGACGTGCCATTCCGCATCATCCGGTGGGTGAAGAATGAGGTTCGGAGGCGGCGGGTAGAACGATTTCTCCAGGGTTGAGGGCTTGCGGTCGATACCGCCATGGCACTGCGCGCAATTCATGGTGTAGATCTTCAGGCCCGCGATCAGATTCTCGTCGGTGGGAGGCACGGGATTGTTCAAGCGAGGAGCATGGCGCTCCACCGAATTGTCCAGCGCGCTCATGGCGATGTGGCGTTCCATCTCCGGGGGAGCGCTATTAGCGCGGGTCGGCAAGAAGCCAAGCAGGGCAAGGCCAAGACCGCCAATCAGCAGAACCAGAATGGTGATGACCATCCCCAGAATGAAGTTGCGCATTTCAGATCCTCGGAGAGCCTGGAAAATTAGGCTCGCGCTGCCTTCTATATATAACAGGAGCGCGGCACAGAAGGCAGCAGAACGCATCATTGCCTGAGCCGTGAGCGTGGAGGTTAGTAGGCGTGCAGGCGGCGAGCCTCCCGCACCAGATCGGAAACTTTCGGCAGGAAAAATTCCTCCTGCGGCGGAGAAAACGGCACCGGCGTGTCGAGCGACGTCAGCCGGACGATAGGGCCATCGAGGTCGTCGAACGCTTCTTCGTTGATGATCGCGGAAATTTCTCCCGCCAGTCCACCTGTGCGCGCGTGTTCGTGCAGAATAATGACTTTGTTGGTCTTCTTCACGGTGGCGGCAATCGCCGCTCGATCAAGCGGCGAGACAGTACGCAGGTCGAGAATTTCGATTTCGATTCTTTCTTTACTCAGGATCTCCGAGGCTTCAAGCGCGGTATATAGCATGGCGGCATACGTGATCACGCTGAGATGGCGGCCTTCGCGTGCGACCCGCGCCTTTCCGAGAGGAACCACGTAGTCGTCATTTGGAATTTCTTCCTTGATTCTTCGATACAGGTACTTGTGCTCGAAAAAAATCACCGGATTATGGTCGCGAATCGCAGACTTAATCAATCCCTTGGCATCGTAGGCGGTCGCCGGACAAACAACTTTCAGCCCGGGTGCGTGCACGAACCACATTTCCGGATTCTGCGAATGAAACGGCCCGCCATGTACATTCCCGCCGCTAGGCCCGCGCAGCACCAGCGGAGCCGGCGCTCCCCACCGATAGTGCGCCTTAGCGGCCATGTTGACGATCTGATTGAAAGCGCAGCCGATGAAGTCCATGAACTGAAACTCAGCCACGGGGCGCAATCCAGTAAGCGCAGCGCCAAAAGCAGCGCCCATAATGGCCGACTCCGCAATCGGAGTATCAATCACGCGCTCCGGCCCAAAGCGATCGATGAAACCGTCGGTGACTTTGAAAGCGCCGCCGTAGATGCCGATGTCCTCGCCCAGGCAGAAGACGGTCGGGTCGCGCTCCATTTCTTCCCAGATTCCCTGGCGGATGGCTTCGAGGTAGGTGGTGGGGGGCATGCACGGGAAGTGTACAGGAATCAAAAGCAAATTTTTTTCGCAGGCTGCACGGCATTCCAAGCGACTCCGCGACAGGCGCGGGTTCCA
>JBEKQC010000081.1:0-11009 GCA_049520095.1 Terriglobales bacterium
GATCCCACGATTGGGGAGAAAGACCTCACCGCCAGAAACATCGCTCTGGGCACAGTTAGCTATATGTCACCCGAACAGGTCGCAGGCAAGCCTCTGGACGCACGCACCGATCTGTTTTCCTTTGGGGTGACGCTTTACGAGATGGCAAGCGGTCGTCTGCCCTTTGAAAAGGAAACTGCGGGAGCGACGTTTGGGGCTATCCTGCACGAGGGCGTGGAATTACCCAGTCACTGGAACCCGGAGTTACCTCCTCAGTTCGACGAGATCATCCGCAAAGCTCTGGAGAAAGACCGCAATCTGCGCTACCAGCATGCAGCGGAGATGCGAGCCGACCTGCAACGGCTGAAGCGGGACTCCGAGAGCGGATACCGTTCTGCTACGGCAAGCGCGGGCACGATGACGGCGGGAGAAACTCCTGCGGTCCGGGTTGCGAAGGTTTGGAGGATTGCGGTTCCCGTCTTGCTGGTCCCCTTGCTCGTGGCGGGCGGGCTTTACTATCGTTCGCATCAGCGAAGCACGCGCCTCGCCGAGAAGGACACCATCGTTCTCGCCGATTTTTCCAACAGCACGGGCGATGCGGTATTCGACGACACCCTGAAAACGGCGCTCAGCGTCTCCTTGCGGCAATCGCCTTTCCTGAACCTTCTTTCCGACGACGGCGTCGGCGCAACTCTCAAGCTGATGACCCGCCCGGCTAACACACCACTTACACCTGAGGTCACACGCGAGGTCTGCCAGCGCGTCCATAGCAAAGCGTATATCGCGGGCTCGATTGCAACTCTAGGAACCGAGTACGTGCTGGCGCTTAAGGCAGTGAATTGCCAGAATGGAGATACGCTGGCTCAGGAGCAGGTGACGGCGGCGTCCAAGGAGAAGGTGCTAGATGCGTTGGGCGGCGCGGCGTCCAAGCTGCGAGGCGAACTGGGCGAATCGCTGGCTACGGTGCAGAAGTTTGATGTCCCGCTCGAACAAGCCACCACGTCTTCGCTCGAAGCTCTAAAAGCGTTCAGCCTTGGCAGAAAGGCCAATAACGAGAGAGGCGCTGCCGCAGCCCTACCTTACGATCAACGTGCCATCGAGCTTGATCCGAATTTTGCCATGGGCTACAAAGCACTGGGCAGCGACTACACCACTCTCTCCGAGCTAGGGCGGGCCAGCGACTACTTCACGAAGGCATTCCAGTTGCGCGAACATGCCAGCGAACGGGAAAAACTGGCAATCACCGCCAGCTACTATGACACGGTCACCGGGGAACTGGAGAAAGCGGTACAGACGTATCAACAGATGATTGAGAACTACCAGCCGGACGCCAGTTGGTGCAACAATTTGGGCACAGATTTCGCTGCACAAGGGCAGTATGAAAAAGCCACGGAGATGACGCGGCAAGCCTTGCGCCTTGCGCCGGATCGTGTAAGTTCTTACGTCAATCTCGCCAACGATGCCCTCTCCTTGCAGCGCTTCGACGAGGCGCGGGAGAGTGTCCACGAGGCGCAGGTCCGAAAACTTGATGACTACATACTCCACGATGTTCTCTACGCCGTTGCCTTTCTTGGAGCGGACTCTGCGGCGATGGCGGAACAGCAACATTGGTCGGCGGGCAAGCCTGAATATGAAAACTTTGGACTGGCGCTCGCATCGGATACCGAGGCATTTTCCGGTCATCTTGGCCAGGCGCGGGAACTTACCAAGAGGGCTGTGGTCTCCGCAATACAAGCCGATAGCAAGGAAAGCGGGGCAATATGGCAGACGAATGCGGCTCTGCAACAAGCCGCCTATGGCAACGCTGCGGAAGCGCGGCAGTCAGCGGCAGAGGCTTTGAAGCTGGCTCCAGCGAGTCTGGGCGTCGAGAGCGAAGCCGCCCTTGCATTTGCGATGACAGGCGATGCGGCGCGGGCCGAATCCTTGGCCCAAGACTTAGAGAAACGATTCCCACTGGACACGCAGATGCAGTCCCTCTGGCTGCCAGCGATTGAGGCGCAATTGGCGCTGAATGGTGACAGAAAGAACCCGGCTGCCGCCCTGAACGCGCTGCAAGCTGCCTCACCCATCGAACTGGGCAGCATCTCGTTCGTCAACAATATTTCGTGCCTCTACCATGTGTATATACGCGGAGAGGCATATTTGGCAGCCGGACAAGGCAATGCGGCCGCCGCCGAGTTTCAAAAAATTATCGACCACAGCGGCATCGTCTGGAACTGCTGGACGGGAGCGCTGGCGCGTCTGGGTGTGGCACGGGCCAACGCTTTGCAGGCGAGAACTTCGCAGGGAGCGGATGCCGAAGTAGCCCGCGTCCGGGCGCTTGCCGACTACAAAGATTTCCTCACACTCTGGAAAGACGCCGACCCCGACATCCCCATCCTGAAGGAAGCCAAAGCGGAGTACGCGAAGTTGCAATAACCCGTTTCATTCGACGTTGCTCAGTACCATCGTTCCATCGCTTGAGGCATAGGCCTCCCGATCGGCTTTTGGCCGTGCTCGTTGCATACATGCTTCAACATGGCACGAGCGGCCTGCGTGCGACGGCTGCCGAGTCTGTCATCAAACTGGTTGACGTGCTCAGTATGTGGGCAGTCAAGGCAGACGAGGATTATGCCGCTCGTATCTCTGCTGATCGCGTACATGACGCCGAGCATACCCGCAACCTTTTCCGGTCGGTGTGATCGGGATCACTTTCCCATTACCTTCGTTTGAGAGAAGGGGTCGCGTAGCGAACGGTTTCTTGGAAGGCCTGCGAGCAGCGCAAAAGAGGCTCTAGCCACCACCCTCGCCGTGTGGCATAATACGTCCGCCTCTCCGAAGAGCAGTTCCCGCTATTTGAGGCGCAGCACGCCTTGAGGCGAATGGACTGAGCACTGCGATGTGGGTCGTGAATCTGAGATGCCGCCTGCTGTCCCTCCTGAGAATCCACCATCCGAACTGTGAAGTCTGCAATGCTCGTGAAAAGTACGGACTTGAGATGCGAAAGCGGTTGGAAGACTTGAGCGAGCGGACGCAGCCGCATCCGCTCAACCATGGAAATCATGAAGAGGCAGTGGAGGTCTTCGATTCCCGTCCCGGCGAAGTTGTAAGCACACCTGTTTCGTTGAAGGCGCAGAAGCGGAAGAAGATTGCTTAAAGCCAACTAGCCCGCCGCGAGTTATGCGATTTTATCCATGGTCAGAATGGACTCGCGAAGAACTGCATTGAAATCCACCCTGTGATGGAAATCAAGTTCCTACAACACAAATGCGGAAAAGATTGAACATAGTGTTAGGAACCACTCAAATCGCTTGAACCGGAGCGCCGTTCATGGCAGTCGCTAATTTCTTACCTTCAGCAACAAAGATTCCCAATTCTGTCGGATTGAGTTTGTCTGGCGGGGGATTTCGTGCCACGCTTTTTCATCTTGGTGCCGTGCGGAGATTGAACGAATTCAGCATTCTGCCAAAGCTCACAACCGTATCGTCTGTCTCTGGCGGCAGCATATTGAACGCATTTCTGGCCTCTCGACTCCCGGTCCCGCTCACGAATGGTATCGCAGATTTTGACGCCTCGGCGAGCAAGCCAGTACGTGAGTTCTGTTCTCTGGATATCAGGCGCTGGCTTGCCCTTGAAGCGGCGATACCGGGTACACACAATAGTTCCGGTCTTGCCAAGCAGTACGACAAGCACCTGACTTCCGGCAAGCTGCTCAAAGACATTTTCGGAACTCCGATTCATATCCTCTGCTCGACCGATCTGGCTTACGGCGTGAATTGGATGTTCAAGAAGCAGCAATGCGGCGACTATCAGGCGGGATTCCAAAACACGCCCACGGACTGGCTCTTGGGTACTGCGGTGGCCGCTTCCTCCTGTTTTCCACCTGTCTTCAAGCCTCTGAATCTCAACCTTGATCCAACAAAGCTGATCGGGGGCAAGGTTGCGCCCGGCCCACTGAGAGACAAGGTCATCCGGGAGATCACATTTAGTGATGGCGGTGTATATGACAATCTGGGGCTTGAGCCCATCTGGAAGGATCACGAGATCGTGCTTTCATCGGATGGTGGAGCACTTTTTCCGGTCGGCGGTGACAACGGATTTGCATGGGAGATAGGCAGGTTCATATCAATTCCAGAGAACCAAGCTCTTGCTTTGCGCAAACGATGGCTGATTTCAAACTTCGCAGCGAATCAAATGAAAGGGACATATTGGGGGATCGGAAGCACGGCTTACGATTACGGGATTCAGCAGGGATATTCGAATGATCTCGCCAAGAACTTCATCGCCGCGATCCGAACCGATTTGGACAGCTTTTCCGATGCGGAAGCGTCGGTCTTAGAAAACCACGGATATTGGCTGGCCGATGCCGCGATCCGGAAACACGTGCCTGAGTTGCTTCCGCCGAACATTCCACCGTTGAACGTTCCGAACCCGGAGTGGGCGGGACCTGAAGACAAGATCAAGGACGCACTAAAGGATAGTAGGACGCGAACATTACTCGGGCATGGCTGAGGGCACGCCCGAGATCGCACTCCGATGAATTTCTGACCAGTACTCCTAGTCGCCGGTTCCGCACGTGCAAATGCCTGCGCCGCTTCCCAACTGCTGCATCATGGAGCACTCGGTTGCCAGGACCGTCGTTTGCGTGCTGCTCAGCGCGCTGGTTGAAAACGTCTCTTCCGTGACTTCGTAGGTGCCGTTGGAGGCTTGAACGTTCGTCCCCCATCCAATGATTTGGCCAGCCGGAGTCAAGGAGCCGGCATTACATTGTGGATTCTGCGTGGGATCGGAGGACACGACTTCGATCACTCCTGCTACCGGTTTTTTCCCGGTCAGAGTATTGGCCGTGAGATCGTTGAGCAAAGAGAGCGTCAGCAACCCGCTGTCCGATATCGAGCATCCACAGCACTCGTTCAATTCCTGATTCCGGTCGAAGACGTAAATCATGGCGCACAGGTTTCCGAAAGTAACGCCCGGATTGGTGAGCCGAATGGTGCTGTCGAATCCTGAATTTTGCGCGTTGGCACGATTAAAGTACTCCACGGTGAGTAGTGGCATCACGGTGAGATTCGACGACGCCGTAAACCCGCTGCCCTGGGCGAGGATCGTCGTTGATCCGATCGTCTCGGCTGTCGTCAGTCCACTACTACTCACGATGGCGATGGCCGGCTGCATCGAACTCCAAGTTACGGTTGCAGTCTGGTTCTGCGTGGACCCATCGCTGAAGGTTGCAATCGCCTGGAGCTGGGTACTACTCCCCAGGAGCATGGATAGTGGCGCCGGAACAATGTTCAGGGCGACTTCCGCAGCGGGAGTCACAGTCAGGCTCGCGGTTCCGGTCACGTTGCCGGAGTTCGCACCGATCATCGCCGTTCCAACTGCGTTAGCAACCGCCATGCCTGTCGGGTTCACACTAGCTATCTTTGACCCGGACGAACTCCACACCGCGGATTGCGTCAGATTTTGAGTGCTTCCATCGGTAAAGTTCCCGGTCGCGGTAAACTGCTGGGTTTCGTCTATCGGCAAAGAGGATTGGTTCGGACTGACCGTAATACTGACCAATGCCGGCGGTCCGACGGCGACCGACGCGCTGCCGGACATCCCTTGATAGGTGGCCGACACTTGGGCGGCGCCTTTGCCCGCAGCTTTCACGGAGCCTTGAGCGTTGACTGCGGCCACGGATGACTGGCTCGTCTGCCAGGTCGCCGAAGAGCTGACGGTTTGCTGGGTCCCATCGCTCATGCTGGCGATCGCTTGCAACTGACCGCTACTCCCCAGGGGCAGGGATAATGTTGCCGGAACAACGTTCAGGGCGACCACCGCTGCGCCCGTTACCGTCAGGCCCGCGGTGCCGGTCACGGATCCAGAGGCCACACTGATCGTCGCCGTTCCGACGGATTTGGCGGCCACCGCACCCGCTGGGCTCACACTGGCAATTGCCGCGGACAAACTCCACGTCGCCGATTGCGTCAGATTTTGCGTGCTTCCATCAGTGAAGTTTCCGGTCGCGGTTAGCTGTTCGGTTTCACCCACCGGCAAAGAGACCTGGTTTGGACTCACCGTGATGCTGGCCAATGCGGGTGGTCCGACAGTGATCGACGCGCTACCGGTCATCCCTTGATACGCCGCAGACACTTGGGCGACACCTTTTCCCTTAGCCGTCGCATAACCTTGCGCGTTAATTGCGGCCACGGATGTTTGGCTCGTCTGCCACGTCACCAACGAACTTATGGTTTGCTGGGTCCCATCGCTCATGGTTGCGATCGCCTGCAGCTGACTGCCACTACCCAGCGGCAGGGATAGTGTCGCCGGAACAACGTTCAAGGCGACTAGCACTGCGGGGGTCACCGTTAGGTTCGCCGTTCCAGTCACGGAGCCCGAGGTCGCGGTAATGGTCGCCGTTCCGACTGCGCTGGCAACCGCGGCACCCGCCGGGCTCACACTGGCAACGGCCGCGGACAAACTCCACGTCACCGATTGCGTCAGATTTTGCGTGCTTCCATCGGAGAGGGTCCCGGTAGCGGTTAGCTGCTCACTTTCTCCCACCGGCAATGAGGATTGGTTCGGACTCACCGCGACACTAACCAATGCGGGCGGTCCGACCGTGACCGACGTAGTGCCTGTTACTCCCTGATAAATCGCGGACACTTGGGCAACGCCTTCGCCCATGCCGGTCAATTTGCCTTGAGGGTTTATCGCGGCCACGTCTGACTGGCTCGTCTGCCACACTACGGCAGTGAGGACTTCCGTAGTGCCGTTGTTATAGGTCCCCGTAGCGCTGAACTGCAGATTTGCGCCCTTCACAATTGACTGGTTTGCGGGGCTAATCGCGATTTGTGTGAGTCGTGGATTTCCCGATCCGCAGTTCAGAAGGAACGCGGAACACATGAGCACACTAAGAACACTGATCGACTGCGCGGCTGGACGAAGTCTCATAATGGGCGCCTGACAACCTGGGGGGAGGGAGCAGGTATGAACTAACCACTCGGAACTATATCGATAGAACTATGCCTTTGCATACTCTCAACTCGAATTAACCCATTTGGAGTAGCACATCAGTGGGGGCCCAGGACACAAGCCAATGCATGGCCAGTTTGCGATTGGTCGTGTGTGGGGCGCGCATTTACTAGACGACGAATTGAAGGCCACTGAGGTAGCTCGGAGATTTCTGTCCGCGCTTCACACTCCAACGCACTTGCATGAGCGCGGGAATCGAAACCGGAGAATCGAACACCGGAAACTTGCAGCACACGAAAGTGGCCGCCTGGAGCGGACTCGAACTAAGGATGCACACACCGCCGTTGCTGAAATTATGAATGCGACAGTCAAATTCCTTGGGCCGGGGACCCGCCGCCTGACCCGACAACAAACTCCGCGCATGTACTTCGAACGCTTGCGGAAAGCGCTCATGCTGGCGCCGTTCTCCATCTAGAGGGTTGTGCACAGGTAAAGCATGATGCACGAAGTCACTGTCCGCGTATATCCTTCAATCGGACTAATTCGCGGCGGCTAATGTCAAAGGAGCAATGCTTAATTGCTTGGCTTAATTGCTTGACCTGGATCCTGCAAGCTTCCCAGCGATTCCAGAACGCGTGGAAACTTTCATTTTAACCATCACCAGTCGCAGAAACGCCTTGACTGTGTTTGGACTAATCTTCATGCGGGTTGCGATCTCTTTGCTGGTGAGACCTTGCAGCAGGTACTCCACGGTTTCGCGTTCTCGTTGGGTCAGATCAAAGCGTTCAGTCAGTTCTGTAAGCGTCGTGCTGCCTGCCGCATCGCGCTCCAGCAGTACCGCGAAAGCGGGCCGCGGAGAATAGTGTCCGTTGCAGTCGACTTGAAAGCTCTTGCAGATGTAGCGGCGTTTACCCGACTTGAACTCTTTGACGAAGGCCTTTTGCTCATTCTGTTGGTCGAGAAGGGTGGTGCGCACGCGATCGGCAAGAAAGACTTTGGGTTGCTTGATCCGGTTCGCCTCGCTCGGAAAGCAGAGGATTTGCAGGGCGGGATCGTTCGATGCAATCAGATTCAATTCGCCATCCAGCAGCAAAAAGCCGTTGTTGCTTGGAGCCATCGACACGGTGCTCTCCTGTAGTTTTGAAAACGGCTTGACCCAGTTGAAACTGCGATCACGCAGACAAGCTCTAGCTGGACTCCGGCTTGAGGCGGGGGGAGTGGCTCAACAGCCACAATACCATAGCCCGAAATCCGACGCAACAGTATCCGCCGTAAACGCTCGCCCTGTCAATAGATAATGCAAGAATAGAGAGAAATGGGCGTGAACATTAAGCTGACTACGTTTGTACTACTCCAAATGAACTAAGTCCTGGCTCCTAAGCAGGTGGGCTAACCCAATCGTAGGATTGCTGCCATGGCGATCCCGTAGTTAACTGGAGATGCCTAGAGCCCTCCCCTAGCTTGGTGTACTGAAACGCCCCCTAGCCTGGTTTTAGGGATGGGAACACCGGAAAAGCATCACCCGCGTGGTGCGAATGTGACCGATATTGGTTCTCCGCAGGCAGCCTTGCGCTGCGTGCGCGATTCTGGTCCTGCCCTGAAACCGAACTAGCGGTGCACTGCGAGCCCGCAAAATAGCGGAGGTGTGGTATGTATAGAGTTAGCCAACACGGCCTCCTCCGCGGGCGGTAGCGCAAGCCGCATCCACGAGGTGAACGTGCGTGCCCATCGTGCGCGGTTCATGGCTGCGTACGGAAGTGAGGCGGTTATGCTTAGGGGTAGTCCGGCAAAGTCCGATCGCGTTGCAGGTTCGCGAAGGCGGTCTATTCTCGACTTGCGCGTTTACATTCGAGGCGCCATGCGCATCGCGGTCGCGGCCGGCGTGCTGGTGTGTTTTGGATGGCAAGGACTCTGGGCGCAAGCCTCTCCACAAAAGCTGATCGTTCATCGGTCAACGCGCGCCATTCCGCACAAGTTTGTCGTTCATCCGAATGAAGCAATCGTCGCCGTAAATCAAACTCAGCGTTTCGAAGTTACCGACGCTCAAGGAAGACCCGTTGCCGTGCATTGGAATGTCTCGGGGATCGGTTGTTCGGGCATGGATTGCGGGACCATCGACGACGAGGGAGTTTACCGGACACCGTCTTCTCTACCGCAGCCGCGCGTCGTTACTGTGGAAGCCGTTCTAGCTTCGGACCCCAATTACTCCGTATTGACTCAGGTCTGGCTTGAGGATTCCGTCGCCGCTGCGGTGAGTGCCACTCCCGGCCAAGTTGCTACCGGCGAAACGCAACCGTTGACAGCCCCGGAGGTTGGAATACCGAGCCTCGCCAAGAATGCCGGATTACCCCTGCCAAATGCGATCGCCGCTGCCCCTGTGCTTGATCGACAGAATCTGGCCAGCAGCGCCGGATCACCGCCGCTCCCCAATGTTGTCGCTCCAGCCCCAGCGGTTGGAAGAAGGAACCTGGCCACAGGTGCCGAATTACCGCCCCTGCCAGATGTGGTTGCTGCTGCCCCAACAGCGGTGGGGAGACAGCTTGCGCGCAGCGCCGGATCACCGCCGCTCCCGACTGTGATCGCCGCTGCTCCAGCGGTGGGCAGACAGACCCTTGCCGTCAGCATCGGATCGCCGCTGCTCCCCAATGTGGTCGCTCCAGCCCCGGCGATTGGAAGACAGAACCTCGCGAGCAGCGCCGGATTACCGTCGCTCCCCAATGTGATTGCCGCTGCTCCGTCGGTTGGAAGACAGAGCCTTGCCACCAGCACCAAATTGCCGCTCCCGACTGTGATTGCCGCTGCCCCATCGGTTGGAAGACAGAGCTTTACCACCAGCGCCGGATCACCGCCGCTGCCGAATGTGGTCGCCCCAGCCCCGGCGATTGGAGGACAGACTCTTGCCGTCAGCGTTGGAGCACCGCCGCTGCCGACTGTGGCGGCCCTCGTGAGCCCCACTCCTTACCAGGTCCCTGCCGGGAAAACGCAACCGTTAACGGCCACTGCGGTTGGAAAGCAGAACGCGGCTGTCAACGGGGTGTTAACGCCGATGCCTGATGTGGTCCCCACGGTCCCGAGTGGAACGGTTGTCTCCGCGCAACATGGTCCGGTGGTCACCTATCGGGATGGTCAACTCACGATTGATGCGGAGAACTTAACTCTGGCCGCGGTGCTGGCGTTGGTCGCAGAGAAGACCGGGGCTGTGATCGACGTTCCGCCCGGAAGCGGCCTGGAGCGCATCTTCGAACACACTGGACCGGGACCGGCAAACGACGTGCTGGAGAGCTTGCTCAACGGGTCTCCCTTCAATTTCATTATCGTGAGTTCGCCGCTACATCCGAACCAGCCGGCGCAGGTGTTACTGTCCCTGCATCGTCCAGACACAGACATCCCTGCCGTTGCATCTGTCGAACCGAAAGTCAGCCCCCCACTATGGACGCCCCCTGCTCCGTCTACGGCGCCTTTGCCGCAAATCGACAGAGCACTTTTGCAGCCTCCGACGGAGCCGTTATCTCCACAAGCTCTCGGCGAGTTGATGAAGGACAAGGCTAAGCAGCTGCGGGAGCAACTCCAAAAACAACAATGACAGCAATCGCCGCGCAACGGTGCGGCCCGCGATGCCACCAGTTAATATCTCCCAGGCAAGCGTGTCCGACGTGGAGTTACGCGCTCTCAACTTTATGGCGTTGGGTCATTGAACTAATCCATAAGTAGTAGCTCAGAGTCGTAGTGTTTTTGGCTAGGCCACGTGGGGACTTGTAAAGAACTGGACAAAGGTTAGAGTGCCCTCAGCGCCCATAGCTGATCCTCCCCCAGCGCCCGGCGCCACAAACCACAAGGAGGATCCAAGAAATGAAAAAGCTAGGATTTTTGATGTTGGCTATCGCCCTGATGCTGGGGGGAACTGCCTTAGCCCAAAACGTTGGTGACAATAGCGTGTATTTCACCACCTACTACTCCAATGCGAACACCAGCGGTGCGCCGGATGCAACCCTGCGTATCGTCAACGATGGCGACCAGGGCGCCCCACAACCCTCTGGCGACCTGTATGCTGCCATCTATGTGTTCGATGACAGCCAGGAACTGACTGAGTGCTG
>JBEKQC010000082.1:0-10991 GCA_049520095.1 Terriglobales bacterium
ACCGCAGCCGAATGGCGCAAACAACTCCCTTCCGGAGTTTTCGACATCACGCGCAACGCCGACACCGAAATCGCCTTCTCCGGCAAATACTGGAACCAGCACGACAAAGGAATCTACCGCTGTATCTGCTGTGACAATGCGCTGTTCGACTCGGCCACCAAATTCGACTCCGGCAGCGGCTGGCCCAGCTTCTGGGCGGCCATTGCCACCGAGAACGTCCGCGAGATTCGCGATACAACTTATGGCATGGTTCGCACCGCGGTTTCCTGTACCGAATGCGATGCCCACCTAGGCCACGTCTTCGACGATGGCCCTGAGCCCACGCACCTTCGCTACTGCATGAATTCTGCGTCGCTGCGCTTCGTGAAGCATTCCTGATGGGGTGCGAGTGAACGCCGTCGCGTACTCCACTTCACAAAATGTTTAGATCACATCCCCTGTGAGTCCCCGCTTGCTTGTGCTCGGACGAGTGCTACGGGACACTCGCCTCGCAGCTTGGCGGCAATCTCGCCAGGCGGTAGGGGCTTGCTGAAATAGTATCCTTGTATCTCGTCGCAATGATGTGTCCGCAAGAATGACATTTGCGCTTCCGTTTCGACCCCCTCGGCACTCACTTTGAGGTTCAGGCTTTTCGCCATGCCGATGATCGCGGTTGCGATCGCGCCATCATCAGGATTCACGGCAACATCCCGAACAAACTGCGGCGAAACAAAGCGTCGTGGGAAGCTGTCTCCTTGAACTAGAAAGCCGTCCGTTGCATGTTAGCCTTCAGCGCGTCGTCGATCCGCGAGATCGATTCATTTAGATGAGCGCGCGTTTCCAGCGTCATTGTCACTCCAGGTTTGGCAAGGGTCGCCCGCAGCTGAGTACGCAATACAGTAAGGTTCTGCCGGGCAAGCGTCTGCGCGTCCTCAGGCACTGTCGCATCGTGCAGCACCATGGCGACCAGCTTGCGCAGGTGAGCACGCTGCAGCGAGCGCCTATAGCTGTCGATGTTCAGCGATGTTCCCGGGGCCTTGGCTTCCGCCCAGATGGAATCCTGCAACTCCGCGAAGAGCAGGCCTACGCTGAATGCACCGGCAGGTTCTTTCGCCGATACTTCGGAGTCCAGAATCCGGCTCAGCACAACGGGGTGATACAGGCGGTCGAGCACCGTGGTTTGCAGCTTGAGCACCATGTCGTGGATGGGCACATCGAAGCGCGTCTTGCCCAGCGCCGCAAAATCCGTGAAGTCGGTGAAGCGCGGGCTGGCGAGCTTGTTCAGCAATTGAGGTGAGAAGTGGAACGCCGACGGCGAAAACAGATGTTGGCGGAGGAGTTCAAGCGCTTCTTTTTGTTTTGAGGCAAGGACGGGTTGGAAGGGCACGCGATGGCCGGCGTCGCCAACGTGGTCGCGGTAGTGATAGACGCCTCCGATATATTTGGAGGCAAGAACCATGCCATAACCTTCCTGGCCGAACGCCACGTCGAAGCTGCGGCGAAGAACCTGGTAGCCCTCGCCAGGTTTTTCGAGCTTCGTCTCCATATTCGCCAGGACTTCGTCGGCCAGCTGCACGCGATGTGCGTAATACTTCAGCGGATCGGTGCCGAAGTCAAAACGGTTCACCAGCGGATCCATATCAAACGGGCCTTCCCCGATGCCGGCATCCTCGTCTGTGTCGTAAGCCAGCAGCGGGTCCGAGGCGCGGGAAGCGATCTTGCGCAGCTCGGGCAATTCCGCCTCCGGCGTGGCTGCGTCAATCGGCTTGTAGGCATACTCGATGGCCCAGTAGTCGTAAGGTCCGAGTGTGGTTTGGTGGTATTGACCTTGCTTGGCTCCATGCAGCGCGATGTTGGTTGGGATGTAGTCCATTACGGAGCCGGTCAGGCCCTCACGCGCGGTCAACTCAGCATCCTGCGCCTGCTCCAGAGTGTGAATCGTGCTGGCCCGGAAATTGTGGCGCAGGCCGAGCGTGTGGCCCACTTCGTGGGCCGCGATTTCTACCAGAAAATCGTGAACGAATTTCTGCGCTTCCGGTCCATCCGGATCCATCCCGCGCGATAGCAACAGATCGAAGGCAAACTCCGCATCCAGCGCAGCGCCCAGCGCGAAGTCGCAAAAATCTGACGGACCGCTGTTCCACGGGGCGAGAAACGGTTTCCGCGCCTGCTCCTGCCAGGGCATCCCCGCCGGAACGATGAACTCATCGACTTGCCGCCGCATAAAGCGCGTCATGCCGGCATCAAAGCGAATGTCGGCGTCGTAGAGTTCGCCCGTGAGCGGGTTGGCGCGGCTGGGGCCTTCGGCAAATCCAGGGTCGGGGTAACCGGTAAACCAGCGAAGGGTGCTGTAACGCACATCGGCCGGATCCCAATCGGCGTCGTCTGGCTGCTGTTTCACTTCGATGGCATCCTGAAAACCGATGCGTTCGAAAGCCTTGTTCCAGAGCAGGACGCCTTCGCGGATCGCATCTCGGTATTGCACTGGAATCGTGTTTTCCATCCAGAATACGATGGGCTGCTTGGGGCGTGAGAGCGCGGCGGAAGGGTCCTGCTTTTCAAGGTGCCAGCGCTGGATGTAGCGTCGGCTGGTCTCGAAGCTCGCGTCGCTCGTACTGTAATCCTGGAACTGGGTCAGGAAGTGTCCGACGCGATCGTCGGCGAGCCTTGGATGATACCCGGTTTGCGGCAATTCCGAAACGCTGTACCGAAAATGGAACTGCATACTGCGCACGTCCGGAATGTTGTGTGGAGGGGGCGGCGGCGTGGGCGGCGGAGGCCCTTCGGGAGACGGCAACGGAGGGACAGGCGGGTGGTCGGCGGTGTAATGCGTCACAGTTTCTATCTCGACGTTTTTCTCAAACGCCTTGAGCATGCCAAAGTAGCTGTTTTTCTCGTCGAAGTGGTACGGGATGCGGAAGGTTGTCTCCAGCTGGTACCCCATCATCGGAACGTCCGTCAGCAGCACCCCTCCCAGATCCACGAGCGCACTTTTGCGTTCGGGCTGGGGCAAGCTCTCCAACTTGGCGGATCCGAGAATTGAGTCGCTGAAGGAGTGCCGCACGGCCCGCTGCATGGGGGAGTTCTCCTCCGCCACGAAACGCGTATTCTTCGCTATCAGTTGAACCAACTTGCCCTGTTTGTGGAACATGATCGGGGTTTCGCCGCAGCTCTCCGCCGCATAAAAACGACAGGCTGGCTTGCTGCGGGCTTCCCGGAGCATTATCGGCCACGTTGAGTGTGGCGGAAAGCGTGCCCACTTCGCTGGCATCGAAGTTGATCGTGATCATGCAGCTTTTGCCGGCCGCTAGCGTCCCTGGACACCCGTTCGTGAACTTGAATACGCTCCGGCTCGTCCCAGCGCCCGGCGTCACCGACACACTGTTGATCTTTGCTGAGGCACCGCCCGTATTGCTCACCGTCACGCTCGTGGACTGCGTGTAGTCGAGATAAACGACTCCGAGGTTAATGCTGGTGGGGCTCAGCATGATCTGCGGTCCAGACGCGGTCACGGTCAGTGTGAAGTTCTGCACGTAGGGAGAGCCCACTCCATTCGACGCCGTGAACATGATGTTGAACGTTCCGCTCGCCGTCGGTGTCCCGGAGAGAGTCCCCGTTCCATTCCCGTTATCTATGAAACCCACGCCGTTGGGCAGCCCACCCGACTCGGCAATGCTCGGCGTCGGGTAGCCCGTGGTGGTCACGGTGAACGTGCCAAACGTGCCCTGGGCAAAGGTCGTGCTGTTCCCGCTTTCTACCGCGAAATCATCTGCGGAGAGCCGCGTCTCTAGCGCCAAGGATGAGATAATTTTCGGAAACAGATCGGTCGTGTCGGAATTGTATGGGCAGTCGATCTCCAGGCTGGTGCCGTAGGAGTTCGGCGCGGAGTTCGTCGATGGTGTAAAGAAAGTGGCCGTTAATGGCGAGGATTACATCGCCCGGTCTTATGTCAATGTTGTCCGCAGGTCCCTTAAACACAGCGGAGATTTCGACTCCGTCGTGTCTCACGGTCGGGTTTCCGGAGCACCAAACTCCGATCAGAGTTTCCTCAGGGGGAACAGGATCCCGAATGGTTGAGGCCGTTGCGACGACTGGGTCCTGACGGAGTTCGGAAGTTGCGTGGGCGGTCCCGGCCGCGTCAACGGGCAAAGGCTCCAACGCTGCTACAACTTTGATATTCCCCGTTGAGCTCTGGAGAGTACGCTCCCATCGTTTGTAACCGTTCTTCGAAACCCTCAGAGTATGTTGCCCAGCTACCAGACCCACCGGCGATGGTGTACTTCCAACGAAGTTGCCATCGATTTCGATATCTGCTCCCGAAGGGTCCGATGAGATTTCGACAGACCCATCACCTGTCGAACGCGCAGCATTGCTCGCGTTTGGCGCCGCATCGCCCAAACTCTCGCTCCCATTGTCGGGCCTAGTCACAGTTGCAGTGGACTCTGCCGCGGCTGTCGTGGCTTGGGCCTGCACCGCTGATACTGTCCCAAGCTTTGCTGCCGCTGTCCGTAATTGTCCCGTGGCAGGCACAACAGCTGCGGCTGGAGCAGAAGGCGGGGAATCTGGACCTACGATCCTGCCATGCTGACTCCAGTCAGTCAGTATCAACTGGCAGGCGTCCTTGGCAGCGTTTCCTACTGTCCTAGTAGCATTGGTGCCGAGTACGTCGCCGAGCCGATTGGCAACCTGGACCTGACTGTTGGTGCGCAGCAGCCCGCGATTGTGTTTCGACTCCCGGTTCAGCATGACGGTATAGTCGGCATTCGACTGATTAAGCGTAACCACTATACCGGAGCAGTCCTTCTGCAAGTCCTTGGTGACTTCCATGCTCTCGTCGTGAGAATCAGCCGTCGACCTCGAACCCCAATGCTTGTTTGTTCCCGATCCAGACGTAGTGACATCTTGTGAGCCTTTTCCCTGTACGAAAACGCGTGGTTTGTCCTGCCCTAGCGCCAAACCGGTTGTACAGATAAAGACCAGAATCAACTGTCTCATAACAATTGTCTCTCTCTTGACTCCTGACCTTGTTCACCAACAGGCCTGGCGCGGCTACCCGTTTGGGGGAGGAAGTTTCGCGGCAGTCGAGAACGGAGAATTGTCCTCCCGTGCGGACTACCCGGTCAAGATGGGTTCCTTAAGGAAAAGAATGAAGAAGCAAGATGTTGCCCCAATGGATTACCCCCCAGTGGAATTGCCGAAAGCGAGACGTGCACATCCCTGAAAGGAAAATAGCGGTTCTGTGAACCGCCATAAGTCGCAAACTATTGCGTTCGCAGGTATTGCACACTGGCTAGATCCCAGACCCGCACTGTGTTGTCCAAGAAATAACGGGAGCCTGGATGAGAAAGGCTCCCGATTTGTCTTACAGGCCCTTGTCTTTCAGAAACAGGTACCAGTCCAAGGCCCGTCGCAACTCCCGTTTGGCGTCGGCGAGGAAGCGAGGGTTGAACTCGGAACTCTGCGCGGCATCTGGAATTCTATCGAGTGTATTCCGAGGCTTGATTGACAGAAGTTCTCTCAAAAAGTGCTTCTTCTGTTCCAACAGCTTGACCACCATGTGCCGTCCTTGCAACGGATCGACCACCACCTTACTCGGCTCGCCAGGCGGGCTCGGCGACTTGACATCAGTCTCCGGCACGTCACCAAACTCGTTGCGGTGAACCACCAGGTTTTCCGCCAGCAGTATCGCGTCCTTGCTCATCGTGTTCCATTGCTCGAGAAACGGAACAAAGTCCAATCCGAAAGCACGTACCAAACAAGCTTTTGTATCCTCGTGAAAGTACCCAGAGCGTTCGAACTGCATAATCGCGTGATCGAGAAGATCAATGCCAGCGCGAGTATCCGCCCGGCCGCAGCCGTACCAACGCTCGATGATAGGGTCTGCGTCGGGAGCCTCACACTGCTCGTTTTGGAGCTGTTCTTCCTGGAATTGACGAGCAAATTGCGGACGCTCAAGTCGCAAAGCGAGTTTGCAACGCCACTGACAAGCCACAATGTAGTCGAAGGCAAGCACCTGGAGCGTCGTGCTGGGCTTCAGCTGCGCTTTCAGTCCGACGCGCGTTGCCTCGAATTCGGGCCTGTCCGTTTCGGAGACCAGCAATTCCTCGCTGTAAAGCCCGTGTGTCCGCGCGTTGCATCGCGAGTAGCGCTTCCCGCGCGGGGTCTTCGGGCCGGTAGACTTGAGTGAGTTTTTTCGATTTGATTCGGCTTTGGTCAGCCGCTGCTTCGGTACAGCGCTTTCCGATTTTGCTTGCTCAGTCGTAGAACCTTTAGAAGATTGCGCATTACCTTCATTAGCGAACTCAACCTGTTGTTTGACTTTCTTATGACGTCTCATAAACTCTTTCTCCTTAGGTTTTGAGATGATGTCAGCGCGGTTGCTCGCACGTCAGGCCTTGTTTGAAACTTCCAAACGCGGAGGGACGTAACGGTTCCCGCACCCAATATCCAAATTTGGTAACTTTGTAGATCGTTCAGGGCTTTACAGATTTTTCGCGTCAATACTTATAATCCGCAGCATACTTATATTGACTGTCTCGGGCACTGGCATGCCCAAGAACCGGCTCATCTCCTCGCCGGCAGTTCTTAGTCTATTCGGGTCGCTGTAATCATGTCAATGAAATGCCAAGCCAAGTTGAATCAATCGGTTAGCGCCAATTTGTCGCAGACGACTTTCAGTCTCGACTTGGCCGTGAGTCTTTGATCCTGGCCTTCTGCTTTGCAACCAGGCGCTGCATGAACTTGGGCCCTTCCTTCTTGTAGGCCTCGACACCTTCGTGCAGCAGCATCTCACCGATTTGAAATGGGTTGGTCGTGGCTGTGCAACCGGGTTGCACAAACTTGGGGCTGGTAATCCCTGTTCGACCGAAGACAAATGCCGACGACACGGCCGCGTTGGTAGGAGTCACACTCGGGCAAGGCTGCACAAATCGACCATGGAAGCTCTTCGCAGGTGCATCGATAATAGGAGAACATATGGCGAAAGTAAATAGTTGTCTGGCGCGCCATGTAGCCGCAAAACGCGTCGCCCTGGAAGCTGTGTGTCATCCTTCCTTTTGGTGCCCAAGATAAACAATCTACTTTTTGCTCGGCCCTTCGTCTTCGCCGGTCGCTATCCAGTCGATGCTCCTGCCCGAGTAAGCCTTTAGTTTGAGAAGCATCTCCAGCGTTGGTGCGCTCTGACCCATTTCATACTTTGACAACTGCGTCTGACCGATACCTAGGATTCTGCCGAATTCTGACTGCGTAAGGTCAAAGCCCCGAATTTCCCGGATGCGGCGTCCAATCGCCTTGAGGTCGGATCGGGATTGAATACTCCTCTTGATGTTATATTCCTTTTAGTGGTATATTATGCCCATAGAGGGTTTCATTACTGGCCGTAATCTGATCGTTTCTTTTATGGCACGGGTATGAGCCGCAGGCAATTGGCATGAAAGGCACCGGTCGCGGTTGGAGATACCTATTGGTATTCGATCTGTGGGCATTTCTGCCTCATCCAGGGTGACTTTTTGTATGTACATAGGCGCTTAAGTATAGACAAGTTCAAGGAGGCATCATGCCGAGAAAGATTGCTGTTGAGACCAGCATCCGCATGGCTCGAAGGATTTGGAACAATATCTCGCGGGAAGCTCTCATTCGGCTCAGGGAGATTACCACCCGGCACGACTTCTCAGTCGGTGCCGGTGATTTGCTCTACCTGCAAAACGGTTGGTACGTCACCCACACCGGTCTAATTGGGCTGGCGCGCCGCAAGAAATGCCGCGGCATCCATGTCGAAGCGGTCGATACACTTTGTGATTCCGCGGCAAGTCGCTTTGTCCTCAAGGCAACGGTCTATCCCTCGAAGAACTCCTCCGGCTTTGTCGGCTATGGCGATGCCGATCCATCCAACGTTTCCTCGCTCGTCCGCGGTGCCGAGATGCGCGTGGCTGAGACGCGGGCGGTCAATCGCGCCCTGCGCAAGGCCTATGGGATCGGCATCTGTTCGATCGAGGAAATCGGAACAATTCCGAACACGGGCGAGAAGCTCCCGCCACAAAATGCGAATGGAAACGGTAATGGCGCGGGCCCGAAAGTCCGCGACCGTCTTTGCCAGATCATCCGCCAACACAAGCTCGATCCCGAACTGGTAAAGGCCTACGCCGTCGACTTCTGTGGCACAAAGACGCTCCGAGAGGCCAGCAGGGAACAGGTCGAGAACTTCGTCCAGCAACTGGCGGACTGGGCCGAGAAGGACCGAAATGCTTTGCTCTGCCAGCTGAATAGCTACTCGCGCCCGACGCAGGAGGTGGTTGCATGAAACGCCAAGTCCCTGGTCTCGCCGAAACTGCTCGCGATTCTCGTCCGGAAATTCCTGACGGCATTTTCCTGGTGCGCGTTGATGGCGCCCAGTTCCGCTGGCATGCCCACAAGCCGTTCTACGTCCTCCGACTCTCCGTTCTCGAGCCCCGCACTCTGACCGGTCAGTCGATCGTCGGTCGTCTTTATTGCACGCAAAAAGCGATGTGGAAGCTGGGCTGGTTCCTTCGGGATTTCCTCTATGACCCGGAACTGCTGGCCCACGAACAGGTCGATGAGAAGGCTTTGCCCGGACTCCGCGGAGTGGTCAAGATCAGCCACACCGTGATCAACGGAATTTCGCTCATCAACCTCGACGGCTTCGCCCCAGCCAGCCAATGGGAGGAACTGTCCGCAGCTCCAGTTTCGAGCGCTTCTCGCTCCAACTCTGCGGAGGCGTCCCGATGACCTACTCCTACACTCAGATCAGCCAATACCTCAGCTGTCCGCGCCGTTACCGGCACCGCTACCTCGATGGATGGCAAGAGAAAGACACTCGCGCACCGATGCTCTTTGGCCGCGCCTTCGAACAGGCCGTCGCCGCTCTTTTTCGTCGGGAAGACCCGGCGGCTGTGCTGTTCGAGCAGTGGGGCCTGTGCAAGGACATGGGACTGACCTATTCGGGCAACGACACCTGGGATCGAATGCTGCAACAAGGCATCCAGTTGCTGGAGCGCTTCGCTCAGGACGGCCGCGTTCAAATTCAGCACCCTCGTTCAACCCAGCAGATGCAGTTCAACCGGACACTCAGCTCTGGGAACAGTTTCGTAGCTTACGTCGACGCCATTGGTGAACTGGACGGCGCGCCCTGTCTGCTCGAGTGGAAGACCGCTTCTGCTCGATATCCGGAAGAGCCAGCTGGTATTTCGGCACTGGATCCGCAACTCGTCTGCTATTCGTGGATGACCGGGATCGACGAAGTTGCCCAAGTTGTTTTCGTGCGCAAGCGCCTGGTCGAAGTCCAGTACCTTCGGGCCACGATTTCTGACGAGCAGCGGCAGGAGTTCGCAACTCTGGTCGATGATACTGTCCGGCGGATCGAATCTGGGCTTTTTCTGCCGCACAGCGGGATCCGCTTTCCGCAGAATCCGTGTACCACCTGCCCCTTCATCGGGCTTTGCCTCGATAAGCGTGACTTGGTCGAGGCCGTTCTTGTACGTAAACCAGGAGTCGATTTTGGTTTGTTTGACGAACTTGTTTACTAGGTATCCGCCGATGCCTCCGAAGCTTAATCGCAAACGAGCGCTGTTTGTCCTGACCAAGATCGACGAGATCCTGGTGTGGGAGAAGCAGAAAGACGCAGAGCGCGACACCCGCTTTGTCGAACTGGGCAGGTATCTGTGCGAGGTGCGGGCAGGACAATACTGGAGGCTGGAAAACCTGAAGTCATTTGACGAGTTCCTGGCGCGGCGGTTCCCAGAATCGAGAAGAAAAGCGTATTACCTGATGTCCATCCACGAGCACCTGCCGCCACAGGCGCGAAAAGATCTGAAGGAAGTGGGATGGACGAAGGGGCTGGAGCTAGCGAAACTCGCACGCCGGGACGGTCAGCACTTCGATTGTGCAACCTGGTTGCACAAAGCTCGCGAGCTGCCGAAGGAGGACTTCCGGCGGGCGGTGGAGAGGGACCTGACGGGAAGGGAAGAGGAACCGTCGGAGCTGATCTATTTCAAGGTCTACAAGAGCCAGATCCCGGTCATCGAGCAGGCGATCGACACGGCAGTCCTGATGCTTGGCACGGACAAATCACGTGGGTACTGTCTGGAGATGATCTGCGCCGACTTCCTGGCGGGCGCGCACTTAGACAATGGCGACCCGGCGATCCTGCTCAACTCGATCTCACGCTACTACAAATTCTTGCCCAGCGAACAGCAGCAGGTTTTCCTCGAAAGCCTGCGTGAGAAGGCGTCCTGAGAATGATTCGCCCCAAAGCCGCTCCCCTGCGGCTGGATCCCATGTCGTACGAAAGTCTGCGCCAGCAGATCCTGCGTCGCGACGATTGGAGGTGTCAATCCTGCGGATCGATGTCGAATCTTGAGGTGCACCACAGGGAGTTCCGCAGCCATTCGGGAGCCGACTCAGAGGAGAATCTGATCACGCTCTGCACGGCATGCCACGCCAGAATGCATCGCCGCTAAGGTCACGGACGCGTGACGTGACCTGTGACCGTTGCGGATCTGCGGTCGGCCATAAACCCAAGATGAAGATTTTCAACTGAATCAGCTGCGACCTGCGGACCGTTTTTGTGCTGGGAAGGCTACTTGCGGACACGAGTCCTGGACCAATATAGAGTCAACACTGCGTTCTGGCTGTTCTGCAATCGCTCCGCCACCTCTTGGGTTTCAAAAGGGCGGTCTTCGGAGTCCAGCTCACGATTGAGCAACTCGGTAATTTCTTCGGTGGTGCTCGGTTTCCTGATCGTATTCAGCGCTCGTGAAATGTGCGCGTCGAGACGAAGATTCAACTCGGAATTTGCCTCATTCCCGCTTCCAGCTCTCAAAAATAAACCTTATCCCTAAGACTGTCCTGATTTCAGCATTGACTCTATGGGCTTCAATCCGATCATCGCGGGCAAGGGCAAGCCGGGGAAGAATGCTTTTCTGGGCGACCAGCTTTGCGGCAGTGAGAACACTGGAGAAAGGTAAAGGCTGTGACATTGGCTATGCTCTAGCCAT
>JBEKQC010000083.1:0-10978 GCA_049520095.1 Terriglobales bacterium
TAGACTACCTGGTTGATAGGCAGGATGTTGAAGCGCAGTAATGCGTGTAGCTTACCTGTACTAATCGCCCGTTCGGCTTGACCATAAAATTTACTCGGTGCAGAAACAGCCGTCAGCACTCAAAGAAAGTCATCAGCTTTCAGTTCGAACTTGTTCGAAAGCCGGTGGCGTTCTCAGTCCCGTCAGAAACTGGACGCGACTGACCACAAGTACTGACGACTGGCGCCGACGAAATCGCCAAGTAAGAGACGGGGCTTGCCCCGTCTCCCCAATCTATTCAGTTGTGAGGCTTCGTCCTCCAGCTCTTTTAAAAGTTTGCCGCCCATCGGCGGTGTGAGTCGCCACAGCAAGGATTTAGCTGATGGCTGACGGCTGATGGCTGACGGCTGCAAGTTGTCGGTGATCTTACCGCGGGGGTTCCACCCGTTCCCATCCCGAACACGGAAGTTAAGCCTCGCTGGGCCGATGGTACTGCACGCGAAAGTGTGTGGGAGAGTAGGTCGTTGCCGGCATTAAACAAAGGCTATCAACAGAAATGTTGGTAGCCTTTTCCTTTTCCGAAAAAACCTCTGCCCGCTCATGACGCCAGCTTCATTATGGATATGTCTATCAGTTCATGATTGCGTGTACATAGTCCCTTGGTCTGAGCGTGGCAGTGCTGTCCGCTTTGTGCGATGTCCAATTTGGCTTTGAAGTCTGTAGCTTCTTGCTGTGTCTCGAAGAGGTACACTTCGCTGTATATCATTTGGCCGGCGCTGGGGTGCATGAAAGGACAAGTCAGAACAGCATAGCGCCCATCGCCAAAGATCTCCTTTGCTTTGGCAGTGCGGGGCCACCGTTTGCGGGCCTTGGAGAGCCAGTCACTTACTTTAGTAGGCATTAACAATCCTCCGTTGTTTAGTATGATCCGGGTTTCAAGCGTTCCCGGAGAATAATTTTGGCCTTCTCTTCCTTGCCTTCTTCAGCTTAGAGGATGAGCTTCTCGCCCTCAATCTTTGCCTGAATCGCGTCTCCAATAACTAGTTGCGACGGCCTGAAATGCCGGCTCTCCCGAAACTGCCCGCTGTAACTCATGCCATCAAGGGCAACAGTGATCGTGAACATGTTCTGCGAAGTCGGGATAACAACGGGATATCCGTTATTGGGCGCTATGATCGGGCGCCCCAGGTTGTTTGAAGCCCTGCACATCAACTAGTTTCGCCTGCTGGAAGTCAGATCCAAAAGCCATCACCGAGAACAGAAACAAGACGCCCAGTATCTTCATGGCAAGATCATCATCCCCATCAATGTGCGTGTCTGTGACGTTTGAACATGGCTTTACGTTCGGTTTCTTAGGAGGGAGCCCTCGCACAAAACGCTCGGGATTTCGGCTGCGGGCTCCCGCTTCGCTCACGCCCGCAAAGCGCCTCAAGTTAAGCCCCGCTGGGCCGATGGTACTGCACGCGAAAGTGTGTGGGAGAGTAGGTAGTTGCCGGCATAAATAAAGGCCACGCTCAGAAATGAGCGTGGCCTTTTCCGTTTGCACAATAAGTCGGCATTGCGTAAGCGTGCGGTCTGAACCGTGTTGACACGGGTTGGGATCCTGGATCTAAGCGGTCGAGTGAGTCAGGTCTGAGGTCCAACATGAGCGCCGGTGTCCACCCACTGGGGGACGGTCACTCACGAACGTCGGCTTCCTAGCGATAGAATTACCCATGCTGACTGTCTAGCCACGACCACAAGATTCTAGGCGTTGTCGAAATCGTGCTTCCGAAAAGAGTGAAGAAAAGCAATGATTAAGATATTTATCGGGGTGTTTGTCGTAGCGAGTATTGTCGCCAATCTCTCATGGACAAGCGAACCAGCGCACGATAGGCCGTTCTACGGCGCGTGGGGCTTCGATGTTGAGGGACAGGACGAGACTACGAAGCCTGGCGACAATTTTTTTCGGTTTGCCAATGGCTCCTGGCTCGATCAGACGACGATCCCGGCGGACAAGCCTTCCGTATCGCTGCGTTCGCAAGCGGCTGCACGTACCGAAGTGCAACTCCACGAACTACTCGAAGCCGCTGCGGCGAACGCCAACCACGAGCCGAAGACGGTGGAGGGCAAGGTTGGCGCGTACTTTAAGGCATTCATGGATGAGGCGCGTATAGAACAGTTAGGGGCGTCACCCATCACGCCTGCTCTTGATGCCGTACGAGCGGCCACGACTCATGAGGCGCTCGCAGGTTTAATGGGGCGCGCAACCAGCGACTTCGAAGGTGCCATCTACGGCATCACGCTCGATGTCGACCTGAAGGACCAAACGAGATACGCGGTGTATATCACTCAATCTGGTTTGGGTCTCCCTGATCGCGAGTATTACTTAAAGCCTGATTTCGACGCCCAAAGAAAAAAATATCAGGCCTATGTGGCGCGCTTGTTGATGCTCGCGAGTTGGCCGGAAGCCGAGGCGCGCGCCAACGACATCATCGAGTTTGAAAGCAAAGTCGCCGAAGCAAGCTGGACCAAAGCCCAGGACCGCGATTTGAACGCGACCTACAATCCGTTGAGCTTCAACGAGCTTGAAAACATTGCGCCGGGCTTTGCCTGGCGTCCGTTCCTGAATGGCGCGGGGCTTGGGCACATCGACCGCATCATCGTAGCGGAGAAGAGCGCCTTCCCAAAGATCGCGGCGATCTACGCCTCAACGTCCGTCGAGACTTTACAAGCCTGGCAGGCATTCCACATCCTCGACAATGCGGCCTTCTATCTGTCTAAGCAATTCTCCGACGCATACTTTGAGATGCACGACAAGGTGCTTGCCGGTCAACAAGAGCAGCAAGTGCGCTGGAAGCGCGGTGTACACGCGGTGAGCGGCGGCGATTGCCCTTCCAGCGGCGCCCGATTTGATTGCTTCGGCGATCTGGGGTGGGCGGTTGGTCAGCTGTACGTGGCAAAATGTTTTGCGCCCACGGCAAAGGCTAAGATTCAATTGCTAGTGGCTAATCTGACGTCTGCCTATCGCACTCGCATCGAGAAACTCGACTGGATGAGCGAGCCGACGAAGCTTGAGGCCATCAAAAAGCTCGACACCTACACGGTCAAAGTCGGCTATCCAGATCATGTCCGCGATTATTCACAAGTCGTAATTCGCGACGACGATGCATTCGGAAATGCGCAACGCGCTGGCGCGGCAAATTGGGCGTTTTACTTGGGGCGCCTCGGTGGGCCGGTGGACCGTTCGGACTGGGCGATGACGCCTCAAACGAACGATGCTTATCAAGGCCGTCTGCGCGACATAGTTTTCCCCGCAGCCTTCCTGCAACCGCCGATATTTGATCCCGATGCAGACGCGGCCATCAACTACGGCGCGATCGGCGCTGCAATCGGCCACGAACTGACTCACGGCTTCGACGATGAAGGCCGCAAGATAGACGCGGCAGGCACGCTGCGCGACTGGTGGGCCCCCGAGGACGCTAAGACGTTCGAAGCGCGCGCTACGCTTCTGGGTAAACAGTATTCCGGGTATGAGCCAGTTTCAGGCATGCATATCAATGGTGAACAGACGATGGGCGAAAATATCGCCGATCTTGGCGGTCTGACGCTGGCACTTGAAGCCTACCACGCCTCACTGCTCGGAAAGCCGGCACCCGTTATTGGTGGATTCACCGGCGATCAACGCGTCTTCTTAGGTTGGGCACAGGCGTGGCGAGGCAAGGCCAGGGAGGAAATCATTCGTCGTCAAATCACCAGGTCGCCCTATAGTCCGCCGGAGTTCCGCGTCAACGGTGTGGTGCGAAATATGGATGCTTGGTACACGGCGTTCCACGTGAGACCCGGCGATAAACTGTATGTCGCGCCGAAGGATCGCGTGTATATCTGGTAGGAACTGGGGGCTGGCCCACCCTTTTCACTCATCTCAACCCTCGAGGGTGGCCCGTCCTTGTCGCGCTTTTTGCGACAGGGCGGGGATTTTGACTTCCTATCTTCACCACGACTCCCATCCGCTCACAATCCGTCCGTGATCGAAATTAATTGACTTACAATCCACCGAGCGCGACAATAGAAATCTGATTGGGGCAGTTTCGAGATGTGTCCGTCCACCAAGACGCACCTCGAAGCTGCCCCAAAACCATTTTCAGCGCTCTTTGACAAGTTAAGTCCTTATTCCGGAATACTTTCCATATAAGTCATTATTCTCGAATACTTTGCGGAGAATTTATCGCTAACCCGATGATTCTAATATACCGAGGGGTGGGGGGAGGGGGGTACCCATCCTAACCGGTGGCTGATAAAACTGTTTCCGTGGACCACGCCGCCCGCGAACCCTCAGGCGTATAATTTCCAGCCGAAAGCCATAGGAGGAGCCAACATGGCCAAGACCAAGCAGTTCACAATTTCGATTGGGAATCGTCCGGGTACAGTGGCGGAGATCGCTCGCACCTTGGGCAGCGCCAAGGTAAACATTCTCGCTCTCCTCGGAACCGCGCAAGGGACAACGGGCACAGTAGAACTCGTCGTCGAGGATGCACGCCGAGCCAAGAAAGCGCTCGACGCAGCCGGACTCACTTACAAGGAAACCATCGCCGAGGAACACGAGTTACCCAACAAGCCCGGCGCGCTGGCGGACTGTTTAGACAAACTCGCCGCCAAAGGCGTCAACTTGAATTCGATCCACGCCACCGCCGCGAAAGGCGGGAAGAGAGCGGTTGTGGTCTATACCGTAGCGGCGGAAGAAAAAGTGGCGGCAGCATAGGCCGATTCGAGAAAACTGATTTCAACGAACGTGATGTCGACGAACCTGATTTCGAAGAACCTGGTAACTTGCGGGCTGTCACTTAGGTAACCTCGTCATGTGGACCCATCGCAACTAATCTCTCCGATGGGGGTTTCTATCCACATGAACAACATATTCACCAAATCACTGTTAGTCCTGGCAGTGGGGGGACTTATGATTGCGGGTTCCGCCTCTGCTCAAACCTCAACTACTTCCGGAGCGGGCCCCGGCGTTGTCGATCCCGGCCATCCGCGCGTGAATCAAGTGAACAACCGCGAGGAAAACCAGCAGCAGCGCATCGGCAACGGCATTAAGAGCGGCAAATTGAACTCGCAGCAGGCGTCCAACCTCGAGAAGCGCGAGACCAGTGTGCAGAACCGTGAAAAGAAAGATATGTCGGAGCACAATGGCCATCTGACCAAGGCCGAGCAGAAAGGGATCAATCGTCAGCAGAACCGGATCAGCAAGAGCATCTACAAAGATAAGCACGAGTAATCCGGCGAGCGGGCGCAAGAGTAAGACGAGAGGACAGCCGCATGCTTGCTGCGGCTTTTCTTTTGTCTATGCTATCTGTCTGCTCTATCTTTTCAGCGAGCGAATGTACTTGACCACATCGCCGATCTGATCCTTGGAGAGTTTGCGATCGTAAGGCGGCATCTTGTCTTTGCCTCTGCTGATGATGCGGGCGAGTTCGTCATCCGATTGTTTTTGCACTTCGTCGGAAGCGAGGGGGCGCAACTTCAGGTTCTTGCCGAGCATGGTGTCGCCCGCTCCGTTCGAGCCGTGGCAGGCCGCACATTTCGTTTTGTAGATATCGGCGCCGCTGTCGGCGAGCGTGTAAGTGGAAAAGAAAAGTGCCAGCAGGCTTACCGCAAGAGTGGCCCAGCTTAGGCGCGGAAGAACTAGTCGGCGATAAGAGTTTCTGACCTCAGCGGCTAAGGCCGCGTTCAAGTCAGGGCAGTTACCGCAGCGCTGAAGCGCTGCGCCACCCGAAATCAAGCGCAACATCGAGCCTTTCAGCAACCCGCTAGTCTCCCTTCAAATCCGCGCACAACTCTCCAAACTGATTTTACCAGTTCAACTTCAACGCAAACTGGAACTGGCGCGGGTCGTAGGCGGCAGTGGCCTGACCGGCGTTGGTGAAGAGCGGGCTCACGGCCGCCACGTTATACACGTTGGCGATGTTGAACATGTCGGCGATGAGATCCATGTTGAAGCGCTCGCCCAAGGAGATGCGTTTGGCGAAGCGCACATCGTTGAAGACCGTCCATGGAGTAATGCCCGCGTTGCGGCCAAGGTTGCCGTCAAGAGAGGCGAGGCCGGCGGCACCGATCTGACCGTTCCAGTCGGCGAGGCAGGGCTCCTGGAAAACTCCGGTGGGAGAGTACTTCGAGGGGACTGGAGCGTCGTCGAATGGACTATTAGTACAGGCAGGATTCACGAAGGTGTTGGGCCGCCCGGTGAGGGAAGATAACTGGAGGTTGTCCCCAACGCCGGTGATGATATTGAACGGCCGTCCGGAGCTGAGTTCGATCGAGGGGGCGAATGTCCAATTGCTGAAGAACTTGGAGGCGAAGCCGCTGCCGCCGAGCTTGCCCGACTGGTAGACACCGCTAAAAACGAAGCGGTGGCGCTGATCAAAGAGCGACGTGGAACGATCGGCACTTGGGAAGTAGCTGTCTTGTGGAGTGAGCGTGGATTGCAGGTCGGTGGAATCGTCGATGGCGTGCGACCAGGTGTAGGAGGCCAGGAATTCGTAGTGGTTGCTGAAGCGCTTGCGGAGATTGGCGGTCAGGCCGTGATAGACGGAGCTGCCGTTGGAGTAGTTGGCGTCCATGTCGCCGAAGGGGATGCAGCCGGCGTAGGAGAACGTCGGCGGCGTGGGATTGCAATTGGTATTGAAGCCGGGCAAGGCGGCGAGAAGAGTCTGCGCCTGGGTCACGCAAGCGCCCTGGCCAGCCAACTGGAAGGCGGCGGCGATGGAGGGGTTCAGTCCGCCGGGGCGGAAATAGTTCACCAGGGACGGGTCCACGTACCCGGCGCCGCAGCCGCTCACGGTGAAGGGACTGCTGGCGTTTTGACCCGCTGCGAGGGCCGCGAAGAAATTGGCGGTCATCAAGTCGCCGCGGATGGGGTTGGCGTTGATGGGGCGGTTGAGGTGACGGCCGCCGTTGAAGTTGTAGGCAACGTTGAAGGCGAAGCCATCGCCGAGGTCGCGTTCTATGGTCAAGTTCGCTTGCTGCGAGTAGGCGTAAACGAAGTTCTTCGACTGAGGATAACCAAAGGGCTGGAAAGCCAGTGGCAGGAACGTCCCTTGGGCCAGGTTGAGATAGTTCTGGTTAAGGAAAACCGAATTGGGAGTATTCAAGGCCTGGAACTGCTGCTGGTTCGGCTCGTAGAAAAGATTGGCATTTGCCTGTGGGAAGGCCGACGCCGTACAGTTCGGCTGATTCAGGAGCCCCTGAAAAATCGGGATCGCATTCAGATTGGCAGGATTTCCGGCTCCGGCGCACGGGGCCGTGCCACCGAAGGCGAGTTGCCCGCTGGTGGAGCCGTCGGAGGCCTGGCCGAGGAAGTAGAGGCCAAGCAAGGGGTGGTCAAAGAACATTCCGAACGATGCCCGGATCACGGTTTTGCCGTCTCCCTTGGGATCCCACGCGATACCCAGGCGAGGCTGAATGTTTTTCTTGTCGGTCTGGATGCCTTTCTGCAAGCCCAGGGCGTTATAGGCGGGAAGCGCCAGTCCTTGGGGGGGCGGGAACGTGGGCGGGAATTCTATGTCGTAGCGCAGACCGTAGTTCAGCGTGAGATTGTTGCGCACGCGCCAGGAATCCTGCCAGAACACGCCCAGCGGTTTGTTGGAGAACGAGTCGCTGGGACTGCCGAGGCCCTGAATGAAGTCTCCGGGAACACCGAAGCCGTATGCCTGTACTGGCGAGAGTCCAGGAATGGGGAAGTTAGGCGGGAGAGCCGCCTGCAACACAGCATAGGATGCGCTGGGCAGGGAGTTGGCGGCCGAAAGGGAGCCGAAGTCGTACACGCCGCCGTAGTTCACGGTGAAGGTGGCCGTGAGCGGAAGATAGTTGAAGTCGCCGCCGAATTTGGTGTTGTGGCGTCCGATGCTCCAGGAAAAGTTGTCGGTGAACTGGTAACGATTCTCGACGCGTGAAATGTAGGAGTAAGGTTCGCGTCCGAAATAACCGTATCCGGGAATGTTGACGGCCGGGTCGGCGCCGGCTGCGATGTGGGTGTTGTAGTAATAATTGAGCCCCCGGCGTGCGTACTGAAAGCGGAATTCGTTCACCTTGCTCGTGCCGAGGGTCCAGGTGTCCTGCACGACGCCGGCGACGTCACGGTAGCTTTGTTGGGAAGTGCGCGAGTAGGCGTTTTGACCGAAGGGCTGGTCTTGTCCGCTGCCTTCGATGCCGGTGATTGTACTCGGGCTGGCATTGACGCGGAACGTCAGGCGGTTATTGCTGCTCACATTGTGGTCGAGACGAAAGGCGTACAGGCTGGTGCCTTCGAAGATGGGGAAGTTGCCTTCTTGCGAAGCCAGGGTCTGGTAGGAGGCAGGCACGAAGCAGGTCCCGGGAGCCTGGCAGGTTGAGATAAAGCCGGGCAATCCGCCGAGGTTGGTGGGCCATGCGCCATTCACTGCCATACCGGAAGAGGCGCCCGCGATGCCGGCGTACTGGCCCACGACGGTGGCAACGGTCCCACTGCCGGCCTCGGCCTCGAGCACGGTTGGGTTCGTCAGGAAGCCAATCTGTTCCTGGGTCAGCTGCAGGGTGCCGAGTGGCAGCCCGACGAGCCCGGTATTGAAGGGCACGAGACCGAAGTTGTCCGCCCCGACACTGGAGAACCCGGTCTCGTGGCGGCGCGTGACTTCATAAGAAAAGAAATAGTACGTCTTATCTTTCTTAATCGGCCCACCAAAGGCCGCGCCAGCCTGGACGCGGGTGTAAGCAGGGTTGGAGACGGTGCTGAAGGGGTTGACGGCCTGGAAATTGCGATTGCGCAGGTATCCATAGACGTCGCCGTGGAAATCGTTCGACCCGGAGCGGGTGATGATGTTCACCACGCCACCGGCGGCGCGTCCGTATTCGGCAGCATAGTTGTTGGTGATGATCTGGAATTCCTGCACGTCTTCTTGCGAAACCGTGGAGCGCACGCCGTTGGTGGAATTGTCGGTGGCATCGGCGCCATCTACGTTGACGAGGTTGGAGCGGGCGCGCTGGCCGCTCATGTTGAGGCCGGAAGTCGGCGCGGCGCCGAGTTGGGGTGCGCTGTCGCGCTGCACCTGCGAATCGGTGAGCGTGAACTGGATGTAGTTGCGGCCATTGATGGGCAGATTGTCGATGCGGCGCTCGCCGATGGTATCAGTGGTGGAGCTCCGGGAGGTTTCCACGATATCGGCTTGGGCGTTGACTTCGACGACTTCCTTGCCGCCCGCGACGGCGAGCGTGACCGGTAACTCCGCCAGCTCGCCGACGGTGATGGCGACGTCCGTCACTTCGGCTTTGGCGAAGCCGGGTGCGTCCACGGTGACGGAATAGGTGCCGGGAGCCAATTGCCGCACACTGTAGCCGCCCTGGCCGTCGCTGCTGCCAGCGCGTTCCAGGCCTTTGGCGACATCGCGCGCGGTGACGGTGGCGTTGGCCACGACGCTGCTCTTCGGATCTTTCACGCTGACGTGGAGGTCGCCTGTGGCGGCGCCCTGGGCATAGGCAGATTGACGGACGAGTAAGAACATGACCGCGAAGCAGAGAAGACGGAGTGTCGCTTTCATAAGGCTCCTGGAACCTTCTGCAACATCGAGGTTGCGGAAGGAGGAAATCAAACGGCGCGGTTTATAGCCAGTTAATTGAACTTCGAGCACGTTGACGGGAAAAGATACCGCTGATATGTACATCACGGGAGGGTGTTTAGGCAAGCAATAAGGTGGATTACCTGCTGGTTGAGGCCCAGCTCGTGGCTAATTCTTTGGCCTCGGTTGGTCACTCTGCGTTGCGTTTGCGCGTGCCTTTCTTTAGATTCTGGGAGCGACAGATTTCTGGAGCGAGAGTGCTGGCGCGGGAACTTCTTGCTTGGTCTTATGGATGTTGAGAATTGCAACGGTCATTCCATGACGGGCGAACTGCGGCGGGTGATGGTGTGCCCGCCGGGGAACGCTGGATGGGATATTTCCGCGAAAGTCGCGTCATGGCGTGAGCTTGGATTTCAGCATCATCCTGATTTTGCGGTGGCGCAGAGACAGCACGAAATTCTGTGCCGGCTGCTCAGCGAGAGCGGGGCCGAAGTCGTGACTCTGCCCGCAGCGGAATCTCTGACGCTCGATGCCGTCTATACGCACGACGCGTCGCTGGCGACCGATTATGGCCTCGTCCTGATGAATCCGGGAAAGAATGAGCGTGTGGAGGAGGCGCAGGCGCACGCGAATTTCTGCGGGTCATTGGGCATTCCGGTGTTCGGTGAGATACGGCTGCCGGGGACTTCCGAATCTGGCGACATCGTGTGGCTCGATTCACACACTCTGCTGATCGGCGATGGCTACCGAACCAACAAAGCGGGGATCGAGCAGATGCGGGTGTTGCTCTCCTCAAAGAATGTGGAGGTGCTGTCGGCGCCGCTGCCCTACGGACCGGGGCCTTCTGCGTGTCTGCACCTGATGTCGCTGATGAGCGTGCTGGATGAGCAGACAATTCTGGTCGATTTGCCGTGGCTTGCGGTCGAGACGGTTGAACTGCTGAAGGCGCGAGGATTCCGGTTGATTGAGATTGAATACTCTGAGCGCGAGACGCTTGCCTGCAACGTGCTTGCGCTCGGTCAGAAGCGCCTGATTGTGATTGAAGCGAACGCCGAGACAAATCAGCGCATGCGCGACGCGGGCTTTGATGTGCGCACGTTTCCGGGGTCGGAGATCTGTATCAACGGGGCGGGCGGGCCGACGTGCCTGACGCGGCCTCTGCTGCGCGGATGAGCGCGAGGCGAATGTCACGCGAATAGGTGAGTCGGGTTACTGCGCGCGCGAGGCCTTGGTGGTACTATGACCCTCCTCAGGAAAGGAACATTTGTCATGAGGCGATTCGCAGTGGTGGTTTTAATGTTGATCGTTGCCGGGCCGTCGTTCGCTAAGACACACAAGGACATGTATTCGGTGTCATGCACCACGTTGTGGCCTGCAGTGAAGGATACCCTCCGCAACTCGGGGAAGTACGGGATACTGGGCATCGACAA
>JBEKQC010000084.1:0-10861 GCA_049520095.1 Terriglobales bacterium
AATGCTCAAGTCGTTCGCAAGGGCGGCTGGATTTCTCGCGTACTTGTTCATCACGCTGGAAATGCTCTTCATGGTCACCCCCTTCGCTCTCTACTACTATTCGGTCTACAGCCCGCTGCTCGTGGGGTCTTTCAGCCTTCCGGCGACGGGATGGCTGCCAGCTTTCTTTTTGCCTCATCTCTCAGCGAAAATTCTTCACGATTATTTACTTGACAAGTTTTGTTCCACTTGTTATGCTGATCTTGCGTTAATTGAAAACCCGCATGACTAGCGGGTAGGAGGACAAAATGTCCGATTTGCTGCACGAAGCTGCCGAGCGCTTGGATACGCTCATCACTCTTCTGGAACTCGGTGCAATTGACCAAAACGAAACCGCCGAAGTTCTCCGCAAAAGCAAAATAACCCTTGACCGCCTCCGAAATGCTATCTGCACGGTGTGCGGAGAAGTCCACGATGTTCCTGACTCCGACAAGGCGGATGAAAGCATCGAGTCCGATCCGCTCTACGGTCAGCGCATGGATTCGTCTGACCTGGGGGAGAACTAAGCCATATGAAAACCAGATCACCCGAAACGATTTTAGGCCACAACCTGAGTTGGGCTGAATTTGAAGTCCTGAACGCTGTGCAGGACTATCTGCGGAAGAACTCAGGTGACTCTCATTGGTCAGCCTCGACTTCGCCGAAAGGCGACGGGAGACAAGTTCCAGTGTCAGAGATTTTTGGAGCTCGGAGTAATCAGGACAATGCGCGACGGAGAACGCTCTCGCGTTTAGCTGAGATAGGTATTCTCCGGGTATGCGAGATTCAGTACGAAGGCGGGATGCTGAAAGGGATTCCGGTTCACTGATCTCCGCCGGTGCAACTCCGCGCCATGCGGAGCGTCCGGTTAGTCCCCGGCAGAGGCGGTACGTTAAGCCGCCTTCACCTTTGCCTTCAACCGTTTCTTGATCTCTGCGACTAGCTTTTTGGTGGGAACTGGAATGACCCTTCGTGATCTCATGTCGCGTTTCTCCGATGAAGATTGCTGCCGGGACTTGCTTGAGCGTTTGCGCTGGCCCATCGCTCCGAAATGTATCAGGTGCCAAGGCGACGTGTCCAGACGCGGAGCGATTCTGATCTGCTATGCCTGCCATTACGAGTTCCGGGTCACTACAGGCACAATCTTCGGGGATACGAAGCTCCCTTTGGAAACTTGGTTTCTCGCCGTCCTGCTGCTCTGTGAGGCACGCAAGGGTATGTCTGCGAATCAACTCAAGCGAACCATCGGCGTGAGCTACAAGACGGCGTGGTACTTGTGCCATCGGATTCGCTTCGCAATGGCAACGGCGGAACGTCCGCCCCTCACTGGCACCGTCGAACTGGACGAAACCTATGTGGGCGGAGTCGAACGCGGCGGGAAGCGCGGACGCGGAACCGACAAAGACATTGTGCTCGGCATTCGGCAGCGTGGCGGCGATCTTCGATTCTTCCACGTTGACGACGTTAAGAGCGGAACGCTGGCGAAGTTCGTGCAAGAGCACGTTAGCGGCTCCGTCGAAGTGATCGTGACGGACGATTCCAGCAGCTACCCGCGTGCGCTGGACGATGCCGCGCCGCCCCTGTTCGGCAATATGCGGTCGAAGCACAAGACTATCAAGCACTCGGCTGGCGTCTACGTCGAAGGCGACGTGCATACCAACACTGTCGAATCGGCGTTCTCGCTGCTCAAGCGTGGCATAGTGGGATCGTGGCACAAGGTTTCGGCCAAGCATCTCGCCCGGTATCTGGCGGAGATGGAGTTCCGCTTTAACCGGAGAAAGAACCGCGACCTGTTTACCGAAACCTTGCGTCATATGGTGACCTGTGACCCACTTTCATTTGCGGAACTCGTCAGGTAAATAATCGTGAAATTCTTTCACGCTTGGGCGGGCTGATCTTCTTGCTCGGTTTGGTCGGCTTCGCCCTGAGTGCTTTTCAACTTTACTACGCCAAATTCAGGCGGCGAGGCATGGTACAGAGCGGCCTTTACAAGCGCATTCGACATCCCCAGTACTTGTTTCTCGGACTCGCTGGTCTTGGGCTGCTGATCCTGTGGCCGCGCTTTATCCTGCTCATCGTTTATATCAATATGCTTTGGTTCTACTACCTTCTGGCGCGTAGCGAGGAGGGTCGGATGGAGGCCAGCTATGGAGAAGCCTATCGTGAGCAAAAGCGGCGAACTTGGATGTTTTTGCCGAGGGAACCCGGAGAGTATTTGCAGAAGCACCTGTTTGGCTGGGTATACCCTCGGCGAGCGAGACTGTTTGTCATCTATTTAGTCTCTCTGGCGGTCACGATCAGCGTAGCATTCGGGCTGCGCGCAGCCAGCCTTGTTCTGACCACACATATCATCCTGCCGAAACAGAGGATTGCGGCAGTATCATTTCTATCTGACAATGAGGAACAACTGCGCGACCTCATCCAATCAGCGGAAGGTGCTGAAGAAGTCCAAGATCGGATCAAGGCAGAGGATGCTTGGATTCTCGTGCAAGTAATGCAAGGAAAGCGTCCGGTTGTTCATACGATGATCGACGCAGGTATGATGCGTCGAAAGGCCGAAGACCTGAATTTAGCAAAGCAGGGAGTGAAATTGGTGTTTTCGCGATCAAAGGGCGAGCTTGCGCAGGGTCAGCCTTTTAGCCCTTGGGTGCGTTGGCAGCCTGTTTTCGTGGTCGAAATGAACGATGGCAAAGTGTCGCAAGTCGAGAGCCTTAATCGAGGTCTCTTCGTCGGTAACCCAGCGATGCCAGTTTTCTAACTCTTCCGGCACGGATAGTGAAGATTGTTCCGCCAAGCCCCATTCCGATAAATGGGCTGCTCAGGTCGGAGGTTCTGTATGCCAACTGCGAAGGACGACCTCAAAGAACGCCTCGCCCGCTACCGCCAGACCAAGCTCAGCGTGATCGGCAGGAAGTCTGGGAAGGCAATCTCGATTCCGGTCTGGTTCGTTGTGGAAAGCGGTAAGCTCTGCCTCCTGCCCGTGCGAGGCTCGGACACGCAGTGGTACAAGAACGTGCTCAGGAATCCGCAGATTCGCATTGATGCGCGGGGCGCGGAGGCGGGGTTCCAAGCTGTCCCTGTGACCGATGCCAAAGCTGTGAAATCTGTGGTGGAGAAATTTCGAGAGAAGTACGGAGCGAAGGACGTGAAGAAGTATTATTCGAAATTCGATGTGGCCGTTGTCGTGGAACTGGGCGGGCTGAAAGCTTGACTTTCCAATCAGTACTCGACTACTCGACTGGCTCACAGCCTATGACTCCTACCTGTTTTGCTCCGTTTTGTCCAAGATGATGTGCTCCTCTGCGACCAAGTAAGCAACCTTGGTGTGGTCAATGAAGTTCGCTCGTCCTCGCTAGAGGCTTTCCATTCGGGCGATTGACGAGCCGCGAGCAAGGCTTCCCAGTCGTCAAACCGGATCGCCCATGGGCTATGACCTGTTCATCTCCTACGTCTCGCCGGACTCGGGATTTTGCGCAGCCAAACAGGAAAGCGGAGGTGCGGCGTCACAACAGTGATTGACGGGGGTCACTGCGGACCGACAAAAACAGGAGTAAGGTTAAATTGGATTTGCATACTCCGCTGCAGCCGTTGCTGCTCTTTCCAAGTGTGCGCCTGGCTTGGCGGTGAACCTGAAAGTTGCAAAACGGACACCAGTAGGGGAGAATCCCATGAGCGATCCGCCCTCCTACGAGCAACTCAACGCGAATTTCAACTGGGTGATCGCTGAGCGCGAGCTAGGCTATCAGCCGGGCGATGTGATCAACATTGGTTGGATGTGCAGTGACCGCCTGTGCCGCCTGGGACTGGCACAGAAGCTGGCGCTGCTCTGGGAAGACTATCAGGGCAACCAGAAGCGCTTCACGTATAACGATCTTCGTGTCTGCTCCAACACCATTGCCCATTTCCTTGCCAGCCTCGGAATTCTCCCCGGCGAGCGGGTTTGCCTCTTTCTAGACCGAGTACCCGAACTGTACATCGGATTTTTGGGCATTCTGAAGATGGGCGCGGTGGCCCAGCCACTATTTTCGGCTTTTGGCGACGAATCTCTTTGTGTACGGCTCAAAGACGCCGGGACGTCGGCGATCATCACGCAGAAAAAACATGTCCATAAGATCCGCAAGATCCGGGAGCAGCTCCCGAACTTGCGGCACTGCATCGTGGTGGATGTGCCCCAGGCGTCTCTACAGGAACGCGAGACTGCCTTCGCGATGGAACAAGCGCCGCCCGTCGAGCACTTCCAAATCTACCCGACGAAGGCTGAATCTCCGTCGGTTCTGCACTACACCTCTGGCACCACTGGTCAGCCCAAGGGTGCGCAGCACGTCCACTACTCGATCATTTCGCAGTATCTCACTGCGAAATGGGTCCTCGATCTTCGGCCTGACGACATTTATTGGTGTAATGCCGACCCGGGTTGGGTAACCGGCACGTCCTACGGCATCATCGGTCCCTGGGCGAGCGGGATTACACAAGCAGTTCTGGACTCCGGTTTTAACGCCGAAAAATGGTACGAGTTCATCGAAAAGTACCACGTTACTGTCTGGTATTCGGCGCCGACCGCGATCCGCCTGCTCATGAAGGAGGGAGCGGAAATCATCCGCAAGCATGATCTCTCCAGCTTGCGCCATCTGGCCAGCGTGGGCGAACCGCTGAACCCCGAGGCGGTGATCTGGTCGAGAAAAGTCTTCGGGAGACCTTTCCACGACACGTTCTGGCAGACCGAAACTGGCTGCATCGTGATCGCGAACTTTCCCGGGATGGAAATCAAGCCCGGCTCGATGGGAAAGCCGTTTCCAGGAATCATCGCAACGGTGCTGGATGCGAAGACCTACGAGCCAGTGAATCGGGCCGCCGCGGCCGGTCTGATTGCGCTGCGCCCAGGCTGGCCTTCGCAGATTCGCGGCTATTGGAACAACGTCTCCGGATACCAGGCAAAATTCAGGAATGGATGGTACCTGTGTGGCGACCGTGCCTCCATCGACGCGGATGGTTATTTCTGGTTCATGGGGCGCGACGATGACGTCATCAACACCGGCGGGCACCTGGTTGGCCCGTTCGAAGTCGAATCAGCTCTGCTGGGATGCCCGGCTGTCGCCGAGTCTGCCGCCGTCGCCAAACCTGACCCCGTCAACATGGAAGTTGTGAAAGCGTATGTGACCGTGAAGCGAGGTTTTCAACCATCCGATGACCTTGAACTGGAAATCATGAACCATATTCGCAAGCGGCTGTCGCCGCTGGCCATGCCCCAGGAAATCGAGTTCGTGGACTCGCTGCCCAAGACACGCAGCGGCAAGATCGTGCGCCGCATTTTGCGATGCAAGGAATTCCATGAGCCCGTGGGGGATCTTTCCACCATCATGGAAGACTGAAAAGGCACGCCATGGACGAAATCACCCAAGCAGTTCGCGATTACATCATGCGGGAATACCTGGAAGACGGAGACGAGCGAACCATTACCGAAACGACGCCCCTGATTTCGGGTGGCATTGTGGATTCGTTTTCCATGGTGTCTTTGCTTCGGTTTCTGGAAAAAAAATACTCAATTGACATCCCTGAAGAATGTGCCACTCCCGAGGCTTTCGACACCGTCGAACGCATCGCGGGCTTGGTGCGACGTTTTCAGCAGGCTGAAGTCGTCAGGGGCTAGAGTGTGCCCGCGCCGAACCCGGTCCGGCTTGGGCGCCGCGTTGAATAAATCTGATTACGCGAGGCGCGTCATGGCTTTTGCCGATACAGTTCGCCACCGCTATCAAACCGATCTCGAGGGAATCAAAGCCGCGGGCCTGTTCAAAGAGGAGCGGTATATCCACTCGCCGCAGTCGTCCGAAATTGAGGTGGAGTTCCCCGTTGGCTCGGTAGTCCGGAAGTGCATTAACATTTGCGCCAACAACTACCTCGGACTCTCCAGCCACCCCGAGGTCATCGCCGCCGCGCACGCAGGATTAGACGCACGCGGCTATGGCATGTCCTCGGTGCGTTTCATCTGTGGTACGCAGGACATCCACCGCGAGTTGGAGAATCGCCTGACCGCGTTCCTCGGCACCGAAGATACTCTGCTGTTCCCCTCCTGCATGGACGCGAATGCCGGCTTCTTCGAGGCCTGCCTGAATGAGCAGGACGTAATGATCGCCGACCGACTCGTTCACGCCTCCATCGTGGACGGAATGCGCCTGTGCAAGGCAATGCAAGACACCTACAAGCATTCCGACATGGGGCATCTTGAGGAGAAGCTGCAGGAACACCAGGACAAGCGGTCCCGCATGGTGATCACGGATGGTGTGTTCTCGATGGACGGCGACACCGCCAAGCTGGCCGAGATTGTCGCGCTGGCGGAGAAATACAACGCCATAGTGTTCGTGGATGACTCGCACGCTACCGGCTTCATGGGCAAAACCGGACGTGGGACGCACGAGCACTGTGGCGTGTTCGGCAAGATCGATGTGACTACTACGACGCTGGGAAAGGCGCTGGGTGGCGCTTCCGGAGGATGCGTCAGCGGGCGCCGCGAACTGGTGGAGATGTGCCGCCAGCGCGCACGTCCTTACCTGTTTTCCAATGCCGTGGCGCCGGTGATCGTGGCGGGTGCGCTCAAGGTGCTGGATCTGATCAGCGCCTCAACCGATCGTCGCGACAAGCTCGAGTGGAACGCAAGGTACTGGCGCGGCTTGCTCAAAGAGGCTGGTTTCGACCTGAAGGAAGGGGATACCCCGATTGTGCCGGTCATGCTCTACGACGCCAAACTGGCACAAGACTTTGCCCGTCATCTCTTTGACGAGGGCGTTTACGCAATTGGGTTCTTCTTCCCGGTCGTGCCCAAGGGGCAAGCCCGCATTCGCACACAACTGTCGGCTGCTCACGAGAAACATCATTTGGATGCCGCCATCGAAGCATTCAAGAAAGTAGGAAAGAAACACGGCATTTTAGGTTTGGGGAAAAAGGAACTCATGGCGAGAGCGGCTGCGTAATCGGCGGATCATCTCCTGACAAGAGCAGCCGAACGCCCCTGGCGAGTCTATTTGGCAGTCAGCTCCGTAACGCATTCAGGAGGAAACGGAGGTCGCATGCTCTGCGCAGAGCTTGAGGAACTGGAAGCGGAATTCGATGACATTCTCACCGCGCTCGAGAATCCGGACCTCACCGAGCAAAAAAGACGCTCCTTGCAGACCGCATATTCCCGGCTGAGTCGCACAATCAAGGATCACCAGGAGCATGGTCACGATGGTGGCCCCTGCTTCGAAGAATGAGCAGCGCAAGGGGTTTGGTATGTCCAGCGGGCCCAGTCCCAGGCAATTCTGCCTTTCTCGAAGAAACACCGGTCCAGCGGTCCAGCCACTCGATGCCACGCGTCACGGCGATGTCACCAGGGAGTCGGGACGTTCTTGCGCGCTAGAATCGTTGGGCAGGACGCCGCCGTGGACGCGGTTCTCGAGCTCTACCAGACACTTCTTGTGGGCATGTCTCCGCCGGCCCGTAGGAAACCTGCTGTTTCTCGCGCCGACCGGGTCCGGCAAGACGTATGTAATCGAGGTGCTCGCCGAAGCGCTCTTCGGGAATATCCACACGCCTTCATCAAAGTGGATTGCGGAGAATTTCAGGAACATCACGAAGTCGCCAAATTGATCGGCTCGCCACCCGGCTATATCGGCCACATGCAGACGCAGCCGATACTCACACAGGAGGCCTTGACCCGCTGGCACACCCTTTGGCGGATCGAGCGGAAACGGCGTTGCGTTCAAAGTGAGGATGCCCTGCAAGTTGCGCACCTCAACGTCGCAAGGTTCGCGGGATTGGAATTCTGCATGTTCTGCGGCGGCGTGACTTTGCGCCGCACTCTTCGCGATCACCGCACATCAAGATATGATGCGTTTTGCAGTGCACCTCTGTTACATTACGGAAAACCACCAGTCATTGGTGGTCTACCGCATAAGCATGAGTCTCTCCGCGTCGCGTCTTGACCGCGTCCGTTTCAGCAGCAAAGACAGCACCAATTCTTTGTCCGCGAACAAACAGGATCAGGCTGATTCGCGTCAACACTGACTCGCACGAACTCCAAAATTTAGACGTCGTACTTCCGTGGGAACGGCGGGCCGGGCGCTCCCGAGGCGATTGAGCTTCCTGGCGGTCAAGTTATAGCAATCGTTCGGGGGGACGGCGCCGTTTTGAGATGCGCTACGCTGCCGAAGCGTATAGGCAGAGCATGACGCAAACATCAGAGGCCGACAGCGATCTGAGAGCAGCCCTCCTCAAGCAGTGGCCCGACGTTGCTGAGAGTGCGTAACTGGCGAAAAATCCCGATAGCGCTCATCGACCGGGGCGCTAACGCCTGATTTCTCCAACCATTGAGCGCCCAAGAGACGGTCGTAACCTTGAATGGGAAAGCCTTCCGCAGTAGCTTACGACATGAGACACCACAGAGCCGTGGTTTCTACGTTGCTTGTGGTATTCCTCGCCATTGCGACGCCGTCCCGCGCAAAAACCGACGCTTACTTCTGTGCCTCTAAAGGGTATCTCGCCTATGAAGCGCGAGAAGGGACTGCGCCGGGCGTTGTTGGTCACGTGCTGAGAGTGCTGAGATTTGAACCCAAGCGTGGCATTTACTTTGCGGGCGAGGTGACGTTGCCGGAGTTGTTCTCGGTCTACCACTTGATCTGTAGTGAAGACAATATAGAGATCTCTGGATGGCGCAACGTAGTCACGAAGTACGTCATTGAGATCGACAAATCGGGGAAAATAAAGTTGCTTAGTTCCACTGAGTACCCCGGACAGAGATGGTCAGACGCAGCAAAGGATGGCCCAGCACCTGCCAACCTAGGCATCTTTGGGAGGGTCGCTCCGCTCCCACTTGAATCGCTCGATCCTGAACACGAATACCAGCTTCTGCGCAACGTCTCAGGCGGACAAACCAAAGAAGGTTTGGAATTCCACACCAAGTCTGAGCTTGTCCAACTCAACCCCAAGGGGACTGTCCTGCAGCGCGTTGTCCTATATGAGAGCCGGGAAGTGGCAAGCCACGATTAGACTCGCATACACCCTCTTGGAGAGGAAGTGTCGCGGCAAAAGCCGATCATTGGCGAAACATCCCGATTACACTCATTGACCAGGGTTGTGAGTGTAAACGCCTGCTTACGTCAATTGACTAGCAACGTCTTAAAGGGGGTGGGGGCTCTCGTCTTGAAGAAATCAGGTCAGCATGAGTTTCGCCTGTCGCGGACTGGCTTTGTTCTTTCCATTGCCTTTGTATTGCTGTCTGCTTGTTTCGCGCGAGAACGAGGACCGCGGGTTGAGGTGGTATGCCCGTCACCACCCATTCCGGTGACGATTGGCAAAAATAAAGTCTTGGTCTACGAGCTTCATCTCACGAACTTTGACGTCGTGCCCTTGACACTGAAGCGCATTTCAATCTTCTCCGCTCGGGAAAATCCCGATCCGCTCACTACTCTCGAAGGCGAGAAGTTATCGGCTGCGATGATCCGTATTGGAGCGCCAATGGTGATGTCCGGCGGTTCGAGTGCGGGCAGCGGTAACACTCGAACGCTTGATCCAGGCGGTCGAAACGTCGTCTTCTTGTGGATCGAGTTGCCGGCGAATAAATCTGCGCCTACGAATCTCAGGCATCAGCTGGTTTTTTCGTCAACTCCAACGGGAACTGATAAACCCAGTGATGCAACGCTGGAAGATTTTTCGGTCGCTGTAGACCAGAATCCGGTTCCAGTCCTGAGCCCTCCCTTTGATGGGGGCATCTGGCTCGTTGGGGATGGGCCGGCCAATGGTTCGAGCCACCGCCGCGGTATTTTCGCGATTGATGGGCACATCTACTCGCCGGAACGCTTCGCCATCGACTGGGTCAAGATCGGACCAAATGGCGACTCTCGTCACGACGAGGCAAGCAAGAACGAGAATTGGTGGGGCTGGCGAGAACCAGTTCTCGCCGTAGCGGATGGGGAGATCACGGAAGTTGTGGACGAATTTCCCGACAACACTCCGCGCGTTCTACCTTCTGTTACGCTCGACAACATTGCCGGAAACCACATTGTCCTTCAGATTGCACGAAGCCGTTTTGTCACTTATGCCCATCTGCAAAGAGGAAGCATCAAGGTGCGAACGGGCGATCATGTTCACCGGGGAGATATGCTCGCGCTCCTTGGTAATAGTGGAAACACGACCGGCGCTCACCTACACCTGCAAGTGACCGATCACAACTCGGTGTTGCAGTCGCAGGGGGTTCCCTTCGTATTCGCCGCTTTCACCTATCTTGGGCCGGGATCTGACTATCCCGAAAACCAGGTTTCGGAGCCATGGGGCAACTCAATCCCGCCCGGCGATGGAGTACTTAAGTTCGAGCCTGTAAAGAAGTGACACAATTCTCAGTGGGTTGGCGTGACATCGCCACAACGCTCACCATGGTCAAAACGCGAAATCGCCTGGTTACATCAACAACTGTGATTCTGTATGCTTGTCCGTCGGGCCTAAAACCTGACATCGGGCGGCGTGCTAGCGGGGCAAAAACATTGCGCCAGAAGATTCTGGCGCATTGGGCGGCAGGTGAGGTCATGAAAGCCCTTTAGTAACTCATCGAGCCTTTCTGGGGCGCAACGTCTTTTGACGTCATGTCGAACGTGAGCGTGAAGCCGTTGGTTCCCTTGAACTCGTAGGCCTTGGGACCTTGCTTGTACGTCTCCAGCTCGTTGGGCATCATGACGAAGCCGTCGTTGCGCGGCGTGCCCCAGTACTTTACGTTCTTCAGCACCGCCGGTTCGTCAGTCATTCCCTGAAAACGCCTCAGCTTGATCTCGGCCGTCTTTCCGCCATTGAGCGTGGCGTGCGCCTGGTCCTTGTCGAACGT
>JBEKQC010000085.1:0-10607 GCA_049520095.1 Terriglobales bacterium
ATTGCATCCGATGCTCCCACAATCTCTTCGAACATGGATGCCTGATCAATCTCTTCCTTGAGAGCCAAGTTCTCCTTGTGCAGCTGGTCTTTTAGCGTTTTGATTTCGTCAAATGCTTTCTTAAGCTCTTCCTCTGCACGCTTGCGATCGTCAATCTCGATACTGGATCCATACCACATCACGATGTTGCCTTGGTCATCCCACTGGGGAACGTTGCGATGCAAAAACCAGAGATATTGTCCGTCGGCACGACGCACGCGGGTTTCGTACTGGAACACTTCTCCGCTGGCACGGCAATCACGCCACCTTGTCAACATTCCCTCTAAATCCTCAGGATGAATGAAAGCAGTCCAGCCCCAGCCCTGCAGATCTTCTTCACTGACGCCAAGGTATTCAAGCCAGCGTTGATTGAAGAAACCGAGATTGCCGTCAGGATCAGAACTGTGCAGAAACGCAGGAGTAGTATCAATGACGCGCCGCAGTACATCTTCGGCGGGAGTTGTTGGCCAAAGCTTACCAGTATCGCGTGTCGCCGTATCGGCCTCGTTTCAGGAGGACTCTTGAGAAGTAATTGTAGGACACGAGAGCTAGCGGTCAAGCGAAACCTATCGGTCACGGGTTTTTGGGGGGAGTTGAACACCAGTGCGTGGATCGTCGGCTAACCGGACACTATCCAGAAACGGGCTTCGAGGAAGTTGACCGGATTAGCAACGAGAAGTCGGTATAGCGGAAGTAATTTAAGCAGCCGACTTTTTGACAGCAAGAAGGGGCTTCAGGTCGAAAAACTTGGCGGGACGCTGGGACTCGAACCCGCGAGCCCCTTGAGTGACAGGGCACAGCCCAATGATGGCGTCTTTCGCGCTGGTTTACTTCCGTAGCCGGATGACCTATCGTACGGCTACCTCAACGGCTACCTAAATGGCCGAAAAAGGCCCCAGTACAACTGGGAAAATTCAAGGCCGATACGGAGAACCAACGGTTTAGCCTTTATTTTCAAGGGCCGCGGAGAATCCCTCCCTCTCCGCCACGCAGTCTGCACTGCAGAGAAAACAGCCTGCAATTCTTGTGAAATCGCTCGAATTGGCCGTAATTGCGCGAACTCAAGTGCCGCTTCTGCGCTAGGGATATTACCGGCGGCCCACTCCGACAATGCTAGCCCAATGAGCGCTCGCAATCGGCTGCGATCATCACGCAGGTCCCCGAGAATCGTTTGGGCCTCGCGAAATTCTACAAGAGCCCTATGAAAATCAGCCTGCCCTAAGTAGTCCATTCCACGTTTGACGTGCTGGTCAGGCTTTGGCTGCGGAATCGCGTCCTCAGGGATGATCGTGTTTGTCTCACCCTCCGGCTCGCCACGCAGCCAAATGATAACTTCCGCTGCCGCTAAACCGATCAAGAGGCCGATACCTCCGCCGAGATTACCTCCTCCGATCATCGTGCCAAGCCAGGCTCCTAACAGTGCCGCCCCAACCTTGGCCCCCCATGTCAATAGTTTTTTCCCAAGCATCCAACTACCTCCGGAAGCCTAACGAATCGAAGCCTAGGGACGGCCGCCGTGCGGTCAAGAAGTCGAGCCCCCAAACCGAATTGTGGTATGCCCTCACAGCGAGAGTCCCTAGAGCGGTACTCCCCCCCGCGATTTGAAGCGTCGGCACGTTCGCCAAAGGCGATAGACACCAAGAGAGTAACCCCAGATGACTCCCATAGCGCAACCAGTGACAACAGGAGCGTGCCAGATAACCGCCCGCCCAGACGAAAAGGTATCGTAAATGCTGAACGCGAGAAGGCCGCCAAGAAGGAGAAACAGAACTTTCCATGCGTGAATGTAGTTGATGGCCTTGATCTGTGAGAGAACAAGCGGCAGCTTCTCGTCGAATCCGCGTCCCGCTTCGTTGACGTAACGGTCATATGCCTTTTGATAACCGCCGGCAAAACAGACAACTGCTGCCCAGGAGTGCAAGTCCTTCGGAGAAAGGAGGGTTTTATGTTGAAAACCGGCAATCGGATCGATCACGCGGCGTGACTTTCCCGCGAAAAAAGGAACTATAGAAGCGGCAAGGAAGGCGAGGAAACAGACGGGAGGTGACGCGGCGAGCGGAATGACAAATCCCACAACGAGCATCGACACAATGACGATATTGATGGTAGTGGACCCAATCCGGCCGATAGAGGAGACCTCGCGAGTGCGTGCATCTGGCGGGAATCTCTGCAGGGTGATGGGCTTGGCATGCTCGGTGTCGTCTTGGTTCAGGCTGGAGCTCCAGAGCCTGCGGTCGGAGGACTCGGACGCACTAAAATCAAGATTCTGGAACCGCGCCAATGTGATGCTGCGTGCATGCTCAAGTTCCTGATCAGTGAGCGCAGGCTGATTGGCTACAAGTTTCGCCAGGCTTGGATTAACGCTTGTGAGCTCGGATCTCATCCGGTCCGCCAAACCGGCAAAAGCGCCTGAACCAACCGCTGCAGGGCCCAGAATGGCCTCGCGGTAGGAACGCCGAATTTTGGCGGGCTCACGTGCACCAAGAAGCAGATAAACAAGGAACCGACAGGCATCGCGCCCAGTTATGCCCGGATCATGCGCCGCGATGTAAATCGCTGCGTAGAGGCAATGCTTGTAGGCCTCTGAATCACTGTCACTCAACTTAAGAATTGAGATCCATGCCGTGGCGGGGCAGAAGTAGATCAACATTTTGCTGACGATTCGAATGTACAGGTCGCTCCATGCCTTACCAGCGGCGGCGCATCGCTGTTCAAGGCCCTTAAGCAGCTCTGCTCCCTCGTTCGAGTCTTGCCACTGGGCCATCTCTTGCTTGGCAATGAGCCCCGCTCCGTTTGTGATGCGCTCGGCAAGAGCGGCCAAAACCTCATCGTCGGAACCGGTCTCCCGCCCTAAGTCTTCCAGCTGATGCCTGGCCAGTTCACGGTCTGCGCTTCCCTCGGCTCCCAACTTGCTCGCCAATGCGTGAGCTTTTTCGGCCAGCGAGCGGGCATCCTCCTTTTGACCTTTTCCTGCCAGGGCCAGCGCTTTGTTGGTTAGCGGCTTCAGATATCCTTGGGGACAGAGCGAGAGTGCTTTGTCAGCTGCAACAATGGCGTCGTCCCAGCGACAAAGCAGATTCAGCCAGGCGCTTTGAAAATTCCATAGGATGTGATCCTCGGGATCGAGCTCGATGGCCTTGCCCAGTTCCGTAATTGCGTCCTTGAGAGCCAGCCGCTCCTCCGGAGGGAAGCCTTCGCCGCGAGTGGTACGGGAGTTCGCCGCAGCTTTATCCAATTCGCGCAGTGCCTGGGCACGCCCGGTCCTAAGCCCCAGTTCGTTTTCCAAGCTATGCGGCCCGGCCCCGAGGCTGAGCTCAGCGAGCGCGGCGCTCTCGCCGAATTTTCCGTGCGCATGGTACTCCTGACAACCTTGCGCCAAGACGACCTCGTATCGAAGGTGCTGGGCCTCTTCCTCGACCTGCCGAAAGAATTGCAGATCGGGATCGCCAGCACACACGACTCGAGCGGCACGCGCCTGGCGCTGGAATTCGTCAAATGACCGCGCATACTTGCCTGCATTGAAAGCCGCAAATTTGAACGAGGGATCGGCACGAAGTGCCTTCAGAAAAAACTCTTCGGCGACTGCGCCTTGACCTAGAAAGTCTTTGCGGATCAGCGCCTCGCAGTACTCCACGTGTCCGTCATTCGGAAACTCCTGTCGCACATCCGCGAGTCGATCCAGAGCCAGCTGCACCCACCCGTGTTCGGCATCAAAGTGACAGCGATTCAGGGAGTTAATCTTGTCCTCGTTATCGCGCCTGTAGGTCCTCATCTGCCTGCTCCTGCTTGTGGATCTCCATCAGACAATGCCTTCCATCAGCCGCACCTATGGCAATTACAGAACCCGCGCCAGCCAGGGATGTGGAGGCAAAAGGCAGCTCCGTGGCGGCCAGTGTTTGCATATCTTCCGAACCGGACCAGATCTCCAACCATCGGCATCCGTGCTCTCGTCGAACAATCGCTAGCGTTCCGTCTGCGGTGCCAAGCATCGCTTCAACGGATGTTTTTCGCTCTCCTTCGTTTGTCCACCGACCGGATTGCTTGCAATATCGCAAAACGGTCTCTTCGAGAGCGACATAGACGGTGGTGCCATCCGAACCCCCAGCTAAAGCGACCGCCAGTTGCGGAGTTTTGAGCACGGTTTCCCGAGAACCATCGTTGCGCACTACAATCACTGATGTGCGCCCATCCCCAGAATGACATCGTCCACAACTTACGAACTCTCCGCTATCTCCTAACCGGCACACGAACTGCTCTTGCCTCAGATTTTCGATGTGCGGGATTACGCGGTCGACGTCTGCGGGACGAAAATGCGCAACCTTGATTTCCCCGCGCTCGCTGACCGCCAGCACACGGTCGTTTTCCATGGGCACAACCGCGCACACTGAGTGATCAAACAGATCAAGGGCATCTTCCACATCGAGCGTCTGTCCGGGTGCGAGCCGCGCAACTACACCATTCCTATAGCCCACATAAGTTGCGCCACCCTTGCCGCAGGCAGCTACCGTTACTGGTTCCTCGTTGTGAATCACGCACTCATTGCGCCAGGCATTGTTCTCGAACCATGTCACCGATTTAGCACCAGCACTGGCAAGGACGAGCCAGCCATCGGGCCAATAGCTGCACTGGGTAATCGGCGACTGACTTGCGCTCAAGTCCTCCCCGTCAGGCGAGAGAGTTTGGATCCAGTTTGCGGTTGCCACGACAAATTGTTCTTGCTCCGGAATGGGCTCGAGTGCTCGCAACACCTCCGATTCTGACAGCCCTGAGTACAAACCTCGTCTGCGTACTTCACACTTAGCAGTGTCCCAAGACAGAAGTTCTCCGCGGTTGGTTCCGAAGAGGCAGTGGAGACGACCTTCTGCGGTTAGCGCACAGCATTCTTGGACGATGCCTCGCGCAGGCAAGCCGCTAGCAAGTCGATAGCTCACTTCTTGGAGCAGCGAACCCGTTCCCAGGTCGTACACCTTCAGTTGCCGGCTGCGGGTTGCGAGCACAACGACCGAAGCCGTTTCGTTCAGGCATGCCGAAGATACTGGAAAAGACGGCCGCAGCCATTCTGTTGCCCGTGCTTGGCCCATTTCCAGGCGTAGCAGCAGGATTCTCTGAGTGGGTGATCGGTCACCATCGATGAGGACGGCTGACCGGCGATCGGCAGAAAACGCGATGCTCGCGAACGATGGCGCGATGTCTTTTGCCAGGACACACGTTGTACGCCGATCAAGGTCGTACCACACAAGAGCATGCGATTCATCGATACCAATGAGGCCTCCGAAGAAGCTGAGGCAGTGCGGCGGGTAGCGCAGCTTCAGCGGCAGACGCTCGCCTTCCAGGTACACACCAGTTGGATCGGCCCATGCTATGCGTTCCTTCGCTGAATCGATTACCAGGGTGTGTTCGTTCGCAGCCGATGGCAAAGTTCTCCGGCCGACCAACTGGTAAGTGGCGAGACTGTATTCCTCCAGCGTTGGCCCGTCCGCAAGGGCATGAAACACCCCTCGCAGAGGCGTTACCGAGATCACGCCAGCTACGCTTCGTTGTTGCCCCAAGGGAGTCTGAGCGCTTATCCAAATACCGCGGCGGTCCAGCTCGGCCTCTGCGCGCTTCAGATATGCGGCGAGGGCAAGTGGCAGTTTCTGATTGCGCAGCCGATTTACGGCAATGACCTCCGCAAGTTCTGGACGTGCACGGATACCTCCCAGACCAGAGAGAACGGCTTCTTGCATGAGCGGCACCTCAGCCGCCTTTAAATCCTCGAGAAGCTCATCCAGCAGCCCACGCCCGACAGCCGCCGCAACAAAGCAGACATCTCCGAACAGATGCTGCCGGTAGCGCTGCCGGATGTCGGACCGGCGCTGGTAGGAGAGCTCAGATAGCGCTCGGCGGGACCCCAGCGCCCATTGCCCGCGGCGTTTAGGACAGGCCGCCCGCTGAAAGTACGCGCCCATCCGTCGGTGAGCCATCTGGCTGGTCCAGTTTCCGTCTGGACACCAGCCATCCGCCACCGCAGCGAAAGTCGCATGGAAAAATGTCATGAGGGTAGTTCCGCCCAGAGATCGCCATGAAAGATAAGGACTCAGGTCGTGGTACAGACGGAGCCAGATGACAACTGGCAGCCGGCGCGAAGGTAGATCGTGCCGCACAATCCGTTGGGAAAAGTCGCTCCAATAGTCCTCATCGCCGGCCAAGAGGTCAAGCATTTCGCTTTCCGTTAGGCCTCTTCGAGAGGAAACTAGGTAGCCGACAACACGGCTCATCAGGAGACGCCCATGATTCTTCTCCTCGCTCAATCTCTCAAACAGCCGCTCGACCATGCCGTCAATCGAACTGGGCAGCGGAGAGGAGGAATCGTATGAATGCCAAAGCCGCGCCCCTTCGAAGGCCAGCCGTAGATAGAGAGGCAATTTGCATGCGGCAAAACCGTCGAACAAAGCCAAAGTCTGATCAGGAGTCAATTGACGCCCGGCACGCGCCAACCATTTCCTGAGGAGCACTCGCGCATCTTCCGGACTCATCGAATCGAGCACATGAAAGCACTGTTCCGGCAGTCGCGAGCGCAATCTCTCAAGCGCAGATCCAGGCGTGCTCGATAGCACGATTCGCGTGTGGGGACGAAGAGTTTGTGGGAGCCAATTCCAGTTCTGCGCGCTGATCTGATCCAGCGCGTCGATAAACAAAACAAGCGGCCGCCGCGCGGAGGGCAACTCCAGTCGTTTCTGGAATTCGCTGGCCAGCAGATCGAAATCTGTGGGAAGTTCAGATGCGGACTTCCCATACAAGATGTCGATTTCGTTGCAGAGCCCTTTGAGTAGTGAGGCAGCCTGAGTTGATTCTGCGGTCACTCCGGCGAAGCGGCAGATGGCAGCTGTCCTCCGCCCTCTGCATTCGAGCGCTGCCTCCGCCAACAGAACTGACTTGCCCGATCCTGACGGCCCATAGAACACGAGGGGGGCCCGGCTGTTTTCGCCCTCAATATACTTCGTGATCACTTGTATGGCTGCCGCTTGTCCCGTGAAATCGCGAGAACGCTTGAACGCAAACTCGTCATGGCGCAATTGCTCTTCGCGAGTGGCCGACAGTTCCTGCGGGCGAAGAATCTGCCTTCGGATAGTCCGACGCAGATTGCGGTATACGATCGCACACATCCATCGGATATGGTCCATGCCGATGCCGCGTTTGCTCCAGGTTGCATCCCGCGAGTGGACCCGGTGGGCACAGAGATGCATTCGCAGCCGCCGCTTGAGGGTGGCTAGACGCAACGCAGCATCCTCGTCGAGTGCGCCTTCAGGTGTGCAATCCCAATACTTCCGCAGTGCCGGGGGGCATGTGTCGAGATCGGCATCATGGGGAGGACTTAACTCGCGAAAGAATGCCAGAACGTGTTCACCTGCATCTGGTTGCGCAAGGGCTCCAGCATCTATCTCCTGCTCGGTCGCCGAAGCCTCATATTTCAGCATGTGCTGCTCTGAAAACCCCGCTCGCCTAGCTGCGCGACGAAGAGCTTCCCCGAGTGGTTGCTCCACCTCGCGGACCCAAATTTCTTGATCGATGAAGCGCCCTACTCGAGGCTGCAGTATGAACTCCGGCGGGTCCGCATTCTGGTCCAGTCGGTACCAGCCCTTATGCTCGACAGGCTGATCGTCACGCCACAGCAGAAGCCCGCGGCTCTCCTCTGGCACGGCGCCAAGAAGGGCATCGAACTCCGCCGCAGGAATCTCGGAGGGCAACGGGCGCCACCCATAGCGACTGCCCAATAGGATGACGAAGTTTGGCCGAGGCGTGACCGACTGGCACCGTGCGATTTCAGCCAGGCAGATACGCATTGTGCCCTGGTCTAACGCTGCTTCGGCGCTCACGCCCCATCTGAGATCGATCGCCTGAAATGTCCAGCCCAGCCTCTCGCAGTAGCGGCGAAGCCGTGGAAACACCTTTTCTTGAAGCGCATTCCGCTCCTCTTTGAGATCATCGAAGGTGGAGGAGATGAAGACGCGAATGGTCCGTGTGGGAAGCCTTAGGGATGCTGGAGAACCGTTTGATGTAGAATCAGGCACTCTTTCCCTCGGGCATTCAAAGAAAGCCCACAGCTCGAGCTAGACGTGGTGAGACAGCGCACGGATTACGGCAAAGCTTCCTTACTATGCGTTGTGTGATCCCTGCTACCCGAACCACGAGCGACTCCAGTAATGATCCTGCACCTCTCGGATTGCCTCGCCTGCGGATGGATATGAAAGCCCACTTCCTTCTTCAATCACCTTTCGAAGGTAATACGCTAGGCTTTCTTTCCAACACCAATTTTCCCTTATGGGCGTCCAGCCCCTGTTCACATTCAGCAGCCAGAGACGCTGACGCATCACGAAAAAGAGGGGCCGACACAATTTCATGAAGTTGAACACGTAACGCTCACGCTGTACGCCAACTGTGGCATCCACTTGTAACCCCTCCCTTTCGCAATGCCAGGAACTATTGCTTTCATCGATTTTGAAGGAGTTGAACACCTTGTGGAGGACGGAGAGATCGCGATTCGTGATGCGAGAGGCTTTGAAGCCCCATAAGGACCGAAGCGATGAATCCCACTTCTTGTAAGACATGGCAGCCCTCCATAACTCTTGGGATCAACTAACTACATCGTTCATGGAGTCGGAGCCTTACCTGTCAACTGCATCTGGAGCAGAATTTTCTTTGCCAGACGAGAACATATCTCATGTGAATCGCTCGGCCAAATCTGTCATTAGATCGGATTCTCCGTAACGATTCTTCGATTCAGGTCCTGGTCGTTGCGCTCCATTTTCGGCTGCCACGCAGCCGCACGTCTTTCCGCTTCGCCGATCTGTTCTTGCGAATACTGCTGAATCACGGAGTTGCGAACGGCGGCAGCTTCTGCGTTGCCGCCGCGTGCCGACAGAATAATCCATTTGAGGGCCTCGACTTGGTCTTCCGCCGTCCCAATGCCCTGACCGCACGAAATCGCAACATTGAATTGAGCTATAACGTGACCCTGCTCAGCGGCGCGGAGAGACCAGCGGAACGCCTCCTCATGGTCCTCGGGAACACCTTGCCCTTCGCCAATTTGGACAGCAAGATTGTATTGGGCCTGTGCATCCCCCTGTTCTGCTGCTCGCCGGTACCACTTGGCCGCGACCTGCAAATCCTGCGGCACTCCTCTGCCGAACGCATGGAAGATGCCGAGATTGCACTGCGCGGACGGTTCGCCAGCTTCTGCACGGCGTCTCGTTTCCTGAACGAACTCGCGAGTGGGACTCGGCATCCGGCCTCCTTAGCATTCGAAGAATGCAGCACCGAGTGATCACGCTGGTTAACGCTGGGAGGCGCAAAGCACTTTCTGCAAAAGGGCTCCCGTTTTCGGTCCGAAAACAGCCGCCATTTTATCTGGGATTTCCATTTTGCATCCCAGAACGAGCACAGTGTACGCGCATCGCCTGACACCTGGTCAGTGACCGGGGTCACAATTCCTTGTTCCCCTCGGGTTCCCATGCGATGATCACAGCTAATGCCTTCATTGTCTGGCGGATCACGGCGAAGCAGCGGATGGTCGCGAAGCTGAAAGCCATCAAGGCTGAGCTCAGCGCCGAAACATGTCGCAATGGCCCAGGTCGGTGCCGGGCTTCGGAAAGCTGTGCCGGGTTATCACCAATACTGCGCGGTGCCGGGGAACACGACTCAGCTGCGCATCTTTCAACGTTGTGTTGACTGGCTGTGGCGAGGTGTTCTTATCCGTGGCAGAGCCAACGAGCACGGGTGTGGTGGGAGCGACTGACCCACTCTTTTTGCGATCGATTCCCCAAACCCCATGTCCCTCCATCCCTATCCTGATGCGCGCTTCAACGCCACTCATCCATCGTAAGAGCCGTACGCGTAGACGCGCGCGTACGGATCCGTCCGGGGCGCTCAGTAATGGGCGTCCCTACCCGGGCAGTTGAACCACGGCAAGATTGGTGGGTCATAAATCATCGTGCGGGAAATCTAATGTTCACGGGACCCGAATTTGGAAACACTGTACCTGGCGTGTTCACGCCGGTGCTCGCCAAACACTCGAAATCGTTCTCGCTAATCGATTGGATCTCGGTAGACTTTGAGCCGCTGCGAAAGTCGGTTGCTTCCGGGAAATCACGCCTAACGGTCGACACCAAATGCACCACAACGGTTTTGAGGTGCAGGGATGAGTGCGGACCTGCGTTGAAGTGTCGGCGTGCTGCACAACTGCTGCACAACTGCGCCCGAACAGGAGCATTTCAGGCCAAAAATCGCCTGTTGTCTCCGCCGTATGTTATTGAATCCGAACAACAGGCCCAGGACGGCTTCATTTTGCTAAACCGTTATACGGGCTAACACCTGTATCGAGGGTTCGAATCCCTCCCTCTCCGCCAAACTACAAAGGCCACAGCTTCTGCCTCGGTTTCGCGGACTTGCTTGGTTGTCAGCGTGCGATGGAGGGCCAGGTCTCATTCCCGCCGCCAGCCTCGAATGTATACGTGGTTCCGTCCGCGCCTGCTACGTAGACAGTGGCGGCGCTGTTTAGCAAGTATGCTTGGAATAGATCGTCGCCTCCC
>JBEKQC010000086.1:0-10487 GCA_049520095.1 Terriglobales bacterium
GAAAGCGCGCTTTCCGGAAAGCAGTTCGTACAGAATTGCGCCGAAACTGAAAATGTCAGAGCGATGGTCGGCCGTTTCTCCGCGCACCTGTTCTGGCGACATATAGCCGATCGTGCCCAAAACCACGCCTGCTAGCGTTGGCGTAGGGCTCGTTAGGGTTGCACTATCCGCGGCAGGCGCTGCCACACGTGTCTGCTTTGCCAACCCGAAGTCGAGAATCTTGACCCGCTCATCGCGGGTCACGAATACGTTGTCCGGCTTCAAATCACGATGAACAATTCCTTTATCGTGCGCCGCCGCTAACCCATTCGCGAGTTGCAGGGCATACTCGGTAACCTTGCGCAACGGTAACGCAGTGCCATTCATCCGCTCGCGGAGCGTCTGACCTTCCAGCAACTCAGACACCAGGTAGTTCACGCCGTCTTGCACCCCGATATCATAGATAACGAGAAGATTGGGATGATTCAGCGCGCTCAAGACCCTGGCTTCCCGCTGGAACCGTTGCAGGCGGTCGGGATCAGACGAGAATGATTTGGGAAGAACCTTGATGGCAACATCACGCCCCAACCGCGTGTCGTGGGCGCGATACACCTCACCCATACCACCTGCGCCGAGCGGGGAGGCGATTTCGTAGGGGCCGAGCTCGGTGCCTGCGGAGAGGGCCATTGGTGTGCGCAATTATAGCCTGCCCAGCACGTTGCAAAAGATGCGGCAATTCTGGATGGTTGGTCGGCAATCCGGAAGTGATCGTTTAGCGAGGGTAAACCTTGAATGACGAAAAGGGCGTTTCTCGGTACTAATCTGAGTGGGCGCATAGTCACGAAACCATGCCCGCAGGCTACTGACTATAATTTCACTGGGTGTGCCAGGGTATTCGGAACAAAGGACATGATTCCCAGTGAGGAGAGCAGCTATGTCTCTACACAAACTGTGCTTTTTCACAATGCTAGCCACGATTATTGCTTCCGTTGCGGTCGGAAGGTCAAACGTTCAGATCAAGGGATTTGATGTACCGACGCCGAATTCGCGGCGGCAAGATCCGGCGCTTGCCCCCGATGGGCCGCTCTGGAACATGGGCCCGCCGGTGAATAGGTTAGGCCGATCGAACTGGGTCAAGGCATTCCGCGCGAAAAACGAAATCCGGCCGACTGTTTTTCTTCCGGTCCAATCCAAAAATGCCAAGGATCTGGGTGCCGGAAAATTGCTGGTGGCGAGCCGGGGGCTCGCCGATCCGCATTTCGCTAAGACGGTAGTCCTGCTGGTTCACTATGATGCCGACGGTGTGGCGGGACTGATTCTCAACCGGCGCACAGATGTCCCGCTTTCACGAGTGCTTGAGGGGCTCAAGACGGCGAAACACCTTTCAGACCCGGTCTATCTCGGAGGTCCGGTAGAAACTCCAGCGGTGTTTGCGTTGCTCCAGTCGCCGGCGAAGGTCGAAGGAGCTCAGCACATTTTCGGTGCGGTCTACCTGATTTCCACGAAGACCCTCTTCGAACAGACCATCTCGGCTCGACCTGACCCTAAAGGTTTTCATGTTTACCTGGGCGACGCCGGATGGACTAACGATCAACTGCGGAAGGAGGTGGAACTGGGCGCGTGGTTCATTTTTCCGGCGGATGCAGGAACGGTTTTCAATTCCGATCCGGATTCCTTGTGGTCGCAAATGATTCAGAAAACGGAGCTAAAGTTGGCCGGGAGCGGGCCTGCGGACGCAGATCGACCAAGAGCCGCGCGCTCGACAACTACTTCGCTAGTATTCGCAGCGTGCGCGGGCCAGATCGGTAACGAGTAGTCGGCTTACGAGTCGTCACCATCGTCGATCGGCTCAATGCATTGATGGCACTCCTGGAAATGCGCGCTGCAAAAATCGGAAAGGCCGACAAACCTGTCATGACTTCTCCCGAAACAACCCTGATCAACGTCGAAAGCAATCACTACCCGCCACTGCTTGTGTGTCGCCGGCGCAGGCATGGCGATTTTGGTCTTCATAAGTGAGCTATCTTGCTCAGACGCGAAAGTCCACACCTGTCATTCTTTAATCTCCTGAGTGTGTAGACGGAGCCGCGAACGCCGATTCGTAGCTCCGATTCTAGGTGGCTGCGGTTCGGGGTCCGATCAACGCACAGCGCAGCGACCACATCCAGCCAATCGGCATTCTTCATCCGTGTGTACGCCGCGAAACCCCGCGGCAGGACACGATTCGACCCTAAAAGTCGCGCAACCCAAGAAACAAGGAAGGTCAAAGATTATGCCTCTAATTCAACTGCTGGAAGTTCTGATCGTGGTGGGCGTCCTCCTGTGGCTGGTGAATCGCTTCATTCCCATGCAGGGAACCATCAAGTCAATTTTCAACGGCATCGTGGTCATTGCCGTGGTTCTATGGATCCTGAATGTCACTGGGCTGTTCCATTCTCTGCCCAATATCCGCCTTGGGAAGGGATGACCATCCGACAGGCGATGGTTCAGGGAACGCAGTCAGCTAACGCGTAAACAACGTAACCCGGCAGACCTCTGCCCCAAGGAGATAGTGTGAAGGCTAAGTTTTTTCTAACACTCGGAATCACCCTTAGTAGTCTGAGCGCATTTGCTCAAACGAACCGCCAAACAACCATGGTCGTCGAGCCCATGACTCCGACGCCGATATTTCGAGTGAACGTAGTCAGCCGCAGCGTGCAGGCTGTCGACTACGAGCATCGCAGCGGGGCCAGCAAGCTTGACTTCGCGGGCACGGACTTGATGCCCTCGGCGAACGGTGAAGCCAAGGTGAATAGCAGGCGGGGATCCATTGAGATTGACGCGGAATTTGGCGACTTGCAGGTCCCGACGACTTTCGGCAATGAGTACCTCACCTATGTTTTGTGGGCGATTTCTCCCGAAGGCCGCGCCGTGAACTTGGGCGAAGTGTTAGTCGGCGACAACCACCGCAGCAAGCTGCGCGTAACCAGCGACCTTCAGGCTTTCGCTCTGATCGTTACCGCGGAACCTTATTATGCCGTGCGGCAACCGAGCAATCTGGTCGTACTTGAAAATGTGGTTCGCGACAGCACCAAGGGAACCACCGAGGCGGTGAATGCAAAATACGAACTGATGGAGCGCGGCGGCTACATTCCCACCGGCTACAAGTTTGACCCCGTGGTTCTGAATGCCAGGTTGCCATTGGAATTCTTCGAGGCTCGGAACGCACTGCGCATCGCGCAATCCGAGGGAGCCGAGCAATATGCCAGCGACAGCTATCAACATGCTGTCCAGTTGATGAACAATGCCGACGAATATGCCACCAGTAAACATATCGACACCAAGCCGTTGATCGCAGTCTCACGCGACGCGGTCCAGACTGCCGAAGATGCCCGTGAAATCGCAGTCAAGAAACTGGACGAGATACGCTTGGCAAACGAACGTCAGGATTCAGCGGATGCTCAGATTAAAGCGCAAGAACGCGCCGATAACGCGATTCGGCAGAAGGACCAAGCCCAATCCGATGCTGCGATAGCTCAAGCGGCAAAGGCTCAGGCCGATTCGGATGCGGCAAGGGCCCGCGCCGATGCTGCCGAAGCGCAAACTGCGACAGCGCAAGCCAAGTCCGACATGGCGGCCAGCGAGGCTTCGTCCGCCGATGCAGTCTCCGCAGCACAGGCTGATGCGGAGCAGTCTCGTTTAGCTGCGCAGCAGGCGCAGGCGAGTGCACAACAAGCGGAAACCGACAAAGCGGCTATGCGTACGAAGTTGTCGGAGCAGTTGAATGCCATTCTCGAGACTCGCGATAGCGCGCGCGGTCTCATCGTCAGCATGTCCGATGTATTGTTTGACACCGGAAAATATTCGTTGAAGCCGGGGGCACGAGAGAAGCTGGCGAAAGTCGCCGGTATTCTGCTTGCCTATCCCGGACTCGACATTGCAGTCGGCGGCTACACAGACAATGTGGGCGGCGATGAAATGAATCAAACATTGTCTGAGAATCGTGCTGGATCCGTTCGCGATTACCTGGTGGAAGAAGGCGTTGCGACGAATTCGGTTTCGGCCAGAGGCTTTGGCAACACTTTGCCAGTAGCTTCAAACGATAACTCCTCCGGACGGCAGCAGAATCGGAGAGTGGAACTTCTCGTGTCCGGCGAAGCCATCGGCAGCCCGGTCAACGCGACAACAGGAAGCTTGCGATAAAGCAAGCGTACGTAGCGATCAACAATGGAGGCAACACCTATGAAACTAGTTGGATTTATCAGCACCGCAGTTCTGTCTTTGACCCTCGTAGCCGCTGCACCGGCGTTCGCCCAGCAGGAGCAGCACGACCAGCAGGAAGAACAGAAAGCCAAGCCTGCCCAGGACGAGAAACAAACGCAACCAGCCGCAAAGCAAGCGGAAAAGCCCGCGGCGCAGCAGGAGAAGAACACTAAACCCGAAGAGAACGCAAAGCAAGAGGACAAGAACGCAAAGCCGGCAGAGAAGAACGCGCAGCCGGAACAGCATGCCGCTGGTAACGGTGGTGGCCGCATTCCCGCAGACAAATTCAAGGCCAATTTTGGGCAGCAACACACGTTCCATGTCAGCCAAGGCGACTACCGCAGTCACCGCTTCCAATACGGTGGCTATTCCTTCGGATTCGTTGACGTGTGGCCCAGCAACTGGCTCTACACGCAAGACGTTTATGTGATCGAAATTAACGGCGTGTATTACCTGTGCAACGCATCGTTTCCTGGCGTTAACCTTACACTTAGCTTCGCACCATAGCGGCTCGTTCTTAAAGGCGCAACCACTCTAACCACTATCGGCGCGGGTCCACTGCTTGGGGCCTGCGCCGCTTTGTTTCGGCGCCACCGTCATCTCGGGAAAATCGATTCAGCAGATCTGTTTGCGACATCCGCAAAAAAGTGAGTAGTACTGCACAGACTTGATTCCCATTCGACCTGTGCAGAACAGCTCACTCTGGAAAACACGCGGGGGCATATAATGTCGGGCTATTCGGAGCCAAAAGGAGATTCCGATTGACCGTTGACACCAATGAGCATCCCACCATCGATCCTAGCCATCAACTCCCGGTTCACGGTACGGATTCCCACCGACGCAAAGTAATTTGGGTCGTCATATGGATTCTGTTGTTGCTCGTCCTTGTGCTTGTAGTGGTGCTGGTATGGCGTCACCTCCATAACGAGAGGAAGGTCGTGCCCGTGCCGGCGAAGATCACGGTTACGACCGCGACGGCTAAGAAAGGTGACATTGGCGTTTACCTTGACGAAATCGGTACGGTCACTCCGGTCTATACCGATTCGATTACCAGCCAGGTGAATGGCTTGGTCGTCGCCGTGCACTTTAAGGAGGGTCAGCTGGTAAGTAAGGGCGATCCTCTGATTGACATCGATTCGCGTACCTACCGCGCGACTCTTTTGCAGGCGCAAGGCACGCTTGAGCGGGACGAGAACATACTCGCCCAAGCGCGTATGGATCTGGAACGCTACCGTGACGCTTGGGCGCGCAAGGCCATTGCCAAGCAACTCCTAGATGACCAGGAAAAGATTGTGTTGCAGGACGAGGGCACAGTAAAAAACGATCAGGGAACGGTGCAATTTGACCAGATTCAGGTCGACTACTGCCATATCACCGCTCCCATTGCCGGCCGCGTGGGTCTACGGCTGGTGGATCCGGGCAACGTGGTGCAGTCTTCTGGAACCGCAACTCTGGCCGTGATCACGCAGCTGGAGCCTATCACGGTAATTTTCACAATCCCGGAAGACAGTCTGGGCCCGGTTCAAGCGCGTCTGCAGAAAAAGGCGAAACTCCCCGTCGATGCCTTTGATCGCACTGCGCAGACGAAGATCGCAAGCGGGGAACTGCTGACGCTCGACAACCAGATTGACACTACAACGGGGACAGTAAAGGCACGATCTATCTTTGCCAATAAGAATGATGCGCTTTTCCCCAACCAGTTTGTGAACACGCGGCTGCTGGTGAATACGTTGCAGGGAGTGACGGTGATTCCCGCCTCCGCCATCCAACAAAACGGCCAAGCATCGTTCGTATATGTGATTCAAAACAATATCGCGCACATGCGCAGCATAAAGCCGGGAGTCACCGACGGCGGTATGACACAGGCTGACGGCATCAATCCCGGAGACGTTGTTGCCAACAGCAGTTTCGATAAGTTGCAGGACAACACCGCGGTCGTCATAGCGAACAAAGCTTCGAATAGCGCTTCGACCAAGCCTGCCGCGGCCGGTACGAACGGGAGCAGCGCCCCGTGAGTCCATCTCGTCCGTTCATCTTGCGGCCAGTTGCCACCGCTTTGCTGATGGCGGCAATCCTCTTGGTCGGTATTGTTGGTTATACGCAACTGCCAGTCTCGGCCTTGCCGGAAGTGGACTATCCGACCATTCAAGTACTCACGTTTTATCCTGGAGCAAGCCCGACGGTGATGGCGACCACGGTGACGGCGCCACTGGAGCGTCAATTCGGCCAACTGCAGGGTTTGAGCCAGATGACCTCCACCAGTTCCGGCGGCACTTCCGTCATTGTGCTGCAGTTCAACCTCACTCTGAATATTGATGTAGCCGAGGAAGAGGTGCAGTCTGCCATCAACGCGTCGCAGAGTCTTTTGCCATCGATTCTTCCCTCGCCTCCGGTCTACAGTAAGACGAATCCAGCCGATGCGCCTGTGCTTACCTTGGCGATCACCTCAAGTTCCATGCCGCTTTCTCAGGTCGAGGACCTGGTGGACACGCGCCTTGCGCCCAAGATTTCGCAGCTCAACGGGGTCGGCCTGGTAACCATCAGCGGCGGCCAAAAGCCCGCCGTCCGAATTCAAGCCAATCCCACCGCTCTGTCGTCTTACGGCATTAACCTGGAAGACCTGCGCACAGCGCTGACCCAGGCCAGTGTGAATGCAGCCAAAGGCAACTTCGATGGGCCGCGCCAGGATTACCAGATCGACGCCAACGATCAACTGGTCACCAGCGACGATTATCGGAAGGTTGTGGTTGCCTACCGGAACGGCGCACCGGTGATGCTGACCGACGTGGCACAAATCGTGAATGGCGTAGAGAACAGTAATCAGGCAGCGTGGATGAACCAGACTCCCGCAGTCATCCTCAACGTGCAACGCCAGCCCGGGGCCAACACCATCAGCGTGGTCAAGAGCATCAAGGCCCTATTGCCGCAGCTTGAGAACAACCTGCCCACCGGCATTCAGGTGACCACGCTCACCGATCTCACCACTGCCATCGAAGCATCGGTTTCCGACGTTGAGTTCGAATTGCTGTTGACCGTCGGACTCGTAGTGCTGGTCATCTTCCTCTTCTTACGGAGTGTTTACGCCACCATCATCCCGGCTGTGGCTGTGCCGCTGTCACTAGTCGGCACTTTTGCGGCGATGTACATCCTTGGTTACAGCCTGGACAACTTATCGCTGATGGCGCTGACCATATCCACCGGTTTCGTGGTGGACGATGCCATCGTGATGATCGAGAACATCGCGCGCTACATCGAAGCGGGCGATCCACCCATGGAAGCGGCGCTCAAGGGTGCGGAGCAAATTGGCTTCACAATTCTCTCGCTGACCGTGTCACTCATTGCCGTACTGATTCCGCTGTTATTTATGGGCGACGTGGTGGGGCGCTTGTTCCGCGAATTTGCCGTGACTCTGGCCGTCACCATCGTCATTTCAGCAGTGGTCTCGCTTACCCTGACGCCCATGATGAGTGCGCGTATCTTGCGGCACAACCCAAAAGAGCAGCAGGGACGCATCTATCGATTCACGGAGCGTGCTTTCGAGGGGATGATCGCGTTCTATGGCCGCACGCTGAAAGTTGTCTTGCGATTCCAGACGATTACGCTGCTGGTCGCCGTGTCCACCCTGCTGCTTACGGTTTTCCTTTACATCATCATCCCCAAAGGGTTTTTCCCGGTACAGGACACGGGCGTTATCCAGGGCATCTCGCAAGCGCCGCAGACGATTGGCTCAACGGCCATGGCAGCGAAGCAGCAAGAGCTTACCAAGGCGGTTCTGGATGACCCGGCGGTGGAAAGCGTCTCGTCGTTTATCGGCGCCGATGGCACGAATACAACGATCAACAGCGGCAGAATGTCGATCAATTTAAAGCCGCTCGACCAGCGCAAGATCAGCGCGTCAGACCTGATCCGCAGGCTCAACTCCAAGGCGACCCAGGTTCAGGGGATCCAGTTGTTTATGCAACCGGTGCAGAACATTACCGTGGACGACCGGGTGAGTCGCACGCAATACCAGTACACGCTCGAAGATCCCGATGCCAATGAACTCAACGACTGGACCAACCGTTTCGTCGGCCGGCTCAAGCAGTTGCCAGAACTGGAAGACGTCGCCACCGATCAACAATTGGGCGGGCTGGCCGTAACTCTGGTGATCGACCGGGTCACCGCCTCGCGACTGGGCATCGCGCCGACGACCATCGATAACACGCTGTACGATGCTTTCGGTCAGCGGCAGATCAGCACGATGTATACGCAGGTGAATCAGTACCACGTTGTGCTGGAGAGTGCGCCGCAATTCCAGAAAGACCCGAACAAGCTGAACCATCTCTACATCCAGTCCAACGCGTCTTCCGGCGCAAGCGGTACCGGAGCCTCTTCCTCTTTCGCGTCGTCGGGATCATCCTCTGCGGGATCGAATGCGGCAACCGGTTCTGCCCTCTACACTCCATCGGCAAATACTCTTTCTCCTCCCGCGAACGCGCTTTTGCCGGGCGCCTCGTCGACGTCGAGCACGGGAGCAAACTCTGCCGGCGCCACCAGTTCGGCCACGAGCAGTGCCGTGCCGCTGAGCGCTTTCTCGCATTTTGAGCAGACGACAGAGCCGCTCGCCATTACCCACCAGGGTCAATTTCCGGCGATCACCGTATCGTTCAATCTTGCGCCGAATGCTGCTCTGGGTGAGGCGATTACGGCGGTCGACAAAGTGCAGAAAGACATGCACATGCCACCCAGCCTGCAGGCCGGTTTTCAAGGCACTGCAGAATCATTCACGGCTTCGCTGGCCAATGAGCCGTTGCTCATTCTGGCCGCGCTGGTCACGGTGTACATCGTGCTTGGAGTTTTGTATGAGAGCTTTGTCCACCCGATAACCATTCTATCCACGCTACCGTCGGCGGGCGTCGGCGCTTTCCTCGCCCTGCTTATGTTTCGCCAGGATTTAAGCGTGGTGGCGATCATCGGCATCGTTCTGCTGATCGGGATTGTGAAAAAGAACGGCATTATGATGGTCGACTTCGCGCTGGAAGGTGAGCGGAAGCACGGGAAGAACGCGACGGATGCAATTTACGACGCCTGTCTGCTCCGCTTCCGCCCCATTATGATGACCACCATGGCCGCGCTGCTGGCGGGGCTGCCGCTGGCGCTGGGAACTGGTTTCGGTTCCGAGTTACGCCGGCCGCTGGGCATCGCCATGGTGGGCGGACTGTTGCTGAGCCAGGTGCTTACGCTTTACACCACGCCCGTCATCTACATCTTTTTCGACAATCTGGCGCAGCGCTTTGCGCACAAATCGACCCAGCCGGAAACCGGAGGCGCAGAACTGGCAGGGCCCGCATGATCATCTCCGCACCCTTCATTCGCCGGCCAGTGGCTACGACGCTGCTCACGGTGGCGATTGCCCTGGCCGGGGCGATTGCGTTTGAGGTGCTGCCGGTGGCGCCGCTGCCCGAGGTCGACTTCCCAACTATTTCAGTGAGTGCGGGCTTGCCCGGAGCCAGTGCCGACATTATGGCGTCGTCCGTTGCCACTCCGTTGGAGCGGCAGCTCGGTCATATCGCCGGGGTGACGGAGATGACCTCTGCCAGCACGCTTGGCAGCACAGGAATCACCATCCAGTTTGACCTCAGCCGCGACATTGACGGCGCGGCGCGCGATGTGGAAGCCGCCATCAACGCGGCGCGAACCTATCTGCCCGCCAACCTGCCGGGCAATCCGACTTATCGCAAGGTCAATCCTGCCGATTCGCCGATCATGATTCTCGGCCTTACCTCCGACAAGTACGGTCCCGACAAAATGTATGACGAAGCCTCCACCGTCCTCGCGCAGAAGTTGTCACAGATCCAGGGCGTAGGGCAAGTCTCCGTCGGAGGCGGTGCGCTGCCGTCTGTGCGTGTGGACGCGAATCCCACGCAATTGGCCAGCTATGGACTTACCCTGGCGAATTTGCAGTCCGTGCTGAGCCTGCAGAACGCCGACTTGGCCAAGGGCCAAATCACTGATGGCCAGGTGACCGCCGACATCCTGGCCAACGACCAGATTTCGCACGCGGACGACTACAAGCCGCTCGTCGTCGGTTATAAGAACGGTGCGGCGATCCGCCTGTCCGATGTCGCTGAGGTGACAAATTCGGTGCAGAACGTCCGCGCTGCTGGCTATTTGAACGGCAAGCGCTCGGTTACGGTCATCATCTTCCGCCAACCCGGCGCCAACATCATTAGCACGGTCGACAGCATACGCGCGCAACTTCCGTCTATCCAGGCGACCATTCCGCT
>JBEKQC010000087.1:0-10094 GCA_049520095.1 Terriglobales bacterium
CGCCGCAACTGGTACAGGCGCGCAACCTGGGAGAGCCGGTTATTGGCGAAATCGAACTGGCGGCGCGATTTATGGCTGGTCCGATCGTTGCCATTACCGGAGCCAACGGCAAGACCACGACCACTTCGTTGGCCGGCGAAATTATTGCCGCGGGGAAGTTCTCCACGGTGGTTGGCGGTAATATCGGCACGCCGGCCATCAGCCTGGTGGATCAGGCTGGGCCGGCGACCTGGACGGTGCTGGAGGTATCCAGCTTTCAGCTGGAAACGATCGTTGAATTTCGTCCCCGGATCGCGGTGATTCTGAACATCACTCCCGACCATCTCGATCGTCACAAGACTTTTGTCAATTACGTCGGCGCCAAAGCGCGCGTCTTTGAGAACCAACTTGCGGATGACTTCTCCGTGCTCAACGCCGATGAGCCCACCACCGCCGGCTTGTCGGACCGGACTCGGGCGCAGTTGTTCTGGTTCAGCCGAAGCAAGGAGATTGAAAAAGGAGCCCTTGCCCGTGGCACGCATATCTATTTCCGGGACGGCCATAGCGAACGCGAGATCATGCCGCTTGCGGAAGTACCGCTGAAAGGCGCGCACAACCTGGAAAATGTGCTGGCGGGAGTTTCCATCGGCATGCTTGTCGGCTGCCAGCCTGAACAGATCCGCCAGGCTGTCCGGAATTTCAAAGCCGTCGAGCACCGGTTGGAATTTGTGGCTCGGGTCGCGGGCGTGGATTACTACAACGACTCCAAGGCCACGAACGTTGACGCAACCATCAAGGCACTGGAAGCGTTCCCGGCGGACATTCCTCCGCACCTGCACCTGATTCTCGGGGGCAAGGATAAGGGCAGCGACTACTCCGTGCTGGCTGATTTGTTGCAACTGCGTGTGAAGCGCGTCTACACCATAGGGGCCGCTGCCGCCAAGATCGAATCGCAGATTCAGGGTGCTGCCCAAATCGAACATGCTGAGACTCTGGAAAATGCGGTGAGGCGCGCCAGCGAATCGGCGGTGGCCGGCGACGTTATTGTTCTTGCTCCGGCTTGCGCCAGCTTTGATCAGTTCGAGAATTACGAACATCGGGGTCGGGTGTTCAAAGAGACGGTGCATTCGCTGGCGATGGCTCGATCAACTTAGCACCTTGGAGGGACGGGCGTCTCGTCCGTTCTGGCCGGGCGTGGACGCCCGGCTCTCCACGCGAACCAAGTCAGTTATCACCCTTCCTAGATTGGGGGGCTGAAACTCCTCCTTGTCTGCTTGTCTCCGTGGTGAAATAGATTACTTATGGCTAAGCGGGTCAGCGTTGATCGCTGGATGTTCACGGTAACTGCGATCCTGGTTTTTATCGGGCTGGTCATGATCTTCAGCGCCTCGGCGGTGATGGCCAAGGAGCGGTTTGGGTCGGCTTACGAATTCCTGGTGAAGCAACTGGTATGGGCGGTTGCGGGACTTGCCGCGATGATCGTGGCCATGAAGGTGGATTACAAACGGCTGCAACATCCGGCGCTGGTTTTTTCGTTTCTGGGCTTTACCACGCTTCTGCTCATCTCGGTTTTTTTTCTTGACCGGGCGCATGGCACACACCGCTGGTTTCACGTGGGTCCGGTTTCGTTGCAGCCTTCGGAGCTGGCGAAGCCGGCGCTCATCCTGTTTCTGGCGTGGTTTCTCGAGAACAAAACCAAGGCCATGGACGACTGGCGCAATACGCTGATTCCGGCGGTGGCGCCCACCATGTTTTTTCTTGGGCTGATTGTTTTTCAGCCCGACCTGGGCACCGCCATCGCCTGCGCGGGCATTACCGCTTGCGTGCTGTTCGTCGCCGACATGCGGCTGCGCTACTTCGGATACGCCTTCGCGGCCGCACTCTTGCCGCTCTATTTGCTGATCTTTCACGTGTCTTATCGGAGGGATCGCATTCTGGCTTTTCTGAATCCTTATGCCGACCCTAAGGGATTTGGCTTTCATATTATCCAGTCGCTGATTGCGGTCTCGACCGGGGGCGTGACTGGAATGGGACTGATGGAAGGGAAACAAAAATTGTTTTATCTGCCAGAACCGCACACGGATTTTATTTTCGCGGTCGCGGCCGAGGAGTTGGGCTTGGTGGGAGCGCTCACCGTCATTATTCTGTTTGCGATCTTCCTGTGGCGCGGCACGCGCGCGGCGCTGCGCACGCAGGACAATTTCGGCCGCTTCCTGGCCGTCGGAATCACCAGCATGATCGTGCTGCAGGCCTTCATCAACATCAGCGTCGTGCTCGGCATGATGCCGACCAAGGGAATTCCGCTGCCGTTTGTTTCCTATGGCGGATCGTCGCTGTTTGTGACCCTGATGTGCGTTGGGGTGCTGCTGAATATCACGAAGCAGGCGGAGTAGGGGCTCGGCCGGGCGCAGCGGTCAAAGGCTCCGGTAGTGGTGCAGTTTGCGAATTGCCGTCCCTCAGCGGCTAAAGCCGCAATGAAAATAAGACGCTTACGGCACGGCTGAAGCCGTGCCCTTTCAAACCGACTCAAACGGCACCACCACCAAGTCCGCGCCTACGCCGTCTTTGCCAGCCTGAAATCTTCCGGTCCGCGCAGGGCGTAATGCTGCTCGGGAACCGGGAAGCCGGCATGGGCAAAGGTATCGCGGATGAGCCGGTTCGTGTCGAAATACACCTGCCAATAGTGCTGGTTGTTGCAGTACGGGCGAACGGCGAGCACGGGGCCCGAAAGGTTGAAGGTCAGGATCTCGACGTCGGGTGCGGGCTCGGCCATTACGTTCGGCACCTGGGCCAGCGCCGGTTTCAGCAGCGCGATGGCGGCCTGCGGGTCTACACCGTGCGCTAATTGCGCCGTCAGTTCTACACGCCGGTAGGGGTTGGCGGAAAAGTTCTGTATGGTGTCGCCGAAAATCTTGCCGTTGCCGACGATGGTCTTCACGTTGTCGGGGGTATTGAGGGTGGTGGCAAACAGGCCGATGGCCTCGACCGTGCCGGTTACTCCGGCGGCAGTGATGAAGTCGCCCACCTTGAAGGGCTGCAGGATGACCAGAAACGCGCCGCCGGCGAAGTTCGATAACAGTCCCGACCAGGCCATGCCGATGGCGACGCCGGCGGCTGCGAGCAGGGCCGCGAAGCTGGTGGTCTCGACTCCGAAGAAACCGAGGATGGCGACGATCAGCACGATATTCAGCAGCGCCGCTACGGCCGAGTGGATGTAGCGGATCAGAGTGGGATCAACCTTCTGCTTGGTGAGAGCGCTCCCGATCAGGCGAAGGGCGAGACTGATCAGCCAGCGGCCGACGATCCAGATGGCAATCGCACCCAGAACTTTCAAACCTACGGTTGTCAGCGTGGTGGTCGCGGTTTGCATCATGGCGCTGAGATCTATGTTCATACATTCTCCTCCTGGGGCCGTTGCCGGGTGCTGCTTTTGGCCTGGGGAGACATTTTACCCGCGGGTTGGGCGCTTGGCTACGGCGACTTGGGGGGTGAGTGTGGGCTGCGGTCGCTGGCGGCTGCGGAAAAAGTCGGCGAGGGCGTGGGAAGCGCACCTCGGGCGCTAAAGCGCGGACACATTTTCTGCGACTTAACGGCACGACTGAAGTCGTGCCCTTTCCGCGACCGGCGCTAACGGAGACGGGGCAAGCCCCGTCTCTACACGGATTTTTCCGCAAGTGGTTAAGCGCCGGGTTGCTTCTCGATCGCCAGCAGTTGCTGCTTGCGCTCTACGCCCCAGCGATAGCCTCCCAATTCGCCATCTTGCCGCACTACTCGGTGGCAGGGGATTGCTACTGCTACGGGGTTGGTGGCGCAGGCTCGGGCTACGGCTCGAGTGGCTTTGGGCATGCCGATTTGTTTGGCCACGGCGCTGTAGGAGCGCGTTTCTCCTCGGGGAATTTTTTGCAGCGCTTCCCAGACCCGGCGTTGAAAGGCTGTCGCCCTTATGTCTAGCGGAAGGGAGGGATTGATTTCATGTCCTTGGATCAGGCGGGTCAGGTTGTCTCGCCATTGCGACATGGCGGCATCGTCGCGGCGGCGAACGGCGAAGGGAAACTCGCGCATGAGGCCCTGCTGGAGCTGCTGCTCGTTGTCGGTAGATTTGTCGGCAGATTTGTCGGCAGATTTGTTGGCGAACTGGATGGCGCAGATGCCTTTGTCGGTGGCGGCTATCAGCATGCGTCCCAGAGGCGAGTTGGCTATTGTGTAGCGGATTACGGCGGCCACTGCGCCTCTTCGGTACTTCTCCGGGGTCATGCCCAGCTGCGTGGCGGTGCGCTCGTAGAGACGGCTGCTGGAGCCGTATCCGGCGGCGTAGAGGGCGGTGGTTACATCGTGGCCGGCTTGCAAATTTTGTTTTACCTGGCGGAGGCGGCAGGCGTCTATGTAGGCTTTTGGCGACACTCCCAGAACCGATTTGAAGGTGCGCTGCAAGTGGAAGGGACTGCGGCGGAATTCTTTGGCCAGCAGGCTTAGAGTCAATTGACCTTCTATGTGCTGCTCGATGTAGCGGCACATGGAGCGAACCAGCGCGGATTGAGGGTTGCCGTCCACCGCATTGGGACGGCAGCGCAGGCAGGCGCGATAGCCGGACTGCTCGGCCTGGAGGGCGTGGTCGAAAAAGCTTACATTCTCGCGGCGCGGGCGTTTGGCGGGACACGACGGACGGCAGAATACTCCGGTGCTCGAAACGGCGAAAACGAACGCGCCGTCGAGGGAGCCGTCGCGATTGAGGACGGCTTGCCAGCGGCGGGCGTTTATCTGAACGGCGGTTATTTGAACTGCCGTTTGGGCGGTCGTTTGGGCGGCGGTTGGTTGTGGAGTTCGTTTCATTGTTTCTTCTTCTGAAAGTATCGCATTGGTGGCCATGGCGGTAACATAGGGCAGTTGCGGCGCGCGGGCTATCCGAATGTTGCGGTCAAACGAATTTTGCCGCTGACCCGGGGGGCCCCTCCAAAGGGCTTGGCCGGCGCGGGTTTCGGGACTACTGCCTGGAGCTAACTGGCCTTGGGTACGATGGGTTGGTTACTCATAAAGTGCAGATGCTTGCATGCGCGGCCTTGGCCCGATCCCGTTTCCGCATACTAACTCCATTCACAACACACACTTACGCTTGTCTTTTCGTATGGTTTCACGGGTGCAGTGCTGCTTGGTGAGGATTGGCGCGTATGGAGCGAGCTGGGGGCAAACTTTGACTGTCATTCGCAGCGCGGAGTGCGTCGCGGCTCTTAAAACTACTACGCGGCCGGCGGTCGTACTGCCGGTGCTGGTGATTCTGTTCATCGTCTCCTACGGCATTCTGACGCTGCTGGTTTTCGAGCAGGGGCAGACCATCGAATCGCAACGCAGTTTAATCCGCGAGATGTTGAAGGACAGTACGCAACTGGCGGCGCTGAAAGGCAAGCTGGCTCGGGACGACAGCAAACGGGCGCAGGACAAGGCGTCGGCGCCGGCGGAGCAGCAGACGGACAATCAGGCGGAGCACAAAGACTCGGGATCGGGTAATCCTGCGGCGGGGACAAAAGGACCGGACAAAGAAACGAAACCACCTGGTAAGTCGGCCCACGCCACTAAGGAAGCTCCGGGGAGACCGGCGGCGGATATGCAGGATGTGCGGCGCTGCACGCGGACGATCTAGCGGTCGTACTTAGATTCGGATTGTAAACGAGAAGAAGAGAAGCGGTTCTGTGAAACGCGGCCTCATGTGGTGGCCGCGATGCAAGCGAGACCCAACATGAAGACCCTGGCCCTTGCCCTAGTCTTGTCGCTTCCAGTTCCGAAGTTGGCACCGCCAGCCCAGATCTCTGCTACGCCCACCCAGCAACCGGCAAAGAAGACGGGAGGGCAATGGTACTTCGCCGCGACCGGGCACGCCGTGTATTGCTACGGACCAGTGGTGACCTTGCCCCAGGCGAACGGAGGCTTCGTGAAAGTGGCAACCTTTTGCCGCGGCGATCAAACCATGGTGCCGCTGAAGGATTAGAAGGTCCTGGCGATCTGCACCCACCGTTTTAAAGAAATTCCTCTTAGAGATAAATCTGCCGCTGTGACCGAGCTCATAGACGGGCGAAAGTGACGCCGATACAATCAGAGCGAATTATTCATTCTTTATTGGAAGGGCTTCGGCATGGCTAGTATCGTTTCCCCAACCACCGCACGGGTTTTAAATTCGAGTCTGGCGCAGAGGATCATGAGCGCCGACGAGGCTGCGGCTCTCATCAAGTCGGGCGACCAGGTCGGCATGAGCGGCTTCACCGGGTCGGGTTATCCCAAGGCAGTTCCGATTGAGCTGGCGCGGCGGATTGCCGATGCGAACTTCCGCGGGCAGAAGTTTCAGGTCAGTGTCTTTACCGGGGCTTCCACCGGCCCTGAGCTGGATGGAGCGCTGGCCATGGCGGGAGGCATCCATCTGCGGCTTCCGTATCAGTCCGATCCGGAAACCCGCAAGCGGATCAACGCGGGCGAAATGGACTATATGGACATTCACCTTAGCCATGTCGCCCAGTTCGTGGAATATGGATTCCTGGGCAAGCTCGATGTGGCGCTGATCGAAGTCACCGCTGTACTGGAGGACGGGCGGCTGGTGCCCAGTTCATCGGTCGGCAACAACAAGACCTGGATCGATCAAGCGGAGCGCGTGATCCTTGAGGTCAACTCTTGGCAGCCGGCTGCGCTGGAGGGGATGCACGACATCTACTACGGTCTCCAGCCGCCACCGAATCGCGGACCGATTCCATTGGTGCGCACCGGGCAGCGCATCGGCACGCCCTACCTCGAATGTCCCGCGGAGAAGGTCGTTGCCATTGTGCTCACGGATTCTCCCGACCGCAATAGCGCTTTCAAAGCGCCCGATGCGGCTTCCAAGCGCATCGCCGGCCATATCCTCGAATTCCTCAGTTGGGAGGTGCAGAAGGGGCGTATGCCGGCGAATCTGCTCCCGCTGCAATCCGGGGTCGGCAACATCGCCAACGCGGTGCTGTTTGGGCTTGAGGAAGGCCCATTTGAAGGGCTGACTTCCTATACTGAAGTGATTCAAGACGGCATGATTCGCCTGTTGAAGTCGGGTAAGTTGACTACCGCCTCGGCTACGGCGTTCTCGCTCAGCCCGGAGATGCTGACCGAAGTGAATGCCGATATGGCCAGCTACCGTGAGCGCATCGTACTGCGCCCGCAGGAAATCTCCAATCATCCCGAGATCATTCGGCGGCTTGGGGTCATCGCCATGAACGGCATGATCGAAGCCGACATTTACGGTAACGTCAACTCGACGCATGTCATGGGATCGCGCATCCAGAACGGCATTGGCGGGTCGGGCGACTTCGCGCGCAATGGCTATCTCTCGATCTTTATGGCGCCATCGACGGCGCAGCACGGGACCATCTCTACCATCGTTCCCATGGTGTCACATGTTGACCACACCGAACATGACGTGCAGGTCATTGTCAGCGAACACGGGCTGGCGGACTTACGCGGACTTTCGCCGCGGCAGCGGGCGCACCTTATCATTGAGAAGTGTTCCAGTCCGGACTACAAGCCTTTGCTCGTCGACTATCTCAATCGGGCCGAGCGGCTTTCATACGGCAAACATACGCCACACCTGCTCACGGAATCGCTGGGCTGGCACAACCGTTATCTGCGAACCGGAAAGATGCGTCCTCAGGAAGAGATCTGATGAAACCAGGCTAACTCCAGGCATCTTGCAAATTGCCGAGTTGACCTACTGCTTCGCTGACAATCTCCCGCGGCATGCCAAAGCGCTGTTCAATTGCGGCGATCAACTCGTCACGATCTGGCAAAGCGTGCACGGTCGATTTGTCGCTTTCCGATTCAACCAGCGTCAAATTGTGAATGAGGACGGAACGGCCGGGATAGAATCGCACCAGCAAAACTGAATTCAGGAAGGTTGCATCGGCCGAGAACGATGCCGCGATTACTTTACTGAAATCTTCAATCGTCCTGGGGGCCGGGTTCGCCAGATAGCCGTGGCGCAAAACTCCATCACGATACAGTTCAAGGCGCGAACAGCGTTTGCGTCTTGTGGCTTCAGCACATAACGATCCCGGCCCAAGGTGGTTTCATAGTCGGTCCCGAGGTCACGAGGAATTGGCTCCAGCAGCGGGGCGGCGTAACCCGTGTCCGCCAGGTACTCTCGTCCTGCAATCGTAATAATGTTCAGAGCGTGAACTTGCGGAGTCCTCATGTCTGCAGCGCACAATTTCGCCTCGTATCCCAGGCTGCGAAGCAACAGATGGAAATGGTAGTTGTTGGAATAGCAGGTGCCTCCGAAATGATAATTATCGATAGCATCGAGATAGAGTCGAATTGGCGGCAGGTTCACCAGTCCCAGGCGCTTGCGGTAATAAAGCTTGGAAATATTCTCGAAGGGAATGCGGGTGAGGTGGGCTGCCAGCAACTCGCGAAGGGCAGCGAGGCTGGGTTCTCTTGGCGAGACTCCCAAAATTGCCAGGTAGTGAGCGCGGAGTTCCTCCGGCAATGGCGCTAGTGTTCGATCAGCTTGCATTGGCGATGAGATTATCATCGTCTCAACGCCCGGTTTGCTAGTGCTCTTCCCCTTCCCATCGCCCGCTCCAGCCACCGTTGCCCCACTCGCCACGGCCCCAGCCCCGGAACTGCGCTCCGTCAACGATGCTGCCATCGAGGAACTCGAACATGCGCTCATGCCCATTCGGACCACGCGCATAAATCCGCAACGCCTTCTGATGTCCCCGATCGGGGTCCACGCCGAAGGTGCCGACCTCCAACCGGAATGTCGCGTCATGACGCGCGAGTTCCTTCAACCGGTTCGTGACATCCACATGGTGATGCTCCGTGCCATACTGCGCGTTCAGAATCAGGAACTCGCCCTCGGGCGCGGCGATATTCCAGTTGCCGCTCCAGCCACCGTTGCCCCAGTCGCCACGGCCCCAGCCGCGGAACTGCGCTCCGTCAACGATGCTGCCATCGAGAAACTCGAACATGCGCTCCCGGCCATTCGGACCACGCGCATAAATCCGCAACGCCTTCTGATGCCCCCGATCGGGGTCCACGCCGAACGCACCGACCTCCAACCGGAAGGTCAGGTCATGACGCGCCAATTCCTTCAGCCGGGCGGTGACATCCACATGGTGATACTCCGAGCCATATTGCGCGCTAAGAATCAAGTACTCGCCCTCACGTGGCTGTGCCACCGCCGTGCCCAGCAGCAGAAGCGACAACGCCATGGTCAAGACAATCGTGTACTGTAGCTTCGTCATAAGACTCTCCTCTTAACCGGGGTTTCCTTTTTGCTTGGGACGGACGAATGCGTCCGTCCCTACGTTGAAAACTACACCATTGTATGCCCATCTCGCCTGATCTCGAGATTGCCAGACGATTTTTCTATCGGAGCACTACTCTGGCTGCAACATTTCGTCGATGGTCACGATATCGGCTAAGCCGGAGCAGCCGTAGATTACAGGTAGAATGCGTTTCGGCGGGTAGGTGCGGCGCAATTGTGCTACTCGGTCGGTTCCTGCCCTATAAGCCGGAAGATACATTCGGCCGAGTAATGGATGTTGACCCCAGGCGCCGGAAAGCTTGTCTGCGCGCTCTTCCGTGACGAGGAAATCCTTACGAAGTGTGGCCGCCACTTTCTCGCGCTTCACTTTTTCTCCCCAGGTTAAGTATGACGACTGATTCTTGGCGTCATCCTGCAGTAATGCGAGCAGTACGCCGATCTGCAAATCTTCATCGGGCAGTTGCTCGATTTCGGTTACGCCATGGGCGATTAGAATGGCATTGTTTGCGATGCCTTCGAACAGCGTGGCGGCACGCGTGTTCATGGTTAATACAGAGGCTTCGAAGCCGGCTTTGCCGTGGACATAGAGATCCTGCAAGTAGGCAAATGTTGTCACATGGCCGGGCACGACTTCGTGGCTTACGAGTTGCTCGAACTCCGGTACCGAGATCTGCAGCGAAGCGTTGATTTCGTAAGTGGCTTCGTATTGCGGACTGCCATCCGGCTTGCGCGCTCGGCCTATGTAGTTCATCGAGCCGGAAAACCATGCGTCCTTGATGGGCAGGAATTCAATATTGGCCCGCGGCACGGACACGAGATCGTGGGGAAGATAGGGCAGCAA
>JBEKQC010000088.1:0-9204 GCA_049520095.1 Terriglobales bacterium
GATGGGAGAGTGGGCCGGGGTCTCGACCCTGATTTGGCAAGTGAGCTTCATGGTTTTCTTCATCGCGCCCGCGCTGGTGGTGAGTGTGCTGTTGTTGGCTCGCGGCACGCACCTGACGAAACACGAAGAAGGATCGCGGCAATGACAATGACGACGAGAAAGCGAACAAATTTATGTTAGCGAAAGACGAAACTCAGACTAGAGCATCGGCGGAAATCAAGATGATTCCGGCCTGGGCATGGGTGCTAGCGGGGGTTTGGTTCGTAGGAACGCAGATCGCAGTTGATTTCTTCATGGGCCGCAAACCCGGTTCTCCACCTCCCTGGGCGACGCCGTTGCTTGGACTTTTGATCGGCGTGGTGGTGGGTTGTTATTGGTTGCTCATCGGTTATATAAACCGCGATGCCGAACGGCGCGGCATGAGCCCGATCCTTTGGACGATTGTGGCCGTAATCATTCCGAATGGACTGGGCATCATTCTCTACTTTATACTGCGGCAACCATTGCGCACCGCCTGCCCGCGATGTGGCCATGTCATGCACCCCGGATTCGGCTTCTGCCCTCAATGTAGCTACAAGCTCACCCCGATTTGTCCGCAATGTCAGCGATCCGTCGGGGTGAATGATATTTATTGTCCCTACTGCGGAACCTCGCTGCGCAGTCAAGCGGCCCCGGTCTCCAGCCCCCCAACGCGGGCAACTACGGAAGACGCGCAAGAATGAATACCCGTTATAGCTGACGAAAACAGGCGTTAGCGCTCATTGAGAATTTCACCCTCTCCGCACCCGCCGCCTTAGCTTCGCCGCAACTTCGCCGCAAAACGCCGCAAAACTATCGCTTTTGAGGGGTAAAATCAGCGGTTGGCGCGGCCTAAGTGCTTTGGAATCAGCGAGCCATTTTGTAGTCCGGCGGGTTCAAATCCCGCCGGGGACGCCATAAAATCAAGAACTTGACGGCGTCCGGACAATTCTTTCCACAACATACACTACGGCGTTGCTTGAGCAGTACGACCAAATCCCGTACGCCGTGCGCAGTCGCCTTGGCTTCGTGTTGAAGCGACGCCTCCACCAAGAATCCATCGAACGCCAAACCAGATTTCCCGGTTCGATGTCAACGGAGTGGTGAAGCGTAAACAGACTTTACAAACCCCTGCATATTGGGCGCACGCCCCGGACTCGTATCTCCGCCGAAGACCTGCAGATCGACTGCCGGAAAATGGTGGTCAGGGTCGGGATCGAGCTGCCCCTGAACGCCTGCGGCTGCGGGTTGACCAAGGCGCCGGTCGTATCGGGGTTACTGAGCGCACCAGTGATGCCTTCGATCTGCGGATTCACTGCCGTTAGTGAGCTCAGCATATGATCGAAGGATCGGTTCTCCATCATCAGAACAACAACATGTCTAAGATTGTCCAGTCCCGGCGGCATAAAGCTCCTTTGCGCCTGCAGCAGTTAATCCCATTCAATTCAGTGGACAAATCACGTGTACATCGATCATTTGCGCAAACCTCGAAATGCAAACTGTGAGTGCAGCGAACGTCCCGCTCGCGCTTTAGTGTGAGACTGCCGCCGGTTGCGGGGAATTTGGGCTGCTCTTGTTCTTCGTAAACGCCTGGAGTAAGCCCTCCAGAAACGAAAAAAACACGTCCACGGCGTATCCCACCAGGAAGGAGATGGCCAAGGGTGGGATAGAAGCCCCTTGGGTTATGGTGAAGTTGTTAAACAGGCCGACGACGGCACCTCCGATGCCAGCAATGAGGAAGCGGGCCGAATTGGCTGCGGACGGGATGAATGTCCGGGCAGCCATTTGCTGTTCGAAGGTTCGCAAAAGATAAGCACAGGTCCCCAAGAGCGCATATAGAACAGGAAGAAGGCAGGTAGTTATGGCGCCATAGTAGACGGAGATAAGATCGAGAATATCCTGACCGAATAACCGAACGTCCTGATAAGTGGCAGTGAGGGTGTCCAGAGCCTGAGGCTTGTTGGTCAATCCCACAGGTAGTTGGAACATATCCTTGATTTTCGCGTCGGCGGCCGCTTGCTCTTTATCGCTTTGCTTCGGCTTCCATCGATACTCAGCAAAAGGATCTCGTTCCGCGTCGAACACAAATCTATTCAATTGGCGGGATCGGGCATCGATGGCGCGGATCGTGGAGGCGTACAGCTGAAGTTGGGAAATGACGTCTGCTTCGTTAAGGCCTTTGGGAAGCTCCGGTTTTTCGGGAGTTCCGGCCGATGGCGCCGATGCTGTACCGAGTTCTGACCTGAGCTTTACAGCCAAATCGTTGGCAGTAGTAATGTCGGCGCGAATGGCACTCGAGATGGCCGAGGAGACAAAACTAGCCACCGAAAACGGGACAATGATAATGGCCAGGCAGATGGCTACCACCCAGAGAGTGCGAACGGTGGGCCGAGTCTCGTCAGTGCACGCCTTCAGGCTCTCGGCGGTAACTGGCTTGAGGGATGCGGTAAGCTTCGTGAGCGCCGCAAGCAGATTGGCGACCGTTTCCTCGTTCCATCCAACGCCACCACTGGCGGCCCTGGCCTGCAGGATGTGGTCACAAGTATCGGCATCAACGTCGATGCCGCTTTCTGCGGCATGCTTGAGCAGCCTCTCGGCATCGTCGAGGGCCACGTGAAAATAGGATGGAGAACCAGGCTGGGCAGCTGTGACCTTCTCGTTAGCTGTGTCATTGTTTTCTGGTGGCCCAGCAAGAGCAATGGCAGGAGTCTCTGCGACTCCCTTCGCTGACAAAGGCCCTTCTGTTGACTCCGTTGGATAAACGATTCGATTGTCTGCGCCTTGAGCCATAGCCAAACTCCGTCAGTCAAGGGGAAATACTTCGACAAGCGCGCCTTCCACTTTGCTCTATAGAACGACAATCAGGCTCTTCTCCCTTCACCATTTCTTAAATATTGACCAGATTGTCCTCCTCCGAGCAAGTCCAATCACGTTGCCGTGCGTGCTTTTGTATCGCCCCGGGCGCTCTTGTTTATTACAAAATACAAGTCTGGGGCACGGTCGAGCGATTCCATTGTCTTGACGAGCAGCTTGGCGGGAAAGTGTTTCTTTGGAAAATCAGATTTGCCTCCCGAATCACTTGCGGAACTGCTCAGATCGTTTCAATGACCGCCTTGGATTTGAGCTAATCCAAAATCTCCTCAAGGACACGCACGTTTTATTAAGTTGGCCGGACGGCGATTCCACGTCACCGAGACGCCCGCCCCATTTGAAATGGATTTTTTATTTTTCCTATACGTCGAGAAATGTGGTTCAGCAAGAGGGCGCGAAGCCCGTTCATAGCGCAGGGAAGGGCCAAGGTCAGCCAACGGAGAACCGGAAACAGCAAACTCCTAATCAAGAATTTGGGATCTTGCAGTGTTGCGGGGATATGTCCCGACAAGGAATCCCATACAGCAAAGGAATGCCGGGCACGCGTCAGGACTTGCGGCGAGACTCCATGGCCATGGCTACGAGGGCGCCGACAAGGGTCGCGGGAAAGAGCTGGCCGACGATGGCTTCGACGATGGTCAGCGCGCGCGCGAACGGATGCACCGGTGTAATACTGCTGCCGACCGTGGTAAGCGTGCCGAAACTGAAATATGTAAGTTTCGACGTGAGTTGATCCAGGTCCGCCGGCGCGGTAACAAAGTCGAAGGCGCCGGGGATAAGTTGCTCAATCAACTGAAAGGCGGAAGCCCAAGCCAGGCCTAGAAGAACATACGCGCATAACCCTCCCTGGATGCGGCTCCAGTTCACGGGGCCCGCACGAAACATGACAAGCAAAACTATGCGGACGTAGAGAAGCAGTGTGACGGTGACGAGAAAGCTTCCCAACTCATGAAGAAAGAGCGTCGGATGGAGACGACCAGCCGCCAACACCGCCCCACAAACCAGGAGGATGACGATCACGAAAGCTTTAGCCAGCCGGCTCTGCTCCGTGCTCAGAGTGCCGAAAACCATCAACGTGGCCGTAACCAGCTCGAAGAAAAGTCGGCCGGAAAGGCCTGCCTCGCGCAGGGGTGTTATTACCAGGAGGAGAACAGTCAGGGAGATGGTTATCAGAGTGAGCCCGAGGTCGCCAGACCAGAATTCGCTCTTCTGCATGTCAAGAATAGGCCTTCGAGTTGGAGACGTGTTATTCGTCATGACGATCATCCTCCCGGCGTGTATTGCAGGCTGCTTCGGTTCGAGTCAGGATTATAGAGTGTCGGCAGGATTTCGCAGAAGGCGTGCTGAATAGTTCAGCGGAAGCAACAAAGTCACAGTCGGGACTCAGGCGCTATAGAAACGACGCTTGTCGATCTTTAACGCTCTAATCTTGGAATCCAGCGTGGACGGGGGCATCCCCAGCTTGGCGGCAGCACCCGACGACCCGGCCACCCGGCCTTTGCATTCGGCAAGGGCCGATTCGATGAAGAGTTTCTCCTGGGCAATCATCTCGTGAGCCAGCGGCTGGCTGAAATGTGCGTCGGGAGAAAGCCAACTCTCGTCCACCGAGAAGTTCTCGGTGTCGCAGAGAATCACAGAACGCTCGATAACATTCTGCAACTCGCGAATGTTTCCCGGCCAGGAATACGATTGCAGTCGCTCCATGCTTTTCTTCTCGATGTGCCGTATTTGCTTTCCTGCCTCCCTGGCGTAGCGGTCGATAAAATACTCGACCAGCAGCCGGATGTCCTCGCTTCGTTCGCGCAGGGGAGGAACCTCAATCGGAAAAACATTGATCCGGTAGAAAAGATCGCTGCGAAACGCGCCCGCGGTAATGGCCGCTGGCAAGTCGCGATGGGTGGCTGCGATCACGCGCACATCCGTGTGTATGGATTGATTGCCGCCAACCCGCTGAAACTCCCGTTCCTGCAGAACCCGTAAGAGAGCAATCTGCGTCTCTGCCGGAAGTTCTCCAATCTCATCCAGGAAGATGCTTCCCCCTTCGGCCAACTCAAAACGGCCCATGCGTCGCTGCAGAGCGCCAGTGAATGCGCCTTTCTCATGCCCGAACAGTTCGGAAGCAATCAAGTCGCGAGGTATGGCCGCGCAGTTCACGCTGACAAACGCCCTGGCTGCACGCAGCGACCGCTTGTGAATCGCACGTGCGATGAGCTCCTTCCCCGTGCCGGTTTCCCCCGTGATCAGCACCGTCGAGTCGGTTCGCGCGACTTTGGCAACACGGGCCAGCACCGCTTGCAGAGGAGGCGAAGTCCCCACGATCGATTCGAACATCGACACCTTGTCGATTTCTTCACGTAGCGCCACGTTCTCTCTCTGCGCTCTTTCCGCCGCCTGTCTTCGATCGTCGATATCAACCCGTGTCAAGCACCATCGCATCACGCTTCCACGGTCATCTCGCAGGGGCGTCAACTGGTGCAGGAACCAGCGATACTGGCCATCGCGTCTTCGGATCCGCACTTCGGTCTCGTCCGCTTGGTCGCCGTCCAGGGTTCGTAGCAGCCAGGCCAGCAACCTTTCCGTGTCTTCGGGATGAGTGGTCTTCTTGACGAAATCGGCGGGGGATCTCCGCTCTACATGGCCAAAGTATTCGCCCGCCGTGTGATTGCCATAAGAGTTACTGAAATCCGTCTCCAACAGAACCATGTGCTGCGGAACAATGTCGACAATCTGTTGCAGTTGACGTTCACGCTCGATAAGGGCTTCTTCGGACTGCCGGATCTTTTCAAAGGCGCGGGCATTGGTAATCGCCACCGCGACCTGATCTGCAAAGATTCGCAGCCACACGAAATCCTGTTGGCACAGAGCTTCGCGGCTGAACACGGCCAAAACTCCAAGTATCTCCCCGCGCGAGACGAGCGGGTATCCGGCAAAAGCTCGGGCGCCCTCACGTCGAGCCCACTCCGGACGACCGATCCACTCCGTCTCAGCCGCATTATCGGCGATCAGGATTGATTTGCCGGTCTTGCCAATCTCCCCGACTTTCCGATGGCCTAGCGGAATCCTCCGAAATTGACCCTCCAGAAAGGACCAGTCTTCTCCTGGAGAGTTTAGTGGCGCACCCGCACTCGCGACCAGATGAAGACATTGCGCTTGGTTGGCGCAGTCGGCTCTGCGAAAGCAACCATCGCAGATGTCGCCGGCCGAGAGCAGCCAGATCCGAGCCAACGCCACTCCTGACTGTGCAGTCAGACCTTGAACGATGGAATTCACAACATCCGCGGTGGCGCGCTCGCCAGCCACGGCAGCGGCAAGCGAAAGTAACGGTTCGGCCTGCACAGTCTGGCCCCCGGTAAAAACAATTTTAGCACCGCACCTTTGCGGGATACAGAGGATATCAGCCTTCTTAGCCCTTTGCAAAACCCACGCAATCGGGCGGCGATTCCCCGTCCGCCGGTGAATAACTCTCGTGGGCGTGGCAGATCTCAGATCTTAGTCAGAGAGATGGCAGGACCCTGAAACTCGAAGACATCAGTTAGTTGCAATAAAAACGACGCTTGTCGATCCGCAACGCCCTGATCTTGGAATCCAGCGTCGAAGCTGGCAATCCGAGCTTGGCCGCCGCTCCGCATGGCCCCGAAATTTTGCCTTTACATTCTTCCAGCGCAGACTCGATGATTTCTCTTTCTTGTGAAACCAGTTCATGCGAGAGAGACCGGCTCGGCTGGGTCTGGTGCAGCAGCCAGTTCTCATCAACCGAGAAGTCTTCCGTCCCGCACAGAATGACCGAACGCTCGATGACGTTCTGCAACTCGCGAATGTTCCCCAGCCAGGGATAAGACTGCAACTGCTCCAGGCTTTTCAACGGCCCTCCCCATCGCGCAGTGGAAACAGTTGGTGCAGGAACCAGCGGTACTGCCCAGCCTTGTTTCGCACCCGAGCTTCCGCCTCGACCGGGATTCGATGCCTGGTTGCATCCTGGTACGCCTGCAATAGCGACGCCAGGTCTTCCGGATGAATGATTCGGGTGAGCCATTGCGTGTGCGAGACGAACTCAATCTCTCCGAGATATTCCCGCGCTGCACGATTGGCAAACGACAGGGTGGCGTCCGCTTCCAGGATGAACATGTGCTGCGGGACAACGTCCAGGATCTGTCCGAGAGTCGTAATGGTTCGTGGGCGAGCGGGGTAGTTCTGTTACGAAGTTGCAGTGATCAAGATCGGTCCACAGGATTGAACAGGAGAGAGTCGCGCTGGTTTGAGGGCTTCAATTGAAAATGACGAGTTACTAATTCTGAGCGCTCGCAGGCGCATTGAGGCGAACTACTTTGCCAGTATCGAGCTCGTATTCGGCCTCGATCACGCTAAGCTTGCCTGACTTCACCGCGCTACGAATGATCTGACTGGTTTGCCAGAACATCTTTGGCACTCTGATGCACGTTTTCCTTGATCGCTGACTCGATGAGATCATCCGCCCTAGCGTAGGTCTTCGCCTGAGTTACGGCAGGATTGATCTTATCCATGATGGCATCAAGGTTACGGCTAGGCATCTTTTCGCCAGAACATGCAGCACTCACCGCACCGCATTTCTGATGTCCCAGCACGACCAACAGAGGGCTATGAAGGTGGTCCGCAGCATACTCGATGCTTCCCAGTGCCACGGCGTCAGCGACGTTCCCCGCAGTACGCACCACAAAGAGATCGCCCAGGCTTTGGTCGAAGATCAACTCAGGACCAACCCGGCTGTCGGAACACGAGAGAATGATAGCCTCGGGCGATTGTCCGGAAGCAAGCTTGTTGCGGAGCGAAACCAGCGCACGCACTTGGGGCCTGCCAGCCACGAATCGACTATTGCCGGCCATAAGAATGCTCCAGACCTGGTCGGCGGAGCGTTCGGCGTGGCTTGGAGCATGCGATGAGTGTTGCGCAGGAACAGCAGGCACCTGTTGCGCGAGCCCCGAACCTACGAGCGATAACACGATATTCAGGCACAGTTTGCGCATCATAGATGGTTTCTCCGTTTTATCGTTCACCACTGTCCGACCGCGTCCGGGAAGAACGCAAGGCTACTGTAGTGGCGGGTCAATCATTCCCTGAAACGCCGTTCCGAGAAACTTCCCTTTCGCATCGAAATTCCAGTTGAATATGGCGGCTCCGGCTCGCGCGCAAGCGTGACACCCGTTAATCAGCGGATACTCTACCGTGAACTGAATTCCGCCATTGGGTCCCGCTTGTGAGTTGGGCCATATCTTGCCGTCCCGATCTCCGGGCCAGACATCGACGTCGGGAAATTGTCCCTTGAGGTCTTGAAACTGGGAACTGTGTTTCATGGTTTTCACGTCGAGCAGCTTGAGATCCTCAACATTGACGATTCGCGGCTGTCCATTCAGCAGAAGAAGCCCGTAATTAGTATTGGCGCGCAAAGGATATGTAACCCATGCAAACGCTACCGGGCCCTCATCCTGGAACCCTGTCATGATCCCAAACTCGCCATGATTTTCCTGGTAGAGTTCTCGCGTGAAGCTTACGGCCTCGGCCGGGGCGCCGGCCTTAGTCATCTGGACGATCATGCAGTCCGCCGTTGACGTAAGGAGTTGATCGCAGGCAGCATGGGCCGCGGTGATGAAGTGTGGTGGTATCTGCCAGACGGAGGTAACCTCGAACTTTGCGACTGGGTGCTTGGATTGTGCAGTCAAACACACAGTCAAGGAAAGAAAAAGAATAAGAGTCGACAATTGATAGGCGTAACGCATTTTTGTTTTCAAAATTCGGTATGGGCCAAATGTAAACCTAATTGCAGTAAAACCGGCCTTTTTCGATTTTCAGGGTGCGGATCTTGGAGCCCAGGGTCGAAGGTGGCAGGCCAAGCTTCGCGGCGGCGCCGGAGGCACCCGAGACTCGGCCTTTACATTCAGCCAGTGCCGCTTCGATGAGTTCTCTCTCTTGCGAAATGAGTTCTTGGGAGAGTGGCCGGGCGGGGCAGCCGGCACTGGACAGCCAGCTCTGATCCACGGAAGAGTCCTCGGAGTCGCATAGGATCACTGAACGCTCAACGGGAGCATTGTACGCCACCGGCAGGCGAAAAGAGGAAGGAGGGCTAATGACCTTACTGCGGGCGAGGAATGATGATCTTACGCCGTCCGAAGAGGTGGGAGTCAAGGGAGATCGCGCCAGGCCCCAACAGAAGAATCGCAGACGAAGCACGTAAAAGAGTGCGAGGATGCCCGCGGTAGCCAAGATACAGCAGATCCGAAACCATGCTGTTTGGTAAAAGGCCGGAAGCACTTCAAGCCCGACTTCTGCCCCCGCCTCGTTCCA
>JBEKQC010000089.1:0-8753 GCA_049520095.1 Terriglobales bacterium
GCACACGCTGCTCGCCTCCATGCTGGCCGCGGCGGGAATTCCGGCTTATGCAGCGCTGATCAATTCCTACCGCAAACTTGATCCCGACGTTCCCTCACCAGGGCAGTTCGACCATGTCATCAGTGTGGTTCCGCAAGGCAAGGTTTGCATCTGGGCTGACACCACCAGCGAGGTTGCGCCCTTAGGCTTTCTCACCTCGTACCTTCGCGACAAGCAAGTCTTGGTGATCCCACTCGAGGGAACGCCTTCACTGATTTCGACTCCTGCCGGACCACCCTTCAAGGAGTTCCAGGCTGTCGAGCTTGAGGGAACGCTTCACGATGACGGCACTCTCGACTGCGACATACGGAGAACTGTCCGAGGCGATGCGGAGCTCGGACTGCGCTCAATGTTTCGCACAACGCCCCAGGAGCGGTGGAAGGATATTGCGCGCGCATTCGTGCTGGGGACAACCTATGGAGGCGAATCCAGCCAAGTAACAACGACACCGCCCGAGCTGATGAGTATGCCATTTTCGTATTCGTATCATTTTAAGGGGAAGGATGCTTCCGACTGGACGTATAAGCGCTTGCTGCTTCAGTTTCCGATTTTTGGACTGCCTTCTCCAGGCGAAGAAACTAAGAAACACGAATACCCGATTGAACTGGGGGCACCGGTAGAGGTTTCCGCAAAATGGAAAATCCAACTGCCGGCCGGTTACACGCCTAAGTTGCTGCCCAACTTGGACCTCATGGACAGCTTCGCAGAGTATCATACAGCCTACGCGTTCAACGATGGCATACTCAGCTTCGAGCGGCGCCTCACGGTCAAAGCCAAGAGAATACCGATGGCGCAGATCGAGGAGTATCGGTTGTTCTGGCATAAAGCGGACGAAGACATCAGGTCCTATACCTTTTTGCTCACGGGGGCGGAATCGTTTGACGCCGTCCCGCCAAGTCCCGAGGCCGGCCGTATGGTTGAGGAGGCCCGTGAAGCGTACCAGCGGCGGGACTTGAAAGGCGCGATTGAGTTGCTCGAGCAAGCACTGAAAACTGATCCGAATTATCCGGCAGGGTGGATCATGCTGGGGGCATCTCAGATGCAAGCCGGTCGGCGCGAGGACGGGGTGGCTTCTCTGCGTAAGGCAGTCGAGCTGGTACCCAAGGACCTGACTGCGCGAAGGGCGCTGGCGGAGGCCTTGTTCAATTCCCAGCCGGAGGAGGCTATCGCCGCCTGGCGAGAGGTGTTGAGCTTGGACCCCAATAACCGCGAGGCCCACAACACACTGGGGACGATTCTCCTAGAGCAAAAGAAGTATCATGAAGCAACTACCGAGCTCGAAGCTGCCGCCGCCCTCTCAACACCGAATGCATCCTTCGAAGAGCGTATCGCTGACGCCTACTTCGGGGCCGGCGACAACACAAAAGCCTTCGCAGCTCTCAAGAAAATGACTGACCTCGATCCGCAACCATCTACGTGGAACCACGTGGCGTCACTGCTAGCCGATCACAACTCCGATCTGGACGAAGCCCGGCAATTGGCAGAGAAGGCGGTCCGAACCCAGGAGGAGAAAACCGGGAAAATTGCACTGGACAACGTGCAAGAGGAGGACGTGCAAGGCATCGCTAACCTTGCAGATTACTGGGACACTTTAGGGGCAGTCTACCTCCGCCAGGGAAATCTCGAAGAGGCCGAGAACTACCTTGATGCGGCTTGGCGCCTGAGCCCCGCCGGCGCGATCGGGGACCATCTGGGACAGATCTACGAAAAGCAGGGCAAGAAACAGGCAGCCCTAGACGCGTATGCGATGGGCTTGGCCGCAAACATCCCCAGGCAAGAGGTCCGTGAGGAGATGTATGCGCGGTTGCTGGTGTTGATGAAGGTACAGGCGAGCGTCGACGCGAAGCTGAAAACGGCCCGGCAAGAGTTCGGGCACTCGCCCAGACTAAAATTGGGTCAGCTTTCCGCAACGCCAGGCAGCGCTGAATTCTGGCTACTCCTTGGGCGGGGCGGCAACGTTGAGCAGGCAAAGTTCATCTCAGGCACCGAAGCGTTTCGCTCCCTCGAGAATGCCATCGCGACCCTGAAGCTCAAGGTATCACTCCCCGGCGATGCTCCCACCAAGCTGTTACGCCGCGGAGTCGTGGTGTGCGTGGGCGGGGATTACGGGTGTGATTTCACTTTGCAGGATCCACGCTCGGTACACGTTTCCGGTCACGTTAACGTCGGCATTCGGCAATGACCGATTACTCTCGTGCTCAGAAGTCATAATCCTGGGCAGACTTCGAACCGGTGTGGATCCCGGATGACGGCAAAGGGTTCACGAATTCACTCAGACGTGCAGTCGGCTTGCCGGAAACTGGCCGCTGTTCATACGTTCTTCCCGCCGATGACGCGCTCAAACCAGATTCCCTCAGATCGATGGTTTGGCTTCCCCTTTCATCGCGGTGGTAGCAGCCGTCCGCGACGCAGTGACCTGAGGTACGGGGCACATAACTACCACAAGTTCGTACAGGCCGTCATCCCCGGCGGGATGGGGCCGTACCAACACCGGTTGAAGGACACCGTGGGCCTTAATGTTAGCGGCCAGTTCGTTCAGGTCGGCAAACTGGCGGCGCGGGTGGTCTTCGATTCCACGATTCGGTCCAGAGGCATTTCCTGAACCAAAGGCGCGTTCTCAGTAACGGAGGTTATGATAGTTGTGTTGTTCACGGACAATTCTCCTTTTTTGGGGATTTAGTACTCCTGGGGCAAAAGAATGGTCGTGCTGGCGCGGTCGGCTTCGGTGATGATCCAGACCACCGCGCCTGCCCTGGTTCGATGGCTGCTCAATACCCTGAACCCATGCTTCAGGCTGTAAGGGTTCTCGGCCACATCGTGGGCATCAAGGTCTCCCCAATCGCCAGCGGCACGGCGAGACAAAAACTCACCGGGCGTCTGATTGGAGCGGGTCAACGCGTCCAGAGCGCCGGGCGTGGCAACGATCTGACCGAGAGGAAATAGGGCTTCCATTGGCGGACCTCCTTCCGTGGTCACTGGCGATAAATGGCCGTTCGCTAGCGAGCGGCCTCGGTTGGTTCTGCGTTTCGGCCCGCGCGGAGAATCTGGTCGGCGACGTGAAAAATGCGTTGGGCGGACCGCTCACTGATGGCTTGGCCCTGGCCCGAAGACTGGATATAGCCCCGGCTGCATTCCGCGCCTGGAAGGCCTAGCGATTCACAACAAAGCAGCGCCACGGCCTCGGCTTCGACTTCTGCCACGCTGCGCGGCGTCTGGTCGGTGTCGGTAAGGTCGGTTTCCTGGCAGTGCAACAGGCAGTGCGCCAGCTCATGGCAGAACGTTTTAAAGGGAAGGGCTGCAAGCGGATTGATGGCGATCTTGCCGCCGCTCCGGGCGTAACCCTGCACGTTGCCATCCAGGTTCTCGAACGGCACGCGCTCGATGTTCAGAGCTGCAAGCGCCTTCTGCTCGTTCCATTCGGGAATGGCTGGCGCTTGAAACTCCACGCCCTCGGTCTGCGCTAAGACCCACCAGCGATTCTTTAGAGTGAAGTAAGTATAGGTGAATTGCTCGTCCTGCTCGGTGCCGTCGTCTTTCTTCACCGTGCGGGTCCGTGTGCACGTGAGGGGCATGCAAAGCGTGAGGAATCTATGACTACTTCCGGGATACGATTCGCGATGTGGCTAGTTACGCCCGGCCGCGCGGCATCGCGGTTTCGCTGCTGAACGGGATCAACTCGTCCGTGGACGCCGGGACGCTGCTGAGCACTGTCAAGAGTTACGAGGGTGCACCCAAGTACCGTTATCTCAGTCCCAACAAGCCCGCTGAACTCTCGCTGATGCTGCAACTCTGGGACTATTGGTCCAAGCAACTTCCTGAAGTCAAAATGTGGGCGATGTTCGCGGGCGATCCCGGCGGCTGCACCGAAAAAGGTTGTGGGCCGGGGACCTATGTCGATCTCTCCATTCGCATCAGCAAGATCATCAAGAAAAACAATCCGGGCGCCCAGATCGATTTCACCGTCTGGCAGTTTTTCGGCTGGGGCCCGACTTGGGAAACCCAGATGCGAAAGGACTCGGCCCGAATCGATCGCGGCTTCCGATACCTTTTGGCGTATCTGCAAGATTTTCCCCAGGGGACGATCTACGGGATCAACATCAATGAATTCACCGGCGCGCATACCGTGCCGGATGGCGGCTCGGCGGTCCAATACATCGATAAAATCGGCGCAACTCATCTCATTCACACGTGGACCCCCTCCGTCACGGAAGGCGAGGGTTGGATCAATCATCACGATCGGGTTCCTGGGATTCTTGTGGCGCGTCGGGCGGAGGCGCGATATCCCATCGCCGGCGGAATCTCCGACACGATGACGCCCGCCTTGAATTTCCTGAACCAGTTCGCGTGCGCGGACGCGTATTGGAATCCCGACATCACCGAATCGCAGATCATGGAGAGTTACGTGGAAGGCGTCTTTGGAACCACCAGCGTCGATCTGATCCGCATCTTTCCCTGGTTCAACGCTGCCCCAGCGGTGGGGTATACGTTCGAAAAGGGACACGTTTGGAATGTTGACTACCCATCGGATTCTGAAGGAGATGACAGACGCTCAGGCGACGCTCGAAGCGCTGCGCATGCCTTATCATTCTCGTTTTCCGATGTTATGGTCTACCGAGAGGTACGTTGCTGAGCTCCTCTACTTCTGCCACTTGTACGAAGAGAATAGGACGCTGGGCCTGGAAGTTGAGAGAGCGAGGCAAATTCTCAGCGAGCAGCACGACTTTGCGAATCGCTCGCCGCAAGAGTTGACCTTCCAGGATGCCAAGCGCGAACTGGCGAGCGGCCACCTGAATCCCGCCACGCAATCCGAGCTCGCGGCGCTCGTCGCGAAGATACAAGACGCCGATATGCCGGCAATGAAAGAACGCTTTGTTAAAAAGCACTATCAGATTTTCTACGATTGCCCGAATGAGTTCACAGCGCTCTTGCCCCAACTGCTGGATGGGTTTTTCAATGCGTTCGGGGCGGATTTTGTGACCTCAGGTTCAAACAAATCCTTGATCAAATACTGATATTGTTGGGGCGCCAGTTCGCTGAGCGCATTTACCAATGCCCAGGAATCCGGGTAGGGGCGGCGCGTTGTGGGCGTACTGCCTGATTAGCTTGCGCAACGTGGCGTTCACCTTCTCCTCTCCGATCATCTCCTTCAGGTAATAAAGCACCACGCTGGCTTTTCGATAATGGACATAGCCCCAAACTCCGACGGAGAGTCCCAAGTCAGGGCCCCTGGCCTGCTTTGAGGTAGACCTCGACGCGATCCGTCGTCCAGGTCGCAACGCCGCTCCCAAATAGGTCTTGATCCTCGGTCCAAATCGGCAGGTCGAGCATTAAGGCCACGGCCACCACCGGCCAATCGTCCGGGTCGCGAGTCTCGATTCGCTCGCGGGCCAAGCGCTCATAATCTGCGTAGAGACTCCCGTCCACCGGCAGCACAAGCTGACTTATCTGTTCGAGAACGGTGAGGCCGGATTCTGGCTCGAGGCCGCGCTTTTCGAGGACTTGCCACAGATACTGCCTGGCGTCATCGAAGCAAACATCGGGGCTGTAAAAGGTTGCCGAGTCTTCGTACCGCTCCAGCAGCTCACGAACTCGGCGGCCCAGCACAGCCCGCATGAGGATATTCGCGTCCAGCACCAGCCCTCTTCGTGGGTTCATTTACGCCTGCCGGCACGCCAGCGCTTGAAATCGGCGAGGATCTCATCTTCGGTAATGCCTTCGGCTGCCAGCATCTCCTGGAGTCGAGTTGCAGCCTGCCTCAGTGCGGACCGCTCCGCTTCAGAACGTCCTCGCCGGGCCGGGAGATAATAGCCGATGGTGTCGCCGTGCCTCGTGATGGCAAGAGGTTTGTCGCTCTGCAACAAATAGCTGGCGAGCTTCTCGCGAAACTCACGAATGCCGACTTTGAGTGTCTCCATTTGCGTTCACCTGCGTACACATTTTAGGACGTGTCGAAATGGGTGTCAATCAAGATTTTGGAATGTCGCTGGTTCAAACACCCAACGGACCCCTGCCACCACCTCGGGGCACCCCGCCCTCAGGCCGTAGCGTTTCTTGAAGCAACGGACGTTCACGGACGCGCTCGAATTGCCATTGCCAGTTTTCTGAAGGCACTCGGGGTCGCTTACGGCGCCGTAGAAATATGGCGGGGAGTCAGATTCCGCAAGGGGCCCTATCCGACTTCCCGATTGGCACGGTCGCATCTTGGCATTGGAGTGGGAATCATTTGCTACCCTACCGTAGGTCTAATTGGGTCTCTCTTTCATTGAGGTTCTGGGCTTGGTCAACGAACTCAAGTCGAAAGTGCGGGGGCGGCCAGCCATCGGCATACTTTGGTTTAAGTCAGCAAAGATGCCGCTCGGGCGCTGGTGACGCCAGACGATGGTCGCCTAAGAACCCGGCGGGACCTCTTCCTATGTTGAGAGTTTCGCTCTCGCGGATCTGCTCTGAGTGGCTGTGAATCTGGCTGGGCGCTACCTTCCAGGTATACTCAGCTACGTAGCTGTTCCGTTCGTTGCATTCTGCGCGTCAGGTCTTTTCCTTTGTCGTAAGAAAGAAAATCCTCTTGTCTGGCGATCGGCGGGGGAGGGAGTGTCCGTGACCTGAGATCTCGCGCATGTTGCGCCTTGAGCGGGGAACTTCTCGTGTTTGCGTTATGCCTCAGAAGAAATATGCTGTCAACTACATCGTTCTGGCGTGTCGTTCTGGCGTCTGCAACGCCATGCACGCTCGCAATGAAGAAGCAAATCGGGGAGGCAGAAGCCCTTTCGGACATAGGCTCCAGGCCCCGATTTCCTCTCCGCGCAGCGCGCGCTGTGCTGGCGGTTTCACAGTTTTCCACAGAATTTCCCGGACTACTACAGGTTAACTTCAGGACTACAGGTAAATAACTACAGGGGCCACCGCCAGTTGCTTCGGCCCAAAGGATTTAGATCTTACTCGCGCGAACTAAATCACGTAAGAGCGCGAACTGAATCACGTATTAGGCGCGAACTGAGTCACGTGGACGCCGGGGTCAAATTCACGCTGGGCTGTGGAAAACTTTGGCGACGACCTATCCGGTTTGAGCAGTAAGCAGGCCCCTGATTCAGCAAGGCTGGCTGGGCAGCCGGGCCAGAGTTGGTGGATGACCTTGAGCCACTGGACGATTTGCCGGCGAAAGTCGCGTTCGCGGAGGTTCTCGGAGATTCCGAGTTGGGAGATGAGGCCTTCTGACCCAAAGCGCGGAACGGTGGCCAGGCCTTTTGCACTCCAGCAGCGCCACACGAGCCAAACGTACAAGTCCAGGTTGCCGGGCGAATCCGCCAGCGCTCGCACTACGTCCAGATCAACCGGAATGGGTTGCTCCTGGATCTCTCGCCAGAACTCTTCGGAGAGGACGATGACGTTTTCATGTCGGCGCGAATCTTGGTCAGAAGCAGGCTCGCGGAGGTACCAGAGCTGAAGGTCCTTGACGAACCGAAAGCTTGTCCGCGTGATCATTATAGCTTCGGCCGTCTGATCGTCGCTGGCGGAGTAGAAGGTCGAGTAGAAAATACGCTCGAATCCCGCGATCAGGCGCTTGTAATAACGGCCGTCCTTGGGCAAGCCGAAGGTTTCAAGGATGGTGGCGGCGGAGCGAAAGCGGATTTCGCGGTTCTTCTGCGGAAAGACCATGCCTGGAGGGGTGAACTTGCGCTCGGCTGGGACGTGATGGATAAGGCAGCGGTGCATGCTCCGGTATGGCAAAATGGCACGATGAGGATTTGCGCGGCTCAACTCCGGCCAGTTGCGGGTGACATTGCGTCCAATCTGGCGAAGCATCGCAAACTCATCGATCTTGCCGTCGCCCACGGTGCTGACTTGGTGTATTTCCCTGAATTGTCTCTCACCGGCTATGAGCCCCGCCTCGCGAAATCTCTCGCCACAAACGAGGGAGACAGCCGCCTCGACGCACTGCAGGAGTGCAGTGACGCGCACAACTTGCTGGTTGGCATAGGACTTCCGATCTCCTTCGAATCCAGCGTCCGGATCGGGATGGTATGGTTTTCCCCAACGGCGCCGCGCCGCACATATGCTAAGCAGCTCTTGCATGCCGACGAGTTACTGTTCTTTGTTCGCGGTGAAAGTCAGCTGATGCTCAAGTCCGCTGCGCACTCGCTGGCTCCCGCGATCTGCTACGAATCGCTTATAGCTAACCACTCGGAACACGCGGCAAAGCTGGGCGCGGACATCTATCTCGCGAGCGTGGCGAAATCGACTGGCGGACTGGCCAAAGCCATGTCGCATTACCCCAATGTCGCACGCAAACACAACATGTACATAGTCATGTCGAACTGCGTCGGGCCCAGTGACGACTTTGTGAGCGTTGGACACTCGGCGGTATGGGACCGAAACGGACAAATGCTGGCGCGGATGGATTCCGATTCCGAGGGTATCGTGCTGTTGGATACGGCAACTGGAAAGGCCGATACTCATCGAGCCTGGATCGAGCCATCGGCGGACATTGTTTCAGGAACGGGCAATGAATCGCGTGCCATCAGGTGAGATGAACACGAACACCATTGTTTCCGTCCGAAATTGAGGTCCAGTAGTAGCGAGGGTTTGGGTCGCCTGACGGGAGGTCTGGAGGAGCATCTCCATCGTTGCGCGCTTTCTAGCTGATTTTGACGCTCCCTTAAAAACACGCTCAGCCTGCAAAAATTGCACCGCGTGTTTACAATCGCAAAGATTTGACA
>JBEKQC010000090.1:0-8488 GCA_049520095.1 Terriglobales bacterium
TTCTTCTTCCCCGGCGAAGTCTACGCCGGAGAAGAAAAAACGCGCCTCGGCTATCTCCGCGAGCGCAAGGAAGCGGTCTACGAAAACCTGCGCGATCTGAATTTCGAATACAAGGCCGGCAAAGTCCCCGACGCGGACTATCAATCCATGCGCGCCTCGCTCGAAGAGGAAGCTGCTGCGATCATGGCGGAGATTGCGCGGCTGGAGCAGGCCGCGGGGCAGGTGGCGTAAATGCACGACTCGGGTGCAAGTGTGGCTTTCCCTTCACCGGTCGTGAAACGATGGAGCAAGATACAGAAGTCAGGGCCATTCGCGCTTCCAAAAATCACTGATCAGTACCCTCTGTACAGCAGGTGGCTGGCCGAAAGAATTCAGAAACTCGAAGAATTGCCAGACTTCAGCGAAGACGAACGCATCTTTGTGATGTCGGACTATGGAGGCGAGCACAAGACAGCAGCGTTCAACACGTACGCTTTTCTCATTGCCTCAGTCGACAAGCTGGCCGTATTCGAACGCGAAACGCACGCGCTCAGGGAAACACATCGCTTGAACGCACCATTTGTTGAATTTGCGTATAAGAAGCTGGGATATGGGCCGATTGACCGCGCGCTTACTGAGTATCTGCGCATCTCAGATCGTTACATTCACGGCGTTCTAGTGGCTGTTTCTGTTGAGAAGTGCGTACCTTCTCTGTTCGGCCCTCAGAAGAGGCCAGCGCAGCAGGAAATTGTCGACCTTTTGTCTGCGAATGATCTTGGAGACTGGGGGCCTGCTGAAGCCGAAAAACTGCTTCGAGTGTGTCATGCCATAGCGATGTTCCTCGCGCTGCTTACGCGGACCGGACAGAAGTTTCTATGGATGAGCGATCGAGATGCGATCACCGAAGACGGCGGCAGACGCTCTTTCGACAATACGCGACAAGTATTCCTGCGGGCCCTCAGGATGTACACGGATAACGAGTACGAAATCTATGGATTCGCAAAACCTTTCGAGAAAGACCCTTTTACCAGCGACCTCCTGAGCCTCGCCGACTTTGCGGCAGGTGCGATCCAAGACGTGCTTCAGAGTCTCAAGACAAATGACGTCGGGGATAAGATGGGCAAGCGACAGATCATCCGGTGGCTAGGCACATCGAGTCCGTTCTTGAGTAAATTGAACCTGATCTTCAAGATGGACGAAGGAAAAATGGTCTGTGGCAATGTGTTGCTGACAGCGAAGAGCTAGCCGCTCGTCGTTCTAGTGATTTCCCCACGGCGCGGGTAAAATAACGAAGGTGCCAGGAACCTAAACACGATCCAGGCGATTGAACGCGCCATCGGAGCGCTCACGCCGAGTGAACGAGAGGAATTGTACCAATGGCTTGAGCAACAGTGCCCGCCGCCGATCGACGCTCGCGTCCAATCCGATCTTGCGGCCGGGCGTCTCGATAGGGCCATCCAGCGCACCCTAGACGACGAAAGGAACGGTCGCATACAGCCGCTCTAGCAATGCAGCATCGCTCCACGACCAATTTTCTTAGCGCTGCTGCATCTTGCAAAAGTATTTGCAGCAGCAAGGAGTTCCTTTGACCCAACTCGCAAAGTCTGGCCTTCTACTCTTTTTGCTGGCCTTAACTTCGTTCGCCCAGACCCTCACCGGCACCGTAACCAACGGCACCACCAACAAGCCCGCCGCAGGCGACGAAGTCATCCTCATCAACCTCGCCAACGGCATGGACGTAGCCGGCAGCACCAAGGTCGACAGCAACGGAAAATTCAGCTTCAAAATCACCGTACCCGGCCCGCACCTCATCCGCGCCGTTCATCAGGGAGTGAACTATCATCAGATGGCGCCCCCCGGCGTCAACACGGCCGACGTCCAGGTCTATGATGTCGCGTCTAAAGTCACCGCCCTCAGCGTGACCGCCGACGTCATCCGCTTCCAGGCCGACAGCGGAACCATGCAGGGCGTGCGCCTGTTCGTCGTGAATAACACCTCTTCTCCCCCGAAGACGCAGATGAACGATCATAACTTCGAGTTCTATCTGCCGGCCGGCGCAAAGATTGAACAACTGCAAGCCCGCGCCCCGAACGGCCAGCCAATCAGCGCCGATGCCGTTCCCCAATCAGAGAAGAACCGCTACGCCATCGCCTTCCCGCTCCGTCCCGGAGAAACGCAATTTCAGGTGGAATTCACTCTGCCCTATTCGGGCGAGATCAAGATCGATCCCAAGCCGCTCTATCCCGCCGAGCACCTCGTCATCGTTCTTCCCAAAACGATGCAGTTCACGGCCTCGAATCCGCCGAGTTTCAACTCCATGCAGGATCCCAGCCAGGGCGACAGCGTCGTAGAAGTCGCGAGAGAGACGAAGCCTGGCCAGCCGCTCAGCTTCACGTTAAAGGGCAACGGAGTCATCACCGAGTCGCCGGGAGAAACCGCCTCAGGCGCAGCGCAGCAGCAAAATCAGATGCAACAGCAGCAACCTCAAGGACGCGACAATCGTCCCGGCGGCGGACTCGGCGCCCCCATCGATGCGCCCGATCCGTTGAAGAAGTATCAACTGTGGATTCTCGGCGGATTTGCCGTGCTCCTCGCCATCGGCGGATGGGTGGTCACGAAACGGCAACCCGCAACGTCTCTCGCCACGACATCACCTGCTAAAATTGGCGTGCCATCGAGCGATTTCGGCGCAGCGCTTCGTCCAGCCGCGTCGCCCTCCGCAACCAGCGGTCCTGCCGCAAAGTCATCGATGCTGCTAGAAGCGTTGAAAGAGGAAATGTTCCAACTCGAGGTGGAACGAAAACAAGGCAAGATCACGCCCGCCGACTACGAAAAAGCCAAAGCCGCCCTCGACCAGACGCTAGAGCGGGCACTGAAGCGACAACAGGGATGATCGCGAGTGCGGTTTTACTGAGAACTGAGAACCGGGAACTGAGAACTACCCCCCTTGCGCCGAACCGCCGTCTCCAACATCTAATACAATCGAGCCGCGGAATACCGAGGCACTCATTATGAGCAACGTATTCAAAACCACTCTTCTCCTCACCGTCATGACGCTGCTGCTCATGCTGGCCGGCCGCGCTTTCGGCGGCCAGAACGGGATGCTGATGGCGCTAGTTTTCGCCGCCGTCATGAATTTTGTCGCCTATTTTTTCTCCGACAAGATCGCCCTAGCCACCTATCGCGCCCAGCCCGTCAGCCGAGAAGACTTGCCGCGCGTCTACAACATCGTCGAGTGCCTGGCGCAAAAAGTAAGCTTGCCGATGCCCAAGGTCTACCTCATCCCGACCGACTCGCCCAACGCCTTCGCCACCGGACGCAATCCGAATCACGCGTCAGTCGCCGTAACTCAAGGCATCCTCGGGTTGCTCAACGACGAAGAACTCGAAGGCGTGCTGGCCCATGAACTCGGCCACGTGCGCAATCGCGACATCTTGATCAGTTCGATTGCAGCCACGTTAGCCGGAGCCATCACCTGGCTCGCGTCAATTGCAAGATGGGGCATGATTTTCGGCGGCATGCGAGGCAGCCGCGAGGATCGCGGCGGAGGCGGTGGCATCGCAGCTATCGCCATGATGTTCCTCGCCCCCTTTGCAGCCATGCTGATCCAACTCGCCGTCTCGCGCTCCCGCGAATACGGCGCCGACGACACCGGAGCCCACTGGACCGGCAATCCCTACGCGCTCGCCAGCGCCTTGGCAAAAATCGACGCCTATTCCAAACAACGCCCGCTGCTAGCGAGCCCATCCACCGCGCATCTTTTCATCATTCAACCGTTCTTAGGTGGGATGAGCTTCGGCAGCCTGTTCTCGACCCATCCGCCAACGGCGAAAAGGATCGAGCGGCTGACGGGAAGGCCGGCGGAATTCTTCCAGTGAGTTCTCTGTGACATCGGTAACCGCCAGCAGCTCGACCCCCATAGTAAAATCGCCAAAATGGCTCCCGAAACTCTGGTGGCAACTTCCCGCCGCGCGGCCGAACTTGAGAAGAGTCTGCGCCGCGTAATCCGCGGCAAAGACGACGTCCTCCGCCTCGCCCTGGTCTCCATTTTCGCCAAAGGCCACCTGCTGATCGAAGGCGTTCCCGGAGTCGGCAAGACCACCCTCGGCCAGGCGCTCGCCCGCGCCATCGACTGCTCGTTTCAGCGCATCCAGTTCACCAGTGACATGTTGCCCTCCGACGTGCTGGGCATCTCGATCTACTCCGCCATCGAGCAGAAATTCGAATTCAAGCGTGGCCCGGTCTTCGCCAACGTCCTGTTAGCCGACGAAATCAACCGCACCACTCCGAAGACGCAGTCTGCCCTGCTCGAAGCCATGAACGAAGGCCAGGTCACTATCGATGCGCATTCCTATGCGCTGCCGCAGCCGTTCCTCGTCCTCGCCACGCAGAATCCCATCGAGCACCACGGCACTTACCCCTTGCCCGAGTCGCAACTCGATCGTTTCCTGATGCGCGTCCGCATGGGATACCCCGAAGGCAACGCCGAGCGCGAGATCCTGCGCGCCGAAGCCGGTGCCGCCCAACTCGAACATCTGCGCCCCGCGCTCAACGCTGCCGACGTAGTCGAAATCCAGCAAGCCGTAGCCCAAGTCCACGTGGATGAATCGCTAATCACTTACCTGCTGAACATAGTCGGCAAAACGCGCGAGTCCGAGTATCTATCCCTCGGAGTATCCCCCCGAGGCTCCCAAATGCTCTACCGCGCCGCCCAGGCGATGGCCTTCCTAGAAGGCCGCGATTACTGCACGCCCGAGGATTTCAAGCCGCTAGTAGTCTCCGTCTTCGCCCACCGAGTAGTAGTAAGTTCGCTCTACACGTCCACTCTGAAAAAGTCCGAGCAAGCCGAGCAAGTTCTTCGCGAGATCGTGGAGAGCGTGGCTGTTCCGGTATAGTCTCTTCGGTAAATGGATCATTTCGAAACTGCCCTGAAAGGGCACGGCTTAAACTCCCGTGGAAAACACGCAGGTTACTAATCTTGCGGTGCGTTAAATGCACAAGATGCAGAGGAATCACAGGCGGGTAGCACAAATGTTCTGCGCGGTCGCCTCCTCTATGCGCCTACTACCGAAGATCATCTGCCCGGCTTTTAATCAGGCCGTCGGTGCACGATGTTGCGAGCGTCCACGATACAAGCGGCTTGCATGTGACCTTGCCGAAAGGGCTCTAGCAGTCGAATCTCGAACTCTCCATAATTGGAGAATTCAAGGAGATTCAGATGTCGTAGGTTGCTAGGCAGCTTAGTGTCCTCGTCTCCGCTGCAAGCTCCGCCTCGACTGCATTGCAAATCTGCGGGGTCGCTGTAGATACCAAAGAGATGATGGGTACCTATCTGCCAAAGGCGCAAATTCGGATAACCGCCGTTGTAAACGTTCAAACGACCGCGGACGTGCAGTATGGACGCATCGTCGCTTCCTGATTTGCACGATTGGTTGATCGCTCCGTGGAGCGCCGTCGCACTCGCGAGAAGAACTGCGACCGAGAACGCAACAGACCTCATGATCTCGAAATGATAACCCATCCACGTTACTCGCCCGACGCCGGAGGCACCGCCGGCTGCAAACTCGACAACCGCGAGATCGTCGCCACCATCATTCCAGACAGGAACTGCATAGTAGCGACATCGTTGTTGTCGAACGCGTGCGGCGTCGACGACAGCACCTCGAACACTCCCAGCGTCCGCCGAAAATGTCGCAACGGTGCCACCAGAATCGAGCGCACGCCCATCCGCCGGCAAGTCGCCCAATCCACGCGCGGGTTCGACTCGGCGTCGTTGCACAGCAGCACTTCGCCGGTCCGCACGCATTCCGCCGACAGTCCACTATCGGTTTGCAGGCGGACCCCGATATCCGGAGCGGTGCGGCCCGTGCGCGCCCGGCAGACAATTTCATTGCCCCGGCGCAGCGCGATAGCCGCCCCCGTGGCGCCGGTTAAGGCTTGTGCTTTTTCCGCGATGATGCTGATGCCCGGCTCTAGATCGATCTCTCCCGCGTTGATCAGGGTATGCGGCACAGCGACGGGGCCATGATGGCGAGGCCGCATGCGATGGCGAGAGGAAAGAGTCGTCGCCGAGGGAAGCTGGAACTGATTCTCGCCGATCCGGTATTCGTCCTGATTTTCGCCAGCCTCCGCAACTTGTGGAACCGTGTGGAGCAGCGAGCGCACCAAACGGTCCAGTTCCGCGTCCGCAATCAGATGCGCGTTCTGCCCCCGAAGCGATCCGCCGAGCACACGCGAAAGACTCAACACCGCGCGACTGCCGCAGGCCAGACACCGCGGCGTGTTGTTTTCGCTGAGCAATTCACACTGCACGCAAAATACTGCCGCCTGCAATGACAAAAAATTCACGTCGGTAGCCATCAACGAGCGCTGCATGTTAATTGATTCCCTCTGGACCGATGGGGAAGGATGAGGGTAAACAGTTGCGCGCACAGGAGTAAGTGACAGGACTGGTTCGGCCTGTGGATAACTCTTCGCCACATTCAACCCTTTGCGCCGGTAACTTCGCTCGTGCAACTATAATTCCGCTCATGTCATTTCTTCGGTTTCTCATGCTGTTATCACTCGTGGTCTGGATCGGTGGTGTGATCTTTCTCGCGTTCGTCGAAGCTCCTACCGTCTTTACGCCCGGACTTCTCCCCACCCGCCACATGGCCGGATCGATCGTGGGACGCTCGCTCGATTTGCTGCACTACATGGCCATCGTTTCCGGAATCGTTTTTCTGATCGCGTCCATGCTCCACAGCCGGATGGCCACCGGCAATGCGCGGCCACTGACTGCGCGGCACTTACTAATCGCTCTGATGCTGACACTGACCGTGATCTCGCAGTTTGCCATTTCGCCGAAAATGCACGCCCTTCGCGCCGAGGTGGGCGTGATCGATAACGTCCCTCTCGACAATCCGCTGCGCCGGGAGTTCGACCGCCTGCATGTGTGGTCGGAAAAATTTGAGGAGGCGGTGCTCTTGCTGGGGTTGGTGGCGTTGTACACGACCGCGCAAGCGTTCCGGGGAGCTGGCGGCAGGTGAGCCTACCGCGCCGCTTTGTCTGGCTTCGGCGCAGTCGCCGGTTTCAACGCCTCATCGAGATATGCCAGATATTCGGCAATCAGCCTGTAGCTGTCGTAGTAGTCGTTCATCTTGATAGCTGCCAGCTTGTCGGATGGCGAATGCAGAATCGACCAGGTCTGTTGTGTCACCGAGTGCAGCGTGATGCGCGGGATCTGGTAGCGAGCGAAGGATTCGGAATCGGCGCTGGCGCCCTCAGGCACGTTCATTGCGGTCACACGGATCTTACTGGCGGCTGCAACTGAGGCCAGGGCGTCAAGCAACACTTTGTCGGCGTGCGAAACCCAGACCTCGGTCGGACCGAGTCCCAGGCTATCGAAATTAACCATGCCCTCGATGCGCGCCCGCTGCTCGCTTGTGAGACGATCCGCGTAATAACGGGATCCGACCAATCCCTTTTCCTCGCCCGAGAACCCGATGAAGATCAGCGTATGATGACGCGGCTGCGCGCTCAGGCTGTACAGCAGGGCGGGCAGTAACACCGCTCCGGTCCAGTTGTCGACCACGCCGTCGCCAAAGTTCTCAACCTTGTCGGTATGCGCGCCAACCACGATGACTTCCTGCGTTTCGCCGGGCAGCACGCAAATGACATTCGGAGGAAGTTTGCGGTCGACCGCTTGCTCGGAGAGATTCGCGTCCTTGCATCCGGACTCGGCAAACCATTTCCGGACCAGCGCTTCGCGTTCGCCGTTCTTGTCTGAAAACGACTTCAGACGGCCTTCGAGAGATTCGCGCGTCTGCAAACGGAAGTGCACCCGCGCCGAAGTTTGAGCAGAAGACCAGAAGCTACAAACGATGCAAGCGAACAGCGCCCCGGCAAGTTGGCGAAGGAAAGGACGGCGAAGGAATTGGCCTCTGCCAGTTGTTGGGTCGAAATGCATTTTGCTGAGCCTAGCACGGTTCATGCGCGCGATGCATTCCAGGTGCATATGCGTATTAGCTGCAATGATTTATTCTTTTGAGTTAACTGAGAGCTGACTGAGAGCTGTCCCCATGAAAACTGGCATCATCGGTCTGCCGCAGGTCGGCAAGACATCTCTATTTCGCATTCTGACGAAAGTGAATCTCTCCGAGCACGCGCTTTCGAATCCGCGCGAGGCGCACATCGGCGTCGCCAAGGTGCCCGATGATCGTCTCGATAAGCTGGCCGCGCTCTACCATCCGAAGAAGCTGACGCACGCTTCAGTCGAGTACGTGGACGTAGGCGCCATCGGCCAGGACGCACTGAAAGAAACCGCCTACATCGGCCATCTGCGCCAGGTGGACGCGCTCATCCACGTTCTCCGCGCGTTTGAAAACGATGCGATTCCGCACGTCGGACCCATCGATCCCTTGCGCGACATCAAGAACGTTGAGTTCGATCTTATGGTGAGCGATCTTGGCCAGATCGAAAAGCGACTGGAGCGTCTGGAAAAAGATTTGAAGAAGATGAAGACGCCGGA
>JBEKQC010000091.1:0-10063 GCA_049520095.1 Terriglobales bacterium
CTCAGGTCGATGCCATGTCTGGCATCGGTGTTGAAGCGCAAGTGAATCGTGCCCTTCAGCGTGCGACCGGGCGAAAAGGGCAGCGAGGCGAACTCGAAATAGGTTTGGCCAAAGCGCTTCCGGCGGATACTGGCCCGCATGGCCGCGCCCGCCAGAATGACTCCAACCACACAGAAGGCAAGCACCAAGAGGGCTTTGGGGTCGGAGGTGCGCAAGAGTTGAGGCACGACCGAAACCGCGAGTGTGAACGCAATCCCATTCGCAAAAATCGCGGCCATCCAAAGGCCGGTGGCTCGATTGCGGCTCTTGCTCTCGGCTCGGCTCGCCGCCCAGTCTTTCCGCCATAGCCACGGAGATTGGGGATTGGACACCTCGGCTGCTGCTTGTTCCTTTAATTTGCGGTTACCATAAATTCCGGCGCCAATGACCCCGCCGCCGATCAGAGCGAAGATCGCGCCGATGAGCACTCCCACCCAGCGATTCCCATGGACGTGGCTGGGAGCGCCGAAGAGAAAGCCGCTTGCGAAAGCGAGCCCAAAGCCCATAAAAATCAGGCCAAAAACAATGGGAAAGACCTGGGCGCCTTTGGATGGTCTGGTCACAGCGGAATTATAGAGTTGCTTTAGATGGAAACAGCGCAGGATAGCAACATCTTTATTACCCCAGTCACAGCATCCTGAGTAGTCGGCAATCGGGAATCAATACAGTGAGCAGCGGAGCCAGATCAGTAACGGGAAGTCGGCATAGCGCCACAATTCCAGGATCAGATGGACGGGGAAATGCATGGCTCCAAGCCGTTTGTCAGTACCGATCCTGGCAAACTTCCCCGAAGAGGACTTCTGGCCCGGAACAATTGTCGGAATCTCAGCGCCTCAGGCTCGAATTGTAGCGGCCATCATCGCGACATATTTTCAGCCGCGATCGAGTGGCATTTTGGGAGCTCCAAGTAGCCGAGCGAACCAGCGTAGCAGAGACCGACAATGATCGCCGTGGATAGGACCAGACCCTGCAATAGTCTCGATGCCGTAAGCCCGGATTCCCCCAGCGCCAGGTAAGCATTCTGCCCGGCGGGCACCACCGTCGAACTGGTTCCCGCCGGCTGCAGCCAGCAGCGCACGATCGCCACGCTCGTGTCGCCGAAGATTAGCGGCCATTCCCTAGGTTCGGCTGCTTCTGCCAACTCCAGCATCTCCACCGCAAAACGTTTTCTGAACTCCGGGGGATACAACTGCAGCAAACAGCGGTAAGCCCATAGCAAGCAGAGTCGCGTACTCATGCGCCCCTCTCATCCAACTTACCCAGCCGCGTCCGCGCGGTGTCAACCACTTGCCGCAGGCGCCGCACTTCGAGGCGCAGCACCTGCTCCCCGCTGGGTGTCAGGCAGTATTCCCGCCTGGTATCGCCACTTTTCAGTCGCCGCTCGTTCTCTCCCACCAAGCCGCTGGCCAGCAAGCGATCCAGATTGGCGTACAGCGTGCCCGGTCCCAACCTGTAGTTCCCCCCGGACTGCCGCTTGACCGACTGCATGATCCCGTATCCATGCAGATTAGACTCGGCGAGCGCGAGAAGGATATGAAGCGCGGCGGACGATAGCGGTCGATCCTTGACTTCCATATCGTTATTTGATATATCACATTTCGATATATAGGGCAAGGCAACCTAAAAAGTGCCGTTTCCACTTGTAAACCCTGCGGGAGCGGCCGCGGCGCGCGTTGCATACTCCCTAGAGAAAGGAACGACATCGGAAATGAAACGAATCCTATTGAGTGCTCTTTTGTTAAGCGGCTTGATGCTGGCCGTCGCCCAGGTGAAGAGGGAAGACCTGGCCACTAAGAACACCGCCAGCCCGGGCGCCGAAACCAGCGTCACCATCAACGGCAAGAACCTCTGGATCTACTACCACGCCCCCTCCGTCAGGGGTCGCCACATTTTCGGCGGCGCCGGCGCGCACCAGCCGGATGGCAGCATATGGCGTCTAGGCGCCGATTACGCCACTGTTCTGCACACCGACGCCGACCTCGACCTGAATGGCCTCGCCATTCCCAAGGGCGACTACACCCTGTACGCTGACCTCGACAACGGCCAGTGGAAGCTGATCGTCAACAAAACCCTGATGGCCGGCACCCGCCACGTCTGGGGCGTGGGGGTATCACCGGACGGCATTCGCGAGGGCGCCACCACCGATGATCCGGCCACCGAACTGGGCCGCGCTTCGCTCACCATGGGCAAGCCGTCATCTCCGGTCGAAACCCTCAAGATCGGTTTCCCGCGGGGTGTATTCCGCAAGGGCCGCCGCGCAGGCCGCACTCGGCTCGCGCGGCGTCTTTCCCAATTGCCGGACGGTCACCGTCACCGATGCCCATTCGTGATGAAGGATGGCGAAGTGGGGAGGAATGATCTTGCCTCACGTTGAAGCGCTCTCTCTACTCGGGGGAACAACCTAAGGAGAAATCTATGATGAAACGATCTTCGAAGCGGTGTGGGCTTGCGCTGGCTGCTGTGATATTGCTTGCCCTCGCCGGAACGTGCCTTGGAAGTCAGGGCCAAACACAGAATCAAGCTCCGCGTCCTGCGCGTTCCCGAACAGACGAGACCTTGGACATGTGGAACGAGATCGGGAACAAACTCGTCGCCATGGCCCAGGATTTTCCCGAAGACAAGTACGACTTCAAGCTGCAGAAGGACGAGCGCACCTTCGCTCAGAATCTTCTCCACGCCGCCGCTCTCGATTACGTCTTGATACGCAGAGTTTCCGGATCAAACCTCGGGCCCGACTTCGGCGAGGGCGACAATCCGTCGCGATATGTTTTCAAAACCAAAGCCGACGTGGTGAAGTTCGTGCAAGAGGCCGTCGCGGACGGAGCGCAAGTGATTCAACAGCAGGGCGACGCCGGGCTGGACAAAACATCGAAATTCTTCGGGAACCGGCTGGCCCACAACTCCGCCATCTGGACCTTCGCCATCGAGCACAGCGCGGAGCACTACGGCCAGCTTGTCGTCTACTACCGCGCCAACAACTTGGTGCCGCCGGACTCGCGGCGGTAAGGCGTCCGGTGGTTTTTGACCGCACGCACGATTTCCAGAATACGAGCCAATTGAGGGGTTTAACTATGATGAGACAAATACGGACTCTGTTTCTATTGGCGCCGCTCATCTTTGCTGTTATAGCAGTGCTCATCTCCACCGTTGCCGTCTCCGGCCAGCAAGTAGCGAGCAGCGGCAGCGCTCCCGCGGACATCGTCTACGCGCAACCCGGCCAGCTCGTTGACGCCGGTGGATTTCCGCTCAATCTCTACTGCATGAGGAGCGGCTCGCCGACGGTCGTCTTCGATTCCGGATGGGGAGACTGGGCGCCAGTGTGGTCGAAGGTGCAGCCAGAGGTCGCAAAGTGGACGCGCGCCTGCAGCTATGACCGTGCCGGCTATGGATTTAGTGATCCGGGTCCCATGCCGCATACCAGCGTGCGCATCGCCGAGGAGCTACACACCGCGCTTCACCATGCAGGCATCGCTGGGCCCTATATTCTGGTGGGAAGCGCCTTCGGCGGCGACAACGTACGCGTTTTTGCAGACCTGTACATGAGCGAGGTTGCGGGGCTGGTATTGGTTGACGCCGATCCCAACGACGTTGAGCCTAAGGCGATGCGGGAAGGAGAACTTCGAGGGATCGCGGGAATCGTTTCTCGGTTGCGCGATTGTCGAAACTTGATCGCCGAACACAAACCGTTGCCGGCCCAACCGTCAGGTCCTGGCCAGTCATCACAGACGTGCGCTCAGCAGTTTTTTTCGCGGGGTTTCCCGGAAGTGGCGTGGTCTCCAGAATTGAGCGCCAAACTGCTCGAGATCGCAGAAACAAAAGTCGCGATGTACGACGCTGCTGCTTCGGAGATGGAACAAACACCGTGGGACGAAACCTATCTGCAACAGCACCGACGCTCATTCGGTTCGCGCCCCATTCGTGTGCTCACCTCCGGAAATCACGGCGTCGGCCACCTGGAGACAAAGCCAGCGGACACGCCGGAGCATGTGAAATATGAGCAGGAGACCACGCTCGCACAGGCGCGCTGGCTTACACTGTCTTCGAACACGAAACAGATATTCGCGCGCCACAGCTCGGAATACATCCAGTTTGACGAGCCGGAGACCGTGATTAAAGCCATCCGTGAAGTGTATGACCAGACAAAAAGACCGTAGTTGGGAGGATGGCCGGTTAGCCCATGAAACCGGACAAGTCTCGCCCCATGTGTGTGCTTCAAACAATTTCTCCGACTGGATGTTAGTGTTGACGAATGCGCTCTCCCTAAGTGTTGTAACACTCCTTCCCGGTTGTGTTTATAGTCAGCGTCGAAGAGCCAGGTCCCGGGTGTCGCATTTAATGCTTTACAAGTCGATGGATCTATGTCAGCATTCAGTTCGTCAGTTGGCGAAATGACATACTAATATAGTTCGCCATGTTGCTAATTGTCAAGTGCGTTTGCGCCCCGCACCCTTGATATGACGGGGAAGTGAGTGGCCGAAATAGTAGTTTGACTGGCACCAGAACAATTCGATTGTGAGGAGAAGACGATGTCCGTATACGACAAGCTTGGCACTCTCAAAATCACGCTTCCAGAACTCGCACCGCCGGTGGCAGCTTTTGTACCCTTCCTGCGCACCGGCAATTTGCTTTTTCTCTCTGGTCATATCGCTAAGAACGACGGCAGGCCCTGGGTCGGCCAGCTGGGCGGGAATCTCACCACCGAACAAGGGAAGAAGGCCGCGCGCGGCGTGGCCATCGATCTGATGGGCACACTTCATGCCGCGGTGGGCGACCTAAACCAGATCAAGCGCATCGTGAAGCTGATGGTGCTCGTGAACAGCACTACCGCATTCTCCGAACAGCACCTGGTGGCCAATGGTGCTTCTGAGCTTCTCGGGGAGGTATTCGGAGATATAGGCCTGCACGTTCGCAGCGCCTTCGGCGTCGCTCAGATTCCATTTGGATCTTGTGTGGAAATAGAACTGGTTGCGGAGGTTTGACGATTGATGGCCCATACTGCACTGGTCGCCTGGAGAAACTTGGAGACAAGTCGCGAATTTCTCCAGCAGCGGCCTCAAGGACATGAGAAGCCTCGTGGTCAGTCATCGAGGGGACCGTCTTGCGATCGTGGAACACACGGAATAATTGGCTTAAGAAGTGAGGATGAACTCTCGATCCGCGCAAGTAAATTTGCTGGTCCGAAGTCCAACCATTAAGAGTCTGACACGCATGGCAGTGTACGTTTGTACCGATGAAAGGATGCCCTCTCGATGAAGGCGATCTGCGTTAGCGAATTCGGCGGCCCTGAAGTTCTGAAACTGGAAGACATGCCTGACCCTCGACCGCCACAATCCCGAGAAGCCGTAGTTCGTGTGAATGCCGCGGGCGTGAACCCCTACGACACCTACATGCGCTCTGGCGCCTACGGCTCCGGGAATCCGGCCCTCCCCTTTACGCCCGGTTCCGACGCCGCCGGAATCGTGGAGTCCGTGGCAGCGGATGTCGACCTGACGCCGGGGGATCGTGTCTATACCACCGGGACGATCAGCGGAGCCTATGCGGAGTTGGCGTTGTGCAAGCGCTCCCAGGTCCACCCACTGCCTGAGCGCATGAGCTACGCGCAGGGCGCGGGCGTTTATGTTCCTTATGCCACCGCGTACCGTGCGTTGTTTCAGTTGGCCCATGCGAGGCCCGGCGAGACTCTGCTCGTCCACGGAGCCAGTATCGGCAACTTGAGCACGAACTTCACGCGACTCAAAACCGATTGCTAAACATTTATGAAGTTGACATAAGTGACTTGCATCGCCTGGACGACAGCCAATGAAAGAGCGCCCGACTTTATTGCCTTTTTCAACGGAGGGACGGCTGTCGGTTCAGGCAAGAAAGATGGCGACCCGCCGCAGCGGGTGAAAGGAGGTTTATGCGCAATGTCGTTTGTACCAGCAAGGCTCCCGGTGTCGGGCCTTACTCACAAGCTGTCAGGGGCGGTGGATTCATTTTCGTGAGCGGACAGCTTGCTCTCGATCCCGTTACCCGGCAGATCATCCAGGGTGATGCACACCAACAGACCGAACGTGCCCTTCAGAATATTGCCGCGGTCCTTGAGGCCTCTGGATCCAACCTGGACAAAGTCGTGCGGTGCGGAGTGTTTCTGAAAAACATGGGTGACTTCGAAGCGATGAATGACGTGTACGGAAAGATCTTTGGCCCGCATCCCCCGGCGCGCACAACCGTCGAGGCGACGCGTCTGCCGAAAGACAGCCTGGTGGAGATCGACGCTATCGCCCTGGAATAGAACAGAACAAGCTAGGCGGGTATAGATAACTCACGCGAGAAAGAGCAGAAACGCTAAATGATCCGGTGAAGAACACCAGATCTGTACTCTCGGGGAATAAACCCATCACAAACGCGGCCCCCCGTACCGTGGAAGGTAGTCCTCTTAGCACGCCGTGAGCGAACCCGTAGTTGCCCTTGCTCATAAGAAACTTCCAGCGTCCCAGATGCCTTATTGATATAGGTGCCCGTGTACCACTGCTGAGGATGACTAGATGTGGCAACTGAAAGAGGCAGAGAAGCACCCGACTGCTCAATTGCTTTGCTTCTCAGTTCGGTCGCGTTGGCGTACTCCGTCGCGAGCTTGTTAGAGTCGGTTCTTAGCCGCACTAGAGCATCCGGCTTCCCCAAGAGCTCCTCATACAGTTAGGAGGCGATGATGTGTGCGAAGGTCCCATTTGTGTTGGTCAATACTGCTACACCGATCCCTCGATCGGGCATGAAGGATAGACAAGCCTGGGCTCCCGAAAAACCGCCAAGCAGTGAATCAGAAGCTCGTCATCGAACGTAGAGTTATACCATCCCAAACCGTAGGCATAACGTTCATAGCGCTGAAAGCGCTGATGTAAACCAATCTGCGGTGATTGTGATTCTCGCATCGCGCGTTCTGGAAATACGTGCTTTCCGTCTAGCGCGCCCGGCGTCAACTGCACGCGTAGCCATCGTCCTAAATCGTTGACGCTTGAGAACATTCCTCCTGCGGAATGCATCGTCTGATCTTGTTTTTCTTGGGATTCACGCCATCGGCCATCAACAAAAACATAGGGCTTTGCCGCGCCGGAAATTACGTGGGTTGAAGTTTTCCCCATCGGGAAGAGCACTGAAGACCACATCGCATGCCAGTTCAGGTGCGCTTCCCGCACGACCATCTCGGCGACGTGCGGAGGCGGATCGCTCGACAGTTGCCAGGCGCAGGCTTCGCGGTATGTTTTGCCGGCGGAGGCGCTGGATGCGGCGAGTGCCGTAATCTCGAAGTTCGGGTAATTTGCGAGCAGTTCGATGAAGCGTTGGCCGATGGTGCCGGTAGCGGCGAGAATTCCGGCGCGAAGTTTCTTTGGCATGCGACTCCTCAGACCTGAAATACGTGGCGTGTGCCTCTTAGTAAATGACGGTGCGGCTGCTTGGCCGCCGGCTATGCGCGGAATGTTCCATCGCCGACAACCACCGCCTCGCCGCCGACTCGAATCTCTTCGAGAACTCCAGCACGGCTCGAGAGCGCAATGTGAATACGACTTGGGCGGCCCATCCTGACGCCTTGCAGGCTCACGAGCCGCGACGCAGTCTTGGCCGATACAGCGTTGTACTTGAGCAGATATGCGCCCAGCGGTCCACTGGCGCCGCCGGTGCCCGGATCCTCCGGGATGCCTAAGACGGGTCCGAACATTCGACTGTAGACCGTGGCGCCATCGTCGGCCGGCTCCGGCGAGAATACAAAAACGGGGAGCTCTTCGAGATCCAGCGCCCGGAGTAACGCGCACAGCTTCGCGCGATCGACGGCTGCCGCATCGACCGCCGCGCGCGAGTTTAGCGCAACGTACAGAAACGGGACTCCGGACGACGCGACTTGCACCGGCAAGTTTCCGCCCGCAAGGTCGCGCGGCTGGATACCTAGCGCTGCGGCAACCGCAACGGTGTCGGTGACGATGGGCCCGAATGTCGGAATCGGTTGCTTCATCCAGGCAAAGCGCAAACCGTTCTGACCCCATTCGAGTCCTACGGTCGTTGGTCCGATACCGAGGCCGAGCACCGTCTTATCGGCGCCCGCACGCAGTCGTCCCGCTCCCGCGAGCGCAAAAGTCGTTCCGACCGTCGGACTTCCAGCCATCGGCAGTTCCTGGGATGGCGTGAAAATGCGGACGCGCACGTCGGTCCCGGAAACCTCGGGAGGAAATACGAACGTGGTTTCGGGGAGAGCCATTTCATTTGCGATCCGCTGCATCCGCCTTTCGTCAATTCCCTCCGCATCGAGGAACACGGCCAACTGGTTGCCCGTGAATGGCTGATCCGTAAAAACATCGAGATGGACGTACTGAAGTACAGGCATTGGCTCCCCACTCCTTTGTGTGAGCGAATTTGGCAGAACCGTCAGTTAGTTGATAGTTAGCTAACTGACGAACGAATGTTGACATAGATCTTTTCGCTTGTAAAGTCTAGCTTTTGCCCCTGGGAGCTACGCGCGACAGTCTCCCGCGATTCCCGCGCGGCTCATTTATCCTATGGCTGCTAGCGTCGTACGCCGCTCCGCTCAATGACCTGCTCCGACGTGAGTCCAAAGATCGGCGGGGTGGGCACCTTCAGTATGGCGAGGTAGATGTAGAGCTGGCCGCGATGGTGGATCTCATGTTCCAGCATCGCGCGCATCCATTTCCATGTCGTAACCGCGCCATCCGGCGTCCTGCATTCGCCGTTCAGGTCGGTGAGGCGGGAGATAATCTCCGACGATTCTTTATGCAGCGCTTCCATGAAGGAAAGGATCTCATCATAACTGGGAGCCAATTGCCGGCCGCAACCGGCGTATCGGCTCGGCTTGCCCGCGAGGGTTTCAGCGAAGATGTAGCGATTGGCGGCGGCGATGTGCCGCGCCAAGTCTCCCAGTGTGAATTTGCCTTCGCGAAACGACCAGTCGACTTTGTCCGGAGGAATACAGCGGACGACCCGCATAGTGCGCTTGTGAATTTTGTCGAAGTAGTCCAGAAATACGTTCAGGTCGTGAATCTCCATGTCTCACACTCCTTATTGTTGCTGCGCAGAAATTCGAACAGTGTCGTAAAGCGACCATCATATGCCACAGGCGGATTCGCAAAGAACGCGAGAAGTGGGGCACCCGGCCGCACTCCCGACATCGGAATGTCCGGCAAGAAACTTCGTGGCTGAATGCAGTACGACACTCGGGCCTAGCCTTATCGAATTCAGTATGGGGTGGGTAGCAACGGTTGTAGATCTTTTCCCTCTGGCGCAGTTCCCGAATCAGACATTCTGTGCTTGACAATCAGCTTAAGCGTTATTATAGTACATCGTCACTTAGCACAGTAACGATATAGTGGTAAAATTATTTCGTGGTGCGGTGGACTTTTTCCGACCTACTTCGTCTACACCACTAACCTTCAGAGGGTGAGCTATGACGACGCCTTTCTACAAAATCGTGCTGGGAACTGCGATTCTCGCGCTGAGCAATCTGGCCGCCGTCGCCCAGACGAATACCATCAAGCCAGCGTACGATTTTTCCCTTTCGCGCGAAGAGAAAATCAAGCTGGCCGAGAGCGCGGCCCCACCCGAAGTTTCCAGCAAGGCTACTGTCTATGTTCTGGACAGCACTGGCTACGTAAAAGTCCGAGATGGCAGCAATGGCTTCTCCTGCTTTGTGGATCGGCAAGCGCCAGTCAATCTGGAACCCACTTGTTTTGACGCTGAAGGAAGCGCAACGACGCTCCTTACCCGGCTCTTCGTAGAGACGCAACGCGCGCTGGGGAAGAACGAGGACCAGATCAAGGCTGCTCTCGATGAGGGTTATCGGACTGGGAAGTTCCAGGCGCCGCGCAAGCCCGGAATCGTTTACATGCTTTCAGACCTGGGCTACCTGTTGGTTCCCGCGGCGAACAAATTGGTTCACATTCCGCCGCATCTGATGTTTTATGCGCCTTATGTCACCGACAAGGATATCGGTTCCCCGCCAAGTGCGCGGAACATGCCTCGCGTGCTTAGGGCGGGCCAG
>JBEKQC010000092.1:0-8481 GCA_049520095.1 Terriglobales bacterium
GCCGTGCCGTCTATCGCAGTAACGATGAGGGCTACCTTGATCCCAAGCACCACGCCCATATTTGGCTACTCGAGGTGCCGACAACTTCGGAGGAACTTCCCAAGCCCGTGCAGCTGACCAACGGGAACTTCGACGAGGGTCAGCTCGTCTGGAGCCACGATGGCTCCCGCATTTACTTTCTCACGCGGCGCATCGACGAACCCTACTACGAACTCCCGAGCACGGATATTTACCGGGTGCCTTCCGCAGGTGGAAACCCTGAAAAATTCGCCACTATCCCGATGGATATCGGTGATCTCGTCCTCAGCCCAGATGGCCGCCAGTTGTCCTTCCACGGCTCTGTCGCTGAGCCAATCCGCTCCTATTCGCAACCCGACCTCTGGGTCATGGACGTGGCGCCTGACGCGAAACCGCAAAACTTAACCGCTGACTACGACTTCGACATGGGCATTTCCGTTTTCGGCGACAATGCCGCACCGCGCGGCGGGCGCGGACGCACGCTCTACTGGTCGCCTGATGGTCGCTGGCTGTTCGATATCGTGGAGAAGCAAGGACGCACGAACATCGTGCGCGTCGACACGCGAACCGGCGCGGTCACCGAAGTCACGCGCGGCGACCAGGCAGTGCTCGATTTTTCAGTGAGCCCGGACGCTATCACGATTGTCGCGCTCGTCTCCTCGCCCGTGATGATCGGCGACCTCTTCGCCGTTGCCAGCGACGGAACGCAAACCCGCATTACTGACTTTAACCGGAAACTCTGGTCGCAACTCAATCTGACCGCGCCGGAGGAAATCAATTACACAAGTTTCGATGGCAAGCGCATTCAGGGCTGGATCCAGAAACCGCCCGACTTCGATCCGCAGAAGAAGTACCCACTCATTCTCAACATCCACGGCGGCCCGCACGCTGCCTACGGCTGGGTGTTCGATCATGAATTTCAATGGATGGCCGCCAAAGGTTACGTCGTCCTCTACCTCAACCCGCGCGGTTCGACCAGCTACGGTCAGGATTTTGGCAACATCATTCAGTACCACTATCCGGGCGACGACTATCGCGATCTGATGATCGGCGTCGACGAAATCCTGAAGCGTGGCTACATCGACCAGAAGAAACTCGGCGTAACCGGCGGCAGCGGTGGAGGCGTCCTCACAGATTGGACCATCACGCATACGGACCGCTTCGCAGCGGCAGTTTCACAGCGCGACATTTCCAACTGGGCTTCGTGGTGGTACACGGCTGATTTCACGTGTTCCAGCCGAATTGGTTCAAGGTCCCACCTTTCGAAGACCCCCAGGACTATAGCAACCGGTCGGCGATCACCTTTGTGAAGAACATCCACACTCCAGTCCTGTTTGTGCTGGGCGAATCCGACTATCGCACTCCGCAAGACTCAGGCGGCGAACAGTTGTTCCGCGCGCTCAAGTATATGAAACGCCCAACTGCCATGGTTGTCTTTCCACGCGAGACGCACGAACTTTCGCGCTCGGGCGAACCCTGGCATCGCATCGAACGCCTTGAACACATCGTGGGTTGGTTCGACAAGTGGATGATGGGGGTACCTCATCCCGAGTTCGACATCAATCCTGGGGAGCCGGCAGCGACATCTGGGCCCTAACGTGCGCGGCCAATGCTACGGCTCACTGGTAAACAGTCTCTGTGAAATTGACCATATAGATCCCCAGTGACAGACAGCCTGTTTACTAATCTTTGGTGAGTAGCCAGCAACCCGTAAGCTATCCAGAAACGGGCTTCGGGACCATGAGCATCCAACTGCACGACCATACTGATCGCGGCGTGGGAGGCCGCCAGTATGGCACATCGGAAGACATCGAGACGCTCCAAGACAAGAACAATGCTTCGATTAGCCGACTTAGAGCAGTCGAAGAATGCGGTTCTTCACTCTCTCGGCGCAGCCAGTTCGCAAGAATCATACGGTGATGCGATCGACGAATTTATCGGGTGGTATTGCTCCGAACCGCGTTTGGCCTTTCAACCGAACTGTCGTCCTTCGCTATCGGTTCTTTCTCGAACAGAAGAACCTAGCGCCCTCCACCATCAATGTGCGCTTAGCCGCCGTGAGACGCCTTGCCTATGAAGCCTCCGATACTGGCCTTCTAAGCCCTGAACTAGCCGCAGGAATCCGTCGTGTCAAAGGCGCAAAGCGTCTGGGGGTACGGATTGGCAACTGGTTGACCATCGATCAGTCCAGAACCCTCCTCGGCGAACCGCCGTCAGGCAGCCTCCGAGGCAAACGTGATCGGGCGATTCTGGCGCTGCTCATCGGATGCGGACTGCGACGGGCCGAACTGGTTGGACTCGGAACGGAAGACTTCCAAGTCCGCGAGGAGCGCTGCGTGATTGCTGACCTGGTTGGCAAAGGAAAGCACATCCGGACGGTTCCTGTTCCGGTGTGGGCGAAACGCGCCGTCGATGAGTGGACCGCGGCGGCTGGCATCAACGGCGGGGCGATCTTCCGCCGGGTAAGTCGACTGGATAAGATCTGGGGCGATAGAATCACGCCGAAGGCCATCTGGCACGTGGTGAAAGCGGCTGCCAAACGTGCCGACATCAAGAATCTGGCTCCTCACGACTTGCGTCGCACCTGTGCTCGGCTATGCCATCTGGCAGGCGGAGAACTTGAGCAAATTCAGTTTCTACTTGGACACGTGTCGGTTCAAACAACTGAGCGGTATCTCGGCTGCAAGCAGAAACTCAACCGAGCCGTGAACGACAACCTCGGACTGGAAGACAGCTGATGGGTGGTCACGGCCTCGAAGCGGACTTGTCGGGACAAATCCGGCACAGAAGCCGACTCGTGGCCTGAAATCTTCGAGCGTGTGGTTTCGATCCCGCAACCGACGGTCTTCAGTTTTGGATTACTTCCTGTTTGCCGAACAATCCGGGAATTATCGCGTGGTGGCTCGAATTGAAATGCCGAAGTACAGCCCCTTCTACGTTTTGCGCGTTAATCAACCATTGGGATCCGATCTCGCTGGGACCTGCTCTTGCGGCCAATTCGTTGTGTCCATGGAAGGAGAGGCGTACTATGTGCGAACTGGGGGTCCAAATAGAAAATTCTGGCTAGATTTAGCGGATGACACAGGGTTTGCCCGGTGACGCCGTACCACCGCTATGCACCCAACTGCGGCGGCAGAACAGGTCAACTTTTCGGAGGTCGAGGTAACGATGCTGAACGAAGCGACGATTGCAGCTTTCAGAGCCAGCTTGCGCGGAGGGGTGATTGAGCCAGGCGATCCGAGTTACGACGCGGCTCGCAAGGTATACAACGGGATGATCGACCGGCGCCCACGACTGATTGCGCGCTGTGCCGACGTGGCCGACGTCATGACGGCGGTGAAGTTCGGCCGCGAGCAGAAGCTGCTGGTGGCCATCCGCGGTGGCGGGCACAACGCGGGCGGGTTGGGCGTGTGCGATGACGGATTGGTGATCGATCTTTCGCCGATGAACTATGTACGCGTGGACCCGAAGAAGAAGACCGTGCTGGCCGGCGGCGGCGCGCTTTGGCGCGACGTGGACCATGCGACGCACGCGTTCGGTCTCGCGGTTCCTGCGGGCATCATTTCGACAACCGGCGTAGCCGGATTGACCCTGGGCGGCGGGATCGGTTACTTGACGCGACGGTACGGCCTGACGATCGACAATCTGCTGGCCGTCGAAATGGTGCTGGCCGACGGGCGGTTCGTTACCGCCAGCGCCAAGGAAAATGCCGACCTGTTCTGGGCGGTGCGCGGCGGGGGCGGCAACTTCGGCGTCGTGACGTCGTTTCTGTTCAAGGCGCAACTCGTGCACACCGACTACGGCGGGCCGATGCTGTGGCCGCTGGAAGACGCGGCGGAGATGATGCGCTGGTACCGCAGCTTCATCGCGGAGGCGCCCGATGACGTCTATGGGTTCTTTGCTTTCCTCACCGTGCCGCCGGGGCCGCCGTTCCCCGAGAATCTGCACAATAAGAAGATGTGCGGCATCGTGTGGTGCTATACCGGACCGATCAAGAAGGCGGAGAAGGTGTTCAAGCCGATCCGGAGTTTCAAGGCTCCGGCGCTAGACATGGTCGGCCCGATTCCGCATCCGGCACTGCAAGGTCTGTTCGATGGTCTCTATCCGCCGGGCCAGCAATGGTATTGGAAGGCCGATTTCGTGCGCACGCTCCCTGACGAAGCCATTGCGCTGCATCTGAAGCACGCGGCGAAGTTGCCGACGATGCAGTCGACCATGCACCTGTACCCGGTCAACGGCGCGGCGAGCCGCGTCAAGAACAGCGCAACGCCGTGGAGTTACCGCGACGCGATGTGGGCTTCCGTGATTGTCGGGGTGGATTCAGACGCCGCGAACGAGGAAAAAATCTCCACGTGGGCGAAGGAATATTGGAGCGCGCTTCATCCATACTCCGCTGGCGGCGCGTACATCAACTTCATGATGGAAGAGGGCGAAGATCGCATCCGGGCGACGTATGGCAAGAATTACGACCGTCTGGCGAAGATCAAGAAGCGTTACGATCCGGCGAACCTGTTCCGTGTGAATCAGAACATCAAACCGACCTGAAAGAGGGACCCCGAGATCCAACTCCTGATACGCCGACTCCACGAACAAGTGACGTGTTTCCTTGGGGATGTTCTTGCTGTGGAATTTTGGGCGGGGTCCTCTAGAATTGGTGGTCCTAAGGGCTACCCGAGAACACGGATCAAGCCTGACATCCACTCTGAACCTTTGATCATCCCAACTGCTTCCATTTGTTCTGAATCTTGGGCGGATGCTGCAACGTTTGCATCACCACGCAATACTGTTCCGTCTTGGCCTGCAACGCGCTTAACTGCTCCACAGTTGCATGCGGTGCGCGGACGTCGAGAATGACTCTGATGTTCTGAAATCCGACGGGCGCCTCTTTCGATATTCCCAGCGTTCCTTGCAGATCCAGATCGCCCTCGACTGTGACCTCGATGCCCTCGGTTGGTATTCCCATGGCAGCGGCTACCATTTGGCAAGTGATCTGTGCGCAGGCGGCTAACGCACCTAACAGCAGGTCTCCGGAGCAGGCTCCCGTACCGGCGCCACCGACTCCTTTGTGCGCTTGCGCTTTGTAGATTGCCCGCCCCAAGTCCACAGAGCAAGCGATCGGTGCGTCGGCCTGAGTGCCGCGCGCGGTCAGCGTGATTCGGGAACTGGCCGGGTCTTGGCGGTACAGATCCTTCAGTGGCCGCTGCAACGATCGAATATCCATAAAATCCCCTCCGAAATCTGGGATATTATAAGTGCAGCCGGGGTGCTGCCTTGGGGTCTGTCGCGGCAGCGACCTGAAATTCAGGTGTAATTGCGCAGCAGCGGGCGGTCCGCTTCGGCATGCCGAGAGCTGCGCCAGCAAGGCCCATGAATCCACCTCCCACGTCAGGTTCGGAGCCATCCACGCTGTCGCCGGGTGCGCGCTTCGGCAGTTACGAGATTCTTCAGCGACTGGGCGCCGGCGGCATGGGTGAGGTCTATCGCGCTAAGGACACCCGCCTCGACCGTGAGGTCGCCATCAAGACCCTTTCGCTGGACCGCTGTTCGCAATCGGATGCCTTATCGCGTTTCGAGCAGGAGGCTCGTTCCGCCTGTGCGCTTAATCACCCGAACATCGTGACGATTTATGAACTCGGGCACGTGAACGGCACGTGTTATATCGCGATGGAATTGGTGGATGGAGAAACGGTTCGTTCGCTGCTCGCCTCTGGCCCGCTTCCATTTCGCAAGTCTGTCGCAATCGCGGCGCAGGTTGCCGACGGTCTCGCCAAAGCTCACGAGATTGGCATCATTCATCGCGATCTGAAGCCGGAGAACCTGATGGTTTCTCGCGACGGTACGGCTAAGGTGCTGGATTTCGGTCTGGCGAAACTTCTTAAGCTCGACCACGCCCCCGGTTCGGATGCGACTACCAGCATCACCGAGCAGGGAACGGTGATGGGCACCGTTGGCTACATGTCGCCGGAGCAAGCGACCGGTGGCGAAGTCGATTTTCGTTCTGACCAGTTTTCCTTCGGATCGGTACTCTACGAAATGGCCACCGGAACTCCCGCGTTCCAGAAAAAGACCCATGCGGAAACGACGGCCGCAATCCTTCGCGATGAGCCCGACCGCCTCGGAGCCAGAATGCTTCAGGCGCCCGCTCCTTTTATTTGGATCGTGGAGCGCTGTCTGGCCAAGGACCCAAAGCAGCGTTACGCCTCCACCCGGGATTTGGCGCGCGACCTCGCTGCGGTGCGCGACCGCCTCGCCGATGCTCCGGCCCGGGAATCCGAACCTCGCCCCAACAACCTGCCGGTGCAGCGCACCGCATTCATTGGACGGGAACACGAAGTGGCTGGTCTGCGTCAGCTCTTGAGCCGCTCTGACGTACACCTCTTGACCCTCACCGGTCCGGGCGGAATTGGGAAGACGCGGCTGGCCTTGCAGGTGGCGGGCGAAATCGCCGACCAGTTTCCCGGCGGTATTTGCTTCGTCGCTCTGTCCGCGATTGGCGAACGTGGCTTGATAGCTTCCACGATCGCGCAAGCAGTGGGCGTGCGCGAGACCGGAAATACGTCACCGCAGGAAAACTTGATGGAGTACGTGGGCGGCATGAGCCAGCCGATGCTCCTCATGCTCGACAACTTCGAGCACCTAGTCTCCGGCGCGCTGGTCGTGGCGCAAATGCTTACTGCCGGCCCCAAACTCAAGGTCATGGTCACGAGCCAGGCGCCGCTTCATATCTACGGCGAACATGAATTTCCCGTGCCACCACTTGCACTGCCCGACCCCAAGTTCATCCCGCCTCTGGAAGCGCTTTCCCAGCTTCCAGCGATCGCGCTCTTTGTGGAACGCGCGCAGGCTGTGAAGCACGAATTCGCGCTGACAAAGGAAAATGCACCCGCGGTGGCGGCCATCTGCTCTCGCCTTGACGGCCTGCCTTTCGCCATCGAACTTGCTGCGGCACGCATCAAGCTGCTTTCGCCGTTCGCCATGCTGACACGCCTCGAAAGCCGCTTGAACCTGTTGACCGGCGGCCCCCGCGATCTGCCAACGCGGCAACAAACCCTTCGCAACACCGTGGACTGGAGTTACGGCCTCCTCAACAGCGCTGAACAAACGCTCCTTCGGAGGCTTTCCGTGTTTACAGGTGGCTGCACGCTGGAAGGCGTGGAAGCCGTGTGCGACATCAAGGCCGATCTGGGCTTGGACGTACTCGACGGCATGGCTTCGCTGGTGGACAAGAGCTTGGCGCAGCAGATGGAGCAGGTCGATCAAGAAACGCGCTTCTTTATGCTCTCCACCATCCGGGAGTACGCTCTCGAACGCCTCGCGGAGAGCGACGATGAATCTGCGACTCGCCGAGCCCATGCCGCTTATTACCTTGTGCTTGCCGAAGAAGGTGCCGAGGACATGGCCGCTCACCCCGAATGGCTCGACCGTTTTGAGGTCGAGCACGACAACTTCCGCTTGGCGCTCGATTATCTGATCAAAACTGGGGATGCCGACTGGGGCCTTCGCATCGGCGCCGCCCTGTTTCGCTTCTGGGAAACACGGGAACATCTTGCGGAGGGCCGTGACGGCATCGCCAGGGTCCTGGCGTTGGAAGGTGCCGCGGCTCGTCCGAAGCTTCGCGCGCGCCTTCTGTTTGCTGGTGCAGTTCTGGCGGGCGAGCAGGGCGATTACGGCTCTGCACAGCAGATGTTCGAAGACAGTCTCGAGACCTGTCTCGAGCTAAACGACAATCGCGGCGTTGCCGTCGCACTGAACGCGTTGGCCGTCATCGCTCGCGATCGTGGCCAAATTGCCGCCGCATCCTTACTCTTCGAGCGATGTGTCGCGATTTGGAAGGACCTTGGCGATCCGGCCGACATCGCCCGAGCCCTCAGCAATCTCGCCAGCGTGATGAAGTTGCAGGGCGAATATGAGCGTGCATCCTCGCTTTACGACGAGTGTCTGACGATGTTCCGTAAGGTCGGAGATGTTGCCGGTGCCGCCTGGACGTTGAACTACCTGGGCGACGTCGCTCGGGGAAAAGCGGACTTGGTTGCCGCGCGTTCACTTTGTGAACAGAGCCTGTCGGAGTTTCGCCAACTGCGTGATAGCTGGGGAATTGCGAGCGCCCTCTCCGATCTGGCAAGTCTAAGCTGCGATCAGGGGAACAACGCCGAGGCGCGTCGTCTGTACGGTGAAAGCATCAAGCTGTTCCAAGAGTTGGGGCACCAACGCGGCATCGCGCGGGCCCTCGAATGTCTTGCTGTAAGTGCCGCGGCGCAATCGAACGCCGAGCAATCGCTGCACTTGGCGGGAGCCGCCGCCGCGCTTCGCCAAAGATTGGGCGCTCCGCTCACGCCCGCCGAGCAACCCAGGCTTGAGAAGGCCCTGGAATTTGCGCGCCGAGCGCTCGACAATGCTGCAGGTCTGACGGCGTGGATGGAAGGTTGGGCGATGCCGGTCGAGCAAGCCGTCCATGAGGCGCTT
>JBEKQC010000093.1:0-6962 GCA_049520095.1 Terriglobales bacterium
AAAGGGGACTTTGCGACCAAGTGGCAGAGAACGATAGTTTCCGTGTCGCCGACGACACGGGAGTATTGCAGGTCAAGGAGTAGGGAGCCGTGACCACGCGTCAACCCAAGGTTCACACGCAACTCGGCCGAGCCGCAGTCCAGATCTTTGCCGCCAATGATCGCATGAACCAGGTTCTTATCGAACATCTTGCACCTGCCGCCTGGAGAGCCAAACCGCCCGGCAAGGCCCGCACCATTGGCGCCATCTTCACGCACATGCACAATGTCCGCTCCAAGTGGGTCAGGCTGTCAGCTCCGCACCTGAAGGTTCCACGACAGCTCAACCGCGCGCCCTGCACGCCGCAGCAGGCCCGCGCGGGATTGGCCGAGAGCGCCGCTCGCTGCGCGGAGATGCTCGCTGAAGCGTTCAGCGGTCGCGGGGACCGCGTCGAGAAGTTTCTCAGAGACGGCTGGGCTCGGCCTTGGCCGGTTGGCGTGGAAATGCTGTGCTACATGCTTTCTCACGAAGCCCACCATCGCGGGCAGGTGTGTATGCTCGCGCATCAGCTCGGATTCCCGTTGCCGAACGAGGTGGCGTGCGGGATCTGGAATTGGGAAAAGCTGTGGAAAGAGTGCGGGGCGGCTGGCGGCCCCGGCTACGATTCTTAAGGAATCGGTCGTTTTGAGGGGTCCCTCAAGGGCGCAGGCCGCGCGGGTGACCGCTTACGGACCTTTGGTCCATCGCTCCTTCCGACCCTGTACTCCAGCCACTTTGTCCCAACCTGAAAAGCCCTCTACACTAAAACCTTGCGCACGCTGATCACCCTATTCTTGCTTATCGGCCTCGCCGTCGGCGGCTGGGTGGCTTGGCAAGTCTATGTCCCGGTCCCGCCCCCGGCCAATACTTCCTTGCTGCTGCGTCCTGGGTATTCGACGCGGAGGATTGCAGCGGAGTTGAAGAAGGCGGGAGTGATCCGAAACGAACGCGTTTTCTGGCTTTGGCACGTGTTGCATCCCAAGCCGTCGTTGAAGGCGGGCGAGTACCGGTTCGAGCGCGACGCGAATCTTCCGCAGGTTTACGGTCGCATCGCGCGCGGCGATATCTATTTCCACGTGATCACCATTCCCGAAGGCTACACGATGTTCGACATCGCGAAAGCGATGGAAGACGCGGGGCTCGGGCCGGCGGCCGATTTTCTGCAGGTTGCCGAGACCCAGACCCAGTTGATCTCCGATCTGGCACCGGGGGCCAAGTCGCTCGAGGGTTACCTCTTCCCCAATACCTACCAGTTCACACGCACCCAGAGCCTGGAGGAAATGGCGGCGGAGATGGTCCATCAGTTCCGGCAGGTGGCGCAACAGATCGGGCTGAATGCCGGCGTGAACTCAGACGTACCGAGAGTCGTGACCATGGCGTCAATCGTCGAAAAGGAAACTGCGGCTCCGGAAGAACGGCCGCTCGTGGCTGGCGTGTACTACAACCGCTTGGCGCAAAAGATGGCGCTCGATGCCGATCCGAGCGTGATTTACGCGGAATTGCTGGCCAGCACGTACCAGGGGAGCCTCCATCACGCCGACCTGGCGGTGAACTCGCCCTATAACACTTACCGTTTCCCGGGGTTGCCGCCAGGACCGATCAGCAATCCCGGGAGAAGCGCCTTGGAAGCTGCTTTGCACCCCGACAACACGAAATTCCTCTATTTTGTCAGCGGTGGCAACGGCCACCATCGCTTCGCCCGCAGCCTAGAGGAACATAATAGGAACGTGGCCGCCTATCGTCGCTCGCTCGGCCTGCACTAACCGCCAGAGGAGCAACTCCGTCCTGTGTGGTTAAGCTTTTGACTTCCTCAATCTGACTCATTATCAGCTGGATATGGAAATCAGCCGACAAACCCGCATGCAACCACGGGGTAGTGGGCTACTTTTCAAAGTAGCCCACTACCAACCACGGGCACCCAAGCGCTGAACCCTTCCCTGCCTTATACTGGTCTGATACCCATGTGGCGAAGCTTTTCCCAGGTACTGGCATAGGAATGTATCGTCCTTATCTGCGCTTGTTTTTGCTCTTATTTCTATCGGCGGCCACCTTTCCGCTGGGTGGATGTCTGTTCCGGACCCGGACTCTGGAGCGTCAGTTCTCTAACCGGCCGCTGAAGATCGCGAGCCAGCAGGAACTGATCGACTACGTCAGCACGCAGGCGGCCAAAATTCAGTCCATGCAGGCAACGGTGGATATAGACTCCTCCGCTGGAGACCCGAAAAACGGCCGGATCACCGATTACAAGGAAATTCGCGGCTACGTGCTGGCCCGCAAGCCGGCCCTGCTGCGCATGAAGGGCCTGATGCCGGTGGTGCGGAATACGGCCTTCGACATGGTGAGTGACGGTCAGGAGTTCAAGGTATGGATTCCGCCGACGAATAAGTTCGTCGTGGGCAAGAACGATGCCCCCTACCGGCCCGACAAGCGCTTGGAGAACATGCGGCCGCAGTACATCTACGATGCGCTCCTGATGCCGGAAGTCGGCGGGGACGAGATTGCGTTTATGGAAAACGGCTATGAAACCGTCCTGGACGCGAAGAAGCATCGGGTCGACCAGCCCAATTACGGACTGCTGGTTATCCGCAAGGGTTCCCAAGGCTGGTATTTATCGCGCCGCATCGAGTTCAGCCGCACCGACCTGCTGCCGCATCGGCAAAGGATCTACGACCAACAGGGAAACGTCGCGACCGACGCACACTACCAGGATTACAAAGACTACGAAGGAATTCAGTTCCCGAATATTATTCAGATCGAACGGCCGCGGGAGAATTACGACATCACCCTGAACATGGTCAAACTGGAAATCAATAAAACGCTCACCGACGACCAATTTGCACTGGAGCAGCCAGCCGGAGCGGAAGTGGTGCACCTCGGTCAGCCCAATTCCAGCCCGTCGAAGACGGGGGATAGCCGAAGCAAGTAGTCTTGATCGGTCCTCTGGAAAAGACATGATGAATCGCATGATCGTCGGGAATTTGGTGCATCGGCCGGTGCGCTCGCTAATCAGCATTGTGGCTGTGGCGCTCGAAGTCACGCTCATCCTGCTGATCGTGGGCCTCTGTTTAGGCATATTGCAGGATCAACAGACGCGGGCCGCGGGCATCGGGGCGGATGTGATTGTCCTGCCTCCCGGATCGTCTTTCATTGCGGGGCTGACCGGCAGTCCGATGTCGATCAAGGTGGCCGACATTCTCGCCAAACTGCCACATGTGGAGAAGGTCGCACCGGTGATCACGCAGGTCTCAACCGCAGGGACGCTCGAGATCATTACTGGAATCGATCTGCGGAGTTACGAGAGCTTGTCGGGGGGGTTCCACTATCTGAAGGGCGGTCCATTTCAAGGTCCGAACGATGTGATTGTCGACGATCTTTTCGCCCAGGCCAAGCACTCCAAAGTCGGCGACACGATCGAGATTCTCAATAGCCCTTTCCGCATTTGTGGCATTGTCGAGCACGGCAAAGGCGGCCGTAAGTTTCTTCCCCTCAGCACCATGCAGGATCTCACCGGGGCCAAGGATAAGGCCTCGCAGATGTACCTCAAGCTGGATGATCCGGCCAACGCCGACGGGGTGGTGGACGAGGCCAAGCACGTACCGGGCATGGAACGCTATGTGGCAAGTTCGATGGCCACCTACCTTTCCATGATGACGCCGACGAAATATCCCTACCTTTCGACATTTCTTCGGGTTGTGATCTGGATATCCGTGGTCATCGGGGTACTCGTGATCTTCCAGGCGATGTACGCCGCCGTGATGGAGAGGACGCGCGAAATCGGCATTCTGAAGTCGATGGGGGCATCGAAGCTCTATATCGTGAATGTGGTGCTCCGGGAGACGGCTCTGCTCGCCTTGGGAGGCATCGTGTTGGGTGTCGCGTTCAGCCTGACGGCGCGTGCGGTTCTCGCCCAGAAACTGCCCCTGCTGCAAGTGATTGTGTCCCGGGGATGGATTGCGCGGGCTGCCCTGATCGCCATTGCCAGCGCCCTGGCCGGGGCGCTGTATCCGGCGTTCAAGGCGGCACAGAAGGATCCTATCGACGCGCTGGCCTACGAATAATCGGGACCATTCTTTGGTTTCGACTGGGGTTCGAGTCGTTTTCGACTTGGTTTCGCCTTTATTTCGCCGTGACCTGCCCGCTCTTTTTCTTCTCGATAATTTTCCTCGCAAATCGGGAGAGAATGCACGATACTGCCCCGTGAAACTGTCCGTGCTATAATCGCGCGCCGTTACCGAGAAGCATGTGCAGTTTCGCAGCGGGTTGTCCTAATTCAAAATGTTCAGGAGGAGATATGCGCTTCGATAATCCGACTCTCTACGGTCGGGACGATGAGACGGATGAATTCAGTGACAGCGGCGCCTACGGCGAATCGCTGGAAGAGGATTTGGAAGAAGAGGAAGAAGAGGAAGAAGAACCCGTTCTCGTAGAGGAAGACGACGAGATTCCCGTGCCGCCACCGGTGCGAGAACCTGCGCCCGTAATCCCATCGGGCGGCGGCGAGAGCGGACCTCCGAAGAAGAAAGCGCCGATCAAGAAAGCGCCGGCCAAGAAGGCTCCTGCCAAGAAGAAAGCGGCAAAGAAGCCAGCGAAGAAAGCTGCAAAAAAGCCCGCCGCGAAGAAAAAGGCCAAACCGGCCAAGAAGAAAGCAGTGAGGAAGCCAGCGAAGAAAGCGGCAAAGAAAAAAGTTGCCCGCAAGAAAAGCCGCCGCCGTTAGCGGTTTGCGCTGGTAGCCCAAGGCGAACGATGGCGGAAGCCTGGCTTCCGCCATTTTATTTACTCTGCGTCGGGGACGATCGCTTCCGCTTCGATTTCCAGCAGCATCTCGGGAGAAACCAGGGCGGTGATCGCCATCATGGTGCTCGCGGGCCGAATGTCACGGAAAAACTCTCCGTGGGCTTTTCCTACTTTTTCCCAATCCGCGATGTTGGTGAGGAACACGCGCGTGCGGACTACATCTTTCAATAAAGCTCCGGCCCGCTCCAGCGCGCGTTCAATGTTCTTGAGGATCTGAACCGCCTGCGCATAGGCATCGCCCGCGATGATCTTTCCGTCGGCTCCAGTTGCGGTTGTACCCGCAACGTGGACATGCGCGCCGACACGAACCGCACGAGAGTAACCGACAATCGGCTCCCAGGGTGTTCCGCTTGCAATGTTGATTCGCTCCACTGCGCCTCCGTTTTAGTGCCTCACGTGTAAATAGATTCGCTGAACCATGTAGATAGGTTCAGTAAATCATGTAAATAGATTCAGTAAATCATGTTTTTCGATCCGCGGTGCGGAATTAGCAGCCGCCAGCTTTGACTGCCAGCAATACCGCTGAAACCCCGCGCCCCGCGCGGGCTTCTAACCAAAGCAGTGGCTCGAATGGGTACTTGTGTTAGATCGGGATTCACGGTATCTAATCCGCACAAGGTTCTGTTCCGATAGGAACCATAGGGGTCCGGTTTAGGAGGGAAGTGGGGCCATGGAAATTCCGGAGACGCATCCTTTACAACAGTTGTTTCTTGAACTGGTCGGCCGTCATTATGCCGAAGAGATCGGAATTCGCGATCCGCAGATCGTGAACTACGTGGCACATCTGCTGTCGGAGTTTTGCGATGCCGAGCAGTTGTTGAAAATTCGCAATGCGGCGGGGAAGCCGTTGAACGATGTGGGCGAGATGCTGATCGAGTCGGACCCGATCTACGGCCCGGCGCCCTCGTTCGACCGCGAGCGCCAGGTCCGTAAGCACATTGGCGACTACACGCTGTTCTATGCCGGCATGTTTCCGGAAAGCATCAACCACTATCGCCTGCGCCGCCAGCGGGTCGAGAATTTTGTGGATTGGGTTAAGGCTGGAAAAGAAAGCTACTACATCGTCTCCAAGTTCGAGCACTTTGAATATGCGAAGGTGGCGCCGCTGTTCGCGCAACTCTCAAACAGATTTGAGCAGTGTGTGTACGGACTGAACCTGGTGAAGAACGAGCTTGAAGTTATGCAGCATCCGATCGCGCGGCGGACGAACGAACTCATTATGTAGGATTGCAGAAGTGAGAGGTCAGATTGCAGAGGTAAGATCTGGAATTCACGACGCGCCGGGTTTCACCTCCGCAATCCGACCCCTGAGCTCTGAGCTCTCACGAATCGCCTGCCGACGGTTTCGAAGTTCCCTTCCAGCACAATATTGATTGCTTCGGTGTAAGCGATGTGTTCCTGCTCGAGGATGCGCGCGGCGAGCGTGTGCTCGTCGTCGGTGTCGAGCACAGGCACGGTTTTCTGCACGATGATGGCACCGTGATCGAGTTCCTCATCCACGAGGTGCACCGTGCAGCCTGACACCTTTACACCATAGGCGAAGGCCTGCTGTTGCGCTTCTAGGCCGGAAAATGCAGGCAGCAAGGACGGATGTATGTTGAGAATCTTTGCCGGAAACTGCTGCACAAACCAGGGCGAGAGCAGGCGCATGTAACCGGCGAGGCACACGAGATCGACTTTGTTGTCCAGAAGCGCGGCCACAACTTCGCGGTCGTGCTCTTCGCGTGGCTTGCCTTTCGACGAAATGGCGCGCGCGTTGAGGTCTCGATGGCACGCGGTTTCTAGGCCAGGAGCATCGGCACGGTTCGAAATGACGACCGCAATGCGGGCATTTGGTATCCGGCCAGCCGCAATGCTATCGGCAATGGCCACAAAATTGGAGCCGCGTCCGGACAGGAGAATGCCGAGATTCTTCACGGCTCTATTGTAGTGTCACTCGGGTTCGGCTGGAGCACGAAGTTCTAGTGAAGTCGCCCGTAGCGGGCATCGAGCGCCATATTCAGCTCGAGGACGTTCACGCGGGGCTCACCCAGGAATCCCCATTGCCGGTTCTCGGAGTTCGCTTCAACCAGGCGGGCGACTTCCGTTTCCGGAATCTTGCGTTCCGACGCCACGCGCCGAATCTGGAACTCCGCCGCCGAGGGCGAGAT
>JBEKQC010000094.1:0-8083 GCA_049520095.1 Terriglobales bacterium
TTAAGAAGTTTCGCCAGACCGAAATCCAGCACCTTGGCCGTCCCGTCGCGAGAAACCATAAGGTTCTCGGGCTTCAGATCGCGATGAATGAGTCCAATCTCGTGCGCTTTGGCCAGACCGTCAGCAATCTGCGCTGCGATTGCCACCGACTTGCGAAATGGAATCGGGCCTGAGGCGAGCAGCCCTCGCAGCGTATCTCCTTCTACGAGTTCCATCGCGATATAGTGCGTGCCGTTCTCCTGCCCGAGTTCATAAATCGTGACGATGTTCGGGTGATTCAGCGCGCTCGCAGAACGGGCCTCCTGCTCGAAGCGCGATAAGGCTTCCGGGTGAGAGCAGCGTTCCAATGAAAGGGTCTTGATTGCGACCTCACGATCGAGGCGGGTGTCCTTGGCGCGATAGACCTCCCCCATGCCGCCAGCGCCCAGTCGCTGAAGAATCTCGTAACTGCCAAAGCGCGCGCCCGGCGACAGGGTGGATGACAGCGAACCTGACATTGGAGGTGAGTTCATGGACCTTGCTGGCGCAGCTCTCATCCCAAACCGGACTGCTTGCCGCTGCACCATTACAGTTGAATTCTAAGTCGCTGCCACGATAGACCCCAAGGCAGCACCCCTGGATGCGGTTATAATATCCCAGATTTCGGAGGGGTTCATGGATATTCGATCGTTGCAGCGGCCACTAAAAGACGGGTACCGGCAAGACCCAACCAGCTCCCGAATCACGCTGACAGCGCACGGTACTCAGGCTGACGCACCGATCGCTTGTTCGGTGGACTTGGGGCGTGCGATCTATAAGGCGCAAGCGCACAAAGGAGTCGGCGGCGCCGGTACCGGAGCCTGCTCCGGAGACTTACTGTTAGGTGCGTTAGCCGCATGCGCTCAGATCACTTGCCAAATGGTGGCCGCTGCCATCGGAATACCCACAGAGCGCATCGATGTCACCGTCGAGGGCGATCTGGATCTGCAAGGAACCCTGGGAATCTCGAAAGAGGCGCCTGTCGGATTTGAGAGCATCCGAGTCACTTTCGACGTCCGCGCGCCGCAGGCAACGGCGGAGCAGTTAAGCGCGTTACAGGCGAAAACGGAGCAATATTGCGTGGTGATGCAAACTTTGCGGCATCCGCCGCGGATTGAGAACAAATGGAAGCAGTAGGGACGGTCTAAGCGCACCCCGCCCAGAGTTCCGCGACAAGAAATTCCGTTTTCATTGCGGCTTGATGTTCTGATTTACGCGGAACAGATTCCCCGGATCGTAACGCTTCTTGATCTTCGCCAGACGGTCGTAATTCTTGCCGTACGTCGCGCGGATGCGATCCTCGCCTTCTTCCATCATGAAGTTGACGTATGCGCCTCCGGCGGAATAGGGATGAAGCGCGCTCCAATACTCCTTCGCCCATCTGGAGATTCTCTCCTTGTTCGCCGGATCCGGATCGACCCCGACAATCACAGAACTCCACGTCGCGTCGCGGTAACACCACGGTGTGGCGCTGTTCTTGACGCGGCTGGCGGCGCCGTTGATCGGGTACAGGTGCATGGTCGACTGCATCGACGGCAAGTTCGCCGCGTGTTTCACATGGATCGCGATGGCTTCGTCCGAGAGCGTGCGTACGAAATCGGCCTTCCAGTACCATTGCTGGCCCGGCGGATAGAGGCCATGTCGAGCGCCGGAGCCTTGAAGCTCCGGATCGGCTTGAGTACTTTCTCCCCCTTCTTGATCGGTCCCGTATAGCACCACACGATACCGCACATCTTCCTGTTGTGCAGATGCCCGGGGAATGGAGCTACCGGCGGCACGGTGAGGAAGGCGAAGAATCCATAGACGTCATCGGGCGCCTTCGCGATGAATTCGCGGTACCAGCGCATTACCTCCGCTGCGTCTTCCATCGGCCACAGCATCGGCCCGCCATAGTTGGTGTGCACGCGTTGCCCCTTGAACAGAAACGAGGTCACGACGCCGAAGTTGCCACCCCCGCCGCGCACCGCCCAGAACAGGTTGGCATTTTCCTTGGCGCTGGCAGTAACGAACCGCCCGTCGGCCAACACCATCTCGACGGCAAGCAGGTTGTCGATCGTCAGGCCATAGCGCCGCGTCAAGTAACCGATCCCTCCGCCCAAGGTCAATCCAGCTACGCCGGTCGTGGAAATGATGCCGGCAGGAACCGCGAGACCGAACGCGTGCGTTGCATGGTCTACGTCGCGCCAGAGCGCGCCGCCGCCGGCCAGCACGGTCTTCTTCTTCGGGTCCACGCAAACATAGTTCATCGGCGAAAGATCGATTACCAATCCGTCATCGCACACTCCCAACCCGCCCGCGTTATGCCCGCCGCCGCGGATAGCTACCAGCAGTTTCTGCTCGCGGCCGAACTTCACCGCCGTCATGACGTCGGCCACGTCGGCGCAGCGCGCAATCAGTCGTGGGCGCCGGTCGATCATCCCGTTGTATACCTTGCGAGCCGCGTCGTAACTCGGATCTCCTGGCTCGATCAGACCTCCGCGCAAGCTGGCTCTGAAAGCTGCAATCGTCGCTTCGTTCAACGCTACCTCTATCCCCGAGCATTTGACCTGTTATGCCGCAGTTGGGTGCGTAGCGGGGGTACGGCACGTCGCTAGGCAAACCCCCTTGGGACACCTGCCAAATTTAGCCGGATTTTCCGATTTGGACCCCTCGTTCGCGCATAGTACCTCTTCTCCTTCCCCAGACACAACGCATTTGCCACAAAACAGGCCCCACCAACATTGGACCCCAATGCCTGATCCATGCGGAAACCGTAGAAGGGACTATTCTCGGCGTTTCGATTCGAGCAACCACGTGATAATTCCCAGATTGTCGGCAATGCGGAAGTAATCCAGAAAAAGCCTCGTGGCGGTCAACTACCTGTCTGCCCGTTGCCAGGGCAAAATCGAGGCCTCCGCTCTAAAACGTGCCTCAGCACGGCGCTCAGTTCTGACTTACTGGTCCCAGGTATTGATCGAGCCAGTTCGTGGATTCTTTAATCAGCTCGTTGCGGGGAATGTTGTGGCTCGTATCGTAGATCAGATGCTTCTTCTGGTCCTTCTTTGATCCCAGCATCTGGTAAAAGGGCTCCTGGGTCGAGTCCACGGGAAAGAAGAAGTCGTAGCGACCATTCAGCATCAGGACCGGCTGCTTCACGCGTGAGATGAAGTTGATGACGTCGACTTCGGGAAGCGAGTGTTGGAAGTCGAGGCCGCCCAGCGCAAGCACGCAGGCTTTGATGCGGGGCTCAACTGCGGGGACTATAGCGCCCATTTCCGCCCCCCAGCTATAGCCATAGTAGGCGATCTTGTTGTGATCGAGGTCGGGACGTGTTTGGACGTAGTCGATGGCACGTGAGGCGTCCTTCACCCACATCACAACGTGGTCGCGCCACGTGTTACTGGTGTTGGCAACGTCGGATTCCATGCCGTCGCCGCGTTCGTAGGTGCTCTTGTACACGGGGTAGATGACAGCGCGTCCGCTACGAAGAAAGCCATCGAGTGCCGATGTTGGGTAAATCGCGAATTTACGCAACAACAAGGCGTTCGATCCGGGGAAGAAAACCACGGTCTGAAACGGCGGCTTGCCTCTTTTAGGAAGTAAGAGATAGGAGATGGCGCGCTCATTCCCGTACGCTGCCTTGTAGGTGACCTTTTCGCCGGTCCACTCATCACTGTCGGGGAGTTTCTCGATGGTAGCATCCAGCGGCAGTTGGTCATACGCGTAAAGGCTCCGATAGGCCTGGAACAGTTGATCCGAAACCGGCTTCTCCTTGGACAAGTCACGGCGGGGAGAAGGCATGGCGGCGGTCGCGACTGCGGGAATCGAATCTGGCTCGATGTACTTAACACAGCGGACGCCGATATTGGGGGCGCGAAGAAAGGGTGACTGGGCGTCGGGATCGATGAACATGTAGTTGGGCTCATCCCATGCGCCACCCAAAACGTACCGCTTACCCGGATCAGCCTCGTTCCAGACCCACTCCTTTACGTTGCCAGCCATGTCGTAGTTTCCCCAGGGGCTCATGTCCGGCTTGCTCCCAACTGGCAAGATACCGGTGCTCCCGAAGTTGCTGGCGGGCACGATAAAGGCGGCCGAAAACGGCCCCGCGGCGCGGTTCCAGTGATAAATGGTCGGTAGACTCTTGCCACTGAATTCGGCGAAGGCAGCAGCCTCATACCAACTGATTCCGGTTACCGGAAAATCGTCCTGACCTTTCGGATATTCGCCTTGCACCCAATCTTTCGGCCCAGGGCGCCCGGTCGCATCCCGAAACAGCGCAATGGCCTCATCGAACGACAGTTGCTTGCTATCGCGCACAAACGGCACTTTCCAATAGTCGCGCTTTAGATAGCCGCCTTGACCGACGAATGCCTTAAACTGCCGGTTGGTTACTTCGTACTGATCGATCCAGTAGTCCTTCAGCGCCAGCTCAGGCATACTTTCGTAGCCGGGGATGAAGAGCGCCTTGAAATACTTCGCCGGTTCAACGCGCACCATCCCCGTCGGAGTCTTGTCCACCGGGTCAAGGGTTACGGTGCCCTCCGCCGCTTCGCCAGGAAGTACCGCATAGCGAGGAATCAGGGAAATCGTGGTCCGATACACGGTGCCGAAGCCGGGCTTCTCGAACTTCCATATCAGAGTGCCGCGCGGCACGCGCACGTTCTTGATCGGAGTTTTCCCGACCAGATTCCAGGGCGCATTAGGTTCAACGTAGCTTTTGTAGTACAAATCCGCGCCCGGAGGCGTGCTCTCCACCAAGAGCCGATAAGAAATGGCAGGCCATAGCCTGGCAAGCTCGGGGTCGCCGGGGATAGACTTCTCAGCCTGCACTGCAAGCGCACACGCCTCGGGGAGTTGACCTTGAGCCCATGACGAGCTTGATTCGGCGAGCAACGCTATCTGGGGGAGAGCCACCTCACGTGCCCATCGCTGGTCGCGCGATCGTTTCACAAGCCAGAACACGCCGCCGCCAATGGCCAGCGCCAAAATCAAAAGGGGTACCAGAACGCGCGTGCGTCGCACTTCGTGCGCAATCCGTGCAGTAGTCAACGTGCTTCCTGATTCCGGAAACAACACTTCGCGAGCCGACTTCAGCGCCGCCGTCACCTCGGCTCCCGAAGCATAACGCTCGCTCGGATTTTTCTTGAGGCAGTGGGCAACGATGCTTCGAATCTCCGATGGGATGTCGCCCCGGATCGCGCTAACCGGCTGCGGATCATCCCGCATTACTGCCGCCAGAAGCGCGGCATTCGATTGCCCCTCGAACGCCCGCTTTCCTGTCAGTATCTCGTACAGAACGGAACCGAACGAGAACACATCGCTCCGCGAGTCGGTCGCTTTGCCCTCCGCCTGCTCGGGCGACATATACGCGGCTGTACCAACGATCATGCCTGGCATGGTGGCCGCTGTGGCTGCTTCGCTTTGCGCTGATGCAGGGCCGGCAAGCTTGGCAAGGCCGAAGTCGAGCACTTTTACCAAGCCAGACTCTTCCACGATGATGTTCGAGGGCTTGAGGTCGCGGTGAACGATTCCCGCGCTGTGAGCGTGGGCGAGGGCTTCCGCGATTTGAATTGCATACTTGAGAGCAATGTTGGCGGGCAGCCCGCCCTGGATCACCCTGTCGAGTGTTTGGCCAGTCACGAACTCCATGACCATGAAGTCGACGCCGTTCTGTGAGCCAATATCGTGGACCACACAGATGTTCGGATGCCGAAGCGCGCAAACAGATTGAGCCTCCTGAGCAAAGCGGGCGCGCAAATCGGAGTCGGAAGTGAGGTGGGCAGGAAGGATCTTGATCGCCACTTCTCGCTTGAGCCGGCTGTCGAGGGCGAGATAGACCTCACCCATTCCGCCCGCGCCTAGCAGAGATTGGATTTCGTACGGGCCAAGCTTCGCGCCAGAGATGAGAGTCATCCGCGCCCCATTATATGCAATGGCACGTCGCAGCACACGACCCGGTCTGCATTGTTTGTCGGCAACACGGACACTGGCCCGAAACGGGCTTCGAGGCCATGAGCCTCCAGTTGAACGACCATACTGACCGCGGCTTGGGAGGCCGTCGGTATGGCACATCGGAAGACATCGAAACGCTCTAAAGCTAAAACAATACTTCGGCTGCCCGACTTGGAACAGTCAAAGAATGCAGTTCTTCACTCGCTCGCAGCCGCCAGTTCGCAAGAATCATACGGTCACGCCATCGACGAATTCATCGGGTGGTACTGTTCCGAACCGCGCTTAGCTTTCAACCGAACCGTCGTCTTTCGTTATCGGTTCTTTCTCGAACAGAAAAATCTCGCACCCTCTACCATCAACGTGCGTTTAGCGGCTGTAAGACGCCTCGCCTATGAAGCCTCCGACACCGGTCTTCTGAGCCCTGACCTAGCCGCAGGAATCCGTCGTGTCAAAGGCGCAAAACGTCTCGGCGTTCGGATTGGAAACTGGTTGACCGTCGATCAGTCCAGAACCTTGCTCGGGGAACCGCCGTCCGATAGTCTCCGAGGCAAACGTGATCGGGCGATTCTTGCACTGCTGATTGGATGCGGCCTGCGACGGGCGGAACTGGTGGGACTCAGAACGGGAGATTTCCAGATCCGCGAGGAACACTGGGTGATCGCTGACCTGATTGGTAAAGGAAAGCACATCCGTACAGTTCCGGTTCCAGCATGGGCGAAGCGCGCAGTCGACGAGTGGACCACGGCGGCCAGCATTAACGGCGGCGCGATCTTCCGGCGAGTAAGTCGGCCGGGTAAGGTCTGGGAAGATAGAATCACGCCGAAGGCAATCTGGCACGTGGTGAAAGCGGCTGCCAAACGTGCTGACATCAAGAATCTGGCTCCTCACGACTTGCGTCGCACCTGTGCTCGGCTATGTCACCTGGCAGGCGGAGAACTTGAGCAAATTCAGTTTCTACTTGGACACGCATCGGTTCAGACAACCGAGCGGTATCTCGGATGCAAGCAGAGGCTCAACCAAGCAGTGAACGACCACGTCGGACTGGAAGACACCTGATGGGTGGTCACGGCTTCGAAGAAGGACTTCGGGGCGGTTTGAGATTTTACGTGCCCGAGTGTTCCGTTATACTGCGGATTGAGTCAGGGGATCCGAGGCAGATGAAGCTAATGTCGGTGAATACTGGACTTCCCCGCGAGGTGAAGTGGCACGGGAGAAGCGTAACGACAGGGATCTTTAAGGAACCGGTCCACAGTCGCGTCGCTTTGCGCAAGCTTAATTTGGAGGGTGACCGTCAAGCGGATCTCAGTGTTCACGGCGGAAAATATAAGGCTGTTTACTGCTACCCGCTCGTACATTACGACTACTGGAAAAGAGAGTTGCCAGCCCGAGAGCTGCCACTGGGCATCTTTGGCGAAAACTTCACGCTCGACGGCTTGTTGGAAGACTCAGTCTATCTCGGCGATCGGTTTTCGGTCGGTTCGGCGGAAGTGGTCGTGACCCAGCCTCGCCTCCCTTGCTACAAACTCGGCGTGAGATTTGAAACCGATGACATGGTAAAGCGATTCTTCGTAAGTGGCCGCACGGGTTTCTACCTGGCCGTTACTCGCGAGGGAGAAGTCGGCGCCGGCGATGAGATGAGGGTTATCAGTCGCGACCCAAACGGCGTCCCGGTTTCGGAAATAACTCGCTTGTATGCCGAGAAAAGGTACAGCGATAGTGATGTAGCTTGGGTGCAGCGTGCTCTCCGAGTTGCGACATTACCGGAAAGTTGGAAGGACTATTTCCGCCAGCGACTGGAGCAGATTCCGACTTTAGGATGAAACCTGAGGGGCAGGAGATCACTACGGCTCCACAAACGGGCTGGGAAGAGATCGGAGCGGGAGCGCTGCTCCGTAGCCATGCATGTCCCCCAAGCTGACTTCTGGCTCGCTCCGCGGGATTCGTATCTGTGAGCAGCGCGTATATCGCGCCCAAATCTGCCCATGTCGCGCGATTGCTTGTATGAAGAGCGCGGCGTAATATGCGCTCACAGTGACCGATACCTCTTCCTTGATCGGCCGGACGATCTCGCATTACCGCATGCTGCAAAAGCTCGGCGGCGGCGGGATGGGTGTTGTTTACGAGGCGGAGG
>JBEKQC010000095.1:0-6574 GCA_049520095.1 Terriglobales bacterium
ACGACGCCGCACCAGTGGCTGATACATCAGCGCGTGCTGGCGGCGCAGCGCCGCCTGGAGAAGACGGTGGAGAGTATCGACCAGGTCGCGGCGGCAGTGGGTCTGGAATCGGCGGCCACGCTGCGGGTTCACTTCGCGCGCGCCTTGGGGATTTCGCCGGCGGCGTACCGGCGGCGCTTTTCCACGGCAACGACTGGGCGGATTGAGACTGAGAGGAGGTTCATTTGACAGCCGAGCCGCGGAGGACGCTGAGGTCACACAGCGCGGCGGAGCCGCAACTAAACGAGGTGGGCTTTGAAGAGCCAGCAGTCTGGAGTCAGGAGAACCAGAAAACTCAGAACGAGGAACAGCAACGGAGTTTTTTATGAACATTCGCGTCGGGAACCGATCATGAGCGAGTCCTTGTTGTGCCTAAATCCCGGATGGCAAGGCTGCGAGAGCCCAATTCTAAAAGTCGGAGCAACTCGCCTCGCAAAGGAAACTGTTTGGCTTGCAACCATTTGTCGAAATCAGTGTGACCAACAACTGTGAGATGGACAGAACTGAAGGCGTCTTTGCGCTCAAAGCAATTGCAGCCAATTTTGTCGAAGCCCTTGATCGCCTTCGCCAACAATTTCCCAAGCACATCGTAACTGTTGGAGGCTCTTGCGGCACTGAAGCTGCACGCGTGACCTATCTCAATGAGACTTACAACGGAAACATGGCCATAATTTGGTTTGATGCACACGGGGACTTGAATACTCCTGCTTCTTCTCCGAGTGGCCATTTTCATGGCATGGTTTTGCGCACACTTCTCGGAAACGGACCGACATCTCTCGTCCAGCATTTACGTCTTCCCCTCATGCCAAAACAGGTTTTTCTGGTAGGCACCAGGGATCTTGATGTGAGCATAACTACGTTGATGAAACTAACATATTTGTTGCCCGAGGCGAGAAAGCTCTGGCGTCTGCAAGGATCCGCGTTTGTTCCTATCTAATACGATGAGGGTCGCAGGTCGCTTTGACATGGCATTGTCGCACTGGATCCATTGATTGATATAAATCTGGATCTTTACTAGATCCAGTATATCCGCCTATGCTGAACGTAGCGAACGATTAAGGAGCGTTATGCCTGCCTTGCCGAAAACCAACTCTGCTGTGACCGAGGTGACGGCTGCTGACCCCAGGGCACCACCTGCTCCATCTCTTCCAAGAATATCGCGCGCCGCGTCTTCTTCGCGTACCGCTCGAATCCCGACATCATCGCCAGTGTCCTCTGTTTGCTGAGAGAGTTCATGCTGGCGCAACTCTATTCATATTCGATGTGGAAAAGCAGTACTTAAGTATAATCCAAGTCCTCCTCCTGAATGTTGGTAGGAGGACATATTCCACAGCCTGGCGGGGGCAAGATGCAAGACAAGGTTCTCTTTCTGGGATTGCTGGCTCTCGTAGCGGCTCTGCCATTGGGTTTGGCGGCACAGAAGGACAAACGGCCGGAGATCCTCATCGTCGGCACCTATCACATGGCGAACCGCGGGCACGACGTTTACAACGGGCAGGCGGACGACGTGCTTCTGCCTCAGCGCCAGCAGGAAATCGTGGAGGTCATTGAGGGGCTGAAGAAGTTTGATCCCACCAAGATCGCGATCGAGGCAGACATAGATATCCAGAGCGTAGCCCAGGAGTACTCCGATTACCTTGCCGGGAAGTACACGCTCTCGCGCGACGAGACCAACCAACTCGGGTACCGGCTGGCCAAAGAGCTTGGACACAAGAGCGTATATCCGGTGAACGCGTGGGCCGGTAATGATTTCCCCATATCCCACGTGTTCAATTTCGCCAGAGCAAATGGAAGTGTGGCGCAACTGAGAACGGTTATGTCGAAATGGGGCACGGGCCGTGAGAGCTGGACGACTTCCTGAAGACGCACACCATCCTGGAGACCTTGAAACGCGCTAACTCCGACGCATTTGTCTGCGAGAACATTAGCCCTTATTTCGAGGTAGCGCGGTTCGGCGACTCGTCCGACTACGCTGGCCCTGACCTAGTGGCGAACTATTATCTACGGAACATCCGCATTTATCAGAACATCGTTAAGCTGATTGATTCTCCCGAAGATCGCATCCTCGTGATCTACGGATACGGTCACCTTGGGTGGTTACGCCAGGATGCACGGCAAGACGTAACGGTACGGCTGAGGACACTCGACGAGTTCGTGCGTTAAATAGCCGTGAGCATCCGGATTGCGCGCCTGTGGCTCAATCTCTTACGACTGAGGCACAGCGCATTGCCGCGCTGATGGTCGACATAACAGGGAATGGGGGCGGAGATAATTGGGTTGAGGTCGCGATGCGCCCGCTCACTGCTCGCGCCCTGAAAGAACCGCGCATCGGTTATATCTGTTAGGGAGAAGAACTCGGTTTTGTGCGCATGATTTCCAGCTCTAGGGGCACCTGAATGAAACACGTCTTCCGTTTTCTGGTCTTCTGCTTCTTCGCGTTCAATCTTTGCCGAGCACAAACTACAGCAAAGCCGCTGGCCGAACGACTCGCGCAAGCTCAAACTGAATCGCAGGCGCTATATGAAAAGCATGAGTTCTCTCAGGCTGTGGCTGTGCTCGAAAAGTTGAGCGCGGAACAGGCGATCGCGCTGCTGCCTGAATGGCCCGACACTCTTTATAACCTGGCTTGCTACCAGTCACGAGCGGGGCAAGTGGAGCAAGCGCAAGCTACGCTGCAACAGGCATTCCGCCTGGGCGCAACCATTTCAGGCGATCAGCTCTCGCAAGATGCCGATCTGGTCTCCCTGCACAATCAACCGGCGTTCCAGCAGCTCGTCGAGACCCTCAGGAAGCAGGAAGCCCTATGGAAAGAGAGTGCGGCCCTCGCTACGCCATATAAACCTCTCCTCAGTGAGGACGAAAAGGTTGCGGGGTTGTCCAAATTCTGGTCAGAGGCTCGATTTAATTTCCCGTTTTTCAATCGGCTGCCCGGAATGGATTGGGATGGCTTGTACATGGCTTATCTTGCCAAGGTTCGAGATGCCAAAACGATGGCTGACTACTATCGCGTGATGATGCGTTTTGCGGCAGAACTGAAGGACGGCCATACCAATGTTTACCCTCCGTCCCAGTTGTTCGATACCTTATATGCTGCTCCCGGCCTTCGCACCGCGCTCGTGGAGCGCTCGGTGGTTGTCACTCAGGTTCTCGATCCAAACTTGCGGACCGCTGGCTGGAAAGTTGGGGACGTGATTTTGAAAGTTGGAAATCTCGATATCCGCGAACATGCCGAGACCAATGTAATACCGTACGTTAGCTCCTCGACAAGCCAGGATCGTGATGTTCGCACATATAACTATTCTCTCTTTTCTGGTGACGTCAAAGATCCCTTGGTTCTGACGGTGGAAGACGCCTCGGGGAAGCGTGAGGTGCGGACCAGTAAGTCAGGAGAGTAAGTCGTCCGAGATGGTAAGCCTTTCAGTCGATGTTCATCGCATACATAAGACTGACGATGCAGGCCAGGAGAAAGTTTACGAAGAGTTCGTCGGCACGCTTGGGAATGCCGGACAAATGGATTATCCCGTGCCCAAGAATCACGTTTCGCAATGGACGATTGAAATATATCCCGAACATTCCGAAGAGCCAAAGATAGACCAGTTAGGGCCGAACATAGTGCTGGTGGGAACGGGGGATAACTTCGCGCCTAACTATTTTGCCCGAGCGTTCGACGGATCGCGAGACGACAATCACCCGGCTCCTGGCAAGGAATTATACGACTGGGACCCCGTACTCTGCAGGTTGACTTGGTACAAGGATCCGTCGCCGGCAACCGGCGCGGGCCTTGAAGAAGGCATCGCAACGATTCCCACCGATAACGTGGCCTGTTTTTTGTCTTATGCGAAATATGATGCCATATTCGATGCAAAGCACGGTCTCTCGCCTTTGTCGTTGAGCCAGTTCAAATCGGGCATAGCCATCAACAATTAGCCCGTTCGGAGTGATAACAATTGGCTCACGGAACGCACGCTCACCGATGGCGGCAAGGGTGGATAATTGGACCGCTGATGGCGCGAGCCCATGCTGGACGTAGCTGGGATGTTGACGGAGTTCATGAAGGTAGCGGTTAACGAGCTTTGGTGGATGTTCGTGTCCGAGTTGCTTAATTTCGGTTCCGCGAGGTGCATACTGAGGTGCATACACCTCTGCCGAACACCCGATTTCCGCCCGACTGAGAGGGCTTGAGACGGCCGACTGATTGATTCCGAGCAATAGGTAGGGGACGAGCTGAATTTGCCAAACCGTTATACGGGCTAACACCTGTATCGAGGCCTCCTTCTCCGCCAGATTTTGCAATCCCAATCACTTAGGCGCTGCCGAATCGTGGAAGGCTCCACGCCTCGAGTTGCTGTCGACCGTCTGAATCACCTGACGAACGCATTTCACCTGGACACCTCAATCTTGGGCGGCGCGTAGATGAAATCATCGCCGCGGTTGGGAGGAGAAATGCGCCGATTCGCTCTGGATGAACAAATTGTCATCTCCCGGAAAAGGCACGGTAATGTTGCCCGCATATCGTGGTTTGGTAGCCCTCTAACCAAACGAGGTCACAGCACCATCGGAAAGTGCGAGGTGAAGGATGTTGAGGAAGATCTTTCGCAACCGCCGTATTGGTGTCCCTGGCCTCGTTTTTTTTGTTTGTCTGTTCATTGCGTTCGCGCCGTCTCTAATAGCTCAAACGGCTGGAATGGGAGCGTTCACGGGCAGGGTTATCGATGCGTCGGGTAACGCGGTTGCGAATGCCACCGTGACGGTGACAAGTACAGACACTGGCCAAACGCGAAGCGCGACCACGGGGGCGGATGGCTCTTATAAGTTTGACGCTGTACCGCCGGGCAAATACCGGCTGAACTTTAAGGCTGCCGGTTTCAATACGTTGGAGATTCCTTCCGCAACAGTTGATGAGACCGAGAAGGTGGTTCTGGACGAGAAACTGGAGGCCGGTGAACGAATCACTGCCAACCCAACGCCAGCGCAACAGGACGATTTGCCGAACGCCCCGTCCAGTAGTACGAGAGCACCTTCGCTTTCGGATCTAGGCCTTGCTCCGGAGCAGACTCAGGGAAACGCACGGGAGCAGGCGCTGCTGGACAAACGGACACACATGCTAAAGATCCATCAACGGATGGGTTTGATCACGACCATCCCGTTGATTGCCACGGTTGCCACTTCGCTCAATGCCGGAGGCAAGAGCACGAGCACTGCTTCCCGCGATCTGCACGCGGCTCTCGGCGGACTGACAGGAGATCTATACGGCATTACCGCGTACTACGCAATCCGCGCGCCCAGGGTGCCTGGAACCGAAACACGCGGTCCGATCCGTTTTCACAAAGCCATGGCTTGGATACACGGCCCAGGAATGATCCTAACTCCCATCCTGGGAATTATGGCTTTCGACGAAAAGAGCAAAGGGGAAAAGGTTCATGGCGTCGCCTCCGCGCATGGGCCAGTGGCCATCGTTACCGCCGGGGCCTTTGGAGCAGCTGTTCTATCGGTTTCGGTGAAATTCTAAGCACAGTTATGAATAAGAGAACACTGATCGCGTTCTTGCTCGTGGCGCTGACTACGTTTGCTGGAGCCGACACCCAATGGGTCCTTCAACAGAGCACTCTTATGTACCACGTGTCGCACCCTCTGCATCAGACTGAGGGTGTGAGCCATGCATCGAAAGGAAAAGGCGTTTGCCACGCAGGCCAATGCGAGTTCTTGATCGCAGTACCGGTCAAGTCGTTTGATTCCGGAGACAGCAACCGCGACCTTCACATGCTACAGGTCACGCGTGGTGCAGAGTTTCCCCTAGTAACAGTACGCACTCGCCTGCCCGAATCGGCCACCGCATCAGCGACCATCAATGCCGATCTGGAGATTCAGTTCGCCGGCCAGACTGCCCAGTACAAGCAGGTTCCCTTCAAGCTGGAGACACAAGGCGGCGAGACTCACATTACAGGCACAATTCCGGCCACACTCTCCGATTTTAAAATCGACCCGCCATCGCTCTTAACGATGCCAGTTAAGAATGAAATTCCAGTGCGCGTGGACATGACATGGCGTCCGCAGTGAGCCAACGAGTAAATCCCCGGTTCCGTTTCGCAGGAGAGATTTAAGCCGGCTCGGTTTAGAGGGTCGCCTGGCTCGACGGGAGCTTCAACGTGAGAGGAGTTTCCTGCATCCCACTTGGAGGTGTAAAGTTTTGGACTGGCGGGAAGCTCCTATGCGATTGCTGTTGGTAGAAGATGATGTATCCATTCAGCAGTTCCTGAAACGCGCGCTGGTAGAGGCCGGATACCAGGTGGATGCGGCCAGTACTGCGAAAGCCGGGGAAGCCATGTCCTTGGAAGGGATTCACGATGCCTTCATCATCGATCTTGGCCTTCCCGACCTGGATGGATTGGACTTGATTGCCCGCTGCCGTGCTCAAGGCAGTTCGGCACCAGTTTTAATTCTGTCTGCTCGGCGTTCTGTAGGCGAGCGTGTCCGGGGACTAGAGCAAGGCGGAGACGATTTCCTCACGAAGCCATTCGCCCTCCCGGAACTGCTG
>JBEKQC010000096.1:0-6528 GCA_049520095.1 Terriglobales bacterium
GCCGAAGAAGCGCCAATGGGCGATGGACACGCTGCCGCTCGCGTACGACTGGATTCTCCTGCTTGATGCGGATGAAGTCCTGACGCCGGAACTGGTTGAAGAAATTCGGCGCGCGCTGCAAAGCCCTAACGTGGACGGCTATTTGATCCGCCTGCAAATGTATTTTCTCGGAAGGGTCTTGCGACATTGCGATGCGAGTTTCTGGAAGCTGTCGCTGTTCCGCAAAGGGCGAGGTCGTTTTGAGTGCCGCTTGAGAGATCAGGATACATCGATGGCCGACATTGAGATCCACGAACACGTGGTGGTGGATGGGCCCACGGCAGAATTGCGCAACGCGCTGGTCCATCACAATGTCGATTCCTTGTCGCGCTACATCCTGAAGCACAATGAGTACTCGAACTGGGAGGCGCGCGTGCTGTTGCAGCCGGAAGGCGATTCTAATTCTGCTGCGGTGAGGGCGGATTTGTTCGGCACTCAGGCGCAGCGCCGAAGATGGCTCAAGCGGAATCTCTATCGCTTGCCAGGCTCTCCGGTTCTTCTCTTCCTGTACCGTTACGTTTTTCGACTGGGGTTTCTCGATGGCGTCCCCGGCCTGATCTACTGCGCCTTTCAAGCGGTGCAGATGTTTCATACCAAGGCCAAAATCTTCGAGCTAAAGTGCGAACTAAAGACGGGGAGGAACTGAGGCGGTGTGCGGCATCAGCGGACTCGTGAACTGCGGCGACCGGGAGACGCTCGCTCGTATGACGAACGTGCAGACGCACCGCGGTCCCGACGACTCCGGGCTCTGGGAGCGGCGTTTCCCCGATGGGGGATACATCGGCCTGGGCAGCCGCCGTCTGGCGATTCTCGACCTCTCCGCCGATGGCCACATGCCCATGAGCAACGAAGATGGCACGGTGTGGATTACCTACAACGGCGAGATCTACAACTTCGCCGACCTGCGCCGTGAGCTCGAAGGCAAAAATAAAGCTCATCGTTTTCGCTCGCACACGGATACGGAAGTCGTGCTTCATCTCTACGAGGAATATGGTGCCGACCGCCTCAAAGACTGCCTGAACCGCCTGAATGGCATGTTTGCGCTCGCGATTTGCGACTTGCGCGGCTCTTCGCCGAAGTTATTTCTGGCCCGCGATCATTTCGGAATCAAGCCGCTCTACTACTGGGAGCGCGCCGGGAAACTGGCTTTTGCTTCCGAGGTCAAGGCGCTGCTCGAGGTGCCAGGAATCGAAGCCAGCATGAACCTGGAGGCGCTCGACAAATACCTTACGTTTCTCTGGGTGCCCGATCCGCTGACGATGTTCGAGGGAATCCGCAAGCTCCCGGCAGGCCACTACGCGCTTTGGCAGGGCGGCGAGTTCAAGATCGAACAGTACTGGGACTTGACGTTTCCACCGGCGGAACATCGCTTCGAACGGACGGAAGCGGATCTGGCGGAAGAGGTTCGGGTGCGGTTCTGCGCGTCGGTCGAGCAACAGATGGTGAGCGATGTTCCGATTGGAGCGTTTCTGAGTGCGGGGATGGATTCATCGAGCATAGTTACGGCCATGGTGGCGGCCATGGCGCGAAAGCAGCCGGTGCGGACCTATACGATCACGTTTCCCGAAAAATATCGCGTAGGCGAAGCGACGATTGACGATCCCGGCGTTCCGCAGCGCCTGGCGCGCAAGCTGGGCTGCGAGCACCATGAGATCGTGGTCGAGCCCGATGTGGTCGGTCTGTTGCCGGGTTTGACCTGGCACATGGATGAGCCGACGGCCGATCCGGCGATCATCACCGCGTATCTGGTGTGCCGCGAGGCGCGAAAACAGGCGACCGTGCTTTTGTCGGGAGTGGGCGGCGACGAGATTTTCGCGGGATATCGCAAGCATGTCGCTCACGGCTGGGCGGAAGAATATCGGCGCGTCCCCGGCTTTGCGCGGTCGGTCGCGGAGCGCGCTCTGCTGGGATTGCCGTCACTACGGGGGACGCGCATGAAAGGATCGGTGCGTCTGGCGAAGAAAATGGCGCGTAGTGCGGCGCTCAGCCCGCCGGAAGCTTTCATCAGAAACTGCACGTATCTCGATGCGCAGCAGAGGATAGATTTGTATGCTCTAAAATCGCAGCAGGCGGCAAGCGGCAATTCCGCCGGCCAGCATCTGGCGGCGTTCGACAAAGTGCGGCACGCGGATTTTCTCAACCAGATGCTCTATCTAGACACTAAGATTTTCATGGCCACACTGAATCTGACCTACAACGACAAAATGAGCATGGCGTCGTCGGTCGAGGTGCGGGTGCCGTTCTTGGACCGGGAGTTCGCAGAGTTCGTTGCGTGGAACGTCAGACCAGAATTGAAGCTGAAAGGGCGATGGCGTCCGGTGACGAAGTACATTTTCCGCGAAGCCATGCGTAGTATGCTGCCAGACGAGGTGATGCGCCAGCCGAAAGCGGGTTTCGCGGCGCCGGTAGATTACTGGCTGGCGCACGATTTGCGTCCTATGGTGGACGATCTTCTCTCGGAAGCGCAGGTCAAGCGCAGAGGGCTGTTTCGTCCGCAAGTCGTGCGCGGGTACATTGACGAGCACCGGCGGGGTGCGGAAGACTGGTCGATGCAAATCTGGCAACTGTTGACTCTCGAAATCTGGATGCAACTTTTTCTCGACGGTGGCGCAAGGGCGCTGGCGCAGCGCCAGATCGACGCATCTCAACCATCTCAGTCACTAACGACAGCATGAAGCAACTCCTACAAGACGCGCGCACGGGCGAGTTACGGGTCGCCGAAGTTCCGGCGCCGCAGTTGTTGCCGGGCTGTGTGCTGGTGCGAGTGGAGGCGTCGCTGGTGTCGGCCGGCACGGAGCGCGCGTCCGCTGAATTTGCCAGCAAGAATCTGCTGGCGAAGGCGAAGGCTCGTCCCGATCTGGTGAGCGATGTGCTTGCCAAGATGCGGCGGGATGGTTTGGCTTCTACCCTGCAAACCGTGCGGTCGCGATTGGACCAGCCGCAATCGGTGGGTTACAGCAGCGCCGGAGTGGTGGTTGCCGTTGGCGACGGCGTCGCCGACATCCGTGTGGGGGACCGGGTCGCTTGCGCGGGCGCGGGATATGCGGTTCATGCCGAGTTTGCCTGTGTGCCGCGAATGCTGGTTGCGAAGATTCCCGGCGGCCGGGAAGGATCGCCTTGGAAAGGATCGTCCAAGGTTTCCTGTGAAGAGGCAGCCTTCGGGACGGTAGGGGCTATTTGCCTGCACGGCATTCGAACTGCGGAGGTCGCACTCGGCGACACGGTCGCTGTGATCGGGCTGGGGTTGCTCGGGCAAATCACGGTGCAGTTGCTGAAGGCCGCCGGTTGCCGCGTCTTTGGAATGGATCTGTTGCGGCAGCGCGCCGATCTTGCGATTGGAAGCGGAGCCGAGGACGGGTGCACCGGCGCGCGTGAGTTCCGCGATCTGTGTTTCCAGAAAACGGGAGGCGCGGGCGTGGACTCGGTGCTGATTACAGCGGAGACTCCCAGCAGCGAGCCGGTGAATCTGGCGGCGGAACTGGCGCGTGATCGCGCCATTGTGGTTGCCGTGGGAACGGTCGGCATGGAACTGCAGCGCAAACTGTATTACGAGAAGGAATTGGATTTTCGAGTTTCGCGCTCCTACGGTCCCGGTCGCTATGACGCTGCGTATGAGCAGAAAGGGCGCGATTATCCGATTGGACATGTGCGCTGGACGGAGACGCGCAACCTGGCAGCGTTTCTGCAATTCATCGCAGATGGCAAACTGAACCTGCCGACGCTGATCACGCACCGCTTTCCGATGGAACAGGCGGCTCGGGCATACGACCTGATTACGGGCAACACAGGTGAACCGTTTCTAGCCGCGCTGATCACTTACGCGGGCGCTGAATCTGGAACCACTCCGAATTTGTCGGAGAAAATTCCGGTGGCCGCCGTTGCGCCCTCGGCAGGTTCCATCGGTCTGGGCGTGCTGGGAGCTGGAAGTTTCGCGCAGAACACGCTCTTGCCCGTGCTGAAGGCGATCCCGGGCGTTTCTTTCATCGGCGTCTGCAATGCGACCGGTCCGCGCAGCCGGAACGCGGCGGAGAAATTTGGATTTTCCTACTGTTCGAACTCAGAAGCTGAGCTGTTGCAGGATCGGAAGATCAAAGCAGTGCTGATCGCCACCCGTCATCACCTTCATGCCAGCCAGGCGCTTGCGGCCCTGCGCGCGGGGAAAGCGGTTTTCTGCGAAAAGCCGCTTTGCCTGAATGAAGGCGAACTGGCGGCGCTGGTTTGTGCGGCGGCCGATGACCATGCTCCGTTCCTGATGGTCGGGTTTAATCGTCGATTCGCGCCCATGGCCGTAGAGATGAAGCGGTTTTTGTCGGAGATCCACGAACCGTTGGCCATCCACTACCGGGTGAATGCCGGTTATATCCCCGCCGATCATTGGGTGAACGATTCGGAGCAGGGAGGCGGGCGCATTCTCGGCGAGGCCTGCCATTTTGTCGACTTCCTGTGCTTTCTCGCGGGCGCGTGTCCCATCGAAGTGCAAGCGCAAACCGTAGGCAATCCGGGGCAGTACAGCATGGATAACGTCGTGGCATCGCTCAAGTTTGGGAACGGCACGCTGGGGACGATCAGCTATCTCGCCAACGGCGACAAGTCGGCTCCGAAGGAGCGCGTGGAAGTCTTTGGCGGCGGCTCGGTTGCAATCCTCGAGGATTTTCGGCGGCTCGAGTTGGTTCGCAACGGGCGCAAACAAATCACGCGCGCGCGCTGGGGACAGGACAAGGGCCACAAGGCGGAGATGCAGGCATTTGTGGATGCACTTCGAGGCAAGACGCCGCCCATTCCGTTTGAACAGGTGGTGGGCTCGACACTCGCGACCCTTCGACTGCAGAACTCATGCCAGACTGGACAACCTCTGACGGTCGAACTCGGCGAGTTCGTCGCGGCCGCGCTACAGGAAAAGTCGGCGCACTAATTTCCCGTAGAGACGCGGCTTGCCCCGTCTCCACGAAAGAATGTTCGGCGTCGCTGAGGCGGTGCCCTGATTTGAGACCTGAGTTTATCGATAGTCTGATAAGAGGAAAATGGAATGACAAAGGAAGGGAACGATTTGTAAATGTTGATTCTGGGCCTGAATATGTTTCATGCCGACGCTTCAGCGGCGATTGTCGACGATGGAAAAATTCTTTTTGCGGTGGCCGAGGAACGGCTGAACCGGCACAAGCATTACGGCGGCTTTCCTGCACTGTCTGTGAAAGCGTGTCTGGATGCGGCAGGCGCGAAGATCACTGAGGTTCAGCACGTTGCCGTGGGGCAGGACAGCGACGCCAACCTCGCCAGGAAAGTGCAGTATGCGCTGGCGAATCCGGCCAAGGTTCTGAATTTTATCAAGATGCGGCAGCGCAAAGAGTCGATGCGCAATGTGCGTTCGCTGCTGTCGCAGGCACTCGACGTGGATGCCTCCACGCTGAAGTTTCAGGAGCATCATCTGGAGCACCACATCGCGCACATCGCCAGTTCGTACTACTGTTCGCCATGGGGAAAGGCCGCGGGCTTCAGCTACGACGGTTCGGGAGATTTTGTTTCCACGATGATGGCGCGCTGCGAGGGGCACGAAATCGAGGTGCTCGACCGCGTGTTTCTGCCGCACTCCCTGGGCACCTTCTACACCATGATCTGTGATTTCATCGGCTACAGGAAATATGGCGATGAAGGCAAAGTCATGGGGCTGGCGCCGTACGGGAAAGACACCTACCTTGACGAGATTCGGAAGGTGGTGGCTCTAAGAAATGGCAACTTTCAACTCAACATGAGTTACTTTAAACCGCTTGGGAGCAGTCAAGGAATGCAGGTGCTACCCGACGGAACGGTGCGTCTGGCGCGGCATTTCTCCGACAAAATGGATAAGCTTTTTGGCGCGCCTCGTGAGCCCCACGCCGAGATCACACAGCGGGATATGGATCTGGCGTATGCCATGCAATATTGTTTCGAGGAAGTGTTCTTTCATCTTATGAACGAGGTGCACAAGCGCGTTCCCGATGAGAATCTTGCCCTGGCGGGGGGGTGCGCGCTTAATAGCGTGGCCAATGGCAAAGTGTTTTCCCGGACGCCATTCCGGCGCACCTGGATTCAGCCGGCGGCAGGCGATGAAGGCCTGGCGATTGGCGCCGCTCTGCACACGCATCATTCGGTGCTGAAACAACCGCGGCGCGAGCAGATGAATCATGCCTACCTCGGGCCGGAGTTTTCCGAAGCGCAGATTGAATCGGCCTTAAAAAGCGCGGGCGTAAAGTATCGGCGACTGGAGCGCGCGCCGCTGCTCGACGCTGTTTCCGATGAGATGGTGAAGGGCAATGTTGTGGGATGGTTCCAGGGGCGCATGGAGTGGGGACCGCGCGCCCTCGGCAATCGCTCTATCGTCACCCACCCCGGCCTGCCCGACATGAAGGATGTGTTGAACGCTCGCATCAAACACCGCGAGTGGTTCCGTCCGTTTGCGCCCTCTATATTGGCCGATGCGCAGCACGAGTATTTCGAGCACGATCATCCGTC
>JBEKQC010000097.1:0-6394 GCA_049520095.1 Terriglobales bacterium
TGCAATGGGACTGGGGGGGGCAATACGACTGTTTCGCACGGTGGCCTCTGGACCCCAGACCTGAGAAAGGATGAACCGAGCATCAGGATGGCGATCATGGTCAAGTTCTAGTTCTAGCGCTGGGATGAAATTCATGGAAGCAGAGTTCGACAGGTTGGACACAGGCTATAAGGGACAGCTGGACGTTAAAGAATTAACCCAATCACGAGTGTGGGTGCGTCCATTTGTCGGCAAGTGACCTCGAAGGAAATCGCGAGTTGCATGAGAAGGGGGCCCGTGCACCCGGACACCCATCCAAATCGCTTATGCGCTCGATTAATAACTTTCATGGAAATCCTTACGACTTGCTTATGCGCTCCGCCATACATTAACACGTGAAGCCCGCTCAGATAGCCCGACTAAGACGGTGTCGTTCGCGTGTTTCGGTCGAGCTCAACTGCTATGGATTTTCCTGGTGCGGAGACAACGATGTGCGCGAAACAAAAAATGGTCAGTGTTCCGGATCCGTGTCCGACTTCAGCGCTGCTCAGCAGATGCTCCCCCTGTACTGCCCGGCGACGGCGCGGCCTTCAGTCCTTTGGGACACCTTTCCAGCAGGTTCCTTAGGCAACCAGGCAGAAACGGGCGTCGATCAACTTTGATGCGTTGCGGAGAGTTGGTTACAGAGCGTATGCCCCCGACAAGACGTGGGGACGCGTCCTGCGGAGTTTCGGACAGGTGTGGATTATTTGAAGTGACGGGTAGGGAGTCCAAATGAAAAGTCGAAGTGTGAAAATCGGTCTTTTTCTTGCCTCCATGCTCCTGCCGTTGCTGCTGGGCGGATGCAATGGGCATGTCGATGCGGCGGCGGAGGCTCCGCCTCCCGCTAACGTCGTCAACGACGTGGATCTCAACCTGTTCGCTGTCGACCACCCGGAGCAATTCCCGCTGGTTGCAGCTAGCGCGCATCCGACGACCTCTGAGTTAGTGGTCACGGGGACAGTCACACCCGATGTCTCTCGCAATGTCCCGGTCGTCTCGCTGGCCTCCGGACGCGTGGTGGCCATTCATGCGCGGCTCGGCGACACGGTGAAGAAAGGGCAGTTGCTGCTGACGATTCGCAGCGACGACGTGGCCGGCGGCTTCGACGCGTATCGCAAGGCCGTTGCCGACGAGCTTCTCGCGCGCAAGCAGCTGAATCGAGCGGTGGACCTGTTTGCGCACGGCGCCATTGCAGAACAAGATCTCGAGACCGCGCAAGACAACGCCACTGACGCCAAGGTCACGCTCGAGACCGCGACCGAGCATCTTCGGCTCCTGGGCAACGATCCTGACAAGCCTATGGGCATCGTGGATATCGTTGCGCCTATCACCGGTGTGATCACCGACCAGGAAGTGACGAATGCGGCTTTGGTGCAGGCCTACTCAGCACCCAGCCCGTTTACGATTTCAGACGTCTCGTCGGTGTGGATTGTCTGCGACGTGTACGAGAATGACATGGCCAATGTCCGGCTTGGGGACACGGCGGAGATCACCCTGAATGCGTATCCCGATCGCCCCTTCAAAGGGAGGGTCAGCAACATTGGCATGATCCTCGATCCGAATATTCGCACCGCCAAGGTTCGGATAGAAGTTCAGAATCCAGGAATCCTGCGGCTGGGCATGTTCGCCAAGGCCACCTTCCGCGGTCAAACCACAGAGATGCACACGGTTGTCCCGGCCTCCGCAGTGCTGCACATGCATGATCGCGATTTTGTCTTCGTCCCCGCGCCCGACAAGAAGTTTCGCCGCGTGAGCGTGGTCAGTGGTGATGTCTTGCCGGACAACTCGAATCTACAGGAGATCAAATCCGGGCTTAAGCCAGGGCAGCAGGTAGTTACGAACGCCCTGGTCTTGGACCACGTGCTTGCTCAATGATTAGCGAAAGAGAAGTGGGAAGGAAAATCGTAAACAGGAAATGATCCGCGCCCTCGTAGATTTTGCCCTGAATAACAAGTTTGTGGTGTTGGCCGTTGCGACCTTGTTGCTCGCGTGGGGCGTCATCTCGTTTCACAACCTGCCGGTGGAAGCCTATCCCGATATCGCCGACAACTACGTGACCGTTATTACCCAATGGCCGGGGCGCTCCGCCGAAGAGGTCGAGCAGCAAGTCACGATTCCCATCGAAATACAAATGGCCGGAATGCCGCACATGACCTTTCTGCGCTCCGAGTCGATTTTCGGCCTGTCGTTCGTAATCATGATCTTCGACGACAGCTCGGTTAACGACTGGAACCGCCAGAAAGTGCTGGAAAGGCTGACCCAGGTCAATCTCCCTCCTGGACAAAACCTGCAACCGCAAATCGGCACCGATTGGAGCACGACGGGTCAGATCTATTGGTACACACTGAGAAGCACCAACCCCCGGTATGACCTGATGGAATTGAGGTCGATCGAAGACTGGGTTCTCCTCAAGCAATTCAAGTCCGTTCCCGATGTGGTGGACGTCTCCGATTTCGGAGGCACGGTGCGTGAGTACCAGGTGCGGGTTGACCCGAACAAACTCGTCGCCTACGGATTGAGCATCGGCCAAGTCGAGCAGCAACTGGCTAACAACAACATCAATGCCGGCGGCAGCTTTGTGGAAGTCGGCCTGCAGCAGATGAATGTTCGCGCGCTCGGGCTCTTCAGCACCGTGCAAGACATTGAGCAGACCGTCTTAAAGACCCAGACCGGCACCGCGCTGCGGGTGAAAGACATCGCCGACGTGGTCCAAGGGCCAAAGATCCGACTGGGCCACATGGCCAGAGCCAACCACATGGAGGACGGGCGCATCGTCGATGAGCCCGACGTCATTCAGGGCGCGGTGCTGATGCGCAAAGGCGCGGAAGAGCAGCCCACGCTCGATGCCATCCACAAGAAAGTGGAGCAACTCAACAACGGCATCTTGCCTCCCGGCGTGAAGGTCGTGCCCATGCTGGATCGCAGCGATCTGCTGCACTACACGACGCACACGGTGCTGCACAACCTGGCGGAAGGGATGATTCTGGTGACCATTATCCTTTTCCTGTTTCTCGGCAATGCCCGAGCCGCCTTTATCGTCGCGCTCACCATTCCGTTTTCCCTACTCTTTGCGTCCATATGGCTCGACCTGAGCAAGGTTCCCGCCAACCTGCTCTCACTCGGCGCGCTCGATTTCGGCATGGTGGTGGACGGCGCCGTGGTCATGGTCGAAAACATCGTCCGGCATTTGAGCCGCCGGCAAAACGGTCACGGGGCTGGAACTAACGGAACCGACTCCGGGCCCATTACTGTGCCCTCGAGAACAGTCGCGCAGTCGATCCGCGAGGCATGCCATGAGGTGCAGCGGCCGGTCTTCTACGCGATCGCCATCATCATCACGGCTTACATGCCGATCTTCACCTTGCAACGAGTCGAGGGTCGGTTGTTCAGACCGATGGCCTTGACCGTCGCTTTCGCGCTGCTGGGCGCTTTAACATTTTCCATATTGATCGCACCGGTCCTGTCCAGCGTTCTGTTCCGAGGCGGAGTAAAAGAGTGGCATAACCCCGTCATGGCTTACCTGACCGAGCGCTACCGCCGGCGGGTGCGCTGGTGCATCGAGCATCGCGTATTTACGGTCGGCATTGGTTTGGTGGCGTTGGGGATCAGCCTGTTCCTCTGGTTCAGCGGAGTGATTGGCTCGGAGTTCTTGCCTCATCTGGACGAAGGCGCCATCTGGGCGCGTGGCACCCTGGCGAACAGTACGAGTCTTACGGAAGGCGAGAGGTTCACAACCAGCGCGCGCTATGTGTTCGCGTCCTTCCCGGAAGTGACAACCGTCGTCTCGCAGGCGGGCCGCCCGGATGACGGAACCGACACCGGAGGATTCGGCAACACGGAATATTTCGTCGACCTCAAGCCGCACGACCAATGGCGGCCCGTATTTCGTGAGAACAAGGAAGAACTGATCGCCGCCATGAACCGCGAGCTGGAAAAAAAATGCCCGGGGGCGATCTGGAACTTCTCGCAGCCGATCGAAGACAACGTCGGAGAAACGCTGACCGGCACCAAGGGTTCGCTGGCGTTCAAGATTTTCGGCGACGACCTGAAGACGCTCGAGGAGAAGGGCGAAGAAGTCACCGAGGTCATGTCACGCATCCCCGGGATGCATGACGTCAAGCTTTTGCGCGATTTCGGGCAGCCCAATCTTGACATCACCATTGACCGCAGGCAGGCAGCGCGTTTTGGAATCAATGTGGCCGACATCCAAGACGCCGTCCAGACGGCCGTGGGTGGGAACGCGGTCAGCCAGGTGCTCCAGGGTGAGGCGCGCTACGACGTTGTAGTGCGCTATCAGGAGCCCTATCGCAAAACCCAAGACGCCATCGCCAGGGTTCGGTTGCTTTCCCCCAGCGGAGAGCGGGTGTCGCTGGCGCAGTTGGCTAAAGTCGAGGTCAAGGACGGCGCGTACGACATATTTCGGGAAGGCAACAGCCGCTACGTGGCAATCACCTTTAACGTACGAGAACGGGACCTGGGGACTACGGTCGAAGAGGCGATCAAAAAGATTGGTGAAAAAGTAAAGATGCCGCCGGGCTATACGCTCGGTTCGTCGGGCGAGTATGAGAGCGAAAAACGCGCGGAAGCACGTTTGCTGCTGATCGTGCCCCTAACCATCCTCGTGATCTACATCATCCTTTACACCATGTTCAAGTCGGCGAAGTGGGCGCTGCTTATCCTCACCAACGTGGCCATGGCTCGGATCGGAGGGTTGGTGGCTCTTCTGGTAACGGGGACGCACTTCAGCGTGTCTTCGGGAGTAGGCTTTCTGGCGCTGTTCGGCGTATCGGTGCAAACGGGAGTCATCATGCTCGAATACATCAATCAACTCCGTACACGTGGCTACACCATTCCGGACGCGGCAGTCGAAGGCGCCGTCCTCAGACTTCGTCCCATCATGATGACCATGCTGGTTGCAACCCTGGGACTGTTGCCCGCCGCCCTTTCCCACGCCATCGGATCCGACTCGCAGCGGCCGTTCGCGATTGTGATTGTGGGCGGACTGATTTCCGATCTTGTCATGAGCATCGTCTTGATGCCGACTTTATATGTCTGGATTGCTCGCGATGGCGACAAGCTTCCGGAGCAGGAGGCGGCCCTTGAAGGCTAATCGAACGACTCCGAACGTTGGGAAACTCTACGGCGGCATGATCGCTGGCATAGTGCTTCGCTGCATTTTGGCCGCGCCTCTGGCCTTTGGCCAGGCCACGAACGGGCCCGTGAGGATCACGCTGGACGAGGCCGTTCAGATGGCGTTGCAGCACAACCACAACCTGCTGGCAATGGCGACCACGATTCAGCAGAGCCAAGCCGAGGAGATCACGCAAAACCTGCGCCCCAATCCCACGCTCTTTGCGGATTGGGAGTATTTGCCTCTGGGCTCGCCTTCGCATCAAAACGCGAACCTCTATGGAGGCGAGTCCACCGGCCAATATCTGCACGACAACACGGAAGGCGACATCGGCGTCAGCTACCTGATTGAACGTGGCGGAAAACGCCATGACCGCCTTCAGGCGCAGAAAGATATAACGGCCCAGACGCGCTCGCTGGTTGCGGACAACGGGCGCGGTCTTACGTTTCAGGTTGCCACCTTGTTTTACAACGCCCAGCTTGCCGAATCGACACTCGAACTGGCCGAGAAGGACGTCAAGAGCTTTCAACAGACAGTGGACATCAGCGAGCATCAATACAAGGCTGGCGGCCTCAGTGAGAACGACTACCTGATGATTAAGCTGCAGTTGCTGCAATTCGAAAGCGACGTCGAACAGGCGCAGTTGGCCAGAGTCCAGGCTCTGTCGGACCTGCGGCAGCTCCTGGGATACGAATCCGTGTCCGCGGATTATGACGTTGTCAGCTCCTTCGAATACCAGCCCGTGAAGGCTAATCTCGACGACTTGCAGCTGAAGGCCTTGCAGAATCGCCCGGACCTGCGCGCAGCGCAGCAAGGCGTGACCGCCGCGAACAGCCAGTTGACATTGCAAAAGGCTATTGGCCATCAAGACGTCACTGTCCAAGCCAACTACTCGCACGTCAACGGAATCAATGCCGCCACGTTGTACGGGAGCATTCCGCTACCGATCTTTAATCGCAACCAGGGCGAAATCGCTCGGGCGCGCTTCGTTATTACACAGGCGCAGGAACAGGAGAAAGCGACAGAAGGGCAGGCTCTCACCGATGTGTACGATGCCTATCAGGGACTGCGAACCAATGACAAGGTGGTGCTGCTGTATATTTCCAAGTACTTGGACGTTGCCACGCGGTCGCGCGATATCAGCGAATACGCTTACCGGCACGGCGGCGCCAGCCTGCTCAATTTTCTTGACGCCGAACGCAGTTATCGAGCCACCCAGCTTGCCTACCGGCAAGCCCTGGC
>JBEKQC010000098.1:0-6037 GCA_049520095.1 Terriglobales bacterium
GTCGAGACCGAGCGCCGCATTGCGTCGCTGCGCGAACAGCTCAAGTCGTTTCCCTCTCGTTCGGTCACCCTCAAGCGCTGGGCCGACAATCCGGAGGTTCTCGAAAAGATGAAAACGCGCCTGCTGGAGCTCCAGCTCAAGCGGACCGAGCTTCTCAGCCGCTTTGAACCGTCTTACCGGCTGGTGCAGGAAGTAGAACAGGAAATCGCGGAAACACGCGCATCGATTGCCGCCGAAGCGCTCACTCCGGTACGCGACGAAACCACCGACAAGGATCCCAACTACGAGTGGGCCCGCATGGAAATGGAAAAGGCCCAGGTGCAGTGGGACGGCTTACGGGCACGGCAATCCGACGCTTCCACCCAGGTCGCATCCCTGCGCAATTTTGCCCAGCAGATGCAATCCGACTCGGTTGATCAACAGGATCTGATGCGCGCCGCCAAGGCGGAGGAAGATAACTACCTGCTCTACCTTCGCAAACGCGAGGAAGCGCGCATCGGCGATGCGCTCGACGAGCGCCGCATCCTCAATGTGGCTATTGTGGAACCGCCCGCGGCCCCGGCCTTGCCCGCGCATTCCGTGCTCCTCTATTTACTGCTCGCTTTCGGACTGGCCATGGGGTTCAGCGTCGGCATCGCCTTCACGACAGAGTACTTTGACCCGACCATTCGCACTCCCGACGAAGCTTACGGCCTGCTGGAAGTACCGGTGCTGGCCTGGCTGCCGGCGTCTGAGGCCGCGGTTCTGCATCCTTTTATTTTCCGGATCGGTCGGCCCAAGGTGGTGGTCCCGTGAACACTCTCCTTGGACTTCTGGCCGAAACACCGTCTGCCGCTGAGCAGCCGCGCGTAACTCCGATTCGCGAGCAAGCCCAGCGCCCAGCAGTTTCTTCGACACCTTCGGTTAACGATGGGCAGATCCGCGCGCTGGTTCAACAACTCTTCTTCCGGCGTGAATCGAAGCCAGTGCGGCACGTCGGATTTGTCCCGATCGAAGCATCGACTGAGACTGCGACCCTGTGCCTGGAGGTCGCCAGAGTTCTGGCTGAAGAAGACAGGTACGACGTCGGGCTGATCGACGCCCACCCGGACTCAGTCCCTCTGCAAACCAAACTGCAGATTCCGTCCCACAACCGTGCGGAGGCCAGCTGGCCGATGGCGCCACGACTCTGGATGGTTCCTCGCCAGAGCTGGCTGCCGGACCCCAGCGAGCAGCGGATCGCCGAACAGAACTTATCGCGGCTCCGCGAACTCACGACGGAGTTCGACTTTTCCATTCTATGGTGTGCTCCCGCTTCATGGCTCACGGCAAGCATTGGCCAGACCTGCGATGGTCTGGTGCTGGTGCTGGCCGCCAATAAAACAAGACGCCTCGTCGCCGCTCAAATCAAGGATCAGCTGAGCAAAGCGCAAGTTCCTCTGCTCGGAACCGTCCTCGCGGAACGTCGTTTTCCTGTGCCGCAAGGCCTGTACCGGAGTTTGTGAATCCGGAGTTTGTGAATCTTATGAGCGAATTAACCACAAATCGACTATGGAACACCCTACCCAAAGATTCCCCCTCGCAGTACGCCCGTATGATTCTTGGGACTTCTGCCAAGGCACCTTCCAGGCTCGCGCCGACGGCCGACACCACACCCGCACGTCCAGTCAACGCGACCAACGAAACTACCGCGAGACGCACTCAGCCGCGAACGCTTAGTCAGCTGATCCTGCCGCAAACTACCGTTGATCGATTCACGCTTTGTCAGTTGGTGGCTGCCGACTTGATCGTTCTGGTGGCAGTGTGCGGCGCGCTATCGCTCTTCTCTCCCGCTTGGGGCCTGCCGTGGGCCTATCTGCCGATCTTTGCTGTTCTGGTAACGCTTTTCGGCTTCTGTGAGGGGCTCTACAAACGCGCCGGGGATCCGTCTCCCACCGGGATCGTCCCCGCACTGGCGAGGTCAACCCTGTTCGCGATCGGACTGGTCTTCATCGCCGCGTGGGACGGAATGCGTCTCCTTGCTGCTGCCAGAATATTTGCCAGCAGCCTGGCCAGTCTCGCCCTCCTGCGCCGGTTGCGGCAGATGGAATGGAAGCGGCGGCGGCGCGAAACAGAATCGCGCAAGATCCTCATCATTGGAGGCGGTCCAGTCGCTCGATCGGTCGCCCGGGCACTGCGCAACGATCCTCTCCGGCGCGCAACCGTCTGCGGCTTCGTGGATGACGACCAGCCGCTATCCCCAGCGGTGTTGGGTAGAATCGCTGACTTGGACTGGCTGGCTCGCGCGGAATTCATCGATGAGGTCATCCTCGCGCTCCCTGGTCAGCCCGCCAAGACACGAGAAGCGGCCGAGGCCGCGTTCCGTAATCACCTCGACATTCGTGCCGTACCCGATCTGCCTCCGGGTCCATGGCCCGACTCAGGGGTGGATTACATCGGCGAAGTGCCGGTCGTCACCCTTCATCGCGAGCCATCGCCGAGTGCCGCCATATTTTTGAAACGCTTGTTCGATCTCATCGGTGCGGCGTTCAGCCTGGTTTTGGTCAGTCCTCTGCTGGCGATCGTGGCCCTGCTCATCCGGCTGGACTCGGCCGGTCCGGTCTTCTACTCCGCGGAACGCACTGGCGCCAAAGGCCGCCGCTTCCGTTGCTACAAGTTTCGCTCCATGGTGACCGACGCCGAACACCTCAAGGAAGATTTACGCGCTCGCAACGAGAGACAAGGCCCGATCTTCAAAATCGACGACGACCCTAGAATCACTCGCATCGGCCGTATCCTTCGCCGCTACAGCCTCGACGAACTCCCTCAACTGTGGAACGTGCTGTGCGGGGAGATGAGCCTGGTTGGCCCGCGGCCTCATCCCATCGACGAAGTCAATCATTACGAACTGCATCAGTTCCGGCGCCTTGACGTGAAACCCGGTATCACGGGTTTGTGGCAAGTTACGGCGCGCGACTGTCCGTCGTTCGAACTCAACATGCACCTTGATCTCACCTACATCGAGAACTGGAGCCTGCTCCTGGACCTGCGCATCCTCGCCAGTACAGTTCGCGTGCTGTTCGCGCCGGAAGGAGCATGACCGTCGCCATGAGCAGCCGCGCCCTAGCTTTAACCCGGGACGGTAACGACAACCCGCTTTGGTGCATTGCCGGTCTGCTGCTTCGGCCGCTTCATCTGGGATTGGCTTTTCCTTCGATCCTTTACCTGGCCGCAATGACCGTTTTCCTGTTTCGACCACCCGACCTTTTTTCCTTTTACGCGGACCGGATCGCGTTCGGCATCCTGGTCTTTTTCGTTGTTCTGCGTACTCTGGCGCTCCGCGACAAAATCCCATTCTTTGCTGGACTCAGTTTGCCTATGCTCAGTCTCACGGTGCTCGCCGTGGTCCGCGTGCTACGGGAGCCGTTTGACGCACAAACCTGGAGCATTATCGCCAGCAAGTTCATCGTCCCCTTTGCGCTGTTTCACCTCTCCGTGCTGATCTTCCGAGGTACGTCGCAACGAAGACACTTCGAAATCTTCGTGATTCTGGCCCTCGCCTACCTCGTGTTCATTGCTATCGCCTTCCTCGCCGACGCCCGCTCACTCATTTTTCCGCGTTTCATTCTTGACGAAAGCCTTGGTTTTCATCCCGATCGCGCTCGCGGCCCATTTCTCCAGGCGGTGGCCAACGGCGTTTCGTTGAACATCCTTGGGATTCTTGTCATTGCGCTGCCGCAATGGCACAAAGCCGCCGTCCGTTTGCTGTGGCTGGCTCTGCCCCTGGCCGTGCTCGCAACCATGACGCGCGCCGTTTGGATTTCGTTCGCCCTGTCCACCATCGTTCTCGGATTCCGCCTGGTCGAACGCCGTCTGCAAGCGGTGTGCGCCTTGTTGGCGGTTGCGGGCCTGACGGTTGGCTTGGCAATCGGTTTCAGCAACCATTCGCTGAAGACTGCTCTTTGGGACCGCACCGGTGAACGCGGCCCAGTGGCGGCACGCATGGCCGTGTACGACGCCGGCTGGGCGATGTTCAAGGAGCGACCCCTCACAGGTTGGACTGCCGGAGGTATGTACGCCGAGCTTGCCCGCCGCATGGAGGGCTACCATCTCCGCACCTTCTACGTGCACAACACCTATCTCGCCTTGCTGGTTGAGTTCGGTGTGCCCGGGTTGGCACTGTACGCCATTCTTTTCTTAAACCTCTTTCGTCTTGCTTGGCGCCGTCCGCCCGGCGAGTCCGGTCCGGTCGCTTCCCTGCGCAAGGTGTGGCCCGTGTTGCTCGGTGTTTATTTGTTCAACGCCTTCTTCGTCGACATGGCGTACCAGTTCGTCATCGGACTCGTGTTCACCGTTGCCGGGATGCTCTGCGCGTCCGAGGAGTCCGTTGCGTGACCACACTCGCCTATATCGCCAACGAGTTTCCTTCACCTCTGGAACCGTATGTGATCGATGAAATCACGGAACTGCGCCGTCGCGGCGCGCAAGTGATCTGCTGCAGCGGCAAACGCGTCTCGCCAAATGATTTCAGCTTGGCGGAACGCGCTTTCTGGAAAGAGACTCGCTTTTTCCAGCCGCTCTCTGACGATCAACTTGTGAGGGCAGTGCACCGGCTCGCCTCCGATCGTCACCACCTCTGGCAGCTGTTGCAGCCTTTGTTGTGGGAACGCGGAGTTTCCCCCACACGCCGCATTCGTACGCTAGGCCACACGGTGATGGGTGCCGCACTGGCCGAGCAATTGGCGCCACTCCAGGTCGAACACATCCATGCTCACCACGGCTACTTCGCCTCATGGATGGCGCTGACCGCTGCCCGTCTGCTCGGAATCAACTTCAGCTTCACTCTGCACGGCTCCGATCTGCTGCAGCGCGCGGACTTGCTGTCGGCCAAGTTGCGCGCTTGCCAGTTCTGTGTAACCGTCTCCGATTTCAACCGCCAGTACATTCTCCTCAACTACCCCTCCACGCCCGCCGAGAAAGTCGTCATACAGCGCCTTGGGGTCGATCGCGTGCCTTCATGGCCCGCGCCCATACCTCTAGTCGACGCGGAAATCGAAGCGAAACAGCGGAGGTTCTGTCTCCTCTCTGTCGGACGACTGCATCGCGTGAAGGACTATCGCTTTCTCATCCAGGCTTGCGCCACGCTTCGCGACCAGGGCCTCGACTTTATCTGCTGGATCGTAGGCGAGGGACCGGAGCGCCCGGCTCTCGAGAGCCAAATTGCGGCGTTGGGGCTCCAAGGGCGCGTTTACCTGATCGGCCACGTGCCTCGCACCAACCTTCCCGGCTATTACCGCTACGCCGACCTGGTTGTAATGACCAGTAAGAGCGAAGGAATCCCGGTAGTCCTGATGGAGGCCATGGCTCACGAAAAACTCGTGCTGGCCCCAGCCATCACAGGCATTCCTGAATTGGTCGAGCACCAGCGTACCGGATTTCTTTACCAACCCGGCTCTTTGCCGGATTTCGTCAGCGCCGTAAGTTGGATTCAGGCCAACAGGGCTTCCCTGGCCGGAATCCAGCGGGCGGCCGCGGCCAGCATCGCCGCTTCCTACAACCGCCAGCGAAATCTACGCGCGTTTGCAGAACAATTCCTGGCCCGTATTCCTCAATCGGAAGGTAACCATGCGCATCCTGTATTGCAACAAGTACGACTATCCGTTTAGCGGCACGGAAGCGTACCTCTTCGACCTCATCCGCCAGATGGATCAACGCGGCCAGGAAACGGCGCTGTTCAGCATGGACCACGGCCGTACTCCCGCTTTCGCGGGCCGCAGTTATCGCATTCCGCACATCGACTTCAAGGATCCGAACGCCGGTTTCCTGAAGAAGGTCAAGATGGCGGCGCACGCCATCTATTCCCGATCAGCGCGGCGCGCTATGCGCAGTTGTCTGGCTGATTTTTCGCCCGACCTGGCGCACGTTCGCAGCATCTACCACCACTTGTCGCCGTCGATTCTCTGGGAATTGAAGCGCCAGGGGATCCCCGTGCTCTACCACCTGAACGATTTCAAGATTTTGTGCCCTACCTACAATTTTGTCGCCAATGGGCGGGCTTGCGAGCTCTGCAGTCACGGCG
>JBEKQC010000099.1:0-6014 GCA_049520095.1 Terriglobales bacterium
TTTGGAAGCTCCCACTTAGTGAGTTCAGGAGGCTGTTGGCTACATCTCTTTCCGCGTAACCGCCCTGGGCTGCCTTGGTGCGGTCCACCGTCACTTCAAACGCCGGATAGTCGAAGGCTTGCTGTAGGTGCGCGTCGGCTATGCCCGGAACTTTAGTAATTTCCCGCAACATTTGTGCGGCGACTTCTCGATTGTCGTCTAGATCGGATCCCTCGATTTGCACGTCGATGGGTGCCGGCAAGCCAAAGTTCAAGACCTGCGTAACCATGTCTGCAGGCAGAAAGTAGAACGTCGTGGCGGGAAACTCTCGCGGCAGCTTTTCACGCAAGCGCTGAACATAGTCCGCGGTGGGATGATGTTTCTCTTTGAGCGACACAAGGATATCTGCGTCGCCTGCTCCGATGAGGCCGGATGTGGAGTGCATGAAATTGATGGTGCTGTAGGGCAATCCGATGTTGTCGAGAATGTTGTCCATTTCCTCGTTGGGAACTTCTTGCCGGATTGAGTTCTCGACGATATCGCAGAGCTTCGCAGTCTCCTCGATACGCGTCCCGCTCTTGGCGCGAAGATGGAGGATAAATTGACCGTTGTCGCTTGCCGGGAAGAAATTTTGTCCTAGCCATGGCACAAGCAGAAAGGCTGCGAGGCATGCACCCAGAAACATGGGTATAAACACCTTTCGGCGCTGAACCAGACCGCACAGTAGACCATGATACGAGAGACGAACCCGTTCGAAGCCGCGCCCGAAAGCTTGCTGGAAGCGTACAAAGGGATTGCGGGATTGTCCGCCGTTGTGCTCCTTGGCGCGAAGCAGATACATCGCGAGAGTGGGAACCAGCGTACGCGACAGGATGTAAGACGCCAGCAAGGCGAATACCACAGCTTCAGCGAGCGGCACGAAGAGAAACTTCGAGACTCCTGCCAGGGAGAACATGGGCAAGAAAACGATACAGATGCAGAGCGTGGAGACCAGGGCGGGAAGGGCGATTTGTGCCGCACCTTCCAGGATGGCGTCGCGCTGCGCATGCCCTTCTTCGAAGTACCGCTCGATGTTTTCAATCGTAACCGTCGCATCGTCTACGAGAATTCCGACTGCGAGAGCTAAGCCTCCGAGCGTCATCGTATTGATCGTTTCTCCTAGAAAGCCGAGAACGATCACCGAGGTGAGAATCGAGAGTGGAATCGACACGGCGATGATCAGCGTACTTCGCCAGCTTCCCAGGAAGAGCAGAATCATCAGAGCCGTCAGGCAGGCGGCGATGACAGCCTCGCGGATGACACCGTTTACTGCGCCGCGGACGAAGATGGACTGATCGGCCAGAGGCACAATTCTCAATTGCGGCGGCAGTGTCTGCGCAGCGCGGGGAAGAACGTCGCGTATGCCTTTCACAACGTCGAGAGTGGAGGCGTTGCCGGCCTTGTAGATGGTGACCAGGGCGCCACGACGGCCATCCTGGCGCACGATGTTAGTCTGCACAGCAAAACCGTCGCGGATATTGGCCACGTCCCGAAGATAGATGGTGGAATTGCCTACCACCTTGACCGGCAGATCGTTTAATTCTGAGACCCACTTCGCATTGAAGTTCGCGCGAATGTCGTACTCGAATTCGCCAATCTTTGCGGTCCCCCCAGGCAAGATCAGGTTTTGCTGCTGTACGACACCGAGAACAACTTGCGGCGACAATCCCTTGGACTGAATCAAGCCTTCGTTCAAGTCAATCATTACCTCCCGCTGCTTGCCGCCATACGAATAGGGAATCACAGCGCCGGGAACGGTGACGAGTTGTGGCCTAAGAAAATTCTGCGAAAGGTCGTTCAACTGCTGCTCCGAAAGGCCTTCTCCCGATATGCCTAATTGCAGAATCGGCACGCTCGAGGCGCTGTAGTTGATGATCAGCGGAGGCAGAGTGCCCGGTGGCAATTGGCGGAGGATGGTCTGGGATATGGCAGTAACCTGGGCGTTCGCGGTGTCTAAACTTGCGCCCGGTTGAAAGTAAATTTTGACGATGGCTTGGCCATTTACTGTAGTCGATTCCAAATGTTGGATATTGTCAACCGTGGCGGTCAGCACTCGCTCATAAACGCTCGTGGTCCAGCCCTCTAATTCTTCCGGATTCATTCCTGTGTACTGCCAACCGACCGCGACCACCGGTATGTTGATATTCGGAAAAATGTCAATGGGCGTGCGCAGAATCACCACCGGACTCAAAATCAGAATCAGCAGTGCCAGCACGATGAAAGTGTACGGACGATTGAGTGCGACCTTAACAATCCACATGGTCATTCTCCCTGAAGGCTGGATTACACGGCCCTCAACTGGTCGTTCAACGACGCCAATACATGCTTCATGTCAGAGCCTGCCCTGCAAAACCTGTGTCGGGTTAGATGCCGTGTCGGTGATTATGGTGCCCAACATTTTTGCCCGCCCCCGTGCCTCCAAAAGGAATTACATCTGCCAAAATCGGGATACACACGGGCAGGTCCTAAACCCTTCAGCGGAAAGATGTTCGGGGGACGGTCGAGCAGCGCGAGAACGTCGAGGCGAAAGAGAAGTGGCTGCGCAGGGTGTTGGGACGATTCCCGCGAACGTCAAGCTCGTCGTGGTGGATTTCGACCGTGGCGACCTGGGCTCAATACCGGCGGCCCAGGGATACTCCACGTCCAAATACACATTTTTCGTGTGGGAAGCGGTAACGCAATACGTAACAGAGCAAGGGGTGAGCCGCCACCCGCGGAGAGTTGAGAGGGCGACATCCGGGCCTGGGATTTCACGGAAACCCGGCTCGTCCGGCACGAAGTCAGGATAATTGTGCCAGCGTGCTGGCCAGCAAGTTTTGAACCTGCGGCAGCTTCCGGATCCGTTTCAAATCATCGTTGAGCTGGGACGAAATCGTGATCATGTCCTGTGTTGCCGTTTTAACCGCCGCCTGGTGCTCGGGGTTAGTTTGATCGAACTTCAACTGCTTCAGGCTGGCTTTGGCGGCATTGAAACGGACCACCGCCGCCTGAAGGTTGGACTGAGCCGCCTTGGCGGTTTTCACATCCTTGACCCCATCCAGCACGGCGATCAAAGATTTTCCGGCGGCGACAAATTCGGCTAGGGCGTCTTTGTGCGCGACAGTCGCTCCGGCCGTAAGGCTCGGAAGCAGCGCTGCGGCAAGAAGCAGAACGAATCGACGGGACGTGACGATCATGATAACGGACCCTCCTTTGTCAAGTGGCGCTTACTTTGGTTGCGCATAGTTGTTTTGCTTGGCGGCATTATTGGCGGCTTGCGCCATGGCCACGATCTGACCGTCTTCGAGCTCCGAATTCACGCTGGTTGCCAGCCCCCAGAAGTACAAGGCCTGGTCAGCACTCAGGCTGCTGAGATTGACCGGCTGCTGGGCCGCCGTCACGCCGGCCACCAGCTTATCTCGCGCAGTAAGGATCTCCGTAAGTTGATCTATCGCTATCGATGAGAGGATCGCGCCCACTGCCTCAATGACAAGCGCCCCGCCCAGCGCTCCGACGGTCGACATCCCAGCGCTGAAGAACTTGAGACCTTGCATGCCAAAGAGAGTTGTCGTGCGAACCGCACCACCGGTGGTGCTTTGCGCGACCTTCACCGAGTTCACGAAGGTCTCGGCCGCTGCAACCGCACCGATCGTCCCGAGACCGGCCGCCGACACCGCGCCGATGCTGGCCAGCATGCTCTGGAAGTCGGGCGGGACTGTACCGTAATAGAATAGAGTGCCGAGGTTCTGGGCGTGGCTTTGGTTGTACTGCTGCGTGCTGTTGTACCACGCGTCATACATGTGCAAGCCTTGCTGCGCCAGATAGGTCCTGCGCAACTGAATATACGTCTGGAAGGAGTTCACCAGAGTGGTTTCGGCGGTGGTGGGCGAAGTGGGGACCTGGCCGTTGGGATACATATTGGCGGGCGCCTTATCCCCCATGTATTGAAGCAGCAGCGCTCGGATCACGCTGTTCATATAGGGGTGCTGGGCGATATCGGCCCACTGCTGGGCCACATACTGCTGGGCGGCCGACCCGCTCAGGTTCGCTGCGGCTGCTAACCCATACATGTATTTGGTCAGGTCATTGGGCCGGGTGAAGATCTGCTTTTCGAATAAGACCTCTTTCACTCCGGCCAGCCCGGAGAGTCCCGGTTCGGGAAAAACCGGCGGCTTATACTTGTATTGGATCATGCAGCCGTTGTTCCCGGTCTTTTTGCCAATCAGGGTGTTCGCGTTGCGTTGAGCAACCAGAAAGTCTCCCGGGGTGTCGACCACCGGGCAGGCCCAGCACGCGCCGCCGGCGTTTTGAGCTACTGAGATCCCGGATGCGATGTCGAGGAAAGGATTGCCTGGAGTTCGCTTATCCGAGAGGCTTTTGTTCGGGTACATGGTCGTCTCGTCGGGCGTGGGACACCCGTTGTACTTGAGCAGTTCGGCGGGCGACGTCTGGTTCACGGGCGTCGCGCAGGCATTGGAAGCGGTAACCGCGTAGGCGGTGCGGCGGGGATACTCCTCCGGACAACTCCAGCATGCCCCGCCCCAAAATATCCAGTTTCCGTTCTTGTCGTGCTCATCCCAGAACTCGCTGCCGCTGCAATCCCACGCCCAGCCGAGTTTGTCGAAGGTGGCGCTGGTAGTCTTCTCTTTGGGGACCCTCCAGCAGGCATCATCGTCCGTGACGGCATTGGCTGACCGTATCCAGTTGTTGCCGTTGGAGTCGTTATCCGGGCATTTCCAGCATGAGCCGCCGTAAATCGGGTCGTAGAAACCCTGGTCGCATTTCATGTTGAGCTTATACGCGCCAACGTAATCCGCGTCAGTGTTCCCGCAAGCGCCGGTCAATCCCGCATCGTTGCACAGCATGGTTCCGGGGCCGCTCGGCACCCTGGCGGGACTCCACGGACTGATGGAAGGCGTCATCGCGGGCTGGGCTACAGTGGGCGCTATTGTTAGTGTCCCGGTTATCGGCGGTCCGGAGGTTATTGTAACTGGATGCGTAATGATCGGTGTTTCTTGTTGCTGAGCAGTTGCTGGAAGCCCCGCAACGTACATCAGAATCGCGCCGAGGACAGCCCGTGTCCGGACCGTGCCCGCGTTGCGAAACGATCGTTGATGCAGCATGTGCTTTCTCCCTGGTGTGAGTTAATTGTCTGCGCCCGCGGCGTGAGCCGGGACGCCCTTCGATTCATCGCGTGCCCTTTCAATGAAAGATCGAGGTGACCCTCCCGAAGCCATTTCCCGCCCCATCACGAACGTCGGTGTCGATTCCACGGCGATAGCGGGAGTCGGCAGCCGCCTGCCTGATTTCATGGGGCCGTCCTAACCGAAACATGATTCGCTGTCTCATGAGGCAGGTAGAATCGCCCGCCGGACATCTTTTTGTCTTCCACTTCCTGGCTCATCGTTCCTCCTCCAGAAGCTGCACGACCTCCAGCAAGTTCTCTTTCCGGACGTAGCCGCAGGCCCCGGCGGCTTTCGCTTCTTCTCGCAGATCGGCTTCGTCATACTGAGTCACGATGATGATCCTAGCGGTGGGATCGGAAGCCCTGATCTGGCGTGTGGCGGTGATTCCGTCCATTCGCTGCATAGCGAGATCCATCAGTACGAAATCCGGTCGATGGGCGATGTAGGATGCGAGCGCCTCGGCGCCGTCCGCACACTCGTAAACCTGTGTCGCCACACCGGCCACGATCGTCCTGATCAACCGACGAGTGGAGGCGTTGTCTTCCACGATCAAGAGCTTCATCGAAGCTTGCCCCAAACTGTCACCGTATAGAAGTTGGAAAGAGTAGGGAATAGAGGGGAACACACGATTGGGGCATGTGGCACCACACATTTTTCTGTGTGGTTCCACACAGGGGCGGGCGGGTCCGCCGTCCCAGCGCTGGAAAGGCGAGACTTTGCTCCGTGAATTCGCGGGAAAGGGACGCGGGTCAGGCGGACGAGCGTTCGGCTGAGGCTTTACAACTCCAGCTTGTGTTGGAGCGCGAACCTCAACAACGCGCTCTGACCTTG
>JBEKQC010000100.1:0-5390 GCA_049520095.1 Terriglobales bacterium
TCCCGGACGCGCCGCTCTCGACCGAGCAAGCCCGCCGTGTGCTGCCCTTCCAGTACTCGCCGGCCGACACCATCACCAACATTCAGAACTCGATGCTTCTGCTGGCGGCGTTCACGCAAAACCGTCCCGACCTGCTCTCCTCGGCTCTCGAAGACCGCATCCACCAGCCTTATCGCGCGCCGCTCTGTCCGTTGCTGCCCGCGCTCAAGGAACTCACTGGAGATTCCGGCATACTCGGCGCCGCCCTCAGCGGAGCGGGCCCGTCGGTGCTGGTGTTCCTCGACCCGAAAGTTTCACCAAAGAAGGCGAAGCAGAGAATCGCCGCTCACCTCACCAAGCGTCGGCTTACCGCCGAACTCATCCTCACCGAGATCGCGCTCCACGGTGGACGCGATGGAGCCGACTGGCGCAAGCATCATCCCGCCCCCAAGAAATAAGGTCGTGTGGGGACGGGCACCCTCGCGAGCCTGCCCTGAGCGGAGCCGAAGGGTCCAAGCCCGGGCGCACCGGTGTGGAGTAGCCCGGCAGCAGCGCCGTCTGCGACTCAATCTTTATCTACGAGAGCCAAGACCTGACCTTGCACACCATGCTGTCGGATGGGGTCGCTATTGTCGGACAGACCTTGGCCGGGGGTTTTGAGCGCTAACGCCTGTTTTCGTCACCTAGAAACCTAGAACCCTGTAACCTGAGTTAGTGTTTCTCTTGGAACTTCCTTTATGACGAATGAACAGAGGCGGTGCGTTGCCGCTCGGTTACTTGCTGCGTCGATTGTCGGAGTCTTCTTTTATGTTTTATTCCAGTACATGCCAGATTTTGCACGAGCAATCATTCTTCTGATCGCCGTAGTGGTTATTTGGTGGGACCGCGACTTCCCGAGGAGAGCGAGTCCAAGCTACGCAACGGCGCTCTTCTGGTTCCCCATTGTTCTTGGTCTCTTCTGCGGTGTCGCTTGGAAAATAACTGGCGGGGAAGTCTGGGTAAGAATCGGCCTCGCATGTATATGCGTTAGAGCCGCTTATAGAGTCATTGATCGGGCTAGTGGGCTGGCCTTTTGATTTCGCGGTGGCGTAGTTGACGTAAAATCTCGATAACGCTCCAAACCACCCCATCGCGTCGATCACACCGGCGTCGGCCAAGCCGGGCGGCCCCACCAGGAAAGCTTCGAGACCTGCTCCTCGATTTTGGCAAACCTTGTCAAGCCCCTGTTTCGACGATTTTCCGCGGAAGTCATTGAATTGGCGAGGAACATAAAGTCGGGGAAGTTGTCCAGCAGGTGGGTCGGAATTGATATAATAGAACTATAGAGAAGAAATCGAGAGCAAAGGTTGCGGATACCCCCCCGCACCCTTTTCTTATTCGGCAAGATTTGCCCTTTGAAACCTCGAAACCCTGAAACTTTGAAACCTGGCCCCTCTAAGTCCTTACTCCTGAATACTTTAATATAAGTCCTTATTTTTCAAAGACCGAAGCGAAAAATTCCCGCTAACTCCCTGATTCCACTAGACAGGGGGGGAGGGGGGTGGGGGTACCAGTTAGTTAATACCAGAGAAAGCAGGAACAAAATCAGGCCTGCATCTAGGAGCCGATTGGCGCAACCCGCACTAGCCCAGTATCATGTTTGGAACTTCGGCGTGGATTATCATCTTAGGTTCCGCGCCGTCCAACATGCTGCAGAAACGAATCGACGATCAGCCGACTATCTCGCAGGAGAGCATCCGCGAAGCGGAAGGGATTTTCCTGCAGCATCTCAAACGCGTTGGCTTGAAGCAGACCGAACAGCGCAACGCAATTCTGCGGACCTTCCTGGAAACTCGGGAACATCTTTCGACCGACGAACTACATCGACTGGTCAAGAAAACCGATCCGCGCATCGGCTTCACCACCGTCTATCGGACGCTGAAGTTGCTGGCGGGTTGCGGCCTGGCCAGCGAAGTCGCCTTTCACGACGGCATTGCGCGCTACGAACACCAGTACAACCGCCGCAGTCATCACCACATGGTGTGCACCGAGTGCGGCGCTTCGGTCGAATTTTTCTCGGAGAAAGTCGGAGAAATCGAGCAGGAGATTGGACGCAAGCACCGTTACGTTACCACCCGCCACACTTTCCAGATCTATGGCGTTTGCGAAGAATGCCGAAAGAAGACGAATGGACGCCGACTTGTCTAGTTCAGAAAAAGGTTCAGAGAATGGCCCGGCGAACGCCGCGCAAGCTTCCGTGAAGTGTCCGCATTGCGGAACGGCGATGCCGGAGAACGCGGCCTTCTGTCCGGGATGCGGATGGTCGATGACGCCGCTTCTTCCCGAGGAACGGGCGGCCGCGGCGGTCGCTTATCTTACCTTCATCGCGGGCGCGGTGCTCTTGTTGCTGCCGGCATTTCGCAAAAACCGCTTTGTCCGCTTTCATGCCTGGCAAAGCGTTTTACTCTGGGGAGTATTTTTTATTTTGACCATCGCCGCACTCTTCCTTTCGAATGTCGCTGCCGCCATGGTGTTTCTGCTGTTTGGAATTCTGGCTTCGCTGGCCATGTTGTTCCTGTGGATTGTTCTGACGCTTAAGGCATGGCAGGGCGAGCGCTTCGAAGTGCCGGTGTTCGGCGAGTTCGCGGCGCGCCTGCCGTAGCGGTTCGCGGATGCTCCAAACACGATTCGGTTAGACTCTCTTCGTTAGACATTCTCGTCCGCATCGTTCAAAATAATCGTTCAAAACAATTAATTCATCATGCAGCGCACTATGCATTCCAGGAGAACTCATTGACTCAGCTTCAGCGCGTTAAGATCAGCGCTCTCGGTACCTATCTTCCGCCCCGCGTTCTCACTAACGCCGACCTGGAAAAGATGGTCGACACAACCAATGAATGGATCATGAGCCGAGTCGGCATCCGCGAACGCCATATTGCCAGCAAGGGCGTGGCCGCGAGCGACCTGGCGGTCGAGGCGGTGAAGAATCTGGTGGCGTCGCATCCCATGGATTTGCAGGAGGTCGATCTGATCGTCGTGGGCACGGTTACGCCCGACATGATGTATCCCTCGACGGCATGCCTGGTGCAGCACAAATTGGGTATCGCAAACACCTGGGGCTTCGATGTTTCCGCGGGATGCTCGGGATTTCTCTATGCCCTCAACACCGGCGTGAAGTTCGTCGAATCGGGCCGTTACAAGAAAGTGCTGGTGATCGGTTCGGACGTGAACTCGTCGATGACCGACTACACCGATCGCGCAGTGTGCATCATCTTTGGAGACGGCGCGGGCGCAGTTTTGCTCGAACCGGCCGAGGATGGGGACGGAGGCGTGATCGACCACGTTGCCCAGATCGAGGGCGCGGGAGGGCAGTTTCTCTACATGCCGGGAGGCGGAAGTCTGAACCCGGCCACGCACGAGACGGTCGATCAGAAAATGCACTACATCCATCAGGACGGCAAGAACGTCTTCAAGTATGCGGTGAAGAAAATGGCGGAGATGACCGAACGCATCCTTGCCAGGAACAATCTGACCGGCAAGGATGTGGATTGCTTCATTGCGCACCAGGCGAACCTGCGGATCATTACGGCTACCGCCGAACGGTTGGGGATGCCGATGGAGAAAGTCATCGTTAACATTGACCGCTACGGCAACACCACGGCGGGTACGATTCCGATTGCGATGCAGACGGCGCTCGAAGAAGGCAAATTGAAAAAGGGAGACATGGTATTGCTGGCAGCCGTCGGCGCCGGGTTTACGTCCGGAGCGACGCTGCTGCGCTGGGCGTACTAGGGCCAACCTTGAAACCTTGAAACTTTGAAACTTTGAAACCTGCTTTTCCAAGCATGTCATCGGAGCTGTTTAGCTCTCCCGCCAAACGCGCTTTCGTGCTCGGTCTGCTGTTGATGGCCGTCACGCTGGCGCTGTATGCTCCGGTCGCTCACAACAGGTTCGTGAATTTCGATGACGATACTTACATCATCAACAATGCTCATGTCAGGGCCGGACTGAAGTGGGACACGGTGAAATGGTCGTTCACCACGTTCGACCAGGCGAACTGGCATCCGCTGACCTGGCTTTCACATGCGCTGGATTGTGAATGGTTCGGCCTGGATGCCGCGGGACATCATCTGGTCAGCGCATGGTTGCACGCGCTGAATGTCGCGATTCTGTTCTGGTTGCTGCAGAGTGCAACCGGGTGCACATGGCGCAGCCTGGTGGTGGCTGCACTGTTTGGAATCCATCCCGTCAATGTCGAATCGGTTGCCTGGGCGGCAGAACGAAAGAATGTGCTCAGTATGCTTTTCTTCCTGCTGGCGCTGCTGGCCTACGGATGGTACGCGCGTCAGCCAAAACTTCGCCGCTACGGGTTGGTGTTTCTGCTGTTTCTGCTGGCGCTGATGAGTAAGCCGCAGGTCATCACGTTCCCTTTTCTTCTTTTGCTGCTGGACTACTGGCCGCTTCGCCGCATGACCACAGAGCCGGCATCTGGCGTGGCGCCGGAGCGTCCTGCAGTGCCGCGGTTTACGTTCTTCGTCCTTGTACTGGAAAAGTTGCCGCTGTTTCTTCTGTCGGCAGCCAGCGCCGTGGTGACGATGATGGCGCAGCGCGCGGGTCATGCTTTGCGCGCAGCCTCCGGCTACAGCCTGCTCAACCGGGTCGAAACTGCGCTGACTTCTTATGTGCGCTACCTGCGCATAGCCGTTTGGCCGTCGAAACTGGCGGTGCTTTATCCGCATCCGACGAAGTTGTTTCCGGCTTGGCAAGTTGAGGCAGCGGTGGTGGTTCTGCTTTTTGTGACGGCGATTGTAGTCTGGCAATGGCGTCAGCGTCCCTACCTGATTGTGGGATGGCTTTGGTTTCTCGGATCGATGTTCCCCATGATCGGGCTGGTGCAGGTGGGCGGACAAGCTCTGGCCGACCGCTATGCTTACATCCCGTTCATCGGGCTGTTCGTGATGGCGGTGTGGACGGTGGCGGACTGGGCGGAGCGTCGAAAAATTCCCACGGCATGGCTGGCCGTGGCTGCGACGGTCGTTATGATCGCGCTGGGCCTGGTAACGCATCGCCAGATCGGCTTCTGGCGCGACACTCCCACGATGTGGCGGCGCGCTCTTGAGGTCACCGAGGACAACTTTGTTGCTCACACCAACCTGGCTACATTCCTTGAGCAGCAGGGGCAGGTTGAGGAAGCTGCCGAGCATGTGCGCGCCGCGCTCGCGATCCAGCCCGATGATCCGATAGCGACTCTCAGTCTCGGCACCTACGAACACCGACACGGCAACGTGCCGGCCGCGATCGAGCGTTACAAGATTGTGGCGCTGCACGCCACGGATCCGGATCTGCGCACTGCCGCTTACAGCAATCTCGGCTCCGCCTACCGGCAAGTGGGAGATTATGCCGACGCGAAACAGTGCTACGAACGGGCGTTG
>JBEKQC010000101.1:0-5370 GCA_049520095.1 Terriglobales bacterium
GTAGGCTCATCCACAATCAGCAGTTGGGGATTGCCAATCAGCGCCTGGGCAATGCCGAAGCGCTGGCGCATGCCTCCGGAAAAACCGGTAAGCGCCTTCTTGCGGTCGTCGTACAGATTGCAGCGCTTGAGCATCCATCCGACCACGTCTCTTCGTTCCTTGGCCTGGGCGATGCCTTTGAGCAGGGCGATGTGGCTGAGCATGTCCTGCGCGGATATGCGCGGATACACCCCAAACTCCTGGGGCAAGTAGCCCAGCCGTTTCCGCACTTCGTCCTTTTGCTTCAGTACATCGATGTCGCCCAGGATGTCACCGAGCGTGGCCCTGCCGCTGTCCGGCTCCTGCAAAGTCGCCAGCGTGCGCATGAGGGTGGATTTGCCGGCGCCATTAGGGCCGAGCAGCCCGTACATGCCCGCGGGGATGGTTAGGGAGACGTTATCCAGCGCCTTGACACCATTTTTATATGTTTTCGAGAGGTTCTCAATTCGAAGTTCTATGCTCATGTCCTCACTCTTACAAACCAGACTCTTACGAACCAGGAGGTAAACGCACGATTCCTCCAAAAAGGAATCTCCTGCAAGATTGTGCTAAAAGCAAGATTGTGCTAAAAGCACTGATTGCGTCAATTTCATAATATGCATAATTAACTTGCTCGCATTGCAACATTCGGATAACCTAGGTTGCGGTGAGGCGTCATCTTGTTTGCGGAACTCGAAGCGCTTGTTGCGGTAGCTGAGACCGGCTCGATGGAGCGAGCCGCCAATGATCTCTACCTCACACCGTCAGCGCTCACTCGAAGGATTCAGCGCCTCGAGGTCGAACTTGGTGTTGTTCTCCTTGACCGGCATTTCAAACCTCCCAAGCTGACGCCGGCGGGATTCGAGGTTCTACAGAAGAGCCGCGGTATTCTTTCATCTCTGAGCGATTTGAGGGCTTCCACGTCTGGGGACACATCCCCGGTTGGACCTTTTCGTCTGGGACTCTCTCATGCTCTGGCGCGGCCAGACATATCCAAGGTCATTATCGATCTGGGCAAGCAATTTCCTCTCCTTCAACCCAGCCTTTGCAACGATATAAGTTGCCAGTTATTGGCACGTCTGCACCTTGGCGAGTTGGACGGGGCACTCGTCGTCTTGCCCGTCGAAACGCCCCTACCGCACGACCTGGAGGGAGTAACGCTCTCGGTTGAAGCGATGCGAGTCGTTCAAGCACGAACTTCGGCCCAACCGAAGTCTTCGAGATCCTCGGAATTTTATCGGCGGAATTGGGTTCTTAATCCAGTTGGATGTTTGGTGCGAGAAGAGATAAAGAATCGGGTTGAACGGCTGGGTGCTCCACTCATTGTTGCCGCCGAGCTGCACAATCCGGACTTGCAACTCTCGCTCATTGCTGGAAATGCGGGTGTGGGAATGTTACGAGCCAGCTTTCTACGAACACACCCTCTGCGCACTCGACTAAGCATTATTGAGCATCCGAATTTCAATATTTCGATCAGGATCGCTTTCTTTCGCGGCAGGTATCTGGGCACACGAGAGCAGGTAGCCCTCGAACTTCAGCGGATACTCGTGAAACACTTCAAAGAGTGAGTATCACAACTGGCGTCATCAGGCGTTTACACTCAAAACCCCCGTCCCGAGGTCAATGAGTGTAACCGGGATGTTTCAACATTTACGCCACAACGCGGGGTATTTTGGAAAACCAGACGACGCAGGGACTATGATTGCGACGGGCCAAACATCATGCATAAGACGCCGGAGTGGATTCTCATCGGGGTGGCTCTCGTCTGGCTGGCGACCCCATGGCTCCTCGTAGCTTTGGCGTGGAACAAATGGGCGCGGACGCGCACCAAAGGGAATCCGCTAGAGGATTTGATTGACGATCCCGCGTTCCTTATAGGCCAGATTCTTGCTACCGTCTCATGCTGCGCACTCATCCCGCTTCTCATCCCCGCTACGTATTGGTGGGGGCGGTTGCGGATGAAAGCGGTCGATCACGGACTCATCATCAGTCTGGTTTCAGGCGTTATCGCTTGCCTCATCCTTCCCTTCGCGCTGAAACGCGCCAAGTGGCTCTCTTTCGTGAGTTGCTTGCTGAACGCCGGTATGGTTCTAATTTTCGTGGTCATTGAGTCCGCATGAGGGAGTACTTTTGGCGCAATGACCATCTCAGTTGATGCAATCAGGCGATTGCACTCATTGACTCCGCTTACCGAGTAGCGTGGGGCTGTTCTGAATTATTTCGCGTGATGCAGTTGGTGCCGCAGGGTTTCCACGATCAGACCAAGCAGCGCATACGTAACTGCATTCGCCGCTAGAGCCTCATAGAGACTAACGGGGTAGTGCCTGCCAGCTAGTGCAACCGGACAGGTTAAGCTCACGAGAGCCCAGAGGTCCCTCAGTCGTTCGTTTGTTGATGGGAAGGTTGCGAAGGCAAAAAGTGCCCAAAAGCCCGCAACCAGAAAGCCTGCACTGCCCCACAACGCAATTCGGTATTTCATGGTGCGGCTCCTAGGCATGATTCTACGCCTTTCCAGAACCGCAACTGTTGAAACCAGGCGATTACACTCATTGAGAACTGACCGACTTGGGTCAATGAGTGTAATCGGGATTTATCAACAGTTGTCGTTCGATTCCGCCGCAATTAGAATCAGTTGTCCGACCACTGTGCAGGTTGTATCCTTTCGAGACGAGAGGTCCCTCATGCGCCGTCTCGTTCCTCTGCTGCTCTGCCTATCGCTGCCGATCTTCGCCCAGAAAAAGTCAGCCGACGACATCAAGGCCGCGGTCACGCGCATGGCGCGCGTCGGCCGGTGCGGTTCTCCCAGTTTTTCTCCCGACGGAAAAAACCTCGCCGTCGTTTGCGATATTAGCGGATTGCCGCAGATCTGGACAGTGCCTGTCGAAGGGGGCTGGCCGACACTAATCACCGCCTTCGACGATCCTGTCAGTGGGGTGTCCTGGTCGCCGAACTCCGACTGGCTTGCGTTCAGCATCGCGCCCGGCGGCGGCATGAATTCGCAGGTCTACGTCGCGAAACCGGACGGCAGCTCCGTCAAGAGGCTGACCGCGGGCGGCAAGGAGAACAACTGGCTTGGCAACTGGACGCTCGACGGTTCGCGGCTAACCATGGCTTCCAACCAGCGCTCGGCCGAAACCATGGACGCCTACCTCGTCGATCCGGTCGGCGGCAAGCTCGACATGGTTGCCGAACTCAAAGGTACCGGCGGTATCGAAGGCCTCAGCCGCGACAATCGCTACGTCGTGATCAGCCGGCTCGCCAGTCGCGGCGACAACAACCTTTACCTGATCGATCGCAAAACGGGAGCCGAACAACTGCTCACGCCTCACACCGGCCCGGGCGAATTTAGCGGAGCTATCTCGCAGGACGGCAAGACTGTCTACCTGGTTACAAACAAGGACCGCGACCTAACCGCTTTCGGCCGCGTTCGTATTGATGCCGAGGGAAAACCGGGTCCAATCGAAGTGATCGCTTCGCGCGACGACGCCGAACTCGAGTACTTCGTCATGGATGATCAGGGCACTCAGGCCGCACTGATTTGGAACAATGCCGGACGGAATCAACCTGCGCTCATCGATCTCTCCTCCGGCAAATCGACCGATATAAGTGGCCTCCCGGCGGAACTGATTGGCGCCACCAGTTTCTCGCGCGATGGCAAAAAACTCGCACTCGTTCTTAGTGGATCTGCCACGAACCCGGATGTGTGGGTGATGGATATGACCAGGCACCAATTTACGCAGGTCACCCACAGCCCTCACGCTGGAGTTAGCTTCGCTGACCTGGTCAAACCCGACCTCGTCAGTTTCAAGAGCTTCGACGGACTCCAGTTGAGCGGCTGGCTCTATCGGCCGAAGAACCAAACTGGCCCCGGCGCCTACGTCATCAGCTTCCACGGCGGACCCGAGGGTCAAGAGTTACCCGCATTTCGCAGCGACTACCAGGCGTTGCTGCTCGCCGGAATCGGCGTATTCGCTCCGAATGTTCGCGGCTCCTCCGGCTTTGGCAAGAAGTTCGTCAACCTCGACAATGGCCCATTGCGCGTGAACGCCGTCAAGGATATCAAGGCTTGCGTGGACTACCTCGTCAACAACCACATCGCCGACCCGAAGCGTATTGGTATCACCGGTGGCAGCTATGGCGGCTATATGACGATGGCCGGCCTAACGGAATACCCCGATTCCTTCGCTGCGGGCGCCGATCTTTTTGGTATCGTCAATTTCAAAACCTTCTTCGAGCACACCGAGCCTTGGATGGCGGCCATATCCACCGTCGAATATGGCGATCCCAAGACGCAGGGCGAAATGCTCGACCAACTTTCCCCGATCTACAAACTCGACCGCATCACTGCGCCGACGATGGTCCTTCACGGCGCGAACGACACCAACGTCCCGGTGATCGAAGCCGAGCAGATCGTCTCCACGCTCAAGAAAAGGGGCGTCCCAGTCGAGTACGTCTTGTTCCCCGACGAAGGGCATGGCTGGCGTAAGGTCAACAACCGCATCCGCTCGACCGTCGAGATCACGCAGTTCTTCTCCAAGTATCTGAATCCTGAGGGAACCGCCGCGGGCAAGTAGAGGGAAGCGTTCTCAGCGGTCTCGTACCCATCCGGTTTTATCTCGATGTCGCCGATTGCACAGGAACACCGGAATGTCTCTTCAGTGAGTGAATAGGAAATCGGCCCCTCGGGAAGTCGCTGTCCCATTTTGTTCACCCACAAGCCGTCAAAAGGGCTTTGCCCTGCCGATACCCGTCCGAGGAGCAAGAGCGCCAATACGAGCCTCAGCATATCGGACCTCCCTCAGCGAAAACCCTGTTGTCAGCAACGAATGTTAAACGATTGGAATTGGATGGCTGACGAAAACATGCGTTAGCGCTCAAAACCCCTCTTGGCAGGGTCATGTAATCGGGATGTTATGTCAACTGCGTCCGTGGGTTAGCGTAGGGGAACTTCTCCCTGTCGCACGCCTCAATAATGCTGCGTAGTTCCTCTCGCTTGTCGGGCGTATTCAGTAGGTCGAAAAAATCGGATAGACCCTGCCGCAAGGTTCCTAGACGTTCATCCGCCACTGTCACGGACACGGTGTCATCCCGTTTGTCCGGTGAAGCGGCGCGCAAACACAGCCTAAATCAAAAAGACTTTAAATCAGCTACCACCCAGGCAGCCCCTGTAACAAGGAAAGTCAGGACGCTTTCGGACCAGTTGAAATGTGCCTTCGGGTGAGCGATCAGTTGCGGAACCCAAACCATTACGCCAAAGAGTGCCAGCATGAGCGTCATCAGGCGCATCGCAAGCCGCGCCTGGCGATTCATGAGAATGGCAATTGCTGCGAGTCCAAACGCGACCGTCGTAAG
>JBEKQC010000102.1:0-5151 GCA_049520095.1 Terriglobales bacterium
CCTTTAATGGGAGACTGCACCCGCAAGGCCTGGTAGTGCGCTCGTTCCTCCAAAATGTCACAAGCGTGTCCAAACGAGGATCGATAGAGGTCAGCACGAAGTTCTGACCCCGTCGCGCTCATCAGAGCTCTGGTGACAGCGCGTTCACACACCTTCCGCAGCTGGCAAGGTGTTAGAGCCATGTTTTTCGTATCGAACGTTTTTGCAACCGCGTCGACAGTCGAGTAAAAGTCCGCAAGCATGACGAGAAGATAAGCCCGCGCATGAAATTCCCATGTCGCAGACGCTAGTGCGCTGTCTGGGCCCATGTCGAACAGGTTCGCCATATCGATCGCATTAGAGGCGAGCCGAGCGGTCAGCAATAACTGGGGGCAGCGTCCGAAGGGCCTTAGCTGGCGTACCCACGCGGTGAGGAGGGAAATGGTTTCAGTCCGCCGTTCGCAAGACTGGTAACGCTCGGGAAGTTTGGTTCGCATTTTGTTGGCCTTCGAACTGGGTTTCCATTCTCATAGCCCAACTCCAGGGGTCGCCTCCCCCAGTTCTTAAGACGCACAAACCGTTCGTCTCTGAGGCGCTCTATCCGTGTCCGAATTTTGCTCTTTCGTTTAAGTAGGTATTCGAGTTGTTCAGCACCGACCGATCAGCACCTCCCATCCTGAGGAAACCCGGCCACCAGCGCCTCCACAACTTCACATTACAACCTATGCTAGGCGCCGTCTGTGCGCCGCAACCGCAGTTGTTGTGATGATTAATTCCCGATTCGGACGGATTCGAAGATTCGAAGGCTGCCATTACCGGTCGGAAGGATAGTGACACTCGCTCGTCCCTACGCCGTGCGCAAACCCAAGCGGTACGCGGTGCCCCAGCCCGGCGACCTGGGTCAGGTCGATACTTTCGACGCGCGTCCTGTGCCTGGCGTGGTCTTCAAACAACTCACCGCTCCCGACGGTGGTCTCGCGTTAAAACGATTCGGTCCATCTTTTGAATAGACACCATACTCTGAAATGAGATTCTGCAAGTCGGTTCGCCACCGGATAACCTCCATGAGGATTCTGTAGCAAACCAAAGACCGAAGCGACCAGAACGCTGAATGTATAACATTCGACTCAGCGACGCCGGTTCTCGGGTTAAGATCTGGGCGCTACAATTGCCGATGCTTTGGCAATACTGACGGTAATCCGGCACGTCCAATCGGCGTTCACTTTCAGACTGGAATGCTGTTCGGAATCACAACAGAAATCGTGTTCGGCTTCAGACCGAAATCGCGTTCACCTTCGACCGGTTCCCCAGCTAGCAGCGCTAGCACCCGGCCGTGGTTATCCCCGCTGTTCCATGGGGTGTTTGGGGAATGAGCAAAAGTTCGGTCAAGTGTTGAGCCCTCCCTCTACTTATCATGAATTGTAGCAGTCTGCTGTCGGTGACATTAAGCGGCTCCTGCATCCTTGCGACTGCTGAGAAGAGTGCCTGCCAGTTTAATTTTCCAATATCTGCGCGGACGAAGTGGCTCAGCAAGGCCGGTGCACTTCAGGAGCAGGAGCGCATCTTTGATGGTTCGTGGTGTCTCCCTGAAGCAACGTGCCAACTCTGGAACGCCGACGATTGCGTATGACGAGGAGTGTCCGTGGTACCTCTGAAACATTCGCCCGTGCTCAATGATCGCTTCTGAAAGCTGGAGTAGTTGATAATATTCTTCGAGGGTTACCCGCCGTTCCAGACGCAGCACTAGTTTGAGACGGACAAGCACCTGTCGCAACTGATCCCGAAGCATGGATCAGGCCACCTCCAGGTCCCCATGTTACGGAATTTTTCTCCTCCCAATGATGTAAGCAATCGTTCTGTTCGTCTTTCGTAACAAAATCTCGCAGCCAACCTAATAAGAGAGCCGCCATCACATATTTCCGTTGGGTGCGGAGTCCTCCCCCTCGCGTGAAGGGAAGCTCCTGGATGGCAGCGGAGAACCTAGTCTGCGTGCCCCCATATCCAGTGACTTTTCGGAACGGTCGGTATTTAATCCGACCCGCACCCTTTTCTTCTTTCCGATGGTACAATCCTCGCCTTCCCCGATTTGGGCCGAACCTTCGGATCACTGTTCCACCGCCAAGACGAATAGCCCCGCTCCGGAGTCAGGGGAGCGGGGCGTATCAGATTAGCGGGGCCAAGGCGCTAACCGATTCCGATCTCATTAAATTATCGGAGTATCTGTAAAAAAGGTAGATCACTTGTGGTCGTACCATCCCCGAGGTAGGAGCAACGCAATGGCCCAATCGCGTGCTATGCCGCTATTGAGCCATTTGCTATAACGTCCACCTTCCCCTGAAAAGAGAGGCACAGCTATGCCAATCACAAAATACAAAGATCGCACTTTCACCTTTCACCCGCCAAGCATTCCAACTACAAGAATGCTGGTCAGTCAACTGCGTTTTGAAGTCTTGAAAAAGTGTACGACACTGGGAGGACGCGTTGAATCGTTGAATGCCCTGCGTGCGTTCAGGAAAAAACGAAGGAGTCCACACGCTCAAGAGCGGATACCTTCGCTTAGACAGTCCTCCCTCAAAACTTAGAGTTGCTCGTCCACAGATTAGTCACTCGGTACTGTTCGTGTCAGTGACCACGATCGCTGGCGCCGAAGACTTCCATGCCAATCAATGATGGAGCAGTCAGCTGCCGGCAAAACCGTTCTGCCTCTCTATCTCCGTTGTTTAGCTTGTACTCTGCAATCTCTCAATCTCTCCGCTTTCGGCATCAAAGGCCGCAATCTGTTGGCAGCTCGGATGGAAATCACACCCTACAATAGTCATGAAGGCTTCTCCTAACCCAGTTGGTCTTGGTCCTCAACCCTCAACGAAAGAACATACCGGACCGCTGGAGCCTTCGCTCTTATCCAATCAGTTTTGGGGTGATCGATGAGGGTACCGCCAGTTTTTAGGATAAGCATCTCGCAGCGCTGGCGCAAAATCGCGTTTGCACGCGATATAAAAGGTGCCCACTCTGCGGTAGGGTGTGATTGTTGCGATCACTACCTACTGAAGGGAGAAAGGAGCGCCGTTATGAAGCAAGAAAAGTATATTGGCATGGACGTTCACCAGGCAACGATCTCGGTTGCGGTCATGGATAGCTCAAGCAAGCTGATCATGGAATGCATCCTGGAGACGAAAGCGGCTACGATTCTTGAGTTCATCGAAGGGCTGCAACGGAAGTTTATCGGTGACCTTCGAAGAAGGAATTTCTGCCGCCTGGTTGCATGACCTGCTGAAACCTCGCGTCAGCAATCTCGTGGTCTGCGATCCGCGAAAGAACGCCCTGTTGAAAGATGGCAGCAAGAGTGACCGGATCGATGCGTGAAAGCTGGCGGAGCTGTTACGCGGCAACCAGCTCAAGAGGGTGTACCGCGGAGAGCACGGGGTACGCACCTTAAAGGAATTGGGTCGCAGCTATCTGACCATCACGAAGGATCTGACGCGAGTCATGAGTCGGATCAAAGCGCTGTACCACAACTGGGCCATTCCTTGTACCGGAGCAACCGTCTATGCCCCGCGGCATCGGGCAGAATGGTTGGCCAATATCCTGGAACCCGGAGTTCGTCTGCGGGCGGAACGGTTCTATCAGCAACTGGGTCTGCTGCAGCCGGTGCGACAGGAAGCGCGACGCGACCTGCTGGCGGAGAGCTACAAGCACAAGGCCGCGAAATGGCTGCGCCAGATTCCTTCGATCAGTCCGATCTGTGCAGCGTTGCTGGTCACGCTGTTGCAGACGCCACACCGTTTCCGTACCAAGCCCCAGCTGTGGGCTTACAGTCGTTTCGCGGTCGAGACTCACGACAGCGGCGAGTACCGCTATGTGGGAGGGAAACTGCGACGCAACCGGGAGCGCATGACCGTGCGAGGTCTGAGTAACAACCATAGTCACGATCTGAAAAATCTTTTCAAAGGCGCTGCCATCTCCGCGAGCACTCGCCCTGGCCCGCTGTACGATTTCTATGTTGCCCTTCTGGAAAAGGGGATGCGGTCGACGGTGGCGCGTCTCACCTTGGCACGAGAGATTGCCGCGATCACTTTAACGATTTGGAAGAAAGGAGCTGGGGTTCGACGCCAAACAATTGCATCGGCAAGCAGCTTGAGCGTCTCTGGTTTCCATCTCCGGCGATCTCTCTGGGGGTGGTCGGTCGGGTTCTCGAGACACAAATCTTCTAGGCCTCCGGTCGAGGCAGAGGTTTTTTCTTGACATCCCTTTTTATAGAACTCATTGACCGGTGTGGTGAGTGCAACAGTGCAACGCCTGTTGGCAACCTGGCGATGAATTACAGACAAATGTGCATCGACTGCATCATCAAGACGTCCGCTTCTGAGAAGAACGAGGCATTGGAGTTGTTCTCCATACTGCCGGGTTGTGCGAAATGTAGTAAGCACGAAGCGGTTTCACATTTCCGAGAGCCGTCCAGGACGGAGGTCTCGGACCCCAATTCTTGACGCGATCCGACATCTGGAGGAATGGGGCGAAAGTTGCTTATCAAAGAAGGTCCTAATGGGTTGCTATCCGATGGAACGACGCTCTCCGTGTGCGTTTGGCGGCTGCGAGAGCCGTCGCCGGTAGCGATGGCTTCTGGTGGTGCAGAACCGGGGGTTGGACCGCCTGAAGGCAGCTCCCGACTGTTTAGCAGTCTTCGCCGACTCATTCCCCCGAACAGAGCTTGCTTGATTTGGGTCTCTAGCTCTTGTTGAAACTGCCTTCTGACGGCGTTCTGCTGAATCCGAGTAGAGAGTGCTCCCAAGCCTGCCCCGGATAGAAAAAGTCCGAATGCTAGCGCAATACTCATTGAACGCTCCTCGTCAAAGCAGATGAACCAAGTCCCGAGATCAACGCACCGTGCCCAATCGGCTTGTGCAAGTGGAGTTCCAGACGCTCCGAAAAGGATCTATCTGCGAAACTCCTCTGTTTGTAACAAGTTCGGCGACAGAATACTCGCGCTTTCTCGCGGCCGGCATACCTGCCAATGGGCAGCCCTGCCCATTCGTCGGCACTTTGGCAGCGAAGCGGCCAAGTCCGGGTCGTGATTGCTCGCGGACGCAACCGCGTCCTTGCAGCGCAGTCTGTGTTGCGCAACCACAGCGTTTGTGATGATGATTCCCGATTCGGGCGCATCCGCAGTTCGTT
>JBEKQC010000103.1:0-4755 GCA_049520095.1 Terriglobales bacterium
TGGAACGGACGATGTAGCGTACCGCCCAGGCTAGAGTTGTGATCCAAAACAAATAGCAGAACGCCAGATTCGCAGTAGCTTTCCAAAGAGCCCATAAACACAGGACGCAAACGAGCTTGGCGCAAACCTTCGCCGTTGGGCTCCTTGCAATCAGTTGAATGGGGCTGTTAATGGGACTACCTCTTTTGAACTCCGTCCTACTTTCTATTCTTTTCCCGACTTACCCTGACCGAAGTTTTCTGCGTCAAAAACGGGTAGCCATTGTCCCTCCCAATCCCGATTCGTCAATGGAAAATGATTTTCACCCATTTCATTGGGTTACTTGCTGTACTTAGTTGGTGTTGAGTTTTGTGGCGTGGGCTGGTGTTGGCATTGGTATTACTTTAGCTTTTGGCGCTGCCTTGGGGGTGGCCTATCCCCCCTGGCCGGTCCCGTGGGAAGGGGTCCGCGCCTTAGCGCAGATCTTTGGTCGGTTTGCAGAGCTTTTCCGGTTGGAAATTGGAACCTACGAGAACAGTTGTTTCTGGACCTGGGCAAGTTCCACCCTGGCTGAACATTCCGCGTCGTCGTTCGCGACGTGGTTGATCCGGGTGCTGACGGGATAGCACCGCATCAGCCTACCATCGTAGGGCTTCAACAGCTCGGAGAGCACACTATCCCTCATTCCTGGATCGAGCCAGCGGTCGTAGCCATCGGGATCAAGGATGACTGGCATACGGTCATGGATGGCTGCAGTCACGGCGTTCGGGGTTGTGGTCAGAATCGAGCAGGTCTCTACCGCATTGTCAGCCCGATCCTTGTGGCTGGATTGGGCGGAAAACTCGTCAGCTAACAGCTGACGAACGAAGCTAACCTGCGTTAAAGAAGCAGCGCAAACGCATATTAACCTCTTTTTCGATAAGGTCGTGCCCCTGCACCTTGGGCATGTGGCTCGCTTCGGCGGTGCACCACCAAGGTCTCGGCGCGTTTCGAGCAATTGATATCTCAGGGTTCAGCGGAGGGTTGGATGGTCACACCGCGCGCCATCTTACCTGGCGAGAATGTCAAATTCCCAGCCCGAAATTGGCAAGCTAGACTCCTAAGTGTCGCCCTCCCAGCTAATTACTTTGGGCGTGCAGGTGCGTTGAGGAAACTCACCAGATCGCCGAGGTCGGTGGCCCTCAGGGTCGGCCAGGGTATACCCAATTCCTGAGCGCGATCCATCATGCGGGGGCCATGGCGCCAAAGTGCGACGGTGAACGAAATCGTGGTGAAAGCTTCGGTGCCAGACCTAAGCCCGGGCGCAATCTGTGTCCCTTCCGCCATGTGGCCGTGGCATGCTGCGCACCCGCGCTCAGAAAAGACGCGCTCGCCGACAAGGGGAGATCCAGTTGGCTCGAAGTACCGCAGGCTCGCGAGGAACGTCCGCAAGTCGGCCATCTCGTTGCCCTGAAGAACCGGAGGAGAAATCCCATTTTCGTGGGCCTGACGGAGCATCGCCGGTGCGTGGTTCCACAGAGCGCTAGCAAACTGCCCCGTTGTGAGTGGAAGATCACGCTCTGGCCCCAGTTCCGGACCCACGATGCCACCCTGCCCGCGTACGGAATGGCATTGCATACATCTGCGCTGGAACACGCCCCACCCCCATTCTGCATTACCGGCTATTTCTCGCGCGTTCGTCACTGGCTGGGGAGCGCTGAGACTCACATACGCGATCAGATCATTCATCTCATTACCGGTGAACTGGGGCCATTGTCCTAGGGTACGGCTAATAGGAGCAATCATCGATCCGGCGTGGTTAAGCATAGCAAGTGTCCAGGCGTTCGAGTTAGAACCAGCCGCGATCTTGGATAGCTCGGGCGCCGCCTGGCCGCCCGTCCCACCCACCGAATGGCAGCGGACGCAACCCTTCTCGTTGAATACCCGCTGGCCAGCGCTAGGGTCCCCGGCGCGATCAATGCTGCTTGCCTGGTACAAGAACGCAAGAATGTCTGCCATTTCTTGCAAATTCAACCGGGGATAAGGGTCGTTCTTTAGGCGGATCTGCCGCCACATGCCGGGTCCATGGTTCCACAACACCGCCGCAAGCCACCCCATTGCGGGAGTACCGGGGTGCTTTCCGGAGAGATCCGGGGCAACACGACCTCCGAATCCATTGATGGAATGGCAAATGCTGCATTGCTTGTCACCAAAAAACAGTGCGGCGCCTTCCTGGGGTTCACCGATAATGTAAGGTGCGCGGCGCACAGCGGTCAGTCGGCGCGCCTGTATGAACACGGCCACCATTAGGGCTACGGCAATCAGTACCACAGGGATCCAAATGAGAAGCTGTTTGCGTCCATTCAGCATTGTCATACACAACACTCCTCTCTCACCCCGGCCCGTGAGATTGATCGCATTGCGTTCCGCCCCGACCCAGGTCGTGGTCGAGGACTGATGAATCGCAGGGCGCAAAACCTCCGCTCTGTTCTAAGTTCCTGATCTAGAACCCCAGCCCCCACGAATGTGACGGCGACAATTCCACGACAAAAACGGCGGTGAGCTTATCACCGAGTCTCCGCACGACACTGTGACATAGGCCACGGATCAATGTGCGCGGAATCACAATATGTAGACAATTGGTGCAATCGGATGCTGTAAACGAAGCAACTCGGTAGCGGCCAGCTAAAATCAGCGTCAAGAGAAAGCGCTGCGCTGCATGTTGCGAGAAGGTCCCGAAGGCTTTGCGTGGCTTAAGTGCTGGCAAGGACGCCGCCATCACGAATGTGTCCCCGGCGACCGCGACTCGCGGTCTCGTCGAACTGGTCGCCAAGGGTACGCTGATTCGGACGGGGTGAGCGCAAGCACACCCGCTATCAACTAGTCGTTTTCCGATCCCCTTTCCCGAAAGGGCCACATTCTAGGAGCCAGCGACCTGAGCAGCGGGCATGTGAAATGGCAGGACGACTGTGAACTTGCTTCCCTTCCCCACGACGCTGCTCACATCGATGCGGCCATGATGTTCTTCCACGATACGGCGAGCGAGGATGGCTGGATTGGGCGGAAAGGACGCGATACTTAGGACTCATTACTAGAGTTCGTTGCCCGGCAGTCGCAACAACAGCCGTACTAACTGCGCCTGGCGCGACGTCCCGGTTTTCCGGTAGATGCTCGCCAACTGCGACTTAAGAGTGTTACGGCTGACCCCAACCATTTCCGCGATTGCGGTGGTGCGATGGCCGTCCACCAGAAGCATGGCCAGGCGGTATTCGGCAGGCGTCAATGCGAACAAGGCCCGCAGCGTTTCGTGTGTCGGCCGGACCCGTTGCGCCGGATCACTGACGAACACGATGGCCCGGACTGGATGAGCATCGTCCACGTCAAATCCGCGCACAGGAGACACCAGCAAGTGAAGTGCGGGACGACTGCGGCGCGAAATCGTCAGAGCTCCGGCGGGTCTCAATCCCGCGACTGCTGAGGTTGCTTTCGCGATGAACTGCTGAAGACGGGCTGACTCGTCGGCACGTTTGGCGTGAAGTCCTACCCGGCTGGCCTGCAGACTGTCATTGTCAGCCAACAGCCATTCCGCAGCACGATTCATCGAGACCACTTGCCCGCTTTGAGACAAGAGAATCACGCCCATGGCAAGCGAATCGAGCGCCGACTGCAAACTGGCCCTCTGTTTGCGAGATGCGGCGAGATGCGAGTGCAGCCGATACGCTCGCTTGATGTGCGGGCGCAAAAAGCGGACCAGCTCTGGGTCTCGTTCTTCAGAGCAACCCGCTTTCCGACCACGATGAATGCCCGGTTTGTCCCGAGTGTCGCTGAAGTTGCGCAGCAGGAGGGCAGCGGCTTCTCCGCCAACCGTCTTGGCGGTCAGCTTCAGAAATTCTTCCCAGCGCGACGGATTCAGGGGCGCTTCGTAGAGAGCTTCCAGAACTTGCGACAGCACTTCCAAGTCCGGCAACATATTGTCCCCAGCTGGTTGCGGCAGGAGGTGCCGCGAGCGGGGGTACACCTCTAACGCTAGACCTGTTTCCGTTTCCGCGCAACCGCGATTTCACCCGTTCGGGTGATGACACGGCAAGCGGGAATCTGCATAATCGCAACGCGTCTGGAATCCAGCGAGTTCCCCGCTCTACTGGCTCAATCGCAGCATCAACGTTGCAGGTGTCAAGGTTCTGCTTGGATCGGTCTGGGTCGTGCCGCCCAATCAAATTGCAGGATTTTGTTGGCCAAGCTTGTCCGCCTAACCACATTGATGGAGGAAAAGTTCTTAACTACGAAGCGCGCCCTTACCACGGTCGGTCGAACAGCAAATCAAATCTCAAATAAGACGGCGTTGGCGTCCGTGATTGCCGCGTCGGTGTAATTGCATGTCAAAGGTCGGAGGAAATATGCCACGAATTCGTCAGAAGATGTTTGCCCTCGTACTCGTAGGAATTTCGCTTTTGTTTCCGCTTGCCTCTCGCGTGGCTGCGCAGGATCAGGTGTTGATCCAGGGGACGGTCACGGACCGCACCACGGGCGCGCCCATTCAAGGGGTCAGCGTATCGCCTGGCGGCCCAAGTGTCCTGACTGACTCTAATGGCAACTATTCCTTGACTGGCGTTCAAGTGACGCAGGAGACGGGCGTAATCTCTTTCTCCGGTGCGACGGGATATTTCAACTACAGCACGAGCTATGATCTGAGCCAAGGCACGCCGGTAACGATTAACGCGACCCTGCTCTACGGCGGGACGATTCTGCAAGGCGTGGTTACGGATTCAAGCACGCAGGCGCCCATCGCCGGCGCAT
>JBEKQC010000104.1:0-9087 GCA_049520095.1 Terriglobales bacterium
TTTTCCGGGCAGTGAATATCCACTTCCGGTTCGATGATCGGTATGAGGTCCGCGGCAATAATCTGCTCTGCCGCTTCGAACTGCTGGCTCACAATGTTCTTGATGCCCCCCGAATCGGCTTGATTGATGACCGACCGCATTTTGGTTCCGAATATGCGCTTGGCTTTGGCCTTGGCCAGCAGCGCGGAAAGGTCGGGCATCGGTTTCATCAAGTGGACACCGTTCTCCTCCGCGGCCAGGCCCTTGTCCACTTTCAGAAAAGGCACAACCCGTTTCACATTCCACAGATAGTCCGCGCTCGGCTGTCCCTCGATGGCCCTGTCCATGGTGTTCTCGAACAGGATGGCGCCAAGAATCCGCTCGCCGGTGAAACTGGGGCTGGTAATGATGCGCGTGCGCATCTGGTGCACGATCGCAAACATCTCTTCCTCGTTCGACCAGGCGCCTTCCTCGATTCCGTAAGAAGCTAGCGCCTTGGGCGTGCTGCCACCGCTTTGATCCAGGGCTGCAATGAAACCGGGATATGACTTCATTTTCTCAAGTTGTTGCGTGAAGACAGTCATCATGCCTCCTTAAGTTTTCGGTACCGACGGATCAGATTGTTCGTTGAACTGTCATGGGCGGGCGCCGGCTCTGTCTTGCTCTCGAGTTCCGGGATAATGCGCTGGGCCAGCACCTTGCCCAGTTCGCCCCACTGGTCGAAAGGTCGCGGAGATGTTGTTCCCCGATCGCCTTATGGTGGGCGCCGAGAGCTTTCCACGCCTTCCGTTTCGTTAGGGGTGCGATTTGCTCGCTTTTGGTGCCGGTCAGTACCGGTGTCGCCATATCTGTGCTCCTTCTGTTCGTTTCTTGCAAGGACTCGGGATACCGATCCTCGCCTTCAAGCCGCGGCCTTTTTGAGCGCGGCACTCTTGGACGTGATTACCGCCATCAGCTCGTTCCACGACTTGTCGAACGACTTGGCTCCTTCGTCCTGAAGTTGGGCGCCCAGGGCATCGATGTCGACGCCGGCCTTCGTGAATTGGGCCAGCACTACTTCACAGTCGCCGCCGTCTGCCGGCAGGATGGAACCGAGTTCACCGTGATCGGCAAGAGCCTTCAAGGTGCCCTCAGGCATCGTATTCACCGTGAACGGCGCAGCGAGGGCCTTAACGTAAAGAACGTCGGATGCCTTGGGATCCTTGGTCCCCGTACTGGCCCACAGCAGCCGTTGCGGTCGGGCGCCGGCATTGAAAATGCGCTGCCAGCGCGAGGAATCCAGCAGTGCGCGGTACGCCTTGTAGGTACGCTCGGCAACGGCGATGCCGAGCCGGTTGCGCAGCGCCTCGGGAACCTTGTCCATCACCGCCGAGTCCCAGCGGCTGACAAATACAGAGGCGACAGAACCCACCTCAGGCTTCAGCCCGGCCTCGATGCGACGCTCGATGCCGTGCAGGAATGCCTCCGCCGCTGCCACGTATTGCTCGCGAGAGAACAGCAGGGTGACGTTAATCGGGATGCCGGCGAAGATCGCCTCCTCGATGGCGGGCAGCCCCTCCTTGGTGCCAGGGATCTTGATGAACAGGTTAGGCCGTCCCGCCCGCGCATGCAGGTCCTTGGCCGCGGCTAGGGTACTTGCCGTGTCGTGCGCGAGCATGGGCGATACTTCGAGCGATACCCATCCGTCCACGCCGCCGGTCCGGTCGTAGACAGGCCGAAACAGATCGGCAGCCCGGGTGACGTCCTCCAGCGCGAGCTCGAAGAAAAGTGCCTCGCCCGATTTGCCTTGGCTCAGCTTCTCGCGGATTGTGGCATCGTAAGCAGTGCTGTTCTTGATCGCGTGGTCGAAGATCGTCGGATTCGAGGTAAGGCCGGTTACCGACAGCTCGTCGATATACCTCTTAAGCGTGCCTGTGTTCAGTAGATCGCGCGTGATGTTGTCGAGCCAGAGACTCTGGCCCAGATTGTGGAGCAGTTCGGTCGCTTTCATTGTGTTACCTCCATAGCAAGTGGGGTCGATCGGTGGCCCGCGAGGAAGGCGGGCAGGTCATAGCCGAGTAAGTCGCCGATGCGCTCGACTGTCAGGTCCGCTGGCGGGTATGAGGCGACGACTCTTGGGTCGTGAGCAAACTTGCCTTGCCGTACAAATACGGTGGTCACCCTGTCGCCCCAGACTTCCTTGACCGCGGCCAGAATACGAAGCTTGTCGTCCGCCAGGACGTAGTGCGCGGCGGGGTAGCGCCGCTCTACGTCATCCAGCGCCTCCTCTTTGTGGATATAGATGAGCACGTGCCCTTCGACCGCTTCGAAGATGCCGGAGCGCTCGATCTTGCGCGGCTGAAACACCACGTCGCCATCGGAAAGAATGACCGTCCGGCCCCACGCCCGGAACGTTTCCAGAACATCGAGCGCGCCGGGATACAAACGATTGGCGAAGGGATAGTCCACCAGGTACGAGGCCGCCGACACCATGTGGGGTTCGTAGGGGTGCTCGACGCGGAATCGCTGCAGTGCGGCCAGATAATCCCGATAGCCCAGCTCGTTAAAGAGTTGTTCCTGGATGGCCCAGAAGCGGTCTCGGCACTCGGTTCCGAATTGGCGCTCGATGTAGCGCTTGATGTCGTCCTGAATGCGGTCATTATCGATCAGGGTGTCATCCACATCGACGAGGAAGACGATCGGATTCGGAGTCACGACACGGCCTCCATCATTTTGTCTGTGTGCTCACCTCGAAGAGGTCCCGACCGGTTTGAGTTTTTCGTCAATTCGTGCAGCCAATCGAACTCTCTCTCGGAGAGCATATTTTCCGTCGTGCGCCAGCGCCAGTTACCTTCGGCACGGCCGGGCACGTTCATCCGAGCTTCTTTCCCGAAGTTCAGCAGATCCTGCAGTGGAGCCATGGCGAGCGCAGCCACGGACGACCAAGCCAGGTTCATCAACGCTGGAGCGGCCTCCCCACTCGCACCTGTGGGCCGCTTGAGGTAGTTCCACAAGTTCCGTCGCTGGGCATCCGGCAGTTCTTCAAACCAGCCGCGAGTCGTGGGATTGTCGTGCGTACCTGTGTACACCACCGTGTTGGTGACGTAGTTATGAGGCAGGTACGGGTTATCGGAGGTGCCATCGAAGGCGAACTGCAGGACCCGTGTCCCGGGCACCTGGAACTGATCGCGAAGTGCGCGCACGTCAGGCGTGATCAGCCCCAAATCTTCGGCGATAAACGGGAGGTTACCCAGCTCGCTCCCAACCGCGCGGAAGAACTCCGCGCCTGGGCCTGGCACCCATTGGCCGGACTGGGCTGTTGGTGCTCCGGCTGGAACATGCCAGGCCGCCGCGAACCCGCGGAAATGGTCGAGACGAATCACGTCCACGTGAGTGAGCAGGGCGCGCAAGCGGTCGATGCACCAGCGATAACTAGTCTGTCGCAGAGCCTCCCAGTCATAAACGGGGTTGCCCCAGAGCTGCCCCTGTGAGCTGAAGTAGTCAGGAGGCACACCGGCAACAAACCGGGGGTGATGGTGCTCATCCAGCAGGAACAACGCCGGGTTGGCCCACACGTCGCTCGAGTCGGGAGAAACAAAAAAGGGCAAGTCGCCGATCAAGTGCACGCCTTTGCTGTGCGCATATTCCTTAAGACGCTCCCCCTGGCGGAACAACAGGAATTGGGCAAAACACACTTGTTGGGTCTGGCTCGCCAGTTCCCCGCCGGCCTGTGCCAGGGCAGCGGGTTTACGCTCGACCAAATCTTGCGGCCAATCGAGGTAATAGGCTCCGTTGTATTTGGCTTTCAACGTTCGGAACAGGGCGTAGTCTTCCAGCCAGTGCGCCTCGTGGTCGCAGAATTGTTCAAAAGCAGGCCGCAGGTCCGGACGCGCTCCGGCGCTGAAGTTACTCCAAGCGCGTTCGAGCAACAAGTGTTTGAACGGGATGACGGCGTCGTAATCGACGGAGGTGGCAGAAAATGAATGACCGCCGCAGTCGCTCGCTTCGAGCAGTCCGTCCTCGATCAGGCAGTCGGGGCTGATCAACAGTCCGTTACCAGCGAAGGACGAGAGCGACTGATATGGCGAGTTGCCGTACCCCGTAGGTCCCAGCGGAAGGGCTTGCCACCAGCTCTGGCCTGCGTCGCGGAGGCGATCGACCCAGGCGTACGCGGCTGGTCCCACATCGCCAACACCGTAGGGCGAGGGCAGCGACGTGACGTGCAGCAGCAAGCCCGAGGCACGATATTCCGGAGGAAAAGGCGGCAGACTGATACTGTCGCGGCTCATGCGCGTCCTTTCGAGGAATTCAGGGCATTCTTCACAATTCCCTCGGCTTCTGCGAGGATGGCGTTTAAATGCGACTGGTCCTTGAAGCTTTCCGCGTAGATTTTGTAGATGTCCTCGGTGCCGGACGGCCGCGCGGCAAACCAGCCGCTCGCGGCCACGACCTTCAGACCTCCGATTGGAGCGCTGTTGCCTGGGGCGCGCGTCAGCTTGGCAATGATGGGTTCGCCTGCCAGACTCGACTCCCTGATTGCCTCCGGCGACAGCTCCTCCAGGGCCGCCTTCTGTTCAGGTGTCGCGGGGGCGTCGACGCGAGTGTAATAAGAGGTTCCGAACTCCGCGGTCAACCCCTGATAATGCTCCCCGGGATCCTTGCCTGTTTTAGCGGTGATTCGTCCACACGGCGCCGTCGCGCCGCAGGAAGGTCGCCCCAGCACTCTCTTCGCCGCCAAAGCAGCATGAGCCGTCGATTAACCCCGCCACGAACCACTTGAAGCCGACGGGAACCTCCCAGAGCCGGCGGCCCAGCTTTTGCACCACTCGATCGATCATGCTGCTGCTGACCAGCGTCTTGCCAACTGCAATGTGCGGAGGCCACAGCGGGCGGTGCGTGAGCAGGTAGCAGATGGCCACTGCCAGATAATGATTAGGATTCATCAGCCCCACCGAGCGTGTGACGATGCCATGGCGGTCCGCGTCCGGGTCGGTGGCGAATGCCAAGCGGTATTTGTCTTTGAGTCCCACCAGCCTCGCCATCGCGTAGGGGCTGGAGGGGTCCATGCGGATCACTCCGTCGTGATCGACGGTCATAAACGAGAAGGTGGGGTCTATCACCGCATTCACGACGGTGATGTCCAACTGATAGATCGAGTTGATCTGCTCCCAGTAGGGCAGAGTGGCGCCGCCCAGCGGATCTACCCCCAGCTTGAGGCCGGCCCCACGGATGGCGTCCATATCGATGACGTTCCGCAAGTCACGGATGTAAGGCAGCGCAAAGTCATCCTGGTGAGTGCTCGCCGCGGCGATGGCCGTAGTGAACGGCACACGCTTCACCCCGGCATTGCCTCCTCGCAGAAGCTCGTTGGCGCGATCTTCAACCCACTTTGTCACGTCTACATCGGCGGGTCCGCCGTGCGTCGGGTCATACTTGAACCCACCGAATTCGGGCGGGTTGTGCGAGGGCGTGATCACGATGCCATCGGCAAGATGCGCCTTGCGGTCACGGTTGTAGACGAGGATCGCATGTGAGATGACGGGTGTTGGTGTTATGCCGTTCTCTCGTTGAATCACGGTGTCCACGTTGTTGGCTGCCAGCACCTCGAGCGCCGTGCGCTGAGCCGGATCGGAGACAGCGTGTGTATCCTTGCCCATGAACAGCGGGCCATCAGTACCGGCGTGGCGGCGGTAGTCACATATAGCTTGCGTGATGGCCAGAATGTGCGCTTCCGTGAAAGTGCCATGCAGCGGCGAGCCTCGATGTCCGCTGGTTCCGAAACTGACCATCTGATTGGGGTCACCGAGGTCCGGCCGGCGCTCAAAATACTATCAGCAGCTCCTTCGGGGCGGGTCGGCCCGCCAGCGGCGAGATACCTGAGCTTAGCTGCGTCTCTAAGGCACTGGACATGGCTTCGCCCCCCAGATTTCGCTTGCATATTCCTTGATCGTACGGTCACTTGAAAACTTGCCTGAGCCCGCCACATTCAAAATGGCCTTGCGCACCCAGGCGTGCTGGTCGACGTACAGCTCAACCAAGCGCTGATCAGCCTCGAGGTAGGACCTTAGATCCGCAAGGTGCATGTAGTAATCACCATGGGTCATAAGTGTGTTGTAAAGGGGGGCGAAGACGCCAGGTTCATTACGGCTGAAGTGATTGGAAAAAATCAGGTCCAATGCCGCCCGAGTCTCCGGCTCGTGGTCATAATGCCAGCGCGGGTTATACCAGCTCCTGCTGCTGCTTACTTGCTGCGCCGTCAATCCAAACAGAAAGAAGTTTTCCTCGCCAGCCTCCTGCGCCATCTCGATGGTTGCGCCGTCGCGCGTACCGATTGTTAAGGCGCCGTTCATCATGAACTTCATATTGCTGGTACCGCTGGCTTCGTAACCGGCAGTCGAGATCTGGTTTGAGACGTCGCTGGCAGGAATCAGACGCTCCGCCAGCGACACGTCGTACTCGGGCAGGAACAGCACCTTGAGTCGGCCTTGCACCGCCGAATCACCATCGACGGTGTCGGCCAGGTTCTCAATGAACTTGATAATGAGCTTCGCCAGTTGGTAAGCAGGCGCCGCCTTGCCGCCGAAGAGGAACGTCCGCGGCGCCATCTCAGCTCTGGGATTCTTCCGGAGCCGGTCATAGAGCACCACGATGCGCAGCGCATTGAGAAGTTGCCGTTTGTATTCGTGTATGCGTTTGATGTGGCAATCGAAGACGGTGTCCGGGTCTACCACCCGGCCGGAAGACGACTTAAGCCAACTGGCAAACAAACATTTGGCCTCGCGCTTGGCCTTTATCAACTCATCGCGAAAGACCTGATCGTCGGCCAATGGTTTCAGTTTGCTCAATTGGCCGAGGTCGGTTATCCAGCCGTCGCCAATGGCCTTGGAGATCGTGCGGGCAAGCGCCGGATTGGCCAGCAACAACCAACGCCGAGGCGTCACCCCGTTCGTCTTATTGCTAAAACGATCTGGGAACATCTCAGCGAGGTCCTTGACCGTCGTCGTCCGCAATAATTCCGAGTGGATCGCCGCTACACCATTCGTACTGTGCGAGCCGACGATGGCCAAGTTAGCCATGCGCACGTGCTTGGTGGAACCCTCCTCAATCAGGCTCGCACGCGCCACGCGTCCCTCGTCGCCCGGAAATCGTGTTCGAACCAAGTCCACAAGCCGTTGGTTGATTTCGTAGATGATCTCGAGATGGCGCGGCAGCACTGCCTCGAACCAAGCAAGGGGCCATTTCTCCAGCGCTTCGGGCAACAGGGTATGGTTCGTGTAGCCCAGGGTTCGCCGGGTGATGTCCCACGCCTGGCCCCACGGCAAGTGAGCTTCGTCGAGTAAAATGCGCATCAATTCCGGGACCGCCATCGCCGGGTGCGTATCATTGAGCTGAATGGCGGCTTTCTCCGGAAGTAAGGTCCAGTCGGCATTGCTGCGCCGGAAGCGCCGTATAGTATCGGCCAGGGAGCACGCCACTAAAAAGTATTCCTGCACGAAGCGCAGGCCCTGCCCCATGCTGGTTGAATCATCCGGGTAAAGCACTCGAGTTAGCGATTCAGCATCCAGAGTCTCGGCTACCGCAGCTACGAAGTCACCATGGCTGAAGGCCTGAAAGTCGAAGTAATCAGGCGCACTTGCGGCCCACAGGCGAAGCGTGTTGATGGTTTTGCCACCGTAGCCCACGACTGGCCGGTCGTAGGGGACGCCGATCAGGCTGCACGTCTTGCCAAGGACCGCACGCAGGTTGCCGTCCCGCTTCTCGAACGAGCAGTTGAACTTGATTTCGACGGACTCGTCCGCGCGTGTGACCTCCCAAGGGTCGGGAGGACGCAGCCAATTATCCGGGTGCTCCTCTTGCCAGCCGTTGCGGATGGCCTGCTTGAACATGCCATATTCGTAACGCAGGCCGTATCCCATGGCGGGGAGTTGCATGGTCGCCATCGAGTCAAGAAAGCAAGCCGCCAAACGTCCGAGCCCGCCATTGCCCAGCCCCGCGTCAGGTTCCTGCTCCAACAGGTTGGCCCAATCAAGATCCTTCATCTTGATTGCTTGCCCTATGACGGGATCAAGCACGAGATTCCTCACATTGTTGGCAAGAGAACGCCCAATTAGAAACTCTATGGATAGATAGTAGACGCGTTTCGGATTCTCCTTGGCGTAGGTATCCTCAGTCTTGATCCAGCGCTGCGATAGCATATCCCGCACCGATCGAGCGAGAGCCTCAAATCGCTCTCGAGCACGAGTCGCGGCTACGTCGACCACGTTGTCAAACATGAGGTGGCGTTCATAGAGAGCATTCGGCGTTCCCGCGAAATCAAGCAGACTGCATCCGTATTGACTGCGGAGCTTCGACACCACCTCGGTTTCGTGCGACTTCGAGGCCTCCATCGTGCTACTCGTTGCCATTTTTTCCTCTTTGTGCAGATTTAAGCCGGCTGACATTCAATCGGCACTGGGTGTACGGTCTCGCACTGACCACAAACAAAATCGTCGCCACAAGTACAACCGAACAAACCACTGTCAATAACTCTAAGAGGCAGTACATTTGACCTTCCTCTCATTTCCCTCATGCTGCTGCACCGGCAACTTCTGCCATCGATCTGTCGGTGAGCCGTTGTCCACCTGTCCCGAGCTCGCGCCGAGAGAATTGAAGAGTTCTGTGGTAAGGGCCGGCCATGCATAACTTCATACCCAGCCTCAGGCGCGCCCGGTGGAGCTGTGACTTTACCGTCCCAGCCTTGACTCCCAATATTGCGGCGGCTTCCCGTGTGCTGATCCCCTGCACATCCCGCAGCCTCAAGACTGAGCGGTGCGCTGCAGGCAAGCTCCGCAATATTCCTTCAATAATTTCAAGCCGTTCCTTCCGCACGCATATTTCCTCCGGACTAGGTCCGGGATCGGCGATTCTGTCTGCCCACGCCACTTTGTCTTGTTCGAGTTTCTGGTCAATCGATGTTAGTACCTCGCGACGGCTCTTGCGCAGCCGCATCAGGGCGGCGTTGATCACAATGCGTGATAGCCACGTTGAGAAGCGGCACCGACATTCGAAGTCTCTCAAGTGGCGCAAGGCGCTGAGAAATCCGTCCTGCAGCGCTTCTTCCGCGTCTTGGGGCTTGCCGAGGATCCGGAG
>JBEKQC010000105.1:0-4520 GCA_049520095.1 Terriglobales bacterium
GCGATGTCGGAGGGGTGATGAAATAGAATCCGGTAGTGGAGGTCGAGAACAGACGCGGCGGATTCATCGATGCACCCGGCAGCACGGGTTGTAGAAAGGACGGTGTCGCCATCACTTCCATCGATCCCAGCCACTCCGGAATCGTTACCAGATCGTGGTCCACGACAAACTTGCGCAATTCGCCGATTCGATCGCGATAGTAGTCGATGAGCGGTGGCCCGCTGGGGGCCATGCCGCCGCCGCTAGCTGCCCCAAATGCAATCGAATCCCGTTGTGAGAGCGACGTGAGCCACGCCTCCTCAGCCCATCCGTGCGCGAGTTCGTCCTCGCCCATCCGCTCAACATCGTTGGTATTGAAAGACAGCAGCTGCTCATCGCGCAGCATTCGATCGTACGCCTGCCGGCCGATCGCAAAATTTTCAGGCCAAGACCCGACGTGCGAGTCGATATAGGTTTTCGCCTCTTCGATCGCGCTTAGCGTCGCGTCGCGGGCGCGAACGAAACGGGCAAACTCCTGCGAATCGGCGCCGAGCTGACCCTTTGCCGCGTCGGTGAGGGCGCCCTTAAGGAATTCCGGGGCGCCGGCGAGTTCCTGGCTGCCGACAATTCCGAACAAGTGGCCCGGAGTCCTCACCAGTCGCTCCCCGGCGGCAATGTAGGTCGGCGACTTTTCGAGGCGGGAGATGATGTCGCGCCATGCGCCAGCAACGTCCTGTGCGGTAGCGCCTTCCTTGCCGCTGACTGGCAGGTGTAGAAACTGAACGAAGATCGCTTGAACGATATTGTTGGCGGACGCAGAGTAGTCCTTGCGATCGAACTGATAGACCAGCAGCGTATTGAGCTGTCCCGTGAGCTGCGCCGCCAATAGCTTGGCATCGTCGCGATCGGTCAGAGAAGTGCTGGCGCCAAACCCCGAGGCAATCGCTTGCAACCTCCGCTGCCAGGTTCGAATCTGCGCGATTTCAGCTGTGCGCGCGGCTTCGCTCGGGGTTTCCAGTTCGCCGTCCATACCCGCCATCCCCAACGCGGTGGCCAGCATCGGGTGCAGGTGCGCCGTGGTGTCAGTAAGTTCCCGGGCAAGATCGACCAGGCGTTGGTGCGGTGATTCCAATGCCGCCGCCCTTAACGACAGCGCAAGGCCCAATGCACCCGCGGCGACGGCAATCCACTTACTGTTCACGTACGACTCCTTCGATTCTTTCCAGTCGGCATTTCGGATCGCCACGTCCCTGGCTCCCTATCGACATCCACCCGACCGGGAACTGTGAGTGTTCCCGCGGGACCGGGGTCCAAACAGCGGGCGAGCGGACTCGTTTGCCACTTGTGTTGTCCATCACTCGATCTTCCAGCTTAAGCGTGTAATTACCCGCAGAGCGCTAATTGAAATATGTGAACGAACTGTCCGATTATGCCTCACAGGTTCCGAACGTCCGCTCTCAAGCGGGCATTTCATTTGCACGAATGTCTCTTGATGGCCGGGTGGCGCCTGTCACGCCCTCGGTGCCGAGGCGTTGGTGCTTTCGACTCCGGTCCAGCGGCCGAAGGTCGCTTCGTGACCCAGGCTGTGTGAAAACCCCTATTCTTTAGAAGCAATTGTGGTGGGTTGATCCGAGATGGGCGTTCAATGCTGTTGACGATCCGGCCTTGGAACAAAAAAAAGGGGCATTTCATGCCCTCATTGCCTTCATCAGCGGTACGGCCCCGAGGATCTGTATCGCGCGTTTGAGGTTGTAGGCCAAGACATGAAGGCTCATCTCGGTCTGTACGTTGGGTAATCGTTTCATCAGGAAGTGCGTAGCACCCATCCAACTCTTGAGGGTGCCGAAGACATGCTCGGCGGTTTGCCGGCGGATGCGCGCCGCCTCTGGCATCCTCTCCAGGCGCGCCTGCATCGCCTCCAGCACCGCTTCGTGCTCCCAGCGAGTGATGCGACGGTAGTCCCCCGTCGTGCACTGTGCTTTTATTGGGCAACGCGGACAGGCTGAAGACCAGTACTTGTGGACCGTCAGGCCGTGTTCGATGGTCTTGAAGCGCCAGATCGCGCGCTGACCCGCTGGGCATCGATACTCATCGCGACGAGGGATATAGCGGAAGTCGCGTTTGTCGAACTGCCCCTTGGCCAGATTGTTTGAGGTGTGGGACTTGGGCACCAGAGCGTTGATTCCGGCTTGCTCGCACTTGAGGATCTCAGGACCCGCGTAATAGCCGCGATCGGCCAGGGCAGTGAGCTTGTCAGTGCCGAGGGCCTCTTGAGTCTGCTGGCCCATCGACGAGAGTTGCGCCCGATCCGTGCCCTGGTTGCTCACCTCATGGGTGACCACCAGGTGATGCTTAGCATCCACCGCGGTCTGCACGTTGTAACCCACCACTCCGGAACCTCGGGCACTGGTGGCCATCGAGCGCGCATCCGGATCGGTCAGTGAGATCTGCTCATCGGGAGCCTTGGCCATTTGCTTGCCCAACTGCTTGAGCCGCCGCATCTGCGCCTTGACCGTCTCGACCTTCTCCTTCAGGTGCTCCACTCGCGCCTCGGTCACCGTGCTCGGATCACGATCCGCCCGATCCAGATCCGCCAGGTATCGCGCGATGCTTTCCTCCAGCTGCTGCATCCGCGCCTTGAGCTTATGCTTTGTGAAGTTCCGATCGCGGCCGTTGACCGCCTTGAACTTGCTGCCGTCGATCGCCACGAGCGCATCGGAGAACAGGTTCAGGCTGCGGCACAGGAGCACGAACTCTCGGCACACACGTCGGATCGCTGGGCCGTTATTCTTGCGAAAATCGGCAATAGTTTTGAAGTCCGGTGACAACCGTCCGCTTAGCCAGATCAGCTCCACATTACGCTGCGTCTCCCGCTCCAGGCGTCGGCTCGACTGGATGCGGTTCAAGTAGCCGTAGACATAGATCTTCAGCAGTGTCGCGGGGTGATAGGCCGGGCGGCCGGTGGCTTCGGGCTCAGCGCCCTCAAAACCCAGATCCTTTAGATCCAGCTCATCGACGAACACATCGACGACTCGAACCGGATTATCCTCGGCGATGTACTCGTCCAGGCTTTCCGGGAATAACGTCGCCTGGGATCGATCTTCACCTTCGACGTATCGCTTCATAGCCGGCTCGCGTCGCAACGTTGAACTTATTTTATCTGATTACCCGCGACAACAAAGGCGTTTTCACACAGGCTAGACCCATTGTTGACGGTCGCGAGCGTGAGCTTTCCGGCATCAGTTATCAGTTTTTTACGCCGGATATGCATGTGCCCGCAACAACATTTCATTCGGCTACGATGCGACCACCGACCGTAGGAAGGACCTGACCACCGCCTCAAAGCGCTCAGGTTGGTCATAGGGAACCCCGTGGCCAGCGTTTTGTATCTGTTCGACCCGGAGGCGCGGGTTAAGTTTCTGCAGTTCCTGTGCCGTTTCAAGGGAAACAACGCCACTATCCCCGACGACTAGCAGGATTGGAACGCAAATGGTGCTCACCAACTGGTGATACTCTGGGTTGGGCGGCGTAAGAACATCAAACGCATCTATTCGGGTTTTCAGCCTCGCCTCGGTTACGAGTTCGACGAACTCTGGCCTACGATGCGCGTGTCGGACCCGTGCCTGAGCCGGCACGTCTCCCTCATCTAAGCTGAGAAGTCGGCGGTGTTGCTCGACGGTATCACTCTCGTACACCTCGCGTTGGCGCTGAGGGCTTAAAAACGTGGGGTCCGCCAATATGACGCCACGAATGGCCGTGGCGAGTTGACTCGCGACCACAGCCGCAGTCATACCTCCCATCGAATGGCCCAGCAGAACCGGAGCGGCAAGTCCGAGCCCTTGAATGAGTCCAACGACATCGCTTGCGTAATCCTCATAGCGATACCCATCGAGCGGCGTGCTCGAATCCCCGTGGCCCCTAGCGTCGGGCATCACCACATCGTATTCACCGTCGAGAGCGCGTGCCAAAGGAATCCAGCAGGCTCCGCTCCCGGTCAATCCGTGGAGTAGCACCAATGGGGGCCTGGACCCTCCGGTTCTCAGGTAGTGGATGTTGATGCCGTTTGTTTCGCAGACTCCGGTCATCCAGCTCGTCATTGAAATCAATCCACACTCCGTTTGTTCCTGCTGGCGGTATCCAACCACGTAAAGTTATTGCAGATCTCGGTGGTCCGCACGAGCGAACGACGGCTCTGCGGCAGGGATTTAATCTACCCGAATGTCTCTTGATGGCCGCCTGCTGCGTGTGGGTCCGCTCCGAACCGGCCGTTCGCCGTCGCACAAAGGGTAAGTTTTGCGACGAATTGTCGGCCCCGTCAGATCAACGGGTTACCTGTCGCAAATTTCTGCCGCGAATTGAGTGATCCTGACATTCGATCAGCGTAGTCGTGCTAGTGGGATCATGTGACCAGCGCTGCGTGGACAATCTTGTCCCCCATCGCAGCCACGGTGACCTCATACGTGGGCGCCTCTGCAGCGAGATCAGTCAGTGCGGCGGCGGCTTCTTCTTGCGCGGCATCAGGATGTACCACGACAGTACCT
>JBEKQC010000106.1:0-4228 GCA_049520095.1 Terriglobales bacterium
ATTGCTTTTTCGGCGCTGATCGTCCTCGCATACATCCTTTTGGGCGGCCTTTCCAGCGCAATCTATAACGAGGTATTGCAGTTCTTCCTGATTGTTGCTGGTTTTTCCCCGCTAGTTTGGTTAGGACTGAAGAATGTTGGCGGATGGCATGAACTCACCAAAAGAGTCCCCGCAGCGTATACCCACTCATGGGTAGGCATGGGTAGCCCACAGACGAACCCTATGGGCGTTGAGTGGTTCGGATTGGTGATGGGCCTGGGCTTCGTGCTGTCATTCGGATACTGGTGTACCGATTTTCTGGTCGTACAGCGGGCCATGGCAGCGGATTCGATGAACGCGGCACGACGCACTCCGCTGATCGCCGCTGTTCCTAAGATGTTGTTTCCGTTTCTGGTAATTCTGCCTGGACTGATTGCGATCGCCGTGCCGCTGGAGACGCCCGCTGCTGTCGTTGCGTCATCCTCGAGTCAGCCACAACATGGATACCTGGGGCTAGGACTAATCCCGCCCAAGATCGACGACAGCACGGGCCGGCCCAAGCTCGACGAAAACGGACATCCCGTTCTTGACTACGACCTGGCAATACCTAACATGCTGCTGCACTATTTTCCGACGGGACTGCTCGGGCTGGGTGTAATCGCACTGCTCGCCAGCTTCATGTCGGGAATGGCGGGCAATGTGACTGCATTCAACACTGTCTGGACTTACGATATCTACCAATCTTACATCCGCCCAAACGCCAGCGACCAGCATTACCTGGCGATGGGACGGCTGGCCACAGTTTTCGGCGTTGCACTCTCCATCGCAGCCGCGTACGCCGCCACACGCTTCAACAACATCATGGACATGTTGCAGCTGGTGTTCGCATTCGTAAATGCTCCGCTATTTGCGACGTTCCTGCTGGGCATGTTCTGGAAGCGTGCGACCGGGCATGGCGCGTTTTTCGGACTGATCTCCGGCACCGCAGCAGCCGCCTTGCATCATGGTTTGACGTTGCCTTCTGGCGCCGTGCCCGGGATCAAGGGTGCATGGTTGGGTAGTGTGCTGCATCTTTATCCCAGCGAAATGGCGCAGAACTTCTGGACCGCGATCTGGGCGTGGACCACCTGCTTTATTATGACCATCGTCATCAGCCTGGCAACGCGTCCGCGGCCGGAAGGGGAATTGGCCGGCTTGGTCTATTCCCTGACAGAACGTCCAAGCGAGGAACACCTGGCGTGGTATAAACGGCCTCTAGCGCTGGGAGCAGCCGTAATCGCACTTACACTGGTACTGAACCTCGTCCTTCGGTAAGGAGCATGGATTGGGACTCGACATTCGCTTGCCTATTGGCGCCCTGTTTACGATATTGGGGGTTTTGCTTGCTGGCTATGGCCTGGGAAGCAACGCCGCCATTTACCAGAGGTCGATGGGAATCAACGTGAATCTGATATGGGGTATGGTGCTGCTCGTTTTCGGGCTGGTCATGATCTTGCTCGGGCGGCGCGGGGTATCGCATGGCTCCAAGCTAGAAGACCGCAACCCTCCGGCAAAGACTCAGCCTAAATGAATAACTGCGACACTGTGGAACTAGGAACCGTGGACGAGACAATCGCATCTGACCTACGAAAGAGTTTTTGTGAACTCTACGGTGAGCCGGCCCGCGTTTATCGTGCACCAGGGCGGGTAAACCTGATTGGCGAGCACACGGACTACAACGATGGCTTTGTCATGCCTGTAGCTGTCGACCTGTGCGTTTGGGTTGCGATTGCTCCCAGAGTTGATCGTAAGCTGTTTATTCGTTCCATCAATTTTCCCGATACCGTTGAAGTCGATCTGGAAGCAAAGGCCCCGAGCGCCCACAATCATTGGAGCGATTACGTCCAGGGGGTGGCTATGATCCTAGCCCGGGCGGGATTCCGCTTGCAGGGCGCGAACCTTTTGATTCGCGGGGACGTCCCGATCGGCGCGGGACTGAGTTCATCGGCAGCGATTGAAGTGGCAACGGCTTTGGCGCTGCTCGACAATTCCGGACTGGTAACCGATCGTGTCGAACTTGCCAAGTTATGTCGCAGCGCTGAGAATGAATTCGTCGGTGCGCGAGTCGGCATCATGGACCAATTCGCCTCCTGCTGCGCACAAGCCGGACGAGCGCTATTCTTGGACTGCCGATCGCTGGATTACCAGTTGCTTCCGCTGCCGCCCAACGTCAGCCTCATCACCTGCAACACCCTGGTCAAACATCGGCATGCCAGTGGTGAGTACAACTCTAGACGGGCGCAGTGTGAAGAGGGAGTGCGTCTGCTTTCTCGTTCACTTGCGGGCATCCGTGCTCTGCGCGACGTGACTGCGGAACAATTAGAGCGTCACGGCCACGACGACTTGCGCGAAACGATCCGTAAGCGATGCCGCCACGTAGTTCTCGAGAATGCGCGTGTGTGCGCCGCGGCGGTGGCTCTACAACGCGGCGAACTCACGGCTTTCGGGCAGCTGATGAAAGAATCGCACCGCAGTCTTCGCGATGACTACGAGGTTAGTTGTCCTGAGTTGGACTTGATGGTGGAACTTGCCGAGAAGCAGGAAGGCGTGTACGGATCTCGCATGACGGGCGGCGGTTTCGGCGGATGCACAGTGAACCTGGTGAAACCTGACGCTGCCGCAGAGTTTGAACACTCAGTGTCGGTTGCATACGAGAAGGCAACTGGTCTTTCGCCCCAAATATTAGTAATGTCCGCCGCCGACGGTGTCGGCGAGGTGAAAGGTTGAGACGCAGACTAGCGTGGCATGATGAGCGGGGTCCGAAGTCTGGCTTGGGGGTTGATCTCAAGGAAAGCCCCCACCGTCGTTTCAACCCGCTCACGCGGGAATGGATCCTGGTGTCGCCGAACCGCACTGAGCGTCCGTGGCTGGGACAGGTTGAGAAATCCGTCGCCGACGCGACACCCACATACGACCCAACCTGTTATATGTGTCCAGGGAATGCGCGAGCGGCAGGCGCACGCAATCCCGATTACCGGGCGACGTTCGTCTTCGAAAATGACTACCCAGCCCTGCTTGCGGAAACTCCGCAGCACCAGCTCGATAGAGATGGACTAATGGTGGCGCGCAGTGAATCTGGTGTTTGTCGCGTCCTTTGCTTTTCTCCACGGCATGACTTGACAATCTCCGGCATGCAGCTATCTGAGCTGCGCTGGGTGGTCGATGTCTGGGCGCAGCAGTTTGAGGAGCTTGGGGCGCGCCCGGACATCGAATATGTGCAGATATTCGAGAATCACGGCGCACTCATGGGGGCAAGTAACCCTCATCCGCACTGCCAGATTTGGGCGACTGCCAGCCTCCCAAATGAACCCGCTAAGGAACAAATTTCCCAGCGGGAATACCTGGCTTCTCACAAGACTTGCCTGGTCTGCGCTTACCTGGAGCTGGAGAGAAGACAGGGCAAGCGAATCATATTCGAGAACAGTCATTTCACCGTGCTGGTTCCGTTCTGGGCGATTTGGCCGTTCGAGACCATGGTGGTTCCGAGGCGTCATTTGGGAGTGATGCCGGACCTTACGGCAGGAGAACGGAATTCTCTAGCGGACGTGCTGCAACGCCTGACGGTACGGTACGACAACTTATTCCATATCTCCTTCCCTTACTCGATGGGGTTCCACCAATGTCCGACCGATGGCAAGTCTCATCCCGAATGGCACCTGCATGCTCACTTTTATCCACCCTTATTGCGCTCCGCAACGGTGCGTAAATTTATGGTTGGTTTTGAAATGCTGGGCACTCCGCAGAGGGACATCACTCCCGAAGCCGCAGCCGCACGGCTGCGTGGGGTGGAAGACACCTGAGAAGTCGACGCAATCGGGAATTCCTCGAACCTGGCCACTGAGCTGGTGTTCCACCCGTTGCTGGCTCGAACGGAGACATTCTGGAGGAAATGAAGAGCCGTAAGCTACCAGCAGGATGAGGCCGTGTCGATTTGAGGCAAATCTCGGCAGGCAGATTTGTGCTACCTTGTTTGGCTCCAATAAGAAGGACAAAAACAGGCAGGGAATCGTCGCTATGCCTTGCAGAATCAACAGATAGCTTTGGGTGACTACAGCCCTGAAAAGGCTGGCGTCGGGGGTTCAACTCCATCCCTGGCCACCAAGTTTTCTGAATGCAATCACTTGGCTTCCATTTTGAATCTGTTACATTAGGTCGACATCCTATATATCGATGGCTGTCGATATTCATAAATGTGTGCGTTTATTAGGTT
>JBEKQC010000107.1:0-4025 GCA_049520095.1 Terriglobales bacterium
GTGGCCGAAGTGGCGAGTATCGGCGGTTGGGTGCGCCAATATCAAATCGACGTTGATCCCATCAAACTGCGCGCTTACGACATCCCCTTACGCGCGGTCATCGAGGGCGTTCAGCGCAGTAATACCAACGTCGGCGCGAAGGTTATTGAAGCCAGCGACCAGGAGATGGCGGTCCGGGGGATTGGCTTGATCCGATCGACGGAGGACCTTGAGAATATCGTGCTCACCGCTACGGCAGGCACACCCGTCTACATCCGCAATGTCGCGAACGTCCACTTGGGACCGGAATTCCGCCGCGGCGTTCTCGACAAGGACGGCAAAGATGTCGTGGGCGGTGTTGTTGTCATCCGCAACGGCGCCAACGCACAAGAAGTAATCAGCGGCGTCAAAGCGAAACTTGCAGCCTTGGAACCGGGGTTACCCAAGGGCGTCCACATCGTTCCTTTCTACGACCGCAGTACCTTGATCCTTCACGCGGTAAATACTCTGAAGTCGGCACTGCTCGAAGAGATCCTGTTGGTTACGCTCGCGCACGTGATCTTCCTGTGGCACTTCCGCAGCATCCTCATCGTCACGCTGCCATTGCCACTGGCAGTCGCGGGATCGTTCCTGTTCATGCACTACGCTGACATCTCGTCCAACATCATGTCACTCGGTGGGATCGCAATCGCGATTGGGGTGCTAGTCGATGCCGGGATTGTGATGACCGAAAACGTGCTGCGGCACGCAGAGCAGTACTACGAAGAACATGGCGAGTACAAGTCGGCGATTGGCCAGATCACTCTCGAAGCCGCCAAGCTCGTTGGCCGACCGATTTTCTTTGCGATGACCATCATCATTCTGGCTTTCGTCCCTGTGTTCGCGCTCACCGGCATGGAAGGCAAGATGTTTCACCCGCTGGCCTTCACCAAAACCTTCGCCATGGTGTGCTCCACGTTTATCGCGGTCACTTTGGTGCCGGTGCTATGCACCTTCCTGATCCGCGGAAAGCTGCACCGTGAAGACGCAAATCCCGTGATGCACGGTCTACGAATGATTTACAAACCGGTACTCGGCTGGGCCTTGAAGCACAGGATCATGACGCTGAGTACGGCAGTTATAATCTTTGCCTCCGCAATCTGGCTTGCAACTACGATCGGTTCCGAGTTCATGCCGCCCCTCGATGAGGAGACCGCCCTGTTCATGCCCATTACTGACCCCAGCATTTCCCTCACTAAGGCAACCGAGATTCTTCGCTGGCAGGACAAGATCATTTCTCAGGACCAACTCGTGGCGAGCGTTGTGGGCAAGATCGGCCGCGCAGAAAGCGCCATCGACCCAGCGCCAGTAAACATGACTGAGACCGTGATCAACTTCAAACCCAAGAATGAATGGCCTGCTGGCACGACCAAGGAAACGATCCTGCAAAGACTTGACGAGAAGCTCCGTCTGCCGGGCGTGACGAACATCTGGACCCAGCCGATCCGCAACCGCATCGACATGCTTTCGACCGGCATTCGGACCCAGGTGGGAGTGAAGGTTTTCGGCAACGATCTCGCGACCATCGAGCAGAAGGAAACTGAAATCGAGCGTGCTCTGCGTCCGGTTCCTGGCGTCGCGGATCTTTATTCCGAGCGCATCACCGGTGCGCCGTATTTGGAAATCAAAGTAAACCGCGAAGCAGCAGCTCGCTACGGAATCAACGTGGGCGACGTACAGGACGTTATCGAGACCGCGATTGGCGGCAAGAACCTCACAACCGCGATTGACGGTCGCCAACGACTCCCCGTGCGGGTGCGGTATTCCCCTGATTTTCGCCAGGACCCCGACGAGCTTCGGAATAGCGTGCTGGTCACCGCCAGCAATGGCGTCCAGATTCCGCTTGGACAAGTGGCCGACCTTGGCGTTGTGATGGGACCGTCCATGATCAGTAGCGAGAACGGACTCCTTCGGGGGAGTGTATTGATGAACGTACGCGGGCGTGACGTTGGCCGGTTCGTGGACGAGGCGCAGCGTGCTGTCGCCCGCGAAGTGAAAATGCCGCCCGGCTACTACATTGAGTGGAGCGGGCAGTATGAAAATCAGATTAGCGCAAAGAAACGTCTCGAACTCGTCATCCCAATCGTGTTCCTTATCATCTTTCTGCTGCTCTACAAAACCTACAACTCCTTCAGAGAAGCCTCGCACGTGATCCTCGCCGTACCCTTTGCGCTCAGCGGCGGCGTATTTCTCCTGAAGCTGTTGGGGTACAACTTCTCTGTCGCCGTGTGGGTGGGCTTCATTGCACTGTTCGGCACCGCTGTGCAGACCGGCGTGGTCATGGTGATCTATCTGGAAGAGGCCGTGGAACGAAAGCGAGTCGCGATGGGCGCGCTCACCGTACAGGGATTGCGTGAAGCGGTGATGGAAGGCGCCCTGTTAAGGTTGCGTCCAAAAATCATGACAGTATCTACGGTTGTGGCAGGCCTCTTACCGATCATGTGGTCCACGCGCACAGGAGCCGAAGTGATGAAGCCACTCGCCACGCCCGTACTCGGAGGCATGGTCAGCTCTCTGTTCCATGTATTGATTGTGACTCCCGTGATCTTCACTTGGCTGCGAGAAAGAGAACTGTCCCGAACGGAAACCGCACCTGCACCATAAGACAGAAGGACATGAGCCCTGAAAGACTCCCCTACTAGTTGAAGTCTTTCCCGGATTCTTGTCCCGGCCTTGGATAAAACAGAGGATCGGATCCCTGGCGCTCTAGGACCTCAATGATGCATCGCCAATGCCTGCGACGACCACACGTCGGGGTATTTTAGCGTTTCTACGCGGCACGGGCAGACAAAATAAGGACGGGAGGTGAGAATGCTTGGTGACAGTGCGCTCTGCGCAGTTATCGGACAAGTAATTGAAAATACGAGAGATACAGATGAGATGGGATGCTAGGGCAGCGTTCTAACCAACTGAACTACGTCCCCACTCGCCAAATCAACAATATACAGAATCGGCAGCGTTTATGCGGCTTTGCGCGATTTGCATACCGTGCATGGAATTGCCTTTGTTGCCCAAAAGAGCGCGGTTCCTGTCCGAACCGCCCCCAACCCGCCTCCAAATTTCGGCTGCTCCCTGCACCTGTGCCATGTGAAACTCCACTTGCACAGACTGCTCTGGGCGATCCAGATTGTAGCCAACCTGGGCGGAACCGCCAACGAAGCCTGAGCCAATGTTCAGCACAGAAATGTCCTAACAGCTTCTCGCAGAACACGGAAGAGCGTCGAGCCCTGCGCTGTTTCTTCGACGAATGTTGCCCGTCATCCAACGCGAATCCGAAAAAGGGCCAGTTCCGTTGATGGCGGTATCGCCTATACAGAGTCAGTTGACTATTGCAGCTTCGCAGGAGCGACCGGCAGCAAGAAGACGAATGCCCGCCTTTTCATGCGGTGATTTCCCCTTTGGAAATTGGGAAACTGGGGAAAGCCTGGCCTCCGCTTATTAGTGTCGGCGTTTATTGCTCTCGAAGCCGCTGGAAACCACAGACGGTGTAACCTCTGGTGTGACGCGTTTGCGTGTCGGAGGTTTGTTTCCCAAAGGTGTATTGTAAGTACGTTTCTTCTTCTGAGGCTCTACTCCGCGTTTGTAGTGCTTTTTCACGCCGTCCCTCCAGTCGTCCTTTCCACGACGTACGAGCACGCGCAGATCCTCGAAGATTTTGATAGCGTCACGTGTATCCTGTGAGTAAGCAAAGGGGTGACTCGGAAAGGCGAGATACATCCTAGCTCGCTTTAGCAGACTGAGCGCCTTCGCTTTCATTCCTTTGATTTTCTCCTTTGGAAACTTTAAAAGTCTAGCCGAGCGTTGAGGAGTCAATCCTAGGATCGCGGCTCGGGCAAGTCAATTGAAGGGATGAGTCGGCCGACCTTTGGATCACTAACGAGAACACCATTGTGATCACGCAAGCCAGTTGGTGGATGGTCGGCAAACAGGAACATATCCGCAAACAGGCTCCGCGAGATTGCTCCGATATTTCCGCTCATGCCTGACACGTTTCCAGCCTTCATGTT
>JBEKQC010000108.1:0-3751 GCA_049520095.1 Terriglobales bacterium
TGAAGGATGCCGCCGTGCCTTGAAAACCGGCTTGCAGGCTGGGAGGCATGTGCATGTCCTTCTGCACCTTGTCGACCGCGGTAATGGCGTTGCCCAGCGCGCCATTCGGTGCGAGATTGAACGATACCGTGATGGCCGGAAATTGACCCTGGTGGCTAATGGAGAGCGGCTCTGTGGTGTTCTCGAAGTGCGCGAAAGCGCTCAGCGGCACAGCATTGCTCATAGCCGAACTGGTCGCGCCGGCAGAGTTCGCTCCCGTGCTCGACGGCGACGAGGCGCTCGGCGAAAGTGCGTTCGCGGGATGCGCCACGGTATTTGCCGATGGAGTATAGAGAGCGGAGGCGGTCAGTGCATTCGATCCCGCCGAGGACGATCCGGAGGACGCGAAAGACGAAGACGCTCCCGTACCGCTTGCGCCGGCGGACGCATTGGACTGGATGTAAAGATGATTCAGATTGTTCGGATCTTTCTGAAATTGCGGTTCACTTTCCAGCACAACATGGTACTGATTCACCTGCGTATACATGGTGCTGATCTGCCGCTGACCGAAAGCGTCATACAGAGTGTTGTCGATGGTCGTGGGCGCGATGCCAAATCGCGAGGCGGTCACCCGGTCGATCACCAGGGATACGGCCAGCCCTCCCAACTGCTGATCGGTGGCGACGTCTTCCAGTTCCGGCAACTGCTTCAGCCGGTCCACGAAACGATTGGTCCAGTCATTGAGTTCATTGGCATCGGGGTCTTCGAGGGTGTACTGGTATTGCGTGCGGCTCACCCGGTCGTCGACGGTAATGTTCTGCACCGGCTGCATAAACAGCTGGATTCCCTGCACCTTGCTCACTCTGGAGTTGAGCCTGCGGATCAGGTCTGAGGCGCTGATTTTGCGCTGATCGAGCGGCTTTAAATTGATCGATAGCCGGCCGCTGTTAATGGTTGTATTCGTGCCATCGGCGCCGATAAACGACGAAATGCTTTCCACTGCCGGGTCATCCAGAACTGCCTTGGTAAGTTCCTGCTGCTTCTCCGCCATAGCCTTCGAGCCAATCGACTGCGCCGCCTGCGATATGCCCTGGATGACGCCGGTGTCCTGCACCGGGAAAAATCCCTTGGGAATGACGATGTAAAGAAAAACCGTGAGCAGCAGCGTGGACACCGCGACCAACAACGTAATCGTCTGGAATCGCAACACTACTTTCAGCGTCCGGCCATAGAACGCAATCATCCCCTCGAAAGCACGCTCCGTGGCTCGATAGATGCGTCCTTGCTGCCCTTTTGGGTTATGCCGCAAGATGCGCGCACTCATCATCGGCGTCAGCGTAAGCGAGACCACTGCCGAAATGACGATGGTGACGGCCAGGGTCACGGCAAATTCGCGGAACAGTCGCCCCACCACGTCACCCATAAATAACAGCGGAATCAGTACGGCAATGAGCGACACGGTCAGCGACAGAATGGTGAAGCCAATCTGCTCCGCACCCTTGAGCGCCGCTTCCATGGGCGGATCGCCCGCTTCGATGTAGCGCGCAATGTTCTCGATCATCACGATGGCATCGTCCACCACAAAACCCGTGGAGATAGTCAGCGCCATCAGCGATAGGTTATCCAGGCTGTAGCCAAGCATGTACATCGCGGCAAAAGTGCCGACTAGTGACAGCGGCACAGCCACAGCCGGGATGATGGTGGCGTAAACACTTCGTAAGAAGAGGAAGATGACCAGCACAACCAATCCGACCGTCAACAGCAATTCGAACTCGACGTCGGAAACCGACGCTTCGATGGCGGTGGTGAGATCGGTAAGCGTGGTCACCTGAATGCCCGCGGGCAGATTGGCTTCGAGTTGCGGCATGAGTTGCTTGATGCCTTTGACCACGGCGATCGTGTTGGCCCCGGGCTGGCGCTGCACATTCAGGATGACCGCGGGCGTCTGATTCATCCACGCCGCCTGGTTGCTGTTCTCGACGCCATTAACGATCTGTGCCACGTCGGTCAGCATCACCGGCGCGCCGTTACGGTAGGCGACGACGACTTTCCCATAGTCGCCGCTGGTAACCAGTTGATCGTTGGCGTCGATCTGGTAATCCTGGCGCGGGCCATCGAAGTTCCCTTTGGCGGCGTTCACACTGGCCTGGGTCAACGCCGCGCGCAGGTCCTCCAGGTTAATGCCGTAAGACGACAAAGCTGTAGGGTTGGCTTGAATCCGAACGGCCGGCTTTTGGCCGCCGCTGATGGTGACCAGGCCAACTCCGTTGAGCTGCGAAATCTTCGGCGCAAGGCGCGTGTCCACCAGGTCCTCAACCTGAGAAAGCGGCATGGCGCTTGAGGTGATGGCCAGGGTGAGCACAGGCGCATCGGCGGGATTCGTCTTACTGTAGGTCGGCGGCGCGGGCAGAATGGAGGGCAACAGGCTCTGCGACGCGTTGATGGCAGACTGCACTTCTTCCTCGGCGACATCAATATTCAGAGTGAGGTTGAACTGCAGCACAATGACGGAGGTGCCGCCCGAACTGGTGGAAGTCATCTGGCTCAACCCCTGCAGTTGGCCAAATTGGCGCTCCAGTGGCGCCGTCACCGTCGTCGACATCACCGTCGGGCTTGCTCCGGGATAAAACGTGAGCACCTGAATAGTCGGATAGTCCACTTCCGGCAATGCCGAGACCGGCAGCTGCGTATAGCCAACAATGCCGACCAGCAGGATGGCAGCCATCAGCAAAGAGGTGGCCACCGGTCGCAAGATGAATGGACGAGATGGGCTCACGGGGTGCTGCTCCCGTTCGTGCCCGCCGCCGCAGTCTTGGTCGAAGCGCTATTCGAAGCGTTCGAAGCTTGGTTCGAAGCTTGGTTCGAAACAACCACCGCTAAGTTGTCCTGCAACTTATCGAAGCTGCTATTGGCGACAACGTCTCCAGGATTAATGCCGTCAACCTGTGTCATACCGCCGTCCGCAACTCCCGGCTTTATGCTGCGCATGTGCGCGATATTGTTTTGAATCACATATACGAACGATGCTTGGCCATTCTGTTGAATCGCGGATGCTGGAACCAGCGTCACTCCGCGCAACGTATTCACCAGCAGCCGCGTGTTCACAAACTGGTTGGGGAAAAGCGCATCGTTCTTATTGGCGAAGATGGCCCGCGCCTTTACTGTCCCGGTCGTGGTGTCAATCTGGTTGTCAAGCGTCAACAGCTCCCCGCTGGCAATCGTCTTCTGCGCCGTCCGATCAAAAGCATCAACCGTGAGCTTGGCCTTTTTTTTCAGTTGAGCTGCCACCGGGCCCAGGCTGTCTTCCGGTATTGTGAAAATTACCGTGATCGGCTCCAACTGCGTGATCACAGCGAGGGTCACGGTTCCCGAAGCCTGCACCACGTTGCCCGGATCCACCAGCCGTAACCCCACCCGGCCGGCAATGGGCGCGGTGATATGGCAGAAATCGACCTGGACCTGGTCATATTGCACCGTTCCCTGATCGTTCTTTACCGTGCCCTCATCCTGCAGCACGATCTTCTCCTGGTCATCCATCTGCTGCTTCGCAATCGCTCGGCGCGCCCACGCGTCCTGGTAGCGCTCCAGGTCCATCCGGGCTTGGGCCAGCACGTTCTCGTCGCGCTCGAGCGTTCCTTGCGCCTGCAACAGGGTCGCGCGGTACGGACGCGAATCGATGTCTATCAGCGCATCGCCCTTACGCACGAGTTGCCCTTCCTTAAAGTGCACGGCGACCACCAGTACATTCACCTCGCTGGTATTCGAATCGGTA
>JBEKQC010000109.1:0-3732 GCA_049520095.1 Terriglobales bacterium
GCCATGACGCTGGCGGCTATCGACCGGCTCGTGCACCACGCCACGATCCTGGAAATGAACGTCGAGAGTTATCGCCGGAAAGCCGCGCTCAAACGCAAGCGCGGCCCAGGTGATTGAACGGTAAAACCGCGCAACCATCATAACGGGACGTTGCAGCAGCTCACGGCGACTACTGCGTTGGCCCTCCGCGACAGATGCAATGCCCTGACTTTGCGTCCACTTTCGGAGCATTGCGGAAGCGCGTGGGTGTATTGCCTTGACTGCCTCGGTCGTGATGATTCCATTGGAGACATGGCGGCCTCGAACGCGCTGATCGTATCGCGATATTGCAGGTGCTTTGCTGCTCATTGTTGAACTGGTCGGCAGATACCACGAAGAGCTGGCACAAAATGTGCGACGGTTGTTCAAAAAGAACGCCGAAGGCCGGTCTGATGTCCGGACAGCAATATTCACAGCGAGGGTTCCCACCAAAGTAAATTAGAACTATCCTTCATCCCGTGCGGCGTGGGGGCGTTCGATGAGGCAGGGTGTCGCGGGGGGAGTGTTCTCGGCCGGGATTACCATCTTGGTTCTGGCCGCATTTGCTCCCTACGGCGCGCACTGCCAGGCTGCCGATCTCTCCCCCCCGATATCCGCCCCGGCTGAACAGAACGAGCCCATCTCCAGTCCAAACTCAATCCTGGTATTCGCCGGCAGGCTGTCGACCACGGATATCTACACCACCACTCTCTTCAATCTAAATGCGCAGGGTGCCGGCCCGAATTACGACAACTACATCGTCGGCGCAGCGTACGACCGCGACTTGTTCGATCTCGGCCATGGGTTTTACTTTGGCGTCGAGGTTGGCATCGCAGACCGGTATGGTAATTACAAACAGTGCTGCCAGCCTGTCATCATGTCTAATTCGATCGTCGAATCCGGCGAACTATGGGCGGGTCCGCAGGTTCGCTACGCGGGCATTCTCCTGTTCAATGTAGTTCGCATCGGCGGCAGCGTGACAATCGGACTGAGCGCCGCAACCGCCTCCATCGGGCGTGAACTGCAAAGGGAAGTGGACGATCCGGGGAATGCGCGGCTGTTGTACTACCTCGGCCCGGAGCTCGACTTTTCGACTCCAAGCATCCCGAACCTCGAATTCGTCATAAGGCTACAGCATCGTTCGGGAGGCGCTGACGTACCGATCATCCCGACGATAGGCAACATGGCGGAGGGTTATAATGCCAACGTGGCCGGCATCCGCTATAGGTTTTGAGCATCCCGCAGGATCGGCGTCCTGAATTGGCTTTCGGAAAGACAGCCGTGAGGCGATCTTTCTTTGCGGGTTATTGTGATTGGTGAAGGGTCCTTGCAGTGCGAGAGTCCGCTCCCATCGCGACAGACCGCATTTCGATGACTAACCGTCGCTTTCGGGGCATAGCCGAAGTGACTGGACTTGCAGCTTGCTCGTCCCGGTCGCGACTGACACACGGCAATCGCAAGACGGCATCATCAGAAAGGGCTTGCGCCGGCCCAGGCTCAGCGCGATCATCATATTGCTACGGTCGCCGACTCTCATCCTGATTGCCGCGCCGTTCTCATCCAGATTGTCGCGCTATAGCCAGGTTATGGATTTCGGGCCGCCCTTGGCTATTGCTCCTCGCTTCTCTCTACCGGAATGACATTGTTATCTACCTCGGTCGCGGCCTGCAAAAGTTCTTCTTGCGACGCTTCCAGCATGTTCTGTTTCGTCGACTCTTGATTCCTCACTTCCGTCTGTAATCGAAGCATGACCGCGGAAACCAAACTCTGAACAGGCCCTTCCTCATAACCTAAATCCTGCAGAGTTTCCCGGTAGCTGCGTTCGGCTGCTTCCAGGGCCTTGGCCCGATGTTCGGTGGGCAGTTCAGCGATTGCCTGCGCCACTCTCGGGATTCCGGCAACAGCCGCTTCAAGAGTTTTTCCCACTTCTGAACTCGACGTCATGAATCAACTTCTACCCAACCACGGCACCTTTCTAATCCTATCTGTTTTGAGCCGCTCATTGCACCATGATGGTCCTCGCGCGACCGGGCTGCCCGCCTGAAAACTCCCTTAGCGGCGTATTTTGGCCAGCACACGCCTCAACAACCCCTGAGCGGTTTTGCGCTGATTCCGGGTTGTTATAGCGGGCGCAATAGGTGGCGGCGAAAGAACGGGCACCGCCTCGGTGTTAGGTTCTTTAGAGTGATTGTTGAAGACGAAGCGCCGCTCAATGTCACCGCACTTTGAACACATGTAGGTGTGGTGCTCGAAGCCTCGAACTAACTTGAAGGTATCGTCCTCGACGACGCCAATCACAGTCATTTCTGCCCCGCAGACCACACAGCGCATCGGGTTCTACTCACTTGCCAGTCGGCGTCAGCCTTTCCTGATCCATCATACCAACTAGCTCACCTCCACTTTGATAGGAGCATTGCTTGACATTTATTAGCGGATTCTTCGTCAACTTCCGCGTTGACAGCGGCTTCGTTGTTCAACGTATCCCGCTCGATGTCGGACCTATTTGTTTTAAGAGAAGCCTGTTCAATATCCTTCTCGACAATCTCAGCCGAAGCATCATCTGTGGTCGCGGTGGCAAATTCTGAAATCCCTGCTGCAATCGACGTCCCAACCAATTCCTCATACAAGGCGGTCAGCAGTTTGCTCTTTGCCAGTACCCGTTCCACTTGCTCGCGCAATCGATACATGACTGCCGAGGCCCACCTCTGAGCCAGGTCGTCGGCACTGCCTAGATACTTCGCCGTTCGCAAATAACTCCGTTCAGCCACATCGAAGGCGCCCGGGCGATCTTCAACGGGTAAGGATGCGATTATCCTGGCAACTTCCGGGATGCCCGCAACAGCCGCTTCTAGAACTTCTTCCGAGCTCGACGCCATGACACCACCACACAACAACGCCAGACGACGCTAATATTACTTTTTTTAGCTGCTCATTGCACGCTGATTCTGACGGGGAGGATTTAATGCCCAAGAAAGCAAAGAAACGCCGCAGGTGGACAAAAACTGATGTTCGCAAGTGAAAGGCACTCGCAAAGAGGGAGGTGCGGGCTGCCAACATAACCTCGGCCTTAAAACGCTCCGAGGGAGCGACACGGCAAAAAGCGTTCAGTCTCGGATTGTCGCTCGATACCCGTGCCCGAACCCTGACACCGAGACTGCCTCAGCCCAGCGTAGATCAGGCGATTGGCACTGCGTATCCGAAGAGAACTCACCGACTTGGAATAGGCTGCCCAGACTGTCGCCGAGATGTAATCGGAGCAGTTTCCGTATTCAATTTGGGCGATTGATGAGCTGGAGGTTGGGTTGCAAATCATGCAATCAGTTGGAACCAAGAGTTTTATGGAAGGGAAGCTTGGGAATACGTCAATGGATTTTTGGGATTGGCATGGATTCATGACAACATCTACAGCAACCTTTATCGATTCAGAGCTCTTTTCGATGACGAGTATGACCAGATGTTTGTCGACCTATACATTACGCTTCGAAACTCAACAATCCCCAAGATGAAATCGACGATTAGGGCTTAGAATTCACAGCCATTGAGGGGCAATATGCCCGACAGGTCAATGCGATACACTAAACTGGAATTTCGTGACCGCCAACACAGCCCGCGCCTGGGGCTGCTGGTAGGCTGATAATGACAGTTGAGGGAGGTTTCCATGGTATTCGCCACCAATCGAAACAGGACCCCGAAAGTTCGCAAGAATTTCGGGGA
>JBEKQC010000110.1:0-3723 GCA_049520095.1 Terriglobales bacterium
GCCGCCATGGCGGGCATAGCGCGCGAGAATGTGAGCCGCATTCTCAATGATTGGAAGCGCCGCAAGCTGGTGAGCCGACTGTCCGGCTATTATTGCCTTGAGAACAAGGCGCGGCTTGAACAGGAAGCCGAGCTATGACATGCCCGGTCCATCGGACTGCTGTCCACTGCCGCCCGTCGTCGTGATGGCCTCATCGGATGCGCCCAGACCCGTGGCATCGACGGTTGTACAGTGGAACTCGGATCAGGGGAGACGCATTCGATCCGAGAGATTGTGCAGCAGTTGAGTGACGTCGTGGCTTGCCCGGTTGAGCCGCAGGTCGGAGCTTCGCCCGACCGGCCGCTTGAGCGAGTCAAGAAAGCCGACATTGTCGCGTCGCGCAAACTGATCGGCTGGCAGCCATCTACGTCACTGCGAGCGGGGCTTACCCGCACGGTTGAATGGTATAAAAAAACAAACCGAACTTATTCGGTAATGGGTCAGACTCATGCTGGTAATCTGCCTATTGAATCGTTCGCTTTTGGCGAAACTGAAGGGGCTGAAAAGTGTCGCTCGGCATGGCGGCCGATCCACACATCGTCAAGCTGCGTTGGGTTCGCGGCTAGACTAATTTATGTTCGACCGCGGGCGAAATTTACCGTCCAATACGCCGCTCGCTCGAGCGCCGTACGCTTCAGCTATGCAATGTCTGAGCGTGGAGGGTCCGATCAAGAAAGGCGAACAGGAACTGCTATGAATTTTGCCGAGCTTACAGCAAAGGCCTAGATTTTCCCGAAGAATGGCACTCAACCACGGGCTGGTACGGAACATGGTAACAAAAAGAAACTTTTCTTCATACTTCAGCAATCCGACCAGGAAGCGCAGGAAGCTCAATTTGACGAGAGCGCCCTGCGGCCGCGTGAATGCTGCTTGCTTCAGAGTTGCGGGACGAATCCCGGCCGCCGTGGCAAAGAGTGTTCTCTTTTGCCTGTGCGGTCTCGCTCAATCAAGTCCCCCGTCGCTGGCCGCAAACGAAAGCAGGGTCAATTCCCTTCTCAGCCAGATGACCATGGAAGAGAAGATGGACTTGTTGGGCGGTGTGGACGGCTTTTACACGCGCGGCGTCCCCAGGTTGGGAGTGCCTCGATTCAAGATGGCAGACGGGCCCCTGGGCGTGCGTAACTACGGGCCTGCCACAACCATGGCCGCTGGAATAGCCCTGGCGGCAACATGGAATCCAGATTTAGCGGAGCGGGTTGGCAAGGAAATTGGGCGGGACGCGCAGGCCAGAGGAGTGCACTTTTTGCTCGGACCGGGGGTGAATATTTATCGTGCTCCCATGAACGGAAGGAACTTTGAATATTTCGGTGAAGACCCTTTCCTGGCCTCGCGAATTGCCGTGGGCTATATCAAGGGGGTACAGAGCCGGGGAGTCAGTGCGACCGTAAAACACTTCATGGGAAACAATTCGGAGTTCGACCGTCACAACACGGACTCGGTGATTGATGAACGCACAATGCGTGAGATCTACCTGCCGGCGTTCGAGGCGGCAGTCCGCGAAGCGCACGTCGGCGCAATCATGGACTCGTACAACCTGACCAACGGCGAGCACATGACCCAGAACGCGCATCTCAATGTTGCCGTAGTCAAGAAGGAGTGGGGCTTTGATGGCGTCATGATGTCGGACTGGTTTTCGACCTACAGCGCTGTGGCTGCAGCGAATGGTGGGCTGGACCTGGAAATGCCATTTGGTGCTTTCCTTAACCGGCGGAATCTGCTGCCGGCCATTGAGCAAGGAAAGGTATCCCTGGTCACGATCGATGACAAAGTTCGCCGCATTCTGGCAGTGGCTGCGCGATTCGGCTGGCTAGACCGGGAACAGGTGGACCTGTCTATTCCCCGCTACAACCAGCAAGGGCGCGAAGTGGCCCTCCAGGCGGCGCGCGAAAGCATGGTGCTGCTCAAGAATGAGAGCTCGCTGTTGCCATTGCGCAAAAGTGACGTCAACTCCATAGCGATAATCGGGCCAGATGCGCATCCTGCTGTGCCGGTGGGAGGCGGCAGCGCGCGCGTCAAGCCTTTTGCCGCTGTCAGTTTCCTTGAGGGCTTGGGCAATTATCTGGGTACAACCGTGCCTATCTATTACAGCCACGGCGTGCCGTCTCTAAGCGAGCAGGCGGAGGCTACGAACTTTCTGACTGCCGCTACAGACGGCCAAGAAGGCCTGCGTGCAGAATACTTTGAGCAAGCCGACCTGACAGCGTATCCCGTACTCACGCGCACCGAATGGCACATCAATGTTGATAAAAAGACAGGCAAGAGTTTTCCCGAGGGTACGCTTTCAGACCGCTGGAGCGGATATTACGTTCCGCAGTACCCTGGTCTTTATGACATTTTTGTTGAATCAACCGGAGAAGACGGCGGCTTCTATCGCCTCTACGTGGATGGCCAGCTCGTCTTCGATAACTGGACCATATGCACGGCCATCATGAACTCCGCCAGCCTTCAATTTGAGGCAACAGCCCACAAGGTTGTTCTGGAGCACCACGGACGTTCCCGGTGGCGAGCGAATAAGTTGAGAGTGGGGATCCTCCCGCATGATAGTGTTGTGGATCAACAGGCAAAGCTGTTGGCCGCCAAGGCGGACGTGGTGATCGTCGCCGTTGGCTTCAACCCCGAGACAGAGAGTGAGGGCGGAGACCGGACGTTTCGCCTTCCACCGGGACAGGAGCAGCTTATACAGGAGATGCAGGCAGCCAACAAGAATGTCGTGGTGGTGATCACCAGCGGCGGAGCAGTGGACATGAGCTCGTGGATAGCTCGTGTTCCTGTCGTCCTGCAAGCCTGGTATCCGGGCGAGGAAGGAGGCACAGCGCTGGCAGAGATTCTGTTCGGAGATGTTAATCCGTCGGGCCGATTGCCCGTGAGTTTTGAACGTCGCTGGGAGGACAATCCTGTCCACGATAGCTACTACCCTCAAGACCGCACAAAGCGAGTGATATACAAAGAGGGTATATTCGTTGGCTATCGTGGCTATCAGCGCAGCGGCAAAAAGCCATTGTTCCCGTTTGGCTATGGACTTTCCTATACGAGCTTCACTTACAGCAACTTATCCCTCACGCCTGAAGTCACAAAGAGCGGCACCAGCAGCGTCTGGGGCGCCTTGGTGTCATTCGACGTGACCAATAGCGGAGAACGCGAGGGGGCCGAAGTCGCACAAATGTATGTAGCCGACGATCATTCGCCGGTGGAGCGCCCGGCCAAAGAACTAAAAGGCTTTGTGAAAATCAAACTGAAAGCTGGGGAGAAACGCCGAGTTGAAGTGAAGCTCGATCAACGGGATTTGTCCTATTACGATGTGAACTCCAAAGGATGGAGGGCCACACCCGGCGAGTTTGCGGTCCTGGTGGGTAGTTCGTTTGAAAACATTCAACTTCAAGGCTCACTTACGCTACCCCAGGCCAGTCTTCATTGACATCGAACCCGCAGTGCATGACCGGGATCCAGTCGCATGGCTCCCCCGGGGGAGCATAAGCCCTAAGATGGCAGGGACTGATACCGAGTCCGGCTGATTGATTCCTAAGACTTTTGGGATTCACGGGCAGAATCGAAGCGGTTAGCTTGCGTCGTCATGATTCGTCAGAGGGGCACGATCATGACGACTATCAAGGCACAGTTGAGCGGCTTTGAGCTTGAGACACGCTATGAGGCGGCGGCCGATCCGGTTGGAAAGAGCCATTTTCA
>JBEKQC010000111.1:0-7639 GCA_049520095.1 Terriglobales bacterium
TTGTTTACGGTGGCCGAAGATCTGCGCCAGATGGATCTGAAAGTCGATGTCGATGAGGCGGATGTGGGCGGAGTCAAGGAGGGCCAGACCGCCACTTTCACTGTGGATGCGTACCCGGGCCGTAAATACTCCGCGCGCGTGACCCGCGTCGCTTATGGCTCGACCACGAAAAACAATGTGGTTTCCTATTCCACGGTGCTGAAGGTCAAGAATGACGATCTCAGTTTGCGTCCGGGCATGACGGCTACCGCCGAGATCGCCACTGTCACCCGCGACAACGCTCTGCTTGTCCCCAATGCGGCGCTGCGCTTCACGCCGGCCACTCCCGCCGGTGCGCCGCCGAGTGGCGGGCTGTTGGACAGCCTCTTGCCCCACCCGCCAGCCGACAAATCGTCCCAAAGTGCAGCGACAAAATCGAAAGGAAGCTCACAGCAAGTTTGGGCCTTGGTCGATGGCAAACCTTTGGCGATACCGGTCACCGTCGGTGTAACCGATGGCAGATTCACCGAAATTACCGACAGTGATCTTAAGGAAGGCATGCAGGCGATTACCGACAATGCCTCGCTTCCAAAATGAACGCAGCGAGATGAACCCAACAATGAGCGCACAATGAACGCCACGCTAAATCGCATTCCGCCGGAGGAGATCGCCTCCCAGCCACCGGATGAGGCGCTGATCGAGCTTATCGGCGTGACCAAAATCTACGGCCAGGGAAGCTCCGCGTTTCCAGCGCTTCGGGGAATCGATCTCCGCATTGTCCAAGGCGAGTTCGTCGCGATTATGGGCCCCAGCGGATCTGGTAAATCCACTGTCATGAACTTGCTGGGGTGTTTGGACACTCCCAACTCCGGCGTCTATAAATTTCAGGGCGTGCACGTGGAGAAGTTGTCGCGCGATCAGCGCGCCTTGTTGCGAAGGAATTTCCTCGGCTTTGTCTTTCAGGGTTTCAATTTGCTGGCGCGCACCACGGCGCTCGAGAACGTCGAGCTCCCGCTGCTTTACCGGCGTCAACCTGCTTCGGAGCGGCGCGAAGTTGCGCGGCAGGCACTTGCTTCGGTGGGGCTGACCGGCTGGGAAACGCACACACCCGCTGAACTTTCTGGCGGACAGCAGCAAAGAGTGGCGATGGCTCGCGCGCTCGTCACGGAACCGCTAGTGCTCTTGGCGGATGAGCCCACCGGCAACCTCGACTCGCAACGCGGACGCGAGATCATGGAATTGATCCGCTCCCTCAACCGCGACCGCGGCATTACCGTCCTCGTGGTTACCCACGATCCCGATATCGCAGGCTATGCCGACCGCGTTGTTCGATTTGTCGATGGCGCAATCGAGTCCGACACCCGGAGTGTGCGGCGATGATCTGGAATACTTTGGTGCTTGCGGTGAAACAGATGCAGCGCAACGCCATGCGCTCGTTTCTTACCGTGCTCGGTGTTGTGATCGGCGTCTCGGCGGTGATCACCATGGTTACTCTTGGGAACGGAGCCACGAAGGCGGTCTCGGATCAAATCGCGAGCCTGGGGAACAATTTGTTGATTGCGATGCCCGGTCAACGTTTCGGAGCAGGGAGCGCCGGCGCCAGCGCGCAATCGCTCAAACTCAGCGATGCCGAGGCCATACGCTCGCAGATCGGCGGGCTCAAGGCGGTTGCGCCGACCGCGAGTGAAAGTGTCACGGTTGTATCGGTGGGAAAGAATTGGGCAACCTCGGTCACGGGAACCACAGACGATTACTTTACCGCCGGAAGCTGGCGTCTGAGCTCGGGAAGAACATTCACCGATGCGGAAGAGCGTGCCGGTAAGGCAGTCTGCATCTTGGGCGAGACAGTAAGAAAGAATCTCTTTGGGATTCAGGATGCTGTCGGCAACGAAATCCGCGTGAAGAATTTTTCCTGCGAGGTCATCGGCCTGCTCGCTTCCAAGGGGCAGGCCTCGATGGGACGAGACCAGGACGACACGGTCGTGATACCCCTGCGCACTCTTCAGCGGCGCCTGTCGGGCTCGCAGGATGTGAGCTCCGTGGTGGTATCTGTGAACGAGGGCCGGTCGACGGAGACGGTCCAGAGACAAATTGAAGCCCTTTTGCGCGAGCGTCGTCACATCTCCGGCGGCGAACAGGACGATTTCAACGTTCTCGATACCAAGGAAATTGCCCAGACAATGTCTGGCGCAACGCGCGTGCTTACGGCGCTGCTCGGCGCGGTAGCCGCAGTCAGTCTGCTGGTCGGCGGCATCGGCATCATGAACGTGATGATGGTTTCGGTCACCGAGCGCACTCGCGAAATTGGCACCCGGCTCGCGATCGGCGCAAGGGAGCGCGAAGTCCTCCTGCAGTTTCTGGTCGAGGCTGTCACCCTATTCGTATTTAACCCACAGATCAATGTAATAGCGTTCGTCTTTTCGGGGGCTATCGGCATCATCTTCGGATATTTGCCCGCCAAGCGCGCGGCACGTCTCAACCCAATTGAGGCGTTGCGGCACGAGTAAATGGCTGAAGTTTAATACGCATAGTTGTAATCATCGGGAGAGGTCATGCTGGTACGACGACCTCCTAATGTCTGCTGGTAAGAGATCATCGACTGCGGTTTTTCCCTAGGCAACGGAACTCCGGCAACGCGCCCGGGTGCAGACGACGAAAGGACGTGCCGCATCCGGCGCGCCAGGAGGGATACCGTCCCAACCCGAGCCTCACGGGCCCTTCAGAAGTCTCAAGCGTCGCCCGCGTCGAATTCCCGCCGGCGCAACCATCTCCTCGCCAGGGGGCGATCGATCACCTCAACGATCACTAACGCGCTTGCAGCCGAGCGAGATCAAGGCATCGTCCTCGGCGGGCAGCGCCATCGACATCACCTACAATTTTGTCGACCCGGTGTCGCAGGGCAACGCCGGACATGTCTATGGCATCGCCAACAATCTAAATTCCAGCCGCTCGCAGACTTTCACCTACGATCAGGTGAACCGGATTCTCTCGGCGGGCACCACGGCCACCACGGGCACCTACTGCTGGGGCTACCAGTACTCCTACGACGCCTGGGGGAATCTGCTTTCGCAGGCGGGCTGGTCTCCAACCTACAATGCTTGCACGGAAACCACGATGGGCGCGGTCACCGCCGATGGCAACAATCACATCTCGGCCATGAGCTATTACGCCAGCGGCAACGCGCTGGGCGACGGCCTCTACGCTTACACCTGGAACGGCGAAAGCCAGATGAAGACTGCCGGGGGTGTGACCTACGCCTATGACGGCGACGGACGCCGCGCTGCCAAGGTCGGCAGCAAGCTCTACTGGTACGGTTCGGGCGGAGAGATTCTGTCGGAGACCGAGGCGGCGGGCAACACGCTGAACGAATACGTGTACTTCGGAGGCAAGCGGGTGGCGCTGGTTCCGGCGACGGGCGGCGCGCTCTACTATGCCGAGGACCTGCTGGGCAGCTCGCGGGTGATGGTGCAGGCGAATGGGACGCTGTGCTACGACGCCGACTTCACTCCGTTTGGCGGGGAGAACGCTTATACCTCGACGTGCTCGCAGAGTTACAAGTTCGAGGGCAAGGAACGCGACACGGAAACCGGGAACGACGATTTTGGGGCGCGCGAATATTCCTGGCGCTTCGGACGCTGGCTGAGTTCGGACTGGTCGGCGGTGCCGGTGGCGGTTCCGTACGCGAATCTGACGAACCCGCAGACATTGAATTTGTACTCGATGGTCGGGGATGATCCGGAATCGTTTGCGGATTTGGATGGGCACACTAAATCGGGCTGCCTTGCGAACGACGACGTCTGTAGCGGCGGTCAAAGCCCAACCATCGATGATGGCCCCGGCGGGCAAAGCAGCCCTTCAACCGACGGGTACTCCGAGACGGATTATGAAAAAGGCGTAGATCAAGTGCGTGAAGACAGGGCGCAACGGGCGCAACGTGCTGAGAGTGCGTCAGGGAACGGAGGAACAACAACGATCCAACATGCCGACGGTTCCACTGAGATCAGGACTGGTACGGTTGCGTTCAGGGAAGCTATTGGCACGGATCACACTAAGAAGAATGGCGATTTCGCAATATACCCAAGCGACAAGGCTGGTTTTGCAGCTCTCGACTCAAACTTGCATTCCAAGTATTGGAACAAGAGCATAGCCGCGACGATGAATTCGTTTGCCCCCAAGAGTGATCACAACAACCCTAAGAAGTACGCCAATTCGCTCGCCAGAGCCATTGGCGTGCAAAGAGGGACGAAACTTTCTGGGCTGACTTCAGCCCAATTGCAGAAGCTTGAACATCAAATTGCTGTTCACGAGGGATTCTATGTGCAAGGAAAGGTCACTGTCATTCCACCATCGCAATAGTGCATCGAGTGTGACATCTATAGATAGCGCGGGGCGGTGGCTTACGTTGGCTATCACGGTGTTGCTGTTCGTCACCCTCTGCAACTCGGCTTCAATGGCGAAGCAAAATGATCATGTCGACGTACTTCGCGGGGTTCTGCAATCCGTCAGGACGTTTGGTCCTCCAGGCTATGGCGAAACGCCAAAGAAAGACTCGCGTGTTCGATATCTTGTTTTGAAATCGGAGCAACCAGTGTTCATACCGTGCGGCCCAAACGACCTGCCAAAAGGCAGTTCAGACTGCCCAAGTACTTTGAGACTCAAACTGCTCTTCGACATTGGTATTGATCCTACATCTGAAGCTAGAGCCGCTCGATTCGTGGGCAAACAAGTCAAGGTGACTGGACATTTAGAACGCTGGAGTACGGCAGCGGATTATACGCCGATAGTGATGTGGGTTGACTCGATCGAAGTTTCAACCGTAGTAGGCGCAAAATGAGAGCTTCTTGAGGCAGGTTCTTCGAGAAGGGGGCGGGTGGCCAACGTCTCGGACGGGTAAACGCCACGCTCTTGGTGGGTGGCCAACATCTCCAGCGGGTAAGTGTACCGGGGTGCTAGACGCTGGCAGAGAATCTGCGGTCGTACTATCCAGATTTCGTCGCTGTGGACGAGCAAGGAACGCGCTGGCTGCTGGAGTCAAAGGGTGCGGAAACCGGTGAGGTGGCCCATAAAGACGCGGCAGCTACGCAGTGGTGCGAAAACGCTACGGCGCTGACGGGTACGAAATGGACTTACATCAAAGTCCCGCAGAAGGCATTCGAGACGCTTCAACCGACCCGACTCGAACATCTGACAGCCCTGCGTACTCCAACTTTGTTTTGAGGCTTGCGAGGCGAAGGATGCACTGACGCTGACAAAGAAAAGAAGGAACAGAAAGCGTACTGAAAGCCCATCCAGAGAAATCTGGGTGGGCTTTTTTGACTCTCGCGAGTTCGAGCGAACCTGCACACCGAGGGGAAACCAAGAAGGTCCACAGAGGATTTTCGGCAACAAACGGTTTGGCGCACATGTGTGTCACAGTTGTAAGGTTTATGATGGCAGCGAGGTTGTACCGACATGGATGACGCCACAAAAGACCTTCTTCTTTGGGGATGTTTCATATTCTCTGGAGTTCAGGCGCTCGGCGTCATTCTATCGTTCTTCGGCGTCACATGGGATTCGCTCTGGAGCGGTTCAGTGAAATCCGAGACGAAATCTCACCGAGTGCCCCCTATTTTGGTTACAGGATGTTTGTCGTCGGCTGCGGCTGGCTTCTGTTTATTGCTCTATGGAAAGCATCACCCAGTTTGGATGGCAGGGGTAATCTCTATTGCTGTAATTCTGATTGTAATTGTATGGAAGTACGAGTCGCGTACACACACAGGACTACTACCACAGGCGAGCAGCGGACAGTGGAAACCGAAGTGGCAGAGACTTCAATGGGCGAATGCCGAACGGGAGAGACTGGAGGACGAGGTTCGCAAGTGGAAAGACATGTACGAATCATTACAGAAGCAACCGGCGAAAGCGGAGGGTAACACACACCCAATTGTCACTGCTCTCCAGCTTGAAATCCTCCAATTGTCAAGAGACCTGCAAACACTACTCAGGGATGCCGGCCCACGGCCGACATTGGAAAATACCGGCCCAATGAAGAGAGGGGAAGATGTAAAGACGTGGACACAACAAAGAACGGTCGAAGCAGATGCATGGATGGAAGCAAACGGACAGTGGTCGCGTAAATTCATTTACAACTATAGGGAACACTTTGCAGGGAGAGTTAAGAGGCTAATGAATTCTCTCGGAGCGACTGGCAGGGTAGTTGTTTCATTGGAACCATATACCAATGACATACGACCTGGGGATGACTTCGACCAACTAATCAGCATACTAATGGATTTTTTTGTCCAACTGGAAAACCCTAAGCCTCCAAAACCTCGCCCTGCGCTGTCAGTCGCAATGCCAGTAGTCCCGACACTCTTAAGTCCGCTACAGAGTGACGCTATTCAACTTTCTGGAGAACTCCTCGATTTCCTCAGACGAATAGGGTCTCCGCCCGCTCCAAAGTACACGGCGGAGGATATAGACAAGATGACATCCGCTCAAATGAAGACCCTGATTAACGCCAATGACGGTGACTTTCTTGAAGCTGTTGAGTATTACCGTCCAGGCGAAATTGCTTTTACGCGTGAAGGTCTGGAAAATCAACTGACATCGAAGTGGACGCGACTATTACCGTGGTATCAGAAGCTCGAAGCCACTTATTCGCTAGAAGGATTCAAGGACAAGGTGGAAAGATTGCGCAATCGATTTCTGTTGGAAGGAATAACGGATAACGTGTTTCTGATGCCCATTGAGGGCAAACATGGAGTAGAACGTATACGGAATATAGCCTCCAAGCTATGGGAGCTAGCGTATAAGACAGGCGAAAAGGGAATCCCGTGAAGATGCGTGAGGTACATCCCAAACTGCTCTGGCTGGGTGCGCTGAGTATCACTGTTCTATTGGCAACGGCTCTCAGACACTCTAATGAGCAAGGAAAGCGACTAAATAGGGCTTAGAGCAGTAGCTTTCCACACTGCGCTTCCAGCTACACCACCCGCAGTACACACGTAAAAGTTCGACCCGTCCCAAGCAATCTGTCCCGTGACACCTGCTGTGCTCGCAGAGCGTGGAGAGGACGTGACTGACGCCACAAGCTCTTGCAGCGTCGTTGTGCCAGTCAGAGATGAGTTCGCTATCGGAGCAAGCGGGGACACTGCTGTGCTCAAATCCGTGACAGTAGCGAGCGAAGACAACGCGGTGCCAGAGTTTGCAACATTGCCACTTCCATCTGCCGAGAGAATGTAACCAGCGGGAGCGGCAGCAAGATTCGTGGCAGCGGTGGCGCTCTGAGTTGAACTTCCTGAACCCTGTACGCCCGTGAGCACCAGTCCACTGGAGCGGGAGATGGTGCCTGGATTCAAGCCGGGAACTGTGAAGGTCGTAGCTGTCAGGGGCAGGATCGCGGAAACCGGACTGCCCGAGTATCTCTTGTGAACAAAGGCGATGCGACCAAGACCATTCCTTAGAGCAGCGTTGAAATCATTGTTGAAAAGATAGCCTTCCAGTCGCGCACGCTCCTTGCCCTCGCCATCGAGTAGGAGCACCGTCGGCGTCCAGACCGCATCAAAGCGGTGAAACCATGCCGGGTGTTCCTTAATGTGAGCTTTCAGCGGAAGGAAGTTTTCGTGGATGAACTCCGCAGTCTTCTGATCTTCATACGACTCGGCATCCAGCCGAGCAC
>JBEKQC010000112.1:0-3469 GCA_049520095.1 Terriglobales bacterium
TCGTAGAGCAGATCGTTCAAATCGCCCAGGATAGCGCCCAGGTTCTTACCCGTGGTGATTGCTCCCCAGCCGCCGATGGAGTGGAAGCGAACGGCGACCGCGCCTTCGGGCAGAAGCGACGGCGTTTCGTCGGACCTCACCTCGTAGGGGTGATCGACTCCGAGCACCATAAACGAAATTCCGTCGGAAGCCCGCTTGCCGTCGGTGCGAGCGCGAGCGCCAGTGGCAAACTCGAACGCGCCGAAGACCTGCTCCGGCCGAAAGTCCCGCGAGCCACAGCCATAGATGCCGGAGAAGAGGCGGGGCATCTGGTCAGCGGTGATGGCAGGCAGCCCGCTGGTCGCTGGACGATCACCGGTCTGCAATGCCTTATTGAGGGCAGTCCGGATGTCGCGGCCCATTGGGTTGTCGCCAGCCAGTGCCTCGTCGGTGCGCTCCAGTACGATGACATTTTTCTTTCCGGCGAGCGCGTTTATGACCGCGGCTTCGGGGAAGGGGCGAATCACGTTGACGTGGATGGAGCCAACTTTCGCACCTCGGCGTTGGCGAAGATAATCCACGGCGGCTTCGATGTTCTCCGCCGCCGAGCCCAGCGACACGAACACAGTGTCCGCATCGTCGGTTTTATAGGCGCTGAGCATCCCGTAGTAGCGGCCGGTCAGCTTTCCGAAATCCGCGTAGGCCTCTTCGAGGAACTGCGCGATCGGTTCGGTGAAGTTGTTGCGGCGCGCGGCGATGCCCTGCATGTAGTTTTCTTGATTCTGCACCGGCCCGAGCAGCACCGGGTTGGTGAGATCGATCATGCGCGGCACCCGGCGACGCTTCGGACCGAACAGGATGCGCTGGCCCTCGGTCGGACAGTCGATGATGTCGTCCGGAGCGCCGAGGAACAGGCGGATCAGCTCTGACTCGTGCTTATAAAAAGTTCGCTCCAGATGGGAAGTAAGAAAGCCGTCTTGGCAATTCATGCCGGGCGTCAGGCTGAGTTCAGTCACGCGCCGCAGAATGAGCGCCTGGTCCGCGGTTTGCTGAGCGTCTTTGCCGAACAGAATGATCCATCCGGTGTCGAGCGCGCCGTAGACATCGTCGTGGCCGCAGTGCACGTTGAGCGCGTGCTTGGTCAACGCGCGAGCGACGACCTCCAGTACCATCGTCGAGCACTTGCCGGGCGCGTGATAATACTGCTCGACGCCGTATAGAATTCCCTGGCCGGAGGTGAAATTCACTACCCGCTTGCCGCACACGGAGTGCGCGATGGCTCCGCCCTGCGCCGCGTGCTCGCCCTCGGCTTCGACCGCCAGGGAGTTGCCGCCGAAAACATTCAGGCGGCCTTCGGCGTAGGACTGTTGATAGAGTTCACCTAATTCGGTGGAAGGTGTGATGGGGTAGAAAACTCCAGCATCAGCAATGCGTGTTTCCGTATGGTAGGAGACGAGCTGATTACCGTTGGCGGTGACTCGAATGCCTGGGTAGCGAGGTGCGGTGATCATGATTTCCTCCTCGAGCGTGTACCTCCCGGTGAGGGGTCATTAGACATTCCTTTTACGGTCGATATTCCAAACGTGAGTTCCGAGCACAAACATTGTTACCCTGCCGGCGCACAGTTGTCAGTGATCTATGTCGCATCGGGAAGTGCGGTCGCATTCGGGCGGATGATTAGCCGCGGGATCTGACCGCGCTTCCGGTCGGTTTCGCTGCCGAACCTGCCTTAGGCACGTTCCGTCCCGTTACACTGGCCAGTGGGTTCTCAGCGTTCCCCTCTTTGGGAGAATAGAGAAATTCTTCGATTTCCTCGATTCGTTCGCTGGCGTCAAGGTAACCGATCTCAATGAGGTCTCGCGTATAGTTGGGCGTGAATAGCAGGTAACTCATCAGATCCGCACAGGAAGCCGCGTCTCGCCCCAAACTCGATACAAAGTACTGGATCAGAGCGGGCATGTCTCGCTGGTGCTGCTCCGCCAGATCTGACAAGTTGACCGAAGGTGAAATGATGAAGGTCCCAATTGGCCGTATCTTTTCATGTCCTTCAATCCCAAGCTGATTGATGTGGCCATCGTTGAGCAACTGATTCAAATGTTCAAGGTGCTCGATGTCAGTTGCGAGATGGTCCAGAAACATAACGTTCAAGAGAACTCCCAACACTTGCGCTAGCGAAGGGTTTCTCTCATCCGTGGCTTCCTCTTGACTTTCTTTATTTCCGCAGCGGACGCCGATCGCGAAAACCTTCTCCGCCCCCAGGCGGATCACCGGGCTGAGCGGCTGTTGCAGGCGCAAACAACCATCACCGAAGAAGGCGGACCCACGCGGGGTTTTGAGTCTTACCGGCTGGAAAACCATAGGAATAGCCGAAGACGCGCAAACGTGATCGACCGTAATCTTCGTCGCCACCGTCACCACTCGGATCCGTTTCCACATCGGATGGCCCTTTTTTCCCTGAATGAAGAGATAGCTTTTACCCGAGTTGTAGTTGGTCGCGGAAATCGCGAGAGCGTAGAGGTGTCCGCGCTTGATGTTTTCCTGGATCCGGTCGCAGTCGAGGTGCCGATTGAGAAAATGGCGTAAGGGAGTGGCATCTAATAACGATCGGGCATTGCCTCCCCCCAGAATCGCTCCAAAGGAGAGATCGAGCATCCAGGTTAGGGAATTCCGCGCCTGGGACAAGAGACCACAGTGAAAGATTTCGGAAGGTTCGAGAGTCGCCCAAGCCTCCGCAATACGCTGGGTTGCAAGAGCAAAATCGTTGCAACCTGTGGCAAGAGCAGCACCATTAATCGCTCCCGCGGAAGCGCCTCCAATGATCGGAAAAGGATTACCCTGGGTGCGGGCGCGTTTCAGTTCGCCAATGCGCTTGAGAACACCGGCTTGATAAGCGCCGCGCGCACCGCCACCCGTCATGACTAGACCGACCGCGTTTTCCATCGTCCTCCCCCTGGGCCCGATTATGGAACATCCAGTTTAGTCACAGCTTCCCATGCGGCCAGACTCAGTCATAGAGGCTCCAGTACCTGGCTTTGTAGCGACAGCCCCAAGTCCGTGGAGTGCTGCGATGACAAGCGTCTTCCCAACCTCCATGGTTCTGCATATAGACCTGCTGCCATCGGCGATTCATTTGCCCGCCAATGCTATTCAATCTCACTGGGCTCACTCTTGGCTGTGACGAGACTCACGCCGCCGCGTGAATGGAATCTTGGGGAATCTGGGCTGGCCGATCTTCTTCGTGTGGCCAAGATCGAGGGCAACCCTTACCTAACCCGGTAAGGGAAGGTTTGCCGACAAACCGCACAGAGCCTCTTTTTCCCGCTTCCCAGAAGCCCGTTTCAGGCCAGTTCCACCTCTACAGGTCGGCGGTCGTTGGTGGAGCGGCAAACTCATACAGCGGGAGTACCGGGGCGATCAACGGAACCCGGATGACCCGCAGGCCTTAAGGAACTAAATGATTCGCACTAACAAATCGCGCCTCACTTGCTTG
>JBEKQC010000113.1:0-5694 GCA_049520095.1 Terriglobales bacterium
ATGAAAGCCTGCGCCAACAGATCGTGCGTCGCGACGGCTGGAGGTGTCAATCCTGTGGCACGATGTCGAACCTGGAAGTCCACCACAAACAGTTTCGCAGTCACTCCGGGCATGATTCAGAAAAAAACTTGATCACGCTGTGCACGGCATGTCACGCCCGAGCGCATCGCTGCTAACGCCACGACCGGGCACTCCCCCAACTTCCTCACCTTCGGCACTTTTGATTTCGCAGAGTGAGCAATCCATAGGTATCCCTCCAGCCCTCCGGCAGATTCACGGATGGCGGTGATGTGGTTCCCTTACCGCTCCTGTTTGAGGATCTCATGCTCGGCGCGGAACCAGTCCTGTTCGTCTTGGCCGGGCTTACAACCACGGCCTTCATACAGCTCATAGGCCCGCTCTCTTATCCTGTCTCGTGATGGGACGGTGTCGGGCATCACCGCCAACTTGCTAAGAGAGCTTTTCGGGCCGACGACAATCTTCGGTTGCGGTTCTTTGTTAGCCTTGGCACTGATCATGGGGACACCTTCTGGGTGCTGCCGACTAAGAGGAAGGTACTTCAGATGAACTGACTTAGTTCAGGGGACCTGAAAGAGGAGAGAAACTGCTCACTCACGCTTAAGGTTACGCTGAATCCTCACGCGTGTCCAATATTGGGGTGACCTGTGCAGTCAATGGCGATGGTTGCCAGGCTGGCTGGGCTTGCACTCTGGCGAAGTGGTTCCCGTCGGCGCCGGAAGCAACCTTCGGACCGTTTGGGTGTAGGGAAGGCTACTTGCGGACACGAGTCCTGGACCAATATAGAGTCAACACTGCGTTCTGGCTGTTCTGCAATCGCTCTGCCACCTCTTTGGTCTCAAAAGGGCGGTCTTCGGAGTCCAGCTCACGATTGAGCAACTCGGTAATTTCTTCGGCGGTGCTCGGTTTCCTGATCGTATTCAGCGCTCGTGAAATGTGCGCGTCGAGACGAAGAATCGAACTCGGAATTTGCCTCATTCCCGCTTCCAGCTCTCAAAAATAAACCTTATCCCTAAGACTGTCCTGATTTCAGCATTGACTCTATGGGCGTCAATCCGATCATCGCGGGCAAGGGCAAGCCGGGGAAGAATGCTTTTCTGGGCGACCAGCTTTGCGGCAGTGAGAACACTGGAGAAAGGTAAAGGCTGTGACATTGGCTATGCTCTAGCCATTTGGCTATGCTCTAGCCATCAGCTCCTGCGAGGGAGCCAATAACATGGAGGCATGCGCCGTCACAGCCCTTGATGCGATCACCACTTTCGCGGTCCCAAACCCCAACTACTCCTCGCGAGAGCCGTCGGTTTTTTCAGGTCTGGCTGCTCTTCGGGTTGCCCCGCCAAGCTGATCACTCAGCCTACTTCGGACTGGCAAAAGTTTAATTAAGCCAACCCTTTCAGCCGTCGACGGGAGCAACCTTAGAGATTTACTCAAAGATTGTCAATGACCGTTTTCAGTGCAATCGGCTGTTGCGATGGATCCAAACCAAGAACCGTAACCCATTGAATCGTTGTTACTTGATGAATGGGAGATTAATTAAGTCCCGTTTTTCCACAGAAACATCCTCAATTGCACGAAGGAGTATGTGGAGGAGCCAGAGAAGCATCTTGACGCTGGAAGATGGGTCACGTATGGTTTTTTCTAGCTCACCAATCCAATGTCAGACCTTGTGGCCTACATCGATGGCGGCTCTCTCGGGAATCCCGGCCCATCTGGTATTGGCGTTGTAATCGACGGTTCCGCTGACGGTACAATCAGAATCGCAAAATGGATCGGGCACCAAGACAATAATGTCGCCGAGTACGTTGCTCTCCTGGAAGCGCTGCAGTGTGCCCTGGGGCTTAAGGCCACGACGCTTCACGTGTTTTCAGATTCCGAGGTAATGGTTAAGCAGATGAGTGGCGAGTATAGATGCCGCAGCCCGCGGCTTTATTCCCTACACTGGATCTGTCGGAAATTGGCCCGGTCAGTCGATTTCTCTATATCCCACGTTCGTCGCGAGAACAACACCGAGGCCAATAGCTTAGCTGGTTCGGCTGCCCGCCATAGGCTTTGCTCAGATCAGTCTTACCTCTCTTAACTCACTGCTTCCGCTACTCTCGTTTGCCGGCGATTCACTCCGAACTGCCTTGGTGTCCTAGAAGCCCGTTCTCGAGGTACCATTCCACATTTGTGATACCCCGTCCATGGATGTTTGTGACGCGGCTCCGTCGAAGACCGCGAGCAAGGCAATATTATCGCAAGCAATTCATTTCGGCTGGCAGTAGCGAAACGGCTATGCGGCCGCAGTTCCAGTCCGTCGCTTTCGCAGATGGGAGAATCAGCAGAAAACCTCAGCCTAGTTCAGCGCCGCGCAAAAAACGAAAGCGCCCCAGACTCCGGTTAGAGTCATGGGGCGCTATCGTTGAACAGCTCTTCCCCAAGAACTGCTCAATCCAACTTAGGGTCCGTGCATAACTTCGTGAATGGCTCCTGTGTGCCGCGCGGGGCACTGCTGGACTACTCACACCGCAGATGTGGCTCGCATCGGAGTGCGCTAGCCCTGCCAAACATGATGGCCGCAGGTGCAGGGCACCGTATCGGTAGGCCGTGGCTTGGTGAGTTGCTGTTTGCACACCGGGCAAGGTTTGGTCATTACGTAGGTCATAAACTTGGCTCCTTGATTTAGGCGAAGGCCGGGCCGTTGATCCCGTACTTGCGCAGCACGTTGTACGTGATGTTTTCGATTTCGGCAAAAACGCCTTCTCGTGTACGTTGGCGGCGATCCGTGATAATTACCGGTTGGGTTTTCATCGCAAACCTCCCTTTTGCCCCTCACCTGTTAACGCGGCAAAACGAGGAGAAAAAGGTCAGCGAAAGCAAAGAAATAGCTGCTTGGCCAGGCGACTTGGAAACATGTCAAGGGCTGGTGCGGCACTCGCAGCGGTCGATGGAGAATTCACCTGCCTTCAACGCCCCTACCTGCTTCGATTCCGGGGGCTGGCGGATGCTGCTACAGGCTGGGAGCAGTGTTGTAGCGCGGATTACACATAGGTATCTTGGCAAAGTGGAGGAGTGGGAATAGACATGGAAAAAGTGACTGGCATTGGCGGGTTGTTCTTCCGCGCTCAAGACCCAGCGGCGCTGGGCCGTTGGTATCAAGAACACCTATGGAGTGTCTCTGACGCCGTCGAGCTACGGGGAATTGCCATGGCGGCAGGAGGTAGGGCCGACCGCGTTCAGCCCGTTCCCCCGAGGCGAACTGCGAGCCCAAGGCGCTGATTTCGCTGCCGGCACGCTGCGCCGCTAGCCTCCATCCGCTCCGTGGTGAGCCTGCTGCTCGTTAGGCCAAGGCGCATCGAGTGGAACGGGCGGTTGGGTGCGCCATTCAGGGAAACGGTCGAGGTCGGCTAGTTTCGTGCGATCGTTCATGGCAGAAACGAGTGCTGTGAGGAAGTTGCCCGCGTCTGGAGGAATTTTCGGACGGAGGGACTCGATAAAGCAGGTGATGTCCCACACTTTCACTACTTCGGCGTGGTCCGGTAAAGATTCGAGAGCAAGGAGGTTTTTCAACTGCCCGACGAACACTTCCACTGTCTGGGATTCCAGCAGCGCGATGGCAAGTCGAACAAAGAGCAGGCGCGTGCTTGTGAGATCGTGGCGGTCGCATTTCAATTGCCATGCACGGGCCAGCAATGACTTTGCCTCGGCCAGCTTGCCCTGCGGGATGAGCACCGTACAAAGATTGTTGAGGCGGTGCGGAATCTTAGGGTGGGTAGCGCCATGATCCTGTTCATCGAACGCGAGAGCCTGGCGCAGTAACGGCTCGGCGTCGGCCAGCTTGCCCTGTTTACGCAATTTCAATGCAGCGTTGTTCAAGTCAATTGCCGTCGGCAGCGCCAGGTACCGCTTGCTTACCCTGTAAAGGACGCCGTCGTGCGTCCCGCGTAGCGGTTTCAGTGACGTAAGAACCACTTCCGAAGGCGTGCAGCCATCGCGCAGCTTCACCGTGTCGCCGATCTTCAGCGCCTTGAACCTGCGCGCTCTCTGCGCCATGTCCGCGTGGAACCTGCGAACGCTCTCGCGCCATTGCTTGACGTCCTCGCCCTCCGGCTCGGGCACCATGTCCAGGAACGAGAGCGGGCACGAATAGTAGCTCGGCCCCATCGTCTCGCCTATTTCCTTACACCCGTGCAGCCGGTGCTTGAGGTCATAGCGCATCAGGTAGCACATTATGAACCGAAGGCCTGGGTTCTCTTTGTCCTCCGGGCCCATCTCATGGACCGCCCACAACACCGACTCGCCGTCCTCGCTCGTGGCCTTGCGCGCCAGCGTCTTGTAGCTGGTCGGCTCGTCGCACAGGTGCGCGATCAACTCCTTCCGCGAATTCCAAGCGTAATCCCATCCCATACCCACCTCTTTTCTGAGTCCCGCATTGCGGGCTTTCCCTGGATGGGGTGGTCTGGCAACAGGGAAGCGTTCTGCTTCAGAATGCTCGTTGCAGTTCTACAGCCGGCTGAATGACAAGTGCACGGGCTGCATCATTATTATCATGCAACGCCTCCATGAGGACGACTTGGTCGGACACGTGATCGAGCAGGAACAGTGGGAGTTGGTGCGACTGCCAGCGATCGCATATGCCAGCGACGTTGCCAGAGTCGAAGCGAGCTTGGAAGAGCTAGAGAAGAAATGGCCGTCCCAATAAGCATTTCTTCATGAACGATGTGAGCACGGGAACGGCAATTCGCGTCGACCTCGACGGCTGTGCCAGTTTCTCTAACATTTCCTTGATATAAAATTCGCCGGTCACGTCAATGCGGCGACGGGCTTGCAATCCCCACAGGAAGACCAGTGCAGGTCAACAAAAGCGACGTCGATCTCGAAAGCAGAAAGTGGAGCGGCGATGAGAACGGAATTGCTGCGATTCAACGGCGCTGTCGAGCGGGATCCAGCCATCGATGCGTGGATGAAAGAGCATGCAGGTGGATTGGGAGCCATCGCGCATCAGTGGTTTGAGGTGATGCGAAAATGCGGGGACGAAGTCCGGGAGCTTTTGCATGACGGCTGTCCGGTTGCATGTATGGGAGATGCGCCCTTCGGCTACGTCAATGTATTCACTTCGCACGTAAACGTGGGATTCTTTCACGGCGCAGCGCTGCCGGATCCGGCACGCTTGTTGCAAGGCACCGGCAAGTTTATGCGCCATGTGGAGCTGGTAACTGGAACGGACACAAACGCCGCAGCCTTAAGCAGGCTCATCGATGCGGCGTACTCGGATATAAAGGCGCGCGTCGAAAACGGCTAGCTCCCAATGATCGGCCAGACCATCTCGCACTGCCGCTTCGTCGAGAAGCTCGGTGGATGGGTGTGGTCAACCAGGCCGAGGATGTAAAGCTGCACCGCTTCGTCGCCCTGAAGTTTCTGCCGGACGAGATAGCCAAAGAATGGAGCGCTGAATCAAGATACACTCATCGCTATCGAAGCCGATGGCTTGGTCGGCGACGCCTGGGTCCCAGAGTAGAAGGGCCGCCTCATTCAGACGGCCCAAGTTACATCCTCCTGCCTGCTGCTGTTGTTTTCAATTACGGCTTGATTGATAAAAAGGTGCCGGCCAATTCGTTGAGCCCGTTGCCGTTGCCCACGGTGACGAACAGCTCGTTGGTTGCTCCACTGGATGAGTTCCCGCCACCGAAAGCGATT
>JBEKQC010000114.1:0-2688 GCA_049520095.1 Terriglobales bacterium
TTGCGGAGGGGTTCAAACTGTGGCAGAAGGAACACAAAGGGACCAAACGCGAATTCCCCGGCCTGTCATACATGATGCTCCACTCATTTTCGCACCTTCTGATTACTGCCGTTGCGCTTGAATGCGGCTACCCCGCAAGCTCCATTCGCGAGCGCATTTATGCCATCCCTAATGTTGGTTATGGCGTGCTTCTGTACACGGGATCGTCGGATGCGGAATGCACTCTTGGGGGACTTGTGCAAGTGGGTCGGCGGATTCACGAGTCCGTCCGGAACGCACTCGACATGGGAACGCTGTGCTCGAACGATCCTGTATGTGCACAACACGACCCGCCAAGCAGCCATGAGCGACGCTTCCTTCATGGGTCAGCATGCCACGGGTGCCTTCTCGTTTCGGAAACCAGTTGCGAGCAGCAAAATGACTTTCTTGACCGAGCGCTAGTGGTTCGAACTGTTCAGAATCTTGGTGCTGAGTTCTTTTCGGAGGCTGCTGCCAGTGAAGGAACCGCTCCTCTCGCTAGCGCCGTCTGACATACGTGCGCTTTCCATCGCCATCGAGACTGGGCGTCTGAGCCCACCCTACCCGGCGAGCTCCGTTCAACGCTTCGTCAAAGGCGATGTCTCGGTAGACGTAGCGGCGGCGATTCATGACCTCGAAGCCTGCGGCATGTCTCCCGTCGCTATTGCACGCGCCCTGGACCTCCTCGCCTTTGGACTTTCCTCGAGGCCACCGTTGGAGGACCTTGTCGATTTGGTCACCACGGGACCAGAGGTGGCTGGCGTCTCAAACCGAGATACATCGGTCGTAGTCCAGGACCTTTTCCGGCGGGCGGAGCAATCTGCATTGATCGCCGGTTACGCGGTACACCAGGGCCAGCGGGTGTTCAAGACACTGGCGGACAGGATGCTTGAAGTACCTTGCATGAAGGTGCAGATGTTCCTGGACATTCAGCGCAAGATGGGCGACACCTCTTTGTCGTCAGAAATCGTCAGGGGCTTTGCTAATCGATTCCGCACCAGCCAATGGCCAAGTGGACGCCCGTTTCCTGAAATCTTCTACGATCCGCGGTCCTTGTCACTGGAGCCAGAAGCACGCGCCGCACTACACGCAAAATGCATTGTGGTGGATGACGCCGAAGTCTTCGTGTCCTCAGCGAATTTCACTGAGGCTGCCCAGGGGAAAAACATTGAAGTCGGCCTTACCTTACGTTCAGCCGTGATCGCCAATCGTATTATTCGGTTCTTTCACTCTTTGCTGGAGCATGAGAAGTTTGTGCGGGTGTTATAAGAGTTGGGGATGCGCCAACCCAAAACCGAAAGCCTAAAACTGCTCTTACCCGTGCGAGGAAGTGATGAGCACCACGGATCTAATAGGCAACCCTCTTCGGAAGGAATTGGGATCGGAACAGAACGCTGGCTCGGGACCAGCAAATCCAAAGTGAAGCTACCTCGCGAAGCGCTAATAAATAGATCACCAACTTTAGCGGAAGTGGGAGCTCACGATGAGGCATACGGGGAAAGGGACCACGAAACCGGGCTACGAAAACCGGAATGGCCAGGTCGTAGTCCGCTGCACTGAACAGCGCGGTACAGACCACCTCCAATTCGTGTATGTACTACACTGCAAGCACTGCGGACACGTTTATGGTGCGAATGGGACGGACATTCATGCGCGCAAGTGCCCTGCACATCAGGGAGGGCGACCCGGCCTCCCGATCACGCCAGCGATCGTCCGGTCAATCCCGGGGGAATCCGCGTTCGTGTGCCCTCTTCCGTCGATATGGAATGACATCTACAGTCAGCTTTGCCAAGTTGCTAATTCTAAGGGGATTGAACGACCACCCATCCCGCTGATTCTGAATGGATGGGTGATGAGTTCGGATCTTGAGAAAATGGCTCGCTGGAAGGACACCTTGACTTGGGCGGCGAAACACGGCTTGAGCAGCGAGATTCCTGAATTATCAAGGGATCAAGGGCACTATTTCGGAGATTGAATCTAATGGCTGGCAAGGGGCCGATACAGATTGTGTAGAAGCCCAAGAATTTCTGCAACATTCCCCCGGTCGCCACCCTTGTCGACGATGGCTTGTCTTCCATCTAGGAGGTCTGCCAGACGTCCGCGTGACTCGACCCAGCGGTTGCCCACAAACATCTGATTCTGGGCAGCGGAATCTGCTCAAACCGGCGTTTGAGAATCAATCGCTTGCGGTAAGCCGAATGGAAGGGATTTTGGGCATGCGTTTCAGTGCAGGCAGCGGGTGTCCAATCGGGCGAATGCTCAACCAGTGAGCTTCCGACACAGCACTAACACTGCCGAGCCCCCAAGCGCACCGGGTCGTCCCATGACGGTTGAGAACTGGGTCGGCCGGCCAGCGCTACTGTTTCCCCGGTTCCGGCCCTACCCGAACAAGCAGCTTTCCAAAGTTCTGCCCCCTGAACAACCCCTGGAAGGCGGCCACCGCATTCTCGAGCCCCTCTACCACATGCTCGCGGTACTTGACCCTGCCCTCTCTCAGCCATTGAGCCATGTCCCTCTCGAACTCAGGCCGCTGTTGCGAAAAATCGAACACGATGAATCCGCGAAAGGTCAGGCGCTTGACGAGAATCGCCACCATCAGCGGTGGCACGCCGTCCGGCCCAGGCGGTAAGCCCGTGGCGTTGTAGTGCGCGATCAGCCCGCACACCGGCA